>NZ_CZQA01000001.1:1200000-1804237 GCF_001458735.1 Candidatus Nitrospira nitrosa
AGCAGAACTCAATGGGCGAACACCACTGCAGGCGGCCGCCACTCCTCATCTCGATCAGCTCACTCAAACGGGAGAGCTCGGTCAGCTGATCATTCCAAGCGAGGGGATTCGGCATGGAGGTGGATTGCTCGGGGCGGCCATTCTCGGCTATGACCCGAAGAAATACTATCAAGGTCCCGGGCCGCTGGAAGCGGCAAGCCTGGGTGTCTCGGTGACGGAACATGACGTGGTCTATCGCTGCACGATGGTCACGCTGCGAGCCGATGGTGGAAAGGGCGCAGAGATTAAGAAATTAGGGCCGAATGTGATCATGGACGATGCGACAGCCGGCTTAATCGAAACTGAAGAGGCCCGCGAATTGCTCGAGGCGATCAACGAGCAACTCGGTTCCGAAACCATTCAGTTCTATCCGGGCGCCGGTCATCGCCATCTCATGGTCTGGGTCAATGGCAAGTCGCGAGCGCTCTGTCACGATCCGCAGTCCTTCCTTGGTCAATCCATTGTCGATGCTCTGCCCACGGGCGACGGTGCAGACATTCTCCGCAAGCTCATGGATGCGGCGCATGTGATCATGCGCGATCATCCGGTCAACGATGAGCGGATTGCCGAGGGAAAGAAAGCGGCAAATTGTGTGTGGCTGTGGGGTGAGGGACGAGCCGTCATGTGGCCGAGCCTCACCGAAAAGTACGACATTGCCGGGGCCGTCGTGGCGACCAGCGATGTCTACCGCGGCGTCGGGATCTGTGCCGGCCTTGAGGCAGTCGATCCGGAACGACTGGCCGACGGCGATCTGCGCACCAGGGCTACTGTGGCGCTCGCAGAATTTGCCAAGAAAGATTTTGTGTATGTTCACGCTCGATTGACGGACGAGATCATGCACGGCACTGATATCAAAGCAAAGGTGCGTGGCATCGAAGAGTTCGACCGTCATTTGGTTGGTCCGCTTGTTGAGGGCCTGGCCAAACAAGGGCCCTTTCGGTTCCTGGTCGTGTGCGAGCACGGACGAGGGGTCAACGGCCAACCCTTTTATGCGTTCGGCGAGGGAGGCCAGCAAGTTGCCGGATCAGCCGGCCGTCGATTCACTGAGATAGATGCTCAGGCCGCCGATATGCCTGCTCGCGATGCCACAAAGTTCGTGAATAAGTTCTTCTCTAAAAGCTGACCATCGTGGCACTGATCGTCCAGAAATACGGCGGCACGTCGGTCGGGACAATCGAGCGTATCCAACGGGTGGCCGATCGTGTCGAAAAAACACTTCGAGACGGCCATCAAGTTGTCGTCGTGCTCTCCGCGATGAGCGGTGAAACAGATCGCCTCATTAAACTCGCCCACGAAGTGACCGCGACTCCGGATGATCGGGAGATGGACATGCTGCTCTCCACCGGCGAGCGCGTCACCATCGCCCTGTTGGCGATGGAGTTACGTGGGAGAGGTGTTGATGCGCGCTCGTTTACAGGCCGGCAGGTAGGCATCATGACTGACAGCGCCCATACGAAGGCGCGTATCGCACGCGTGACGTCCGGACGGCTCCGCGAGGCCCTGGATCAAGGGGTGGTGCCGGTTGTGGCGGGGTTTCAAGGCATCAACGAACGGTCGGATGTGACGACGCTGGGGCGAGGTGGGTCCGATCTTTCCGCAGTTGCGGTGGCGGCAGCACTCAAAGCCGATCGCTGCATTATCTTTACCGATGTCGACGGGGTCTACACCGCCGATCCCAATATTGTCCCGGCGGCGAAGCGCATCGACAAGATTTCCTATGAAGAGATGCTCGAAATGGCGAGTCTTGGCGCCAAAGTGCTGCAGACTCGATCGGTGGAATTCGCGGCGAAGTTCAACGTGCCGGTCGAAGTGAATTCCAGCTTCAAAGAAGGAAAGGGAACGCTCGTGACGAAGGAAGATACGGATATGGAAGCGGCGGCGGTTGCCGGAGTCACGGGTGACCGGAACCAGGCAAAGATCACGATTATCGGTGTCCCGGATAAGCCGGGCATTGCCGCTCGGATCTTCGGGCCTGTGGCCGATGCCAACATCAATGTCGATATGATCATTCAGAACATCAGCCAAGCAGCCTTGACGGACCTCTCCTTTACCGTCCCCCGGGCGGACCTCAAAAAAGCCGTGCCCCTCATCCAAGGCGTGGCGAAGGATATCGAGGCCAAATCGGTCTCCGTCACCGAAGCCATTGCGAAGGTTTCGCTTATCGGCGTAGGCATGCGGTCGCATTCCGGCGTGGCAGCCAAGATGTTCAACGTGCTGTCGCACGAGGGGGTCAACATCATGATGATCAGTACGTCGGAGATCAAAATCTCTTGCGTGATCGATGAGAAGTACCTCGAACTGGCCATGCGCTCCCTCCATTCAGCATTCGGTCTTGACCAAGTGCGGTCCTGATACCAGTCGGAATAAGACCAGCACACGACCATCACCACTTGGATCGGCTTTCGTCGGACGCAGCTGCCTCACGATAAACCTGCTTCCTGTTGTCAGCTAATGAAATCAACAGTGTTCCTTTCGAGGAATTCCTGGACTGCTACATGATTTGTTCCTGAGCCTGAGGGAAGTCTATGCACCTCAGAAACTGGGAGAGTCATCGATCAGTGCTATTAGAACTGGATGGATTCGAATCTCGCGATTCTGGTTGTGATAGTAAACGGGCCGGAGGGGATTGCAAACGCAACGCATAATAGGCAGCCACCAGGTGATGTTCAGAGTCATAACGGTTGTCAGATGCGCGTCGTAAGTTCTGATCAACTCATTCAGAAATTGACCGAGTGATGGTGCAAGTCGCTCAGGCCTGACGTCTCGACAGGGGAGCCCCTCTCCTGATACCCTTTCCCCCCATGGCTAGCTATACCAAACGATCACGTACTTCCCGCGTTGTCCGTGAACAGGCTCCGGTTGCTGTTAAAAGTCCGTCTGTCGAGCAGACGGCGAAATTAGAAATCTATGACACCACGTTGCGTGATGGCGCGCAGGCGGAGGATGTCAGTTTCTCCGCTGCAGACAAGGTGTTGATTGCACAGAAGTTGGATAGCCTGGGCGTGCATTTTATTGAAGGTGGATGGCCCGGCGCGAATCCAAAAGATATTGAATTCTTTCGGATGATCAAGACGATTCCGCTGAAACGTGCGGACGTCATCGCGTTCGGGTCGACCAGGAAAGCCAGCAATACGGTTCGCAAGGATCCGAATCTACAGGCGTTACTCGGTGCAGACACAAAGATTATCACGCTCTTTGGGAAGACCTGGTCGCTCCATGTGACCGACGCGCTCGGTATCTCCCTGCACAAAAACCTTGAGTTGATCGGTGACTCCATCGGCTATCTCCGAGGAAAAGGACGCCGTGTCTTCTACGATGCGGAGCATTTCTTCGATGGCTATAAGACCAATCCGGACTATGCGTTGAATACGATCAGGCAAGCGGTGCAAGCCGGTGCGGAGCGAGTGATTCTTTGTGACACCAACGGGGGCACGATGCCTTGGGAAATCCGTGAGATCTGCGGGGTCGTGCAGCGGGAATGCGGGGTGCCGCTCGGTATCCACGCACATAACGACTGTGAAATGGCCGTGGCGAATTCCCTTGTGGCGATCGAGATGGGCATTCAGCAGGTACAGGGGACGATCAATGGCATTGGAGAACGCTGTGGAAACGCCAACCTCTGCTCCATTATTCCGAATCTCGAGCTGAAAATGAAACGCCAGGCCCTGAGCAATACCCTGAGCCATCTCAAGGATGTATCCGGATTTGTCACGGAGATCGCCAATCTGATGCCCAATAAGCATCAGCCCTACGTCGGAGATTCCGCGTTCGCCCATAAAGGCGGGGTGCACATTCACGCAGTGTTGAAGAACTCGGCGACCTATGAACATATCGATCCGGCTCGTGTCGGCAATCGGCAGCGGATGTTGATCTCCGACTACGGAGGACGCAGCGGTCTGCTCGACAAAATCGAAGCCTATGGAATCAGGCTTTCGAAGAACCACGCCAAAGTTGATGAGCTGGTCCATACCCTGAAGGAACGAGAAAGTCAGGGCTATCAATTCGAAGGGGCCGAGGGCTCATTTGAGTTGTTGATGCGAAAGGCGATGGGGAGTCACAAGTCGTCATTTCGATTGCTTGGCTTTCGTGTGATCGTCGAGAAGAAGCAGGAGGATGGTTCCCTGCTCTCGGAGGCGACGGTGATGGTCAAGGTTGGGGAGGTGGTCGAGCACACGGCGGCGGTCGGGGCGGGGCCGGTCAATGCGTTGGATCATGCATTGCGCAAAGCCCTGGAGAAGTTCTATCCGCAGCTTCGAGAGGTGAAACTGCTCGACTACAAGGTCCGGGTGTTGGCGGCGAATCGTGGGACCGAATCAAAAGTGCGTGTCTTAATCGAGTCGGGCGATCACAAAGACAAATGGGGAACGGTGGGGGTCTCTGAAAATATCATTGAAGCGACGTGGCAGGCTCTCGTCGATAGTATCGAATATAAACTGCTGTCAAAAAACTAGAGTATTTTCGTAAGCATTCTCCAAATTTATTCTTGACAGGTGTCATAACCTCACGTAACTTAAGACAAACTTACCGCACTGGGTGGATGGTTCTGACAGGGAATGCGGTGGGTCGTCGTCATGTAGGGGGGGATGGCATGAGAAAGGCGGATATCGCTGAGGAAATTTTTAAGCAGGTTGGGATTTCAAAAAATGAAGCGGCTGATATCGTCGAGTTCGTGCTGAATCTCCTCAAGTCGGTACTGCAGAAGGGAGAATCGGTTAAAATCGCAGGGTTTGGCAATTTTGTCGTGCGGAGCAAAGGCGCCCGGAAGGGGCGCAACCCACGGACCGGAGAAGAGATTGGGATTACCCCCCGGCGAGTCGTTACATTTCGTCCGAGCCAGGTATTCAAGAAGTACGTCAATTCGTAAGGCGACTTCACCCACATTGTCGACCGAACCGTGAGGCCGGTCATGGGAACTGAGCCCAGGCTGGGCAGCAAGGTTTTCTACAAGATCGGCGAGGTGAGTCGGCTGACAAGGCTTCCCTCGTACGTACTCCGTTTCTGGGAATCTCAATTTACATTTTTAAAACCTAAGAAGAGTCGAGGTAATCAACGGCTGTACGTTCAACGCGATATCGAAACCGTCTTGCACATCAAGCGCATGCTGTATGAAGAAGGGCATACGCTTGAGGGCGTGAAGCGATATTGGGTCCGTCGTGGGAGGGCTGCTACCCGCCGTCTGAGGCCGAGGGAGATCGCCAAAAAGCTGAGAGGCGACCTCCAAGTCATTCTGAAGATCATCGATTCGCATTCATCATAAACCAAAAGAGACGGTGCATTTCACCGGAGACAATCACGAGAGAATCTGCGACAATGACCGGCTCAAGAGTCGAGAACATGTCGGGGCGTAGCGCAGCCCGGTAGCGCACTCGCTTGGGGTGCGAGTGGTCGTGGGTTCAAATCCCGCCGCCCCGACCAGTTTGCAGAGTCTTGAAGAGATGAGGGAAGAAAACGGATCTCGTAGTTCCGTCGAAGCTGCCTCGGGCAGCTTTTTTATTGTAGTCCTTCCATGCGTATCCTAGTGACCAACGACGACGGCATCCAGTCCCCTGGGCTTACAGCCTTGGCACAAGCCTTGGCGGCCATTGGGGAGGTGTGGGTTGTGGCTCCGGATCGGGAGCGCACAGCCGTCGCTCACGCCGTAACCCTACATAAGCCATTACGTGTTCATCGCGTGGCGCCGCGGACCTATACGGTCAACGGGACGCCGGTCGACTGTGTGAATCTGGCCCTGCTCAAGGTCATGCCCAAACCTCCGGCCATCGTCGTATCTGGCATCAACAAAGGTGTCAACCTTGGCGACGATGTCATGTACTCGGGGACGGTATCAGCGGCGATGGAAGGCACCATTCTTGGTGTACCTTCTCTTGCCGTTTCGCAGGAAGGGCAGGGGGCATTTCGCTTCAATATCGGCGCAACCTATGCCACTCGAGTTGCCAGACTTGTGCTGGCCCAAGGTCTTCCCGACGAAACCCTCTTGAACGTCAACATCCCGGATCGGGCTCAGTCCAAGATTCGAGGAGTACGGATTACCTGTCTGAGCCGACGACGGTTCCACAATCCAATCATCGAAAAAGTCGATCCTCATGGTCGAGCCTACTATTGGATTGCCGGGAAGCGGGTCTCGTGGAGTCGTAGTAAGGATGCGGATCACGAGGCGCTTGAAGACGGATACGTGTCCATTACACCAATCCTCTTGGATACTACCAACCATGCAGTGGTGGATCACTTCAGAGCATGGGAACCCGTTATTGCGCGAAGTGCCGGCAAAGGGTCTGTCCAAGCGTCCTTCCGCCGTTCGGCTAAGGCGGTGGGGAAATGATCGGAAGCTTGATTGAGTCGATTATTGGTGAACTGAGCCGATTCATCATCGCCTGCATTTCGAGGTTTGGGTATGGAGGGATTCTCTTTACGATGGCGGTTGAGAGTGCCTGCATTCCTCTCCCGAGCGAAATCATCATGCCTTTCTCCGGGTACCTCGTTATGACCGGGGAGTTTACGATATGGGGTGTAACCCTGGCTGGTGCAGTCGGCAATGTGCTTGGCTCGATAGTCGCTTACTATGTGGGAGTGTGGGGAGGGCGACCGTTCGCGGAACGCTTTGGCCCCTATTTCTTGGTCTCTCACCATGATCTCGATGTCGCCGATCGGTGGTTTGCCAAATATGGAGAGGCGGCCGTGTTTTTCGGAAGAATGCTTCCCGTGGTGCGCACCTTCATTTCCCTCCCGGCCGGCATCGCGAGGATGAATTTCCCGCGCTTCGTCGTCTTCACCTTTGTCGGAGCCTTGCCGTGGTGCTATCTCTTGGCATACATCGGGCTTCGGATGGGCGAACAGTGGGAACATCTGCGAGACTACTTTCATCAATTTGACATCGTCATTGGGCTCGTCCTCGCCGTCGCGATCGGCTACTTCCTCTGGTCGCACTGGCCGAGACGACGAACAAGTCCTGGGGCATAACCCTCATGCTTACACTCTTCAATACCCTGACCGGGCGACAAGAAGTATTCCAGCCGATAGAACCGAAGAAGGTCCGCATGTACGTCTGTGGTGTGACGGTCTATGACTATTGTCACATCGGCCATGCGCGCAGCGCCTTGGTCTTTGACGTGCTCCGTCGTTACCTGGAGTCTTGTGGCTACGCCGTGACTTTCGTGAAGAATTTCACGGATGTCGACGACAAGATCATTAAGAGAGCACAAGAACAGGGTGTTTCCTGTGACGCCGTTACGACCAAATACATTCAGGCGTATCACGAAGACATGGGTAAATTGGGAATCAGAGTTGCGACGGAAGAGCCAAAAGCTACGGAACATATTGCCGACATCATCCAGCTGACTGAGCGATTAGTCGCCAAAGGGTTGGCGTATATCGTGGACGGAGATGTGTATTTTGAAGTCGTGAAATATCCAGAATACGGACGACTGTCAAAACGACGACTTGAGGACTTACAAGCCGGTGCGCGGGTGGACGTGGATGAGCGGAAACGTCATCCGATGGATTTTGCCCTGTGGAAGAGTAGTAAGCCAGGTGAGCCGTCCTGGGAGAGTCCCTGGGGGCCCGGTCGTCCGGGGTGGCACATCGAATGTTCCGCCATGTCGATCCGTCATCTGGGGGAAACGTTCGATATTCATGGTGGTGGGATGGATCTTATTTTTCCACACCATGAGAATGAAATTGCTCAATCATGTGGCGCAACGGGAAGAGAGTTTGCACGCTATTGGGTGCACAACGGGTTCGTCCAGATCAACAAAGAGAAGATGTCCAAATCGCTGGGGAACTTCTTCACGATCCGTGAAATCTTTGAGAAGTCAAAGTGGTCGGCAGAAGTCATGGGCGAGACCCTGCGGTACTTTCTGCTGTCGACCCATTACCATGGGCCACTTGATTTCTCAGACCAAGCAGTGAACGAGGCGAAGAACGCACTGAATGGAATCTACGATCTTCTGCTAAACCGATTGGATGAACCGGAGGAAATTTCTGTAGCTGACGAAGAACTTAGGGAGGTGATTGATCGGTGCCGGATTGCCTTTCAAATAGCAATGGATGATGATCTGAACACCTCTGGTGCAATCGCCTCGTTTCATGGGTTTAAAAGCGATATCAATAAGCTCCTTGTTAAGGGGCTCTCGACGGCCGGACGCAAGATAGCCGGAGAAGAGTTCCGGAAACTTGGGGCGACGCTTGGACTATTTCAGTTGGATCGGTGGGAATTCAGCATCACCGCGATACCAGGCACCGCTCACCTTACTATTACAACCTTCGCACCAACTGTACTGATAAAACCTGCAATGACGGATGCTCAGATCGAGACGAAATTAGCCGAGCGCATCGAAGCCAAGAAACGAAAAAACTTTAAACAGGCCGATGGAATCAGAGAAGAACTCAGATCTCTAGGAATTATCATCGAGGACAAGCCCGATGGCACCAGCCGCTGGAAGCGCTAATCCTGAAGAGCTTCTGTATGGGCTCCATGCGGTACGTGAAGCGCTGAAGGCTGGTAACAGACAGCTTCAGCGAATCCTGGTTCTCCGTGTCGACAAACAGTTCACTGATCTTGTCCACTTAGCCCGATCTCGCCGGATCCCCGTTCATATTCAGCCCCTCGCTTCCCTCGACCGGCTAGTTCCCAATGGCAAGCACCAAGGCATCGTCGCCTTTACTGCGGCAAAAGCCTATGGGACTCAAGAGGAAATTCTGGATCGTGCAGCCCAACGACAGGAGCCTCCCTTATTGGTGATCCTCGATGGGGTCGAAGACCCGCACAATCTGGGGGCTATTCTTCGGACGGCGGAGGGGGCTGGTGTGCATGGTGTCTTTATCCCGGAGCGAAGGGCGGCGGGACTGACTTCCGTGGTTGCGAAAGCCTCGGCTGGCGCTATTGACCATATCCCAGTCGCGCGTGTGACAAACCTGAGCAGGCTGATGGATTCCCTCAAAGCAGCCGGGGTATGGATCTACGGCGTGACGCCCTCGGCTCAGAAAATATATACCGACATTGACTATCGAGGACCAGTCGGATTCGTTCTCGGGGCCGAGGGGACTGGAATTCGATCAGGCGTGGTCCAGCACTGTGACGAGTGTGTTCGTATCCCGCTCCGGGGCCAAGTCCAATCCCTCAATGTGTCAGCTTCTGCGGCAATCGTCTTGTACGAGGTCCTGCGACAACGGGAGCAGGCCAACCACGCGGCAGGCAGTTCAACGGACTCGGAGCGACCCTCCCTGGATAGCGGTCTTTAGCAGTTGAGCCGTATTCGACACGCGCAACTTCTTCATCATATTGGCACGGTGGGCTTCTACGGTCTTGACGCTGATCTTCAAGCGCTGACCGATTTCTTTATTCTTGAACCCAGCCCAAATCAACTCAAGAATTTCCTGCTCTCGTGAGGTCAGGGATTCCGGTCGGCGGGGACGGGGCGGAGGTTGAAGATCAGCAAGGGATTTCCGAGGACGAGTCTTTGCAGCTATCTTCGCCATGATGTTGAGTTCTCCTTTTATCGTACGCAGTTTCAGGTATACTCGATTGCAGTCGTTTTGCAATGCGGCAATTATGGGACGTTGCCAGAAAAAAGTAAAGAAAGGCAATTCGGCCCTAGTGGGGATGCTAGGTAGGGAAAGCACTCTGAGCAATTATGCATGACAGTCACAACGTTTTGCTGCTGCTATTTAGTGGTTTCTTTGGGGCTATCGTTGGAAGTTTTCTCAATGTCTGCATTTATCGATTGCCGCGACACCAATCAGTAGCCTGGCCCGGGTCGCATTGTCCCACCTGCTCTCATGCCATTGCGTGGTACGACAATATCCCGATCCTGAGTTATGTGGCATTGGCCGGACGGTGCCGACAGTGCGCAGTACGCATTCCGTTGCAATACCCAGCGGTAGAAATACTAAACGGGCTCGGTTATGTGGGTATTCTATGGTTTTTTGGACTCACCTGGACCACGGTGGTCTATTGGGGGCTCTATTCCTCGCTCCTCGTAGTCGCGGGAACCGATCTGAGTCATAAAATCATCCCAAATGCCATTACATTCCCAGGAATTGTACTCGGCCTGATCAGTGCAGGTACGATCCTGCCGCTGGGCCTTGTCAACGGCATCATCGGGTTGTTCGTTGGTGGGGGGATTCTCTGGTTGCTTGCTTGGGCCAGCCCATATCTTTTTGGTAAAGAGGGAATGGGTGGGGGAGATATTAAGCTGCTCGCTATGATCGGAGCGTTTATGGGGTGGAAGCCTGCCGTCATGACCATCATGCTGGGGTCATTTCTTGGATCGGTCGTCGGGGTGACCCTCATCGCTTCAAAGATAATTAGACGGGAAGACTATATCCCCTTTGGACCGTTTCTTGTTTGTGGCGCGCTGGTTTCCCTCTTCTTTGGGCAGTCACTCCTTGATTGGTACCAGAGCCTATTGGCAGGATAATGGCTCTGCTGGCCGATTCCAAGCGATTCGACTGTATCTTTTCTGTCGAGCACTGTATCTCTTCGGTTAGGTAATTCGCATTCTTCCGGCGACTCCTCCGCACACGTAATTCTCCACAGTCTCACACTCTGAAACCGCAAGTTGTCCTCATTTTTTCAGTAGGTTGCATCACTCCCATTCATGCGGACTTAGTCAACGGCACAGCCCATGGGGGATCGAATTCGGAGCGGCACGACTCTTGAGATACCGCTACGTCAATCGAGTGGAGAAAGAACTGGAGAGGAAGACATGACGGAAGAAGGAAAGACGGTCACAGAACTCCTGGTCGTGGTCGGCATTGTCGCTATCGTGGCGGGTATGGCGCTACCAAACTTCATGCATCTCAACTCCCGGACCCAGGTTCGCTGTGCAGCCGAAGAGATCGCATCGGAACTCCGTCTTGCCAAGCAACTGGCCCTTACGAACCACGACCGTGTGCGGGTGCTCATCGACCTAGACCAGCGAGAACTAGTCACACAGTTTGTCAACACTGGGCTCACGCATCACGTCTATCGTTACAGCGACAAGCAACTTGTGATCGAAGAGCCGAGTGCAGGGTCGGAGATCCTGTTTCACCCGAGTGGACGGTCTGCAACGGCCACGACGATCCATCTCCATGGCCAAGCGGGTTCGAGTCAGAAGCTTACCGTGAGTATCACAGGTCGAGTATCCATTCTATGAGACAGATAATGAATAGTACCGGCATCAGTTTGGTGGAGGTCATGGTGGCGATGATGATCTCTGGTATCGCCCTAATGGGGACACTGGGCGCGGTGGAGATCTCTTCCAGATACGCTCGGCAGAGTGTGATGAACAGCCAGGCGCTAGAGTTGGTTCATGGGAGGCTGGAAGCGAAGCGTTCTGTTCGGTGGCAGTTACTGCTGGAAGATGATCTTGATCGAGATGGTATTCCCGAAACCCACATGATCGATGATGGCACCGGCTTCGACATTGCCCCAGGCGATGGCATCTATACCGCCATGTACGAGCGGGATGGAATAACTGTGGTCTGGACGGTCGAGACGGATCGCCCCGGACCATTGGGTGAAACCAGTATGGTCAGGATTCAGGCGGTGGCATCGTATCTCGGGCGGAACAAGGAGAAACGGGAGGTCCAGATGGCGACAATGCGGGCGAATCCCAGTTATGTGGGGTACCGATGAGTCACGGTAGGCCCATCCTTAATCCGATACAACGGCAGTCTGCTCCTGAGATGGCACTTGCCCAGTCTGGGTTCACCATGATTGAGGTGATACTCAGTTTGGCGATCGGGGTCGCAGTAATGGCGGCCACCTTAGACATCTTCACTGTGGCCAAAACCCATGCAGACAATCAGTTCGCGGCAATCAGACAACAGCAAGATATGCGACTAGGCCTGGAAGTCTTCGAGCAGGAGGTTCGGCTCGCAACTCCCGAATCGATCGAGATCGCCGACTCAGATCGGATTCTGTTCCATGCGAATCTCGGCGCACTTCGGACCAATACGACCGGCGCTCTTCTCCCAGGGCAGTCCGTGATTGCCGTGCAGGATGGTAGTGGATGGGGCGTCGGAAAGACCATCATGATTTGTGGTCTATCGAATTGCGAGTCACATCGGCTCGCACGGGCAGGGCAACGGAACCAATTGACATTGCTCGAGCCGCTTGGAGCAATGTTCCCTGCGGGGGCGAGTGTGGAAGTTCGTAATCGGGTCATTTACTACGCCAAACGGGATGAGGACGGAGTCACGCAACTTATGCGCATGGTCGATGGAGGGGCGAGTGTGATGATCGGGCGTCTCATGGATGTCCAGCTGTCGTATTGGGACGAGATGGGGAAAAGAACGAACGCGATCTCCCGCGTGAAACGGATCGAATTAGAAATTGATTCTGATCAATTCCGAGGCCGGATGCTGCGGGATGTCTCTATTCAATCATAAACAAGGAAGAACGCCATGCTTCAACGAGCTCTCACTGGAAATCAACAAGGGATTGCACTCCTCGGCGCGATGGTCATCGTTCTGCTGGTATCGCTCTTAGCATCAACCCTCTTCAATCTGTCCGGGCAGGAGGTCGTCAGTGCTCGTGCTGGAAATCAAGGGGTCGTCGCTCAACAGCTTGCCGATGCGGCGGGTGAACTGATCCTGGCATGGTTTCATGACCCACAGTCGACCGCTGATCATCCACAGCTCAAGCTTCTTCGGGAAAAGCGGCATTATGACGGTGAAGGAGGACCGTCTTTCTTTGATCTTAATGGGCGTTCGCAGTTTACCGGTACAAGTGAACAGCCAGATGTCGCCCTCCTTGCAGAGAATCCTGCGGACGAACGGCTCTTAAACGATCCGGAAGTCGGCGTTTTCCGCGCGATGCGCCATTTAGGACATGTTGAAGCGGTCAAGGTCTATGCACCATCGAATCCTGGCCTGTTGTGTACTGTTGATGCCACGATTGCCACAGGTACAACTCCATCGGTCAGGCAGTCCGTCTTGCTACAGCTGGGTGCCTTGAATCTTCGCCCGCTGAAGGCTGCAGTGCAAGTGACACGGCATCTGGGGGAATTCCGTCAAGGACATGAATCACCGGTCAGAGTGCATTGGGGAGATTTGCGAGTAGGGGAAACTCTTGTCCTCAGCCATGAGAACGATATCCCGACCAAGAGCGTGACGGCCATGGTAACGGGGCAGACTTATGACGAGACGGCGCAGCGAGAAGATCGCTGGATGGAAGCGTGGGTTGGGGGACAGGTCCTGGTGACTCAACCGGATTCAGAGCAGGCAGCGGGGCTTCTTTCGAATATTCACGAAAGCCAATCGCCGATCCCGGGGGTGCGGCTGGACCAATGGACCTACGAAGAACTGAAGCACATGGCGAAGCGCTTCGGGCGCTACTTCGCGATTGACCGAGAGGGGTTGTTATATCCGCAAGGTGTGGTAGAACCGGGTCGAGGAGTTTCTCCAGATGAGGTGTTGAAGTCTCAGGTACCGGGTGATCAACAAGGGTTGCTCTTTATCGATACGCTGGACCAACTGCCGCCACGCTTGGACAACCTCGGAGTTCTCCGGTTGCAGGCCTCCTATCTCGAAGCGACGGTTGTCATGCAGGGCCATATCCACCTCAATCCCTCTGGATCTGGGGCCACCATCCAGGCACTTAGCCCACCGAGAAGCGATCTCAATGGTACCCTGGCACGGACGCCCGTTCAGCTCTCAGGGATTCAGCTCAACGGTGTGGTGTATGCCGCGGGCAATATCACGGTGACTGGAAAAGCAAAGGTGCATGGGGCAGTGGTCAGTGGAGGAACAATTACAGGAACAGATGCACGCGATACCCTTGAGGTCTGGTACGACCACGATATCGGACAGGGGTGGTTCCGAGGTCTGCCGGTAGTCCATCGTGCTCCTGGGACATGGGTCGCCAAATATTGAACTGCGACCACGTACTTCGCCGATTGGTATAAATCCAAAAATACATTCTAGTTGTCGAGACATAAGGAATCGCTACAATGATTGCACAAGCAGCTGGAACACAGAACAAACGAGAAGTCCTTTCCGTTGCGACGCTGAAGAGACCTCCGATGAACAAGGCCCCTCGAAAAAAGACCATGGAACGGAGTCTCCTGGATTGTATCGCCTATCGGGGTCTTGTCAGCCCGGCCGAATTGGATTCGGCAGTGGAAGAATCTCTCTCTCGAGAAGTCGATCTCGAGACTGTCCTCATCGATAAGTATCGCGTCCCAAAACCAGCGCTTGGGTCAGCATTGAGTGAGTTCTATCAATGCCCCTATGTTCCGTACGACGAACGGACCATTCTTGATCCGGAACTCTTGAAAAACCTCAGCTTCGATTACCTCAGAAGAAATTCATGGATTCCCATGAAGCGTCAGGGCACAGTGCTCGATATCGTCACCAACGATCCACATGATCTCGAAAAAGGCTTGGATATTCGCCGTGCATTTCCAGGCACAACGATTCGATTCGCAGTCGGGCTTCGGCGGGACATTGAACAATACTTGCTTGTGGCAACAGGTCAAGCAACCGGTGGTTCAATTACGGATATCCTTGGAGAACTGGTTGATGAAGCTGGGAGCGAGCGGAATGCTGAAGCGGAGCGGAGAGAGATCGATGAAAATGACTCCGCCATCGTACGGCTGGCAAACCAGATTATTGCCGAAGCGTATCGTTTAGCGGCCTCGGACGTCCACATCGAACCCTATTCAGACCGTAAAGAGACCGCGGTACGGTTCCGAGTCGATGGGACCTGCTTTACCTATATGCGGATTCCGGCCGCCTATCGGCGAGCCATCGTCTCACGGTTGAAAATTATGGCCAATTTGGACATTGCGGAGCGGCGAAAGCCTCAAGATGGAAAGATCCGCTACAAGCTGGCGAAGGACCGTGAAATTGAATTGCGGGTGGCGACGTTGCCGACGGCAGGAAACAATGAAGATGTCGTGCTACGGCTCTTGACCGCCAAGGAAACCATGCCGTTGGAAGCGATGGATTTCCCTCCCGGTGTGTTACAGACCGTGAAGGAGCTTTCTGAGCATCCCTATGGAATTTTTCTGTGTGTGGGGCCGACTGGATCAGGGAAGACCACGACGCTTCACGCTGTGTTGAAACATATCAATACGGATGAACGGAAAATTTGGACGGCGGAAGATCCCATCGAAGTGACACAGGAAGGGTTGCGACAGGTACAAGTGCATCCAAAGATCGGCTTTACCTTTGCTTCGGCGATGCGCGCATTCCTACGGGCTGACCCGGATGTCATCATGATCGGCGAGATGCGCGACAAGGAAACCGCGGACATTGCGATCGAAGCGTCGCTCACCGGACATCTCGTGATGAGCACGCTGCACACCAATAGTGCGGTAGAAACCGTGACGCGATTGCTTGATATGGGGTGTGATTCATTTAACTTTGCTGATGCGATGTTGGGCATTCTCGCCATGCGGCTCTGTAAACGGATCTGTTCCCACTGCAAAGAAGAGTACCATCCGACACAACAGGAATTTGACGAGCTTGTGCAGGGGTATGGGGCAAGACATTGGGAAAAGCTGGGAATCTCGTACGCCGAGGATCTCAGGCTCTGTCACGGGAAAGGGTGCGAAGTCTGCAACCAGACAGGATTTAAGGGCAGGGTGGCACTACATGAACTCCTGGTCGGTTCAGAAGAGATCAAGAATCTCATTCAAAGCCGGGCGCGCACCTCAGAAATTCTCGCGGTCGCCATGCGGGATGGGATGGTCACCCTCCTGCAAGATGGTATTCAGAAAGTACTCAAGGGACTGACGACGTACCGACAAGTCCGGGCCGTGGCAGTTAAGTAGCAGCACTCTGCAAGCTTTAGCTAGGGAGTGCGATCGAGTACGGAAACAAATGAATCTAACCGATTCAGCATCTCTGGCGAGATTCGGATAAACTCGAATCCACATCGCTGCTCAGAAACCCACCGAACTCCAGCAAGTTCAATTTCAACGGGCGTGGTGCTGTCCGGTAAATCGATCCATAGCGCAAGATGGGACGAGACCGATGGTGGTAGTGCTGTCATCACGGCACAGCCCTGTACGGAGAGATTCAGAATCGTTCCTTCCGATCTGTAGGTGTGGTCGTCGAGTGTGCATGGAAGTTGGATGGCAAACCGCCGAAGCTTTCGATTGTTTCTAGACATCATGGATCGTTCCATCGAACCATATTAGGAGTAGGCCTTCCTCCATGATCATAGCAGGTACAGTCATCATGCTCCTGGCACCACTCCACAAAGTCCTCAAATCGGCATGTGCAAAACTGTACAACGTCTCGGCCGAAAATTGTTGTCCCTGAGCACGAAAAGTGACCAAGTCTAGGTGTGCTTAATAGAAAGAGAATACTGTCAATTCAAGAGGTTACATGCCATACAGCAGGCATTTGGACCGGCATGCGCCTTGCTTTGGCTTCACAGGTAACAGGGTGTCTCTTAAGGGTAATTTTAAGATGATGAGTGGCCAGTTGCGCGATGCCAAAGGGTTTACGTTGATTGAGATGGCACTTGTTGGTGCCATCGTAGGCATCACCACCATGATTGCCATCCCGTCTTTTACGCAGTGGAAGGCAAGGTATCAAATGAAGCAAGCCGCCACTGAGTTAGCAGGAAATATGAACCTGGCTCGTGCAGCAGCAATGAGCAGAGGGACTGGTATCACGGTGACGACCGCGGTGACGAGTGGGCGAGCCACAGTCACGTTCGGCGGCGTATTCCCCCCGCTTACCCTCAACGAGGGCGTCGCAAATATTACAGCGGCAACCATTGGGTTCAACATGTTCGGTCTACGGGCTGGTGGCGGTACGGCTAACGCATTGATTACCTTGACCCCACAACAAGGCAGTCCTTATTCGGTTGTTGTGACTCCCTCAGGCAAGGTTGACTGGTGTGCAATGGCAACCTGTCCATAGAGTGACGATAGGGGAATCCCGTCTTTATGAATCATCAGCAAGCGATCAGAAATGAAGGTGGCTTTACGCTGATTGAATCCGTGATGGCTGGAACGATTCTAGCCATCACCCTGTTAGGAGTTGCTGGCTTCCAAGGGGCATCCCTTGCAAGGAACGCCCAGTCAAAAGACAACACGGTGGTGACGAACTTTGGCGTCGAAATGCTTGAACGCATACAGAGTAATCGTCAACGGGTATTGGACTACCATAACATCGATACGACCGCCACCACGCCCTGTCCGCAAACAACGGCTCAGCAGCGACAGGCGCTTGCGGATTGTCAGCAGTGGCGAGCCGCTCTAATAGCTTCCAACGTAAGCGGTGTGCGGGGAACTGTCACGGCTATCCTAGGCGACCCCGCCCCGACTCTTGGTGTGCCGAGTCTAAATCGTACCAACGTCGTCATCACAGTCACGTGGAACACGTCAGCCGGGAGTGGGACGTCCATGCAGTCCAAGACTATGACCTTTCGGACAGTGGTCGCTCCAGAATGATGGTGCGGGGAAATTGAAGAGATGAAAACTGAACAGGCCACCAGGTGCCACCGAAATTGTGAAGCCGGCATGACGTTGATCGAGTTGATGATTGCCGCCGCCGTGGGACTTGGCGTCATTGGTGCAGCGTTGTCCATGCTGGTCATGAGCCAGAAAGCCACCACGGCCAACGAGCAGGTGGTTGAGACTCAGCAGAATGTCAGAGTGGCGATGGAAATGCTGGCTCGTGATATGCGGCTGGCCAGCTATAACTATGTGGGGAATGTGCCAGGCGCGCCAACTGTCGGGACATGCAGTGTGACCAATGGGACCTTCTCTCGTCCCGTCGGTCTTCGTCCAAGGGATCAAAATCCAACGGGTGCCGATACCGGTCCTGATAGTATTTCGATGGTCGTGCCGCTCCTCACGGATGTCGTTACTCCCTGGGCTCTCTCAGCCAATGTCGGAGGAACAGCAATTGATCCGGTCCCGTTCAATGCCCTCCCTATTGCCGCGGCGGTTATCACGGATATGGTCAGTCAAGGGTTAGCCGCCGGGTCTGTAGTCTCCATCGGTGGAAGTGTGGTGAGGGCGGTTGCTACAGTCAGCGCAACCTCCCTCACGCTCTCCAGTAGCATCGACGGGAAATTTCCTGCCGGGACACCGGTCTATTTACTCCAATGTGTGACGTACGCAGTTGGGACCACGACGGCGACATGCGGAACGGGGAGCACCGCATGCCTCACCAGAAACGGAGTACCTCTGGTCGATGGAATCGAGGACATCCAATTCTCGTACGGCTGTGATGGCTGCAGTACTGCCGCGCCGAATCCCCTGTCGCCGGACGGTGTGCTCGATGAAATAGATGGGGTCAATACGACGAGCCCGCCAGCGATTACTGACTTTGTGACCAACAGTGCATGGAATGTGCCCCCGATGTCGCCTGAGACGATCAAGCAAGTACAGATTAGTGTGGTCGGCAGGCAAATGACGCCAGACCAAGGATTTAGTGAACGCTATACGTCGGGGGTCAATACGAGCGGACCGGTTATCATGAGCGATCACAACCCATCAGCCGATGCCGGGTATGATGCCTCGACCTACTCGAAGCTGAGACGTCGGGTTGTGACCAGAGTGATTCAGCCAAGGAACATGTGAGGACATGCACGATGGGATTCAGGAAGGAAGTAGGAGTGCGGCTCGCCAATCGAGATAGGGAGGGGGAGCGAGGGGTCGCGTTGCTGACCGTCATGATCGTTATGCTCTTGATGGTGGTATTGGCGATTTCCGCGATTACCGTCACTGGGCTGGAGACCAGAATGTCCGGATTCGTCAGCACAAAGGAAGCGATGGCGACCGCCGCAGAATCTTGCGAGGGGACCGCGGTGAACATTATTCAGCAAACGTTGTATTACTCAGAAATACAGCCTCAGTTTCTCAGCACCGCAACCCCCCAGGGACCGATTCCAGCATCCAATAGTGCCACCCTCTACAGCGAGATTTCTGGTCAACCACTCCCCCCTCCTGCGGCTGCGAACACAATTGGAGAAAACTACGGGGACAATGCCGACTCTGTGCCGAATCTGACCATCACGAGCATTCCAGGGGTGACAGTCAACGGGGATATTGATCGCTTGTTCAAGCGCCGCAAAGAAGGTGCGGGGGAGCTCAAAGAGATTGTCTATCGCATCACCTGTATCGCTTCCAACACAGCGGCGGGAACGAAGAGCACAGTCACGTCCGTGTACAGCTGCACCGTCGGCGAAACCTGCATGAAACAAATTGGAGCGTCCTAGGAGGTGAGCTGATGAACAGGGCAAGACGGCTCAGAGGCTACGCGATCGCAGCGTTCATTCTGGGGATTGCATCACCCCTCGTCACGCCGTCTGTGAGGGGCGAGATGTTACCCGCGATGAAGCTGGCAACCGACAAGATGGGAACGGTTGATGCCATTTATGTGTCATCGATCAGGATTAGCGGGACCGATTATCGAGTTCAGTCAGACGCGAAGATCATGGATCACAAGGAGAATGAGATCTCCCTGGAGGAAGTATTTCTGCGGTCTGAGGCAAAGTTTCATCTCAATAAGATCGGCGAGATCGACATGATGGTCGTTATGAGACCTCAGTAGAGGCGAGGAGCGCGATGTGAGTTGGAAACAGGATTCTCACAACCTTGCGCGTACAGCGTTGGCACAAGGTGTGCGGCTGAGCGGTAGGAGGACGACATGACGAACCGATGGACCATGAAGATGTTTGCGGCCGTGACATGCGTCGTCATTGGAGGATGGTTCGTGCCGAACGTTGTCCACGCGGTCGTGCCTGTGCGCGTCAACTCCGACTATACAGCATCGCCGCCCTTCGTCTCAAACATTGCCACACCGAACATCCTGATCGTGATGGACAATTCGGGAAGTATGGCGAACCGAGCCTGCGAATCGGCGAGCTGCGGAACACTGTCGGACGGGACGACGTCGACCGTCACGACCTTCGTGGCGACGACTCGATACAACGGCTACGCCGATCCCTTGCGCTGCTATGTCTGGGACTCCACCGATAACAGATTTGAGATCGGTGGTGGAAAAGCCGCGCTCAATACCGCCTGCGCCGGAACAGAATGGGACGGCAATTTCATCAATTGGGCCACATTCCGACGCTTCGATGCCGTCAAGAAGGCCATGACAGGAGGCAACTGTTGGCACCCGACTGCTTCGCCGGTTCGCAATGCAGATGGGACCTGTAAACCGTCCGGCACCCCCTCATTGCCGACTGTTAAAGTGCAAAACCTTGGTACCGGCGATGAGACCACACCGGCAATTCCCTATGCCGGCGGAACGGGCAATACAACATATGTCGGTCGAATCCCCCTTGCAGCGCATCCGGGGAGTCCAGCGAATCTTTACGTGAGATTCGAAGCCGATGGAGATCTGTGCATCAACGACGATAGTAGCGGGAGCTGTCCGGATAGCGATGGTTTTGCTGAAATTGAGCTGAACGAGATTGCCTTCGCCATGTATAGCGAACCCACAGGGGTGATTCAGCAGATCGGAGACAAGGCCCGCTTCGGCCTCGCCGTTTTCAACGGTTCGAGTTCCGATAATGGGATCCAAGTCTTGACCGGAATCGGTTCCCGGCAATCGATCAATTTCTCTGGGACTACGGTGGAAACGTTCAACACGAACACAGCGGCTATGATTGATTCAGTGGATGAAGCCTATCCGACGACCTGGACGCCACTGGCGGAGAGTCTTTATGACGCGGTTCGATACGTGGCTCAAATCAACTCCGCCTATTATCCAACGGCTTATACGTATCCCATTGCGTTTTCTGGAGGGAGTTCAAATGGCGTCGCGTTCCAAGGCACAGGCGCCGGGTCGATCGGCAGCAGTGAAGTTTCTGCATTGATATCCGGCGAGACCTGTCCGTCGGGCTACATCACCAGCGCCTGCGGTCGTGATCCCTACTTCTTTGGGGCCAATCACACGCCGGCCTGGGCGAGCACCTCTCAAGTCGTCAATTGCTGTAAGACCTTCATTCTCATCTTCACGGATGGAGAGCCCACACAGGATCAAACCATTCCGACCGGGTTGCGGGATAATGCCTACAACGGTGTCGACTGTATTAACAGTGATGGTGCTGCACCGCCCCGTCCGTTGGATGGGACGTGCAATACCCATTCATTGACGCCCTTCACTGACTTGTTAGGAGAACATAAGACCGATTACGCCAGCAGTGGTAGTGGGTATCTGGATTCTGTTGCCTTTTGGGCGCACACCAACGACATGCGTCCCTGCAGTGGGACTGGCGACGGGACGATTGCGATCATTGGTGTGACTGGTCACTGCTTGCCTGGTACGCAGAACGTCACGGTTTATACCTTCTTTGCATTCGGGAACATTAATGGACGCGGAATATTGGCGCAAGCGGCCAGGTTGGGTGCATTTGATGATGCGAATGCAAACGGAATTCCGGATACCGGAGAATGGGACAAGGAGAACAACTACACCGGGGCGACCGGCGCGGACGGAATCCCCGATGCCTATTTTGAGTCGTCCGATGTCGACGACATCCAGGACAAGATGCTGGCCACACTCTCCAGCATTGTCAGGAAGAGTTCGTCCGGTGCGGCGGTCTCCGTCTTGGCCACCTCTAGTACCGGAGAGGGCGCGCTTTATCAAGCCTATTTTTACCCAAGCACACTTGAGGTCGCAACGAATAAGGATGTGACATGGACCGGGTACACCCAGAGTCTCTGGGTGGATACGTTCGGAAATATGCGTGAGGATACAAACGGAGATGGGAAACAGGACTACAAGGTCGATCTCATCATAAAGACGCGCCTCGATCCAGCAACCAATATTGTGTATGTTGATAAATATAGAGACACTGATGGCAATGGGATCGCGGACGATACGAACTCAGATGGGGTCATCACCCAGACGGATTGCTACGAGTGCGGCAAGCTGCTCAGTGATATGAAGCCAATTTGGGAGGCGGGGAAACAGCTGGCGTTGAAGGATGCGGGTACGAGAACAATTCTGACATGGGTCGATTTAGACAACGACAAGGTCGTTGATGCTGCGGAGCAGGTCGACTTTACTACGGCCAACTCCGCGACGCTGAGTCCCTATCTTCGGGCCGGAGCCGCTCCCTATACAGCCGATGCCATCATCAATTTTGTCCGAGGATGCGAGCCAGCGACTTGTACTGAGCAGACAAGCTTGAGAGATCGGCGCCTCACGGTTGGCACCAGCACGCTCAAGACATGGAAACTCGGGGATGTCATTAATGCTCCTCCCACGATCGTAGCCGCCCCAAGGGATCGCTATGACATTATTGAGGGGGATCCAAGCTACACGAATTTTTTCATCCAATATCGAACGCGCCGGCAGGTAGTTTATGTGGGTGCTAATGACGGGATGCTCCACGCTTTCAATGCGGGGTTTTACCATCCAGGTGATGACCCGAGCACGACGACTGTAACCGAACACGGTTGGTTTACTCGCACGCCGACGAATAACAGTAGTGGCCCATTGTTGGGTGAAGAGCTCTGGGGGTTCATCCCCTACGAGCTCTTGCCTCATCTGCAGTGGTTAACGCGGTCGGACTACCAGCATGTGTACTATGTCGATATGCCACCCGTGGTCAAGGATGTCAGGATCTTCGCCAATGATGCGGACCATCCAAATGGGTGGGGCACTGTGTTGATCGGTGGGTTCCGGTTAGGAGGGAGCTGCGGGGCCTGTACGCCAGGAGGAGGCGGAGCGCCCATGGGCGTAACCGTCAGCGGGACCGACCGGTATTTCTATAGTGCCTATTTCGTCTTGGACATTACCAATCCGGAAGTCCAGCCAAAGCTTCTGTGGTCGTTCTCGGATAGCAGTCTCGGATTGACGTCAAGCGTGCCAACAGTCGTGCGAGTCAGCCCATTGACCGACTTTCACGCTGACAATACTAATGCCAAGTGGTATCTGCTCGCCGGGTCTGGACCGACCGGATACGATGGCCGTGCCACGCAAAGCGCCAAAGCGTTTGCGATCGACATGAAGACAGGGCCAGGGAGTGCCAACAGTCTGGTCAGCAGTTTTCCAACCGGGACGTGGAATTCATTTCTTGGAGATATGACCGCATTCGATCGAAATCTCGATTATCGTACAGATGTCGTATATTTCGGGCGTACCATCAACGATGGGGGCCTCCCCTGGAGGGGCAAGGTCTATCGATTGACGATGGGGGCGACTCTTCCCTTCGGTGGAGCGACAGCACCGGCATCCTGGGGAATCTCACAGGGAGGTAACCAAGTGCCGACAGAGATGCTCGACACGATCGGGGTTTCATCACCGGTTGAGATGGGCCCGGTCATGGCCGCACCGAGTATCAGCGTCGATGATGCCGCACAGGCCTGGGTCTTTGTCGGTAGTGGGCGGTACTTCGGGGCTGGAGACAAAACCGATAAGTCGACACAATATTTTGTCGGGATAAAGGATTCAGTCATCAATGGGAAATGTGTGCAGACGAGTGACACAGCATGTCAAGAGAACGATCTGGTCGACGTGACGACCGCAACGATTTGTGTCGTGGGCTCTGGAAACTGCGGACAAACGGCAGGAACAACCCAGGTGACCGGGGTGACTGGTGCGACCACAATGGAACAACTCATTACCCTGGTCGGGACGAAAGAGGGATGGGTCACCAAACTTCTGCCGGCGACAGGGCCTGGAGTGGGCGAACGGGTATTGAGCGCTGCCACAGTCTTTGGGGGCATCGTGTTTTTCCCCACCTTCACGCCGACGGACGATATCTGTGCCTCAACCGGAAGCAGCAGCTTGTATGCGCTCTTCTACAGGACGGGCGGCCCCCATACATCGCCGATCGTCGGATCGACAGCCGGAGCCGGGGGGATCGTCAATGTGAATCGGTCGACATCCCTCGGGAATGGCTTGGCATTTGGAGCAGTTCCACACGTCGGTTCAGGTGCCGATGGAACCAGTCCATACAAGCTGTTCATCAATACCAGCACCGGTGCGTTGGATGGAAGGGATGTGAACTTGGCAATCGATCCAAGAGCGCATTTCGCTTCATGGATCAATATGTAACCGAACAAAATGGATTGCATGAGGCAGGGAGGGGTTTCCCCCACCCTGCCTCGCTGGATACCTCTCCCATGGTGCTTATCCTCCTGGTCGCGTTGACCGTCTTCGTCGGTTGTTCACGGACTGATGACGGAAACTCTACGTCTGTCAGTCAGCGAGCTTCTAATCAGCTGTCTTTAGCCGGAATCAACCGCGTTGGGATCGTTCCAAACCCAATGGTTCGAACCACACCACTGACCGTTTTGATCGAGAAAGATGGGGCCCAAGGAGAGGCGTCCTCCTATCGGTATCAATGGTTCGTGAACAAGATTGCTGTGCAAGGCGCAACTGCGCCCTCGTTCGATACGTCCACCCTTCATCGGGGTGATAGGGTCCACGTGGTCGTGACGCGTTCCGATGTTAAGGTCGAAGGTGGGTCTCTCCAAGCGTCACCTGTGACGGTTCCGAATGCTCCACCCGTCATTCGGAGCGTCGCGATTGAACAGGAGGTCACGCCGGCCGGCAGCCGCCTTCTAGCGAAGGTAGAGGCATTTGATGCCGATCTGGATGACATCCAATTTCAGTTTCGCTGGTTGCGCAACGACAAAGTTGTATCGGAGGGATCAGGAAATACAGTTGTCCTATCGGAGCTTGCGCAGAGCGACATTGTGACCGTGGAAGCGACACCCTATGACGCTGACGGCGCCGGGAAACCTCTCCGCGCAGCCCCGCTGGTTGTCGGCAATAACCCTCCCAAAATTCTTTCCGTCCCGATGATGATGTCTAGCGCGGAAATATATGAATATGCCGTTCGCGCGGAAGATCCCGACGGGGACCCGGTGTCGTTTGAATTGGAGGGTGCACCGAGTGGGATGACGATCGATCGCGCCGCCGGCCAAGTTATCTGGAGGCCTGGCGTCGGCATCAGCGGAACACATCATGTCAAGATCATCGCAGCCGATGGGAAGGGAGCACGGGCATGGCAAGAGTTTGATGTATCCGTGCCGACGACGCCACAATCTCCGTAAGCGCTGCCTGCTATTTATAGCGACGCAATACCCCTCTACGTGCACGTCACTCATTCACTTGTTCGTGCAAGGTATATTTTGATAGAGTGAGTACGAGAGGATATGAAGACCGGGCGTGCGTAAACTCAAACTACGAGAAGGCACCAATACTGCCGTCCTGTTCGGTTATCACGACCGTCATCTCAAGCTGATCGAAGACGAATTGGGTGTACGGCTCTCTGCGCGCGGTGAAGAGCTGACACTCGATGGCCAGCCTGAGGCTGTCCGCCAAGCCGAGCGCATCCTCCTCGAACTTGCTTCCCTGACAAACGAAGGCATTACCCTCCAAGCCGAAGATGTCACCCATGCCCTTACTGCGTTGCGCGGGACACCTGAGGCGTCCCTGCGAGCGCTGCTCGATAAGTCAGCGATGATCGTCACCAAAAAACGGTTCGTCGGTCCAAAGTCTCCGACTCAAAAAGCCTATATTGAAGCAATCGAGCAGCACGATATCGTGATCGCGATTGGACCGGCCGGGACCGGGAAGACCTATCTCGCCATGGCTATGGCCGTAAGTGCGCTTCTGAACAAGGAAGTTAGTCGGATCATCCTCGCCCGGCCTGCGGTTGAAGCAGGAGAAAAACTCGGTTTTCTGCCCGGTGATATCTATGAAAAGGTGAACCCCTATCTGCGGCCGTTGTACGACGCTCTCTTTGACATGATGGAGATGGAGCGGGCAAATCGATTGATTGAGCGAGGCGATATTGAAATAGCGCCGCTAGCCTTCATGCGGGGGCGAACGCTGAACGACTCATTCGTAATATTGGATGAGGCACAAAACGCAACCGCTGAACAAATGAAGATGTTTCTGACGCGACTCGGATTTCAATCGAAGGTTGTCGTCACCGGCGATATCACGCAGGTGGATCTGCCGAATGACCGAGTGTCCGGACTCATTCAAGTCAAGGACATCCTTCGTGGCATCGAAGGAATAGCCTTTGTCTACTTTGATGAGAAGGATGTCGTACGGCATCGGCTGGTACAGGAGATTATTAAGGCATACGACCGTCACCAGACCGCTGATCTGCGAGAGTCACGAGAACAGCGTTCATCCTCCCAACGCCATAATCCTCGCTCACGTACCTCCCCTACCACTGGACCGTCGGCCTCAGATGACGCAGAAAGTTCGGGTTGATGGCTATATATCTTCGTGTGAGCCTGACACGGCATCTCGTACGGCAGGTGCGGTTGGTCGAATTGGCTCAACGGGTACTGTCGGCTGCCGGCGAAGGGCAATCCGAACTAAGTCTAGAACTCATAGGGGATCGTCGTATGCAACGGCTCAATTACGAATATCGCAAGCGGGATCGTACGACCGATGTCCTGGCATTTCCTACACGTGAGGCCGTTGTGCCTAAGGGGCTATCATGTCCGACAAGCCTACTCGGCGATGTCGTGATCTCGCTGCCAACGGCCATTCGCCAGGCCATGTCGGCGGGCCGATCGATCGATCAGGAGCTGGCGATACTCTTAGTGCACGGGGTGCTTCATCTATGCGGCTATGACCATGAACGAAGCGTGCGCGAAGCAGAGCGGATGTCGCGTCGGGAACAGGCCGTTCTGCGTCGCATTGCTCCGATCCCTCACATTGTGACCTCCCGTACGCGACGACGGATAAAGGACGACTGACCATGGGTTGGTTTCAGCGACTAAGTGACGGGCTTGGCAAGACACGGCATGCGGTCCAGCAATCATTGGATCGTTTCCTTGGGCGCACTCCTGACCAAGAATTACTGGAAGACCTGGAAGCCTCACTGTTGGCGGCTGATCTCGGAGCTCGAGTCGTCGACCGCTTGATGCAAAAGATCAATGAGGAAACGCGTGGAGCTGAGGCGAAAACGACGGAGGGGCTTCAGGGGGTCTTGAGCCGAGCACTCTACGGAATTTTGAAACCGGTTGCGGACGTTACGCTCGATCGTCTCATTGCCGAGGGCTCCACCCCGTTTGTCTTCTTAGTCGTCGGCGTGAATGGAGTTGGTAAAACCACCACCATCGCCAAAATGGCACAGCGGATGGTGCAGTCTGGGCGGAGGCCGCTATTGGTTGCGGGCGACACCTTTCGGGCGGCTGCGATCGAACAACTGCAAGTGTGGGGCGATCGTATCGGGGTGGAAGTCGTGCGTCAGCGACATGGCGCTGATCCTGCAGCCGTGGCTTTTGATGGAGTTGTCGCGGCAAAGGCGCGCAAGGTCGATGTGGTGCTGATCGATACTGCTGGACGACTGCACACGAAATCCAACTTGATGGATGAGTTGCGGAAAGTGAGACGAGTGATCGGTCAGGAGTTGCCTGGGGCGCCTCATGAAGTGCTGCTGGTGTTGGATGCTACGCTCGGGCAGAATGCGTTGGCACAGGCCCGCCAGTTTCACGAGGCGGTGGGAGTCAGTGGCCTTGTGCTTACGAAGCTCGACGGAACAGCCCGTGGTGGGATCCTCGTGGCTATTGCCGAAGAGCTGAAGATTCCCATTCGCCTAATCGGTGTGGGAGAGGGCGTCGAGGATCTGCAGGACTTCAATGCCGAGGCCTTTGTCGCGGCATTGTTTGGGCAGACAGAAAACCGCTCGTAAACCACGCATTATCTTCTCTCATTTCCACATCTCATGCTACGCTTGTTTCTAGCAATCATCCTTTCCTGAGGACGAGGGTAAACAATGACCAAGCTGCTAATCGTCGACGACGATCGCATGAACTGTGATCTGTTACAAGATTTGTTCAGCCGACAGGGATATGACGTCATCCTTGCGACGAGCGGGAGGGAGGGACTCGATCAGTTCCGAATGTCCAACCCAAAAGTCACGCTTTTGGACCTTCGTATGCCGGAGATGGATGGATTGACCGTGTTGAAGGAGATCCGCGCAATCGATCCTCATGCGGCTGTGATCATCTTAGGCGGTGGCGCAACCGACGTCCATGAAAACCAAGCACGTGCTCTGCGGGCAACCGATTTTATACGGAAAGGCTTGTCGCTGGACATTCTTGTTGAGGCGGTCAATCGAGTCTCGAAGCTTCCGGGGCCCTCGATGGCCACACAGCCCCCATGTCGAGACGGAGAGGTCGGGCAGCAGAGCGGGGAGTCGGTTCTGGTGGTAGATGATGAACCGCTTGTCTGTGATCTGTTCGTTCGGTTTTTAAGCCTCCGTGGATATCGTGCATACGGTGTGAGAAACGGACAGGACGCACTCAGGATGGTCGATGAGGTGCATCCGGATGCGCTGTTGCTCGACATGGTCATGCCGGAAATGGGGGGGATCGATGTGCTTCGAGCCCTGCGAGACCGGGAATACCCGGGGGGCATTATCATCATGACTGGAAGTCATAACGAGGAGTTGTTGGGAGAGGCGTGGAGTCTAGGTCCTCATGAGCTTCTGGTTAAACCGGTTGACCTCGATCGTCTTTTGATGGCGATCCAGCTTGTACTCGTCTGCCGCGAGTGTTAAAACGCTTCCTGATGTACATCAGGACACAAGCGTTCCCCCTCTACCTCATCATGCTGTTCTTGGCCGGTGCCGTTGAAGCATGGGCTGCGGTCTCCTCAGCCGGTCAAGAGAGTCCACTCCTTCATCATCATCTCTCCGTCGAGTTGACCCCAGGCACACATGAAATTACAGCAACCGATCAGATCGAATTGGAGATTGAGCCGAACCATCCATCGCTTACGTTTACCCTGGCACCGACGTTGAGGATCGATTCAATCAGGATGGGAACATCATCGGCGGTAGGTAGCGAAGGGGCGGCAGGGATAGCCGTACCATTTACCAGGATGAGTTCCAGAGAGGCGTCCGGTCACCAGGTCGTCGTGACCCTACCACGGGATTATAGCCGGAAGATGACACTGACCTGGGTTTACCGAGGTGCCATCAACGATCCACCAAAGGAACCACGTCATTTGCGATTCGTTACGCCGAGTGAAACGGCGGGACATATCGGAGAGGAAGGGGTGTACTTGAGCGGGGAAAGCCAATGGTACCCCGATCTTCCCGGCTCATTTGGAACCTATCACATGGTCGCTCACGTTCCACAGGGATGGACAGCCGTTGCGTCTGGACGGAAGGAAGGCGAGGTGACGATTGCGGGAAAGGTTTCTTCAACGTGGGTTGTGCCGGACCGATCGGAAGCCTTCACCCTGGTGGCCAATCACTTTGTGACGAAGTCACGAGTCTGGCACAGTAGCACCGGGCAGCGGATCGACCTCCGGACATATTTTTTCCCAGACAATGCGGCGCTAGCTGATGAGTATCTGGACGCAACCGGGCAGTATCTTGATGCCTATACCAAGGTCTTGGGAGACTATCCCTTTGACGCATTTGCCGTGGTGGAAAATTTTTTCGCCAGCGGTCTTGGAATGCCTACCTTCACCCTCCTTGGCAGCGGTAGCATCAAGCGGCACTATGTACAGCCCTATGCCTTAGGCCACGAAATCGTGCATTCCTGGATTGGAAACTCCTTGTTTAATAAGGATGATTCTGGGAATTGGGTCGAAGGGTTGACTACGTATCTGGCGAATTATTACTGGCATGAATTGGTGCATGACGATCGGCAAGCATTGGAGCAGCGTCGCTTAATGCTGCAGAGCTACAATCTTTACGTCAAGCCAGAAGACGACTATGCGGTCTCGCAATTTGTAAGAAAACATGACGAGAAGGATAATGCCATCGGGTACCAAAAGTCCGCGTTTGTGTTTCATCTGCTCCGTCAAGAGATAGGGGAAGAGTCCTTCTGGCGAGGCCTCAAGACATTCGTCAGTGAATATCGCAATCAGCCGGCGGATTGGGTAGCCATCGAAAGGGTATTTTCTCGAGAGAGTGGGCGACCTCTACGATGGTTTTTCGGGCAATGGATCGAGCAGTCCGGCGCGCCGGTTATCTCATTGGGGGATGTCCGTGCTCGTCGAGTGAACGGAGATACGAGTAAAGAAGCATGGCAGTTGACGGTCCAGATTCAGCAGAGTGAGGGGCCCTTTCGGGTAACGGTCCCCATCCGCATCATTATGAAGGAATCGACCGAGAGCAGGTCGATCAGACTTAGTCTCTCACAAGCGAGTGTTGCGGATTTTGTTCTTCCTGATCAGCCGTTGCGGGTGGAGATCGACCCTGACCTGATGACGTTTCGCCGCTTAGCAAGACATCAGTTGCCGCCGATGTTGAACGGCTATGTCACGGATCCACACAAGACCGTCCTTCGGGCCTTCTCAGATCCTGCCTCTCCGTTGGAACAGATCGTCTCGCGTCTTGCCGATCACGAACTGCCGGAATCCAAACGTGCGACGGCCATCGTGTCGGAGGAGTCCACGCTTTCTCAAGAAGGATCGGTTCTGGTCCTGAGTGGCGCGGGTCATCCCCAGTCTGTGTCCAAGCTCGTGCGAGAGTCGTGTGGAGGGGACGTTGATCTCCGAGAGACTGGTTTCCAGATTGATGGCCAATTGTATGAAGGACCAAAGATGGCCGTTCTCTTCTCCTGTCCTCGCGCACAGGTACCAGGCAGCGTCATCACGGTTCTGTATGGTGTCACTCCAGGCGCAGTCGAGAAACTCTCACGCTTTCTGTTCTACTATGGGTGGCATAGTTACGTGCTATTCCAGGATGGGACCGTCATGAAACGCGGTATGTGGCATGGAACACCGGATATGAAGGAGGTACGGGTTGATGCGACGTCGTAGTATCGAACGATGGTGTGTCTGGGGCATCTGTGCCGTGATGGGGTCCTCGTCATTCGCACTGGCAGGGGATCAGTCTCCGGGCTCGAGTCCTCAGATTCGTTCCAGCGAGCGGCATCTGGCCAACATTCGGCAGTTGACGGTCGGACGGCAAAATGCCGAAGCCTATTTCTCCTTTGACGGGACGAAGCTCATCTTTCAATCGACTAACAATTGGTTGAAGGATTCGCAAGCCACCACGCGTAAACCGAGTGAAAGTGGCCTCGGGTGTTATCAGATGTACGTGCTGGACTTGGAGAGTGACACAGTTCGCCTCGTCAGCACTGGCAAGGGGGCGACGACCTGCGGATATTTTTTTCCGGGTGATCGGCGAGTGCTCTATTCCTCAACGCATGCCGCTGGGAGTGAATGCCCACCCAAGCCGAAGCGAGACGGCGCCTATCGCTGGGCACTCGACGACTACGATATCTATTCCGTCCGACTTGATGGGCAGCAGATGCAGCGATTGACCTCTTCCTCGGGATATGACGCGGAGGCGACCATCTCACCCGATGGGAAAACCATTGTGTGGACGTCAATCAAGGATGGGGATCTTGATCTCTATACGATGAATCTAGACGGGACCAACGCGAAACGGCTGACCAATGATGTGGGATACGATGGTGGCGCATTCTTTTCTCCGGACAGCAGAAGAATTGTCTATCGCGCAGCCCATCCAAGTGATCCAGCCGAGGTCGCGAAATACCAAGACCTGTTAGCCCAGCGGCTGATTGAACCGGGGCAACTGGAAATATTTGTGATCAATGCCGATGGCTCACACAAGCAGCAGGTCACATCGAACGGTGCGTCGAATTTTTCCCCCTACTTCCATCCGGATGGGAAGCGCATCATCTTTTCCTCCAACCTTGAAACGAGAGGAGAAGGCGGTCGTCCCAGTTTTCATCTCTATCTTGTCCGTGATGATGGCACTGGAGCCGAGCGTCTCACCACCGAAGGGCACTTCAATAGCTTCCCGATGTTTTCCCCGGATGGTAAACGACTCGTCTGGGTCTCCGATCGGAATGCGACGACACCAGGTGAGTTCAACGTATTTTTAGCTGATTGGGTTCCATAAGCCGCGGTGATCCGTAATAAGTGAGTGGTAGGGGGGCTCAGCATTTCAGGCCCGTCAGTTCAAATTGCAGCTCGATGAGTGTCCCGTCGCAACCATCCAGTTCTACGGCTGCAGTGCTCACCCACGTTGGTTGTTCCTGCATGGCAGTGGGCATCAGCCTGTTCGGCTTGGCCCACTTTGATCTGCCGATCACTAAGTACGTCCGTTCAGTGACGAGTCATCTCCCCGGGGATCAGCTGACCGTTCCCTGGATGGCGTTCACCAGCAACATGGGAGACTGGATCGGCCAAGGGTGGCGTCTGGCCTTCGTCAGCATCGTGCTCCTCGCCATCGCATGGGCCATCAAAAAGCCAAATATCACCACCGTGGCGCTTCAGACGTTGATCGCCCATGGAATTGCGGCGTTGTTGGCCAATGGATTGAAGCATCTCATCGGCAGACCTCGCCCGAAGTTTGTGCACTCGGGCGACTGGCAGATGAGCCTCTCCTTGGTCTCTGGACTCGACTCCTTTCCCTCCGGTCATAGTACGGCGAGTTTCGCCGTCGCAACGGTCCTGGCGAAACGTTTTCCCAGCATAAGCCCACTATGCCTGGGGATCGCCTTGTTTGTCGGGATCAGCCGTGTGCTACGGGGATCACATTTTCCAACCGATGTGGTGGGAGGGGCTATCATTGGGATCCTCTGCGGGTTTGTCGCGGCGGCCCCGTTGAAGCAATGGCGCACCTCATTGCTGGAGGGATTCCACTATGCCACAATCGCCGCCGTAGGTGTGTTCGGTGTGCTGTGGACCTTGTCTCACCGGATGGAAGAGGGAATGGCCGGCCTCGCATATGTGACGCTGGGACTCATCTTCGTTGCCGGAGGGCTGTGGGGCAGAAAAGACAATTGGTTGAGAGGTGAATATTCCGCTCAAAATTCATGGTTGGCCACAGCCTCCATCCCCCTTATGGCCATTGGGATTGCGGCAATGACGACATCACCACTCGTGGTCGCGTCTGTGGGCTGTGTCGGTGCGGCGACCTGGTTTCGGGATCGCACGCGCCGTTACGAACGGGAGGTGCGGGATGCCACATGGCTTTCTCTTCGGGAAGTCGCCATCTTCGGGAGTCTTTGCCTTGCCTTGGTGCTGCTTGTGACTGCGCGAGGAATCCTGCCGTTTCAGTAATCCTCCCATCCTGTGCTAGTCCTCACGGGCCATGCCTCAGCAGAAATTGTGCGGAAAGCTAGTGGCTCAAGGTCTTGGATGGTTGAGGAGAACCGGTATCGTTTTCGTGAGGTGCAGTGACGACCGACTGATTGCTGAGCAGGAGAAAGCCATATCGCTTGAGGATGGGCTGAAACCCCGATGCTTCTTGTGGCAAGGTCTCTTGAAGGTATTCCGGTAAGAGGATCATGATGCGGCCGCCCTTGCCGAGAGTGGTACGCAAGCGGTCGAGTTCATTGTGCGGAATGAAGCTCACGGTGCGTCGTGCGTAGAAGGCAAAGGAGGGGCGCAAAGTGCCAAATGCGATGAGTTGATCCTTGGGGTCGAGGTTCAACCCTGCTGCGTAGGCCAGCTCTTGCGGTGGTGCAATGGCATAGCGGTTGAGTCCGGGAACGATGGTGAGGATGGCAACGAGGAAGACGCTCGCCAGTGCGCCCCCAGCCGCGCCGAATGCAAGTCCTCGTTTCTCGTCGTTCAGTCCGAAATAGCCGACCAACCCCATGGCGACGACGACGATCGTCGCGCCCACGTAGGGGCCAGGACCAAGGTCGAACTGGGCGGCGAGTGGGAACTCCTTCAGCATCTTCCCGGAAAATCTTGAGAATAAGGCCGGCGCGCTGGCAAACCCAATCGCGAGGAGATACCCGATACCCATCAAAAAATGGATGGAGGCTCGTAACCCCTTGGTCGACGGATCCTGTAATCCCTGTGTCCAATAGGAGGCTGCGAGGATTGCACAGGCTGGGAATAACGGGCCGATATAATGGGGCAATCGAGTGGACGAGAGGCTGAAGAAGATGAACACCCCAACAATCCAAATCCCCATAAACCAGTCCAGTTCATCGTGAGAATCGTCAGGTGCTCTTGACGTGGAAGGTGTTGGGGACTGGCTCTGCTCTGTGCGGAATGCGCGCCAGCTGATGTAGGCTCGATAGAGTCCGGAAGGCAGGAAGCTACTCCAGGGATAAAACCCAAGCAGTAACACAGGAAAGTAGAACCACCAGCCCACCCCATGTCCCTCCATGGGGGCGAGAAATCGGCCCACAGTGTGGACCTTGGCTTCCGTCGAATAGGCATCCCCATGGATCAGGAACATGGCTGTGTACCAAGGACCGGCTAGGATAACAAAAAGCAAAGTGCCGGCCAGGGGAGCGCCGCGGTCCCAAAAGAGCTGCCACCGTCTTGTAGCAAGAAGGTAGAGGAGTGCCGTAATCAATGGAACGGCAAATCCTACCGGCCCCTTCGTCAAGGTGGCCAAGGCCATCCCCACATAAAATCCCCAGATCCAGTGCCGACCGGACCCCGGTTCATGAAGGCCAAGCCAAAAACTATAGAGCGACAGCGTGGTGAAAAAGATCAAGACGCTATCGGTAATAGCCATACGTCCGAGGGCCAAGATCTCGATGTTCAGCAGCAACATGAGGGCGCCATAGAGCCCGACGGTTGGCCCGCGTAGCCTGGTCAGAAATAGATAGTGCATGACGATCAGGGCGACTCCGAACAGCGCGGATGGGAATCTGGCGGCGAACTCATTGACCCCAAAGACGTGGTAGGACGCGGTCATGAGCCAATAGACGAAGACCGGCTTGGCGACCCGGAGCTCTCCATTGAAAGTGGGGGTGACGAGATCACCGGACGCGAACATCTCGCGGCCCGCTTCGGCATTGCGGCCTTCATCGCGATCGGTCAACCCCATGCTGCCGAGGCCAATAAAAAAGAGCAGGCCGGACAGAAGGAATAGGAGCAGCAGCGGGATGGGTTGAGGTGAAGATCGATCCATGGTCAGATGGCTAGTCGAAATAGGCGATGGCAGGCGGCAACCAGCTACAGCTCCCTAGGTGATCATGTTTGCGGTGTCGATAGGCTTTTGGTTTGGTCTGCCCGGTGAATGAGGATCAGATTCCGAACATACACGAACGTCCCAACGCCTTGTCCAGAGATGAAGACCGGATCTTGACGGTAGATGGCGTACGCGAGGGTGATCAGTCCTCCGATCAGACTCATATACCAAAAAGAAACCGGGACGCGGCTTTCGGCCTTCCGTTCTGAGGCGAGCCATTGCACCACCCAGCGACCAAAAAACAGGGCTTGGCCGAAGAAACCGATCCCCACCCAGATGGCTTCAGTGGTCATGAGGCGCTTGGAGGGAGATGCTCATGGTCTGTTCTTGCAGGAGTGTCTTCAGTCTCGTGGGGTTCGGTTGCTGGTTACGAAATTTGTACTGGATGACGCGGTTCTGCATCCACCGTACAGCAATCAGGTCATACAGCGATTTGAAGAGACGATTACCCATGCCATATTTCGACACACCATGGATTCGGGGATAGTGACGAACGGGGACTTCGGTGACGGTGAATCCGTACATCAACGCGAGAGCCGGGAAGAATCGATGCATGCCCTCAAACAGCCGGATTCGTTCCAGCACCTGGCGCCGAAACACCTTGAGCGGGCATCCCGTATCGTGGACCCCGTCGTGCGTGAAATAGTTTCGGAATCGATTGGCGATCAGCGATGAGAATTTTTTCACGAGCCCATCCTGACGTTGTTGCCGCCATCCACACACCACATCATGGGTGGTCGTATGCGGCAGGAGCTTCAGGATGTCCTCACTATCCTGCTGGAGATCGCCGTCGATCTGGATGATGAGTTCGCCTGAAGATTGGAGAAAGCCTGCCTCCAGCGCACAGGTTTTGCCGTAGTTGCGATCAAAATGAAAGACACGGACTTGCTGGTGCTGGGCGGCTAAGCGGTCCAACTCTTCACTGCTGCCGTCGCTGCTTCCATCGTCCACGAAAATAATCTCGAAAGGACGGGAGTGTGACGGCTCGTACGAATCCATCACCTTCAATAGGCTGGTAATAAGAGGAGACAAGTTCTCCCGTTCATCCTTGATCGGGATGATGACAGAGGCCCAAGGGGATGGTGAGGTCATAAGTGTGCAAAAACCGGAGGACACGATTATTTAATCAGACTCGGCATTCTAGCGGAAGGGGGAAAGGGGGTCAAACGCTTGAGAATAATGGTGCAGGGTTGTGACAGGACAGGAGAGAGATTACTTGCCGGCAGACACGACGGTAAAGCGCATGGTGCCCATTAGACTCATCTCGTTGATTTGCTCACCGGTATGGATCTCAATTTTGTATCGACCGGGCTTCCAGCCTCCGCTGGGTGGGGGCAATCGGAGGTAACCGCTTTCATCCTCTAAGGCGATGCGCATGGCATCCTCGCTCACCAGCGTTTCCGGAGAAAGCCCTGGCACCTGTTCTGGTGTGCAACGGCCAAACACCGTGAAGGCCTGATAGTGTTGATGCAGGGTAAAGACGATGACAATTGCAGTCGTATCCGGAGAGAACCGTTCCGTGGGGTGGATCGGCACGATCTCATGGGTACGCTGGAAACCCAACCGCTCCTCAAAATCATCCGCCAAGGTAATCGAACGAAACAAGCCCTGTGGGGGAGCATCAAAATCATAGGTCTTTATATCTTCGGTGCGGTTTTGAAACTCGGAGATCGGCACATTTTCTGTGAGGGGGAGTTCTTCGCCCGTCACCACCGTGCTCCATAGGACGGCGGCCACCATCCCCAAGCGGGCTACGGGTGATCGTTTCATCAGCATGTCTGTCTGCTACACCCGTCGCGGCTGTGCTGTCAAGGAAACGGGGGGCCGGCGACCCATTGCGACATTTTCGAACCATCTGTTAGGATTTCGCCCATCGTTTGTCCGATATCCCGACAATAGGCATGAATGGTGATGGAACGCTATGTTGCAAGATGCTGATGCCCTTCCACAGCTAATTGGCGAATACAAGCCACTCGACCAGTGGCAGACCCATCTCAACCAGGTGTTTTATGGGTTGCGCGGTGACCAACTCCGATCCTACTATCAGACCTTCGCCTCCGCAGACTTCAGACTGGCCCATGCGTTGGCAGCTGACTACCACGAGCAGGTCACAAAACGTGAGAAAGCGTCAGGTGTCGGGCGTCAGGCGTCACGCGAGAATGCGTCGGAGTCGCGCCTCACCCTTCACTCTTCACCCCTTACGATTCTTGAGCTCGGTCCCGGCAATGGCAATCTGGCTGCCTGCTTCTTGACCCATCTCAAAGTGCTGGACAAGCAGGGGACGACCTACCCCCGCGTGCGGTATGTCATGGTTGATTGGGAGCAGCCGGTGTTGGATGGCGCGTTGGCCCATCCGGATTTAGCGACCCACCGGGATCGCGTGGATAGTCATTGCGGTTCAATTGAGCATGTGGCGGGTCTGGCTGAGGGGAGCGTGGACCGCATCTTCTGCAATGAGTTGTGGAACGATCTGCCCACAAAATTGTTGGCGAAACATGGTGGAGACATCGAGGAAGAGTATATCCGCCCCAACTTGAGTGAGTTTCTCCATGCCAAGATCCAGGATTGGTCTGGGTTTGTCCGGGCGTTTCAGGAGAAGGATCTCGAGGCGCTCAAGACGTTCCCGCCGTTTTTGGATGAGCTCGTGTGGGAGAAAGAGTATCGGAAGATCGAGTGGAAGGATGTGCCATACCGAAAGACGATCGTGGAGTTTCTCCACGCCATTGATCCGGAAGTATTGGTGCCGGTGAATCTTGGCGCCTTTGCGACGCTGAAGGAGGCCAAGCGATTATTGGCTCCTGACGCGGTCGGGCTCAGCGTCTTCGATGCCGGGACGGGCGATCTTAAAGTGCTCAACGATCCTGAGAAGCCCTGCTACGGCCAATTCGGCGGACAATATAGCTTTATGATCAACTTTACGTTGGTCGAGGCTGTGGCCAAACACCTAGGCTTCAAGCAGACAACCCTGGAGGCCCAACGGGAATTTGTGGGGCGATCGTTGAACACGAATGTCATCACCCTGATGGATCTCTTAGCCACCCATCCGTCCGCTGGGCCGAAACTCCAAGCCTGGGAGCAGGACCGTTTGGTTCTGAAGACCATTCGAGCACTGGATGAGACATTCGAAAGCCCCTATCGTCGTCGGCTCGCATTTCCGCTCGGCACGAATATTCCACCGGAAGAGCGGGAGACTCTTGGGGCGCTTCTGCGTTCGTTAAAAGAGACCGGTATCCCGGACACCGTGGCCTATGTGACTGAAGAGGAACTTGCGCGCGCGCAGAGGGATCTCGAAGATATTGGGTATGATCCCGATACGATCGCAATGGCCATGAGCGCCCCTCCCAGCCCGATTGAATATTGCCACTTCGCTTGTCGGTAACGGGCAACGCCGGTTCAAACGGGTTGCATTCTGAGTGTTGATGGATCCAGAATGCGAAGCACATAAGGAGAAGGCGATGAGCTCCTTCGGTACAGGCATAGCCGGGCTCGTGGGAACCGTGGTGTTTCTCATGGGGATGTTATCCTTTGCCCAAAGAAGATGGGCCATAGGCTGTGCATGGCTGATCTCGGGGGTGTTGTTGATCGGCCTCTTAACCTTCCTCGACAAGCCGGGCTCCCACCCATCAGAAGAACCCGCGGCTGTACGATCAACAGGCGGGTAGTCTCCGCCTGTCGGACTGTCCTGGGTTCACCTTCTGGATCAGTACTGCACTAACCGCTGCAACATCCACTTGGGGTCAGCAAGTGCCTCAAAGCGTTGCCGAAGCAGAGTGATGGAAGCGGGTGACGTGAGTGGTCTAGAGCGTACCCAGCACTGCGTAAAATTGATCGGGGCGTAGCTCGATCTCACGGAGAACCTCTCGGATAAGTGCCGAACAAGATCTCGACCGGGGTGATGAGGTACCGTCGTAGTTCGGCCGTCGGGATGCCGATAGAAGACGTGACTGCCTTTCTACCGAACGGCATGGAAGCCGAGCGCGAGCAAGATGCGCTCCATTGTCTTGGCATCCACCGCCTTGAGTCTTGTCATACAGCGACGTCAATCTGCTGCAAGCCAACAAATCGAGGTAATTCGTCCAGATTGTCCGGATACTCCTCAAGGCAGAGCATGCGCACTTCCTTCAAATTTCCGTGAAGTTCATCAAGAGTGTGTCTTTTGCTATGGGTGCCCGGCACATCTGGGATGACCCTCACATACAGGTGGGTCTCAGGATCCCACTCGAAATAGGCGGAGAACGTCTTGATTCGTGCCCCCCCCCTGATTAATTCACGGTTCCATTTAGAAATTTGTTGTCTCGGTTTATTCCTAGGTCAAATTCAGCAGACATCCACTCATCTGAGGGCTCGTGCATAGGGGGGAGGGTACCGCCTGATGGCCTGGGGCCAGTTTCCTGCCCAACGTTCCCTACGCTTCTGCTATGAGCCGCTGCCGCGCCACGTACAAATTCGCCAACCCGTAGCTGATCTGGAGCCAGTGCGTATTTTTCGCTAACCCACGATATCGTACTTTGGCCCACCCGAAGATCCGCTTGATCACCAAGAACGCATGCTCCACGTTCGCCCGCACTGTTGACTTCGTGCGGTTTCTTGCCCGCGCCGCCTCACTCAGTGGTCGATGCCTATGCGCTTTGGGTTGCACGAAACTCTTGGCTTTGGGTGCGTGCTGTCGAATCACCTACCGCTGCCCACTGTAGGCCGAGTCACCCCACACCCGCGTCTCTTGCCCATGCAGTACTTGGGCAACACCTGACGGTCATGCCCATGGGCAGCCGTGGTGGCGACGGAATGAATCAGCTTCGTCCGATGCATCTCCGGATCCCGCTTCTTCTGACGATTCTTCGTGGAACGCGGGGCGGCAATGCTGGTGGCATCGACAATCGTCCTGCGGCTGACCTTCAGTCCGTGGGCCGCCAGATATAGCCCAATCCGCGCAAAAGGTTGTTCGCCGATCTGGTGAGCCTCCAGTAGATGCCGAATCTTGCAGATCGTGGTTTCATCGGGCACGGACTCGCGGCCCAGATCAATCCCTACAAACTGTCGCGTGGCGCGCGAGTCGTACAGCGCCTCTTCGACGGCCGGATCGGACAGGTGGAAGCGCTGTTGTAGATACTGCAGCCGCAGCATGCGATCGATCCGCCGCCAGCGGACGCCCAGGGCCGTCGGTCTTGGGGTACACCGGCTCGATGCCCGTCATCAATTCCGCCCACGGCACCACGCGATTCATCTCGTTGAGAAACTGCTCGCGGCGAGAGAGCTTGCGATATTGTTCGAATGGGACTTCGGCAAAGGTCTGTTGGTGCATGCGCGTGTCTCCTGTTCAGTGCGGCCTTCCTCTTAGCCCATCACCGACGGGGAATAATCAGACCTTCCCTAGGGTGCGCTGCTAAAGCAGTTGTGTGCCACACCAAAACCTACAGAGGAGATTTGCGAGTGCATAAGTTTTAGTTTTTCCGCGCAGGGTATCCTTTTAGATTCTGGATCGGAACAGATACAGCTGGTGGCAGCGAGTGGGGTTGGCGCAATCCACGCATCCTGGCCGATGTAAATTACTTGAGAAGTGATATGGCTGAGTGGGTTAACGCTCCGGTACGTAATTTGCTCGTCAAGCCCGGTAAGCGTTTCACTGTTCGTTATGCAGGAAGCTGTATTAAGACAGTGCAGTGTGCATGTTGAGTCGAAATGCAAACCATGGTTGATGGGAAGGAGGTTCTTTCAAGCATGGAATGTGTGACCTTGGTCTCAATGTGTTGAGATAACTAAGAACAACGGAGGGCAAAGACTGATGAAGAAGCTAACACTGATCGTCGCGTTTCTTCTGTCGCTAACGTGGGTGATCCCTGCAGTAGCCAACGCAGGAGGTCCGGTTGTACTAATGGGCATTGACGCCGAGGATGGTGGCGTTGGAGGCCATGGTCCCATCAGCGTCTATCAAAGCGTGGCGACGAGCATTTTGAGTCAGGTTACCAAACCTGGTGCCACGGGCATCCTCGTCATCGGTGGAGACAATATCCAGGTCCAGCCATGGTGGCAGGCGCTGGGAGCCGGGGTTGGGCAGACCGTGACGTTTGTGAGCGGTCCGGCTATCGCCACACAGGATTTCACTTCCTATAAGATGATCGGGATTGCTAGCGACTATCTGAACACCTTTGGCGGGATGACGGAAGCCGATAACAACTTGCTGACTGCCAGAGCGGGTGACATTGCTGCGCATATCAACAGTGGTGGCGGCCTTCTGGGATTTTCAAGCTGTGCCTTAACCACTCCCTATGGCTATCTAGGAGGGGCGGTAACCTGCGGGTCCCTCGATGCATCTGATATCACCCCAACGGCTGCTGGTACGGCTGTCGGTATTTCCGATGCCCTAGACATTTGCTGCTGGCATGATAACTATGTAACCTTCCCGAGTTTTCTAAATATCTTGGCCACATATCCTGCCGCCGGGGGGTTAGTAGCTGCCATTGGCGGCGCTAATGTGGTTGTCCCAGGGTTCGTGCTCACCCCTGCGACAGGCACCAACATCGTCGGGACCTCCCACACGGTTACGATCGCCGTCAGCCAAACGACTGGTGGAGTGACATCTCCAGTTTCTGGTGTCACGGTAAGCTTCGCCGTGACCGGAGCCAATACAGCCAACGGCACCTGTGTAACTGTTGCCAATGGCCAGTGTACCTTTACCTATACGGGGAACACGGTTGGCAATGATACCATCACTGCCATGGCAACAGTTGTAGGCCAGTCACAGACGGCAACTGCGACTAAGACGTGGATAGCTCCCCCATCGGTAGAGGTGCCGTTCGATATTCATCCCACATCCTGCCGTAATCCGCTCAATGCGAAAGAGCCGGGTGGTGGTGAGAGGACCGTGATCCCAGCCGCGATCCTGGGTACCGTTACCTTTGATGTGACCAAAATCAATGTGGCTACAGTCAGACTCGAAGGGGTTCCAGCGATACGATCCTCCATTGAGGATGTGGCAACACCCTTTATACCCTTCATCGGTAAAAAGAACGCGACGGATTGCAACACCGGGGGGGCTGATGGCTTCCCAGATCTCACCGTGAAGTTTAACAAGCAGGCCGTGATCAACGCGCTGGGTGGCGCAGGCGCTCTCAGCAATGGCCAAGTGCTGGTGCTGCATCTCACCGGTAATTTGTTGGATGGGACACCCATCGTCGGCGAAGACGTGGTGGTTATCCTCAACAAGCCGTAGACGCGTGTATCATTGGGGAGGGGGGGCTATTCAGGCCTCCTCTCCCTCATAGTATTCTGAACGCAAACGAACGGGGAGGCCTCCATGAAGTGATTCAAACGATTCTTTGAAAAGAAGGCAGTGCGTGGAATGGACTATTCCCCGAGAAGGCACCTGAGCACCGTCGACGTTGAGATGCTGGAGCCAAGGCTGCCCCCGAGTGCGCTCTGCGATTTTCAAGTGGTTGGGCAGACAGGGACTTTCAATTCCAATGTTGGGAACCAAGTCATTTCGAGCCTGTCTGATGCCTCTAGCCAGACTTTCGCTATTCAACGGTTTTCGCGCGCGGATCTATTGATCCGCTCATTGCAAGGTCCCCGAGATTGGCCCAACACTGTGTCTGCGGGAGCGATGGTTTGAGAGGGTGGCTTGAATTCAAGGTTGAAGTGCAACACCTGCGGCCCGCGCAAAGACTTCGGCTGGGGTCCGATAGGCGAGGCATTTCCGGGGTCGATTATTCAATTCCTCCACGACCGACGCAAGTCGGTGTGCCGTGATCGTGGAGAAATCCGTCTGTTTCGGGAAATAATCGCGTAATAAGCCGTTGGTGTTCTCATTCGTCCCACGTTCCCATGCCGCATAGGGAGCGGCAAAGTACACCTGGAGCCCCAGGGTCCGTTGAAGACAGCGAAACGACGCCCATTCACTCCCGTTATCCACGGTGAGGGTCCGCCGTACATGCGCTGGAAGCGGGTGCAGAAGTTTCCGCGTGGCCACCGTGACCTCTGTAGCAGTCCGGCGTGACACCTTGGCCGCCAGAAGAAAGCGACTGCGCCGGTCCACGTGCGTAGCCACGAAGCCGCGCTGGCCTCGACCGACCACGAGATCCCCTTCCCAATCTCCCAGGCGTCCTCGGCGTTGTGCAATGGCCGGTCGCTCGGCGAGAGACACGCGTCCCACTCCCGTAGCGTTTCCGACGCCGACAATGGTGGCGGAGGTACCGCGACCAAGATCCTCCCGTGCGGTGATCAGCTGCCAACCATGTATAGATCGTTTGATGGCTGATCCGCATCTGAGTGGCGTGGGGATAGTCAACCCGCACACGGTGAGCAATCTGTTCGGGCGACCAGCGGCACTGCAGCTTCTCTTGGACATAAGTTGCCAGCATACCACTCGTCAGATGTGACCGCCGAATGTTACGGCGACGGCGCTGCGCATCGCAATGGGCCCAGTACCCAGCATAGGCTCCACTTCCATCACCGTTCCGTCGCAGTTCCCGGCTGATGGTACTCGGCGCTCGCCCGAGCTGGGCTGCAATGGACCGAATAGACCAGCCAAGCATTCGCATCGGGGCCATCATTGACCGTTCTTCCAAGGTGAGGTGCTGATAGGGCATGGCAGACTCCTCGTTGCTGGAGGTGAAATGTCTGCCCCACTCTATCGAACCGCACCACCCAAATCTCTTCGTCGCGACCTGCGTTGCACTTCAAATTAGAATTCATCGGGAGAAGTTTGAAGTTTCAGGGTCGGATACCTTTTCTAGCCTCCAAACATCAATGCTATACGATGCGGAGCGGATTGATGGAAGATAGTCGTGGTGCTCAATGCCGCTTGACTCACTTGCGAGTCTTAAGCCTAGAAGCCTTCTGCATTGGCGACGCGCTTCATCGGTGTCCTCAACGAAATCGGTGATCGAGCCCAGCTGACTGACCGCCGTAAATTTGGTTTGCTGACCATGACAGCGTAGGTCAGTTTGCGCGACTCGCCTTCACGTGGCCGCTCCGTTGACAGAGGTCGTGTCCACGTATATCGTGATGCATATACACTGCCATGTCGAAGGGGGCTTGCAATGGCGACGCGAAAAAAGACGAAGCTCTTTATGAGCGGTAACAGTCAGGCCGTGAGAATCCCCCGAGAATTTCAGCTGGAGGGTGACGAAGTCGAGATTGAACGGAGGGGTAATACGCTCGTCATTCGTCCGAAGGCGCGGACGTGGCAGCTGCTTCTGGACAGCCTTGCCCTGTTTACCGACGACTTCATGGAAAGGGGGAGGCAGCAACTGCCGGTCCAGAAGCAAAACTCTTCCTTCGCACGAAGGTGATGCTGGATACCAACATCTGTATTCACCTCATCAAACAACAAACTCCCACCATCCTTGAACGTTTTCTCTCTCATCCGGTCGGAGATATCGGTATTTCCAGTGTCACAGCTGCTGAATTGGCTTATGGAGTGACCAAGAGTCGTCACGCGCTTGCATGAATGAACTGGGGTCGGGTCTTGTATCGTGCATTGTGAAATCCAAGTCGATTCTCAATGTGCCTGTCCCCCAAAAGCATACTGATTAGGGTCTGTGCTGCGCCGAGCGGCTGATGCAAGTATGCACGATGTCGGTGGTCAGGCTTTGATAGAACAGGCCTACCTCGGCGGCTCGCCGCTTGAGTAGTTTACGGTCGGTGGTTGATCACCGTATGGTGATGTGGGTGTGTTTGCGAGTGAAAATGGAAAGTGGAGACTGACTGTGAACTGTGCATCGTCCTTCATACGGGCATGGTGAAATTGTTCCCAGCGGTACAGAACTACGAATACGACTCATCCCAGAGCGCTTTCACGAACTCATGGATCGGAAGGATCGTCACTTCTCCCATCTGTCTTCGACGTGTTTCCAAGCTCACGCAAAGATAGCGCTTGAGTTTTCGCTCCTCTGCCAACGCTTTTAAGGATTTCAGGTCATTGGGGCCGACGTTTTCACTCGCCTTAAGTTCGATCGCGGTGTGATCTCCCAAGATAAAATCGACCTCAAAACCGGACTTGGATTTCCAAAAGGCGAGAGTCTCACCAGAGACATAGTCCACATAGCTCTTGAGTTCGTGGAAGAGATAGGTTTCCACCGCTTGCCCGTACTCCGGGGTCCCTCGACGGTATTGCCGTTCCTGCAGGGCGGCTACGACGCCGATATCAAAAAAATAGTATTTGGATGAGGCCAATGGTTTGCGTTGCTTGGTTTCGCGCCAGGCCGGCAGTTCATGGAGAATGAGTGTATCTTTTAAGATCTCAAAGTACTCGTAGATGGTGGTGCGGGGGACTTGGGCGTCGGTGGCGACGTTGGTGAAATTGATGATGGTGGCATTGCAGTAGGCCGCTACCTTCAGGAACCGGCTGAAGGCCGAAATGTTTCGTGTGGCTCCCTCAGCGACGATTTCCTGCTGCAGATAGGATCCGATATAAGCGACAAGATCGGCGCGAGGATCGTCGGAGAAATAGATGGAGGGGAGACCCCCGCAGGAAATAAACTTGCCGAGGTCGAAGTGTTGTCCCAATTCTCCCTGCGTGAGTGGGTGCAGGTATTTGGTTCGTGCACGTCCGCCTAAGAGATTAATCCCTCCTTGGCGAAGCTTGCGGGCGCTTGACCCTGTGAGCAGAAAACGAATCCCTCGTTGTTCGATGAGGCGATGGACTTCGTTCAGCAGTCCGGGAATCCGTTGAATCTCGTCGATGACCACCAGCCGATCTATGGGAGTGAGTTCTTCTGCCAGTCGCTGTGGGCGCTGGCTGAAGGCTAGATAGACCGACGTGTCCAAGAGATCGTACACGCGAGCACTCCGGAAGCTTTGGGTAATGAGAAAGCTCTTCCCCGTTTGGCGGGGCCCTAACAGGAAGTGAGACTTCTTCTCTGCCAGATGTTCTAAGTTCAGGACTCGAGGAATGGTTGGTAGGCGGATCATGAAGGTAAGGTGCCAGGTGACGACTCTCTCGTCAAATGGCATGCCAAATGACGACTCTGCCGACACCGCATTACCTCAGGAAGTGTGCTTACGATCGAGGAATTGCCGCCGGCAGTATGCCTTGCCCTCGTATGCGCCTCACAATAGTTGCCGAGGGGCTGATCTTCTGAAGGGCTCGTGGTCGCTTTCTACCTCCAGTAGCGTTGACTCAAGAGAAACCCGTTTATATACTTACGAATCACCCGGAGGCGACTCAAATGAAAATAGCCATCGGCTTGCTCGTCCTCGTCGTGCTTCTCGTCGGCGGGGTGCTCGCACTCCCTTTTCTCGTCGACCTCAATAAGTACCAAGATCAGTACAAACCGCTCATCGAAGAGGCGCTGAATCGCAAGATTCAGCTGCAAGACATTCGCTTAACGGTCTGGCCAAGGATCGGCGCGCGTGTGGCGGGATTTGCGGTACTGGATGATCCGGCCTTCAGCTCAAGTTCGTTCGCGTCCCTTTCGTCATTGGACGTGGGTGTGAAGCTGATGCCGTTACTGAGCGGCAAAGTCGAGGTCGAAGAGATCACGCTCCATAATCCGGTCATTACGGTGATCAAAAATAAGAACGGAGTCCTCAACGCCTCGACGATTGGACGAAAAGGTGTGCCGGTTCCAGAGAAGCCCTCGCGTGCTCCGATTCCTTCGACGGAAGGTCCGCTCAAGCTTCTGGCGTTGCTCGCCGTGGACCGCGTATCGCTCGACGGGGGGAAGGTGACCTACCGTGACCTGTCGGCTGCAAACCCGACAGAGTATGTGCTGCAAGATCTGGAGCTGATCTTGCGTGAGGTTCGTCTTGGTCAAACGCCACAGCTCCATGTTGCGACACTCGTACAGCCATTCAATCTTCCGGTGAAGCTCGATGGGACGTTTGGCCCGTTGCGAGAGACGATGGACATCGATGCAGTCAATTTCCAGCTGGGTATAGGGAAAACGGATTTCACAATCACTGGGAAAGCAGCCGGGAATGATGCAACGATCAACATCAGTTCACCGATGATCAGTACGGCAAATCTCCCAGTGACGCTTCCTCTGAAGAAGCCAGTCGAGGTCAAAAACTTCCAGCTTGCCGCCGAGGTAAAAGGGCAAGAGGCTAAGCTGAATTCCTTGTCGTTCAAACTGTTTGAGGGACAGGTCAAGGGGCAGGGAAAGATGATTGCGGGAGCAGAGCTGCCTCCATTCAAGGGTATGGTCACGATTCAAGACTTACAACTCGGCCCGGCGCTGAATGCCGTTTCGGACGCGCCGGTGTCGGTGAGCGGTACTGCCGGGGCCGACCTGTCGCTACAAGGCAAGGGGTTCTCCATGCCGGATCTGACCAAGGCCTTGGAAGGGACCGGTCATCTGGCTGTGAAAGATGGGAAGATCGAAGGAGTGAATATCCTCCAAGAAGTGGCCGACGCGCTCAAGGTTGCCGGCATTTCGATGGGTGACGCGAAGACCACGGCGTTTTCGACGATCGAGACCGATCTGGCTATCAAGCAAGGGGTGATCAATGTGCAGCGGCTCTTGATGGACAGCCATGATTTTCAGGCGACCGGCGGAGGCACCATTGGATTTGACCAAAAACTGAACTTGATCGTGAACCTCAATCTGTCACAAGATGTGAGTCAAAAGATTTCAGCTGCGTCGCCCGTCGTCCAAATCGCTATGAAAGAGGGGCGACTCAGCCTTCCGCTCACGATTTCCGGAACGGCTCAGGCTCCTTCGTATGGAGTCGATGTGAAGGGCCTGACCGGAAAGGTACAGGAACAGGTGAAAAAGAAGGTGGAAGAAGCCGTCGGTGGATTGCTCAAGGGCACGACGAAACCAGAAGACTTGAAGAAGGAAGGGCAAGAGCTCCTCAAGGGGCTCTTCGGGAGATAAGCACATGCCGTCAATGAATGTTGTGGATATGCTCGCGCAGTATGCCGTGCAGTACGGGCTGCAGGCGGCCGTTGGGCTGGGTATCTTGGTCGCGGGCATGATGGCCTCGCGTGGGGCCGGGAATGTTGCTCAACAGGCGCTCGAAAAGCAGACGCTTGAACCGCCGGTCCGTTTGCTCCTGGTGCGCATCGTCAAGATCGTGGTGATGCTGTTTACGGCCATGATCGCTTTGCAGACAATGGGTGTGCCCATTGCCCCGTTGATCGCCGGCGTCGGTGTCGCCGGCGTGGGCATCGGACTGGCCTTGCAAGGCGTGTTGAGCAATGTGATGGCCGGGCTCTCGATTATCTTCAGCAAACCCTATAAGGTCGGTGAACATATCTCGCTGTTGGGCGTGCATGGGGATGTCGAGGTCATCGATATCTTTACGACGACACTGAAGCATGCGGACCATTCCCGCGTCATCATTCCCAATCGCAAAATTGTGGGAGAAATTTTGCACAATTTCGGGGTGATCCGTCAGGCTCAGGTGACGGTCCCGCTGTCCCATCGCGCCAATGTCGATGATGCGCTGGCGCAGGTGCAAGACATACTTCAGCAGCATCCTAAGGTGTTGAAGGAACCTGCTCCCGGCGTAGGAGTGTCGGCTGTGGGTGAGTCATCTCTGACGCTCGCTGTGAGTCCGTGGACTGCAGTGGGAGATTACGGGGCAGTACAAGGCGAGCTGAATAAGCTGATTCTCGAGCGATTTCGGGCGCGTGGGATCGAACTCCCCACTTCTCGCCATCAGGTTCATCTGGTGAAAGACTAGTGCCCTCCGGATCACGAACGTCCGGCCTCCCCTCAAGGTGAAGGATCAACCCAAGCCCATCGATTCTGTCTTGTTGGCGTCGGCTTGCCGGTGCTAGGATAATCTCCTCCACGTGGCAAACGGGAAGGAACGCGAACCACAGGAGAGCATGTTAGGAGAACGCCGATCTTTCGGTCAGATCTATGTTGTGGGGTTGTTTACATCCATCGCCATCTCGTGAGGTGAGGTCATGAGTCGATTAACCACTACCGACCAATCTGTTGAGGCGCATCAAGGTCAAACGGAGCGTCCTCTTCAGAAAGGCGAATTCCCTCCTCCTGACGATCCATCGGCCAGTGGTCATCTCGACAAGATTCGGGACATTCTCTTCGGCGCACAGGCCCGGGAGCATGACCGCCGGTTTGCACAACTTGAACAGCACTTGCTGCGGGAAGCCACCGATCTCCGTCATGATCTCAAACGACGCTTTGAGAGTCTCGAACTCTACATCAAAAAGGAAGTTGAGTCTCTGACGAACAGGCTGTCGACGGAACAGGACCTCCGAGGAGAGTCTGTGACGAGACTGACGCAGGATCTCACGCAACTGGCCGCGACCTTGGAGGAGAAGGCCCACCGACTCGAACAACAGGCGAGCCAAGCACAGTCTCATGTCTTGCAGCAGTTGGCGGAGCGTACCAACGAGCTGGCGGATGATGTTCGTACTCGTCATGCAGAAACGACATCGGCTCTCGAAGGAGCAGTTCGGGACCTCCGTGCCGAAAAGACGGATCGCACATCACTCGCAGCCATCTTGATGGAGGCAGCGCAACGACTCTCGAACGGCGAGGCACCTACCAGTCGAGCCTGAGGCAGGCTCAGGCTCCCGGCCAAACTTGAAGGCGTGCGCACTGCGGCTTGTAAGAGTCAGTTTCACGGATGCTTCTTCGGTGGTGTTTTACGCGAGACGGTAGTGTGACGCTATGTCGACTGATCCACACAGACCTCGCCAACATTCTCAACCCTCACCGGCACGCGTGCCGGTCGACGAAGACTGGACCCAGCTCCGGACGCTGTTACTGGCTCCGGAACAGACGCAACTCGACGAACTCCGAGATCGACTCGACAATCGATCAGTGGAACCTCGGGATGTCAGCCGAGTCCTTCCCGAAGCCTTTGCTCTACGCGGAGGGGGCGACAAGCAGATATCGGCCGTCCTGACTCCCTATGTCGAAAACGGCTTTATTGCGACCGTGCGGAAGTCACCGCAGGCGATCGTTGATGCGATCGCACCCATCATGGGTCCGGCCATTCGGCAGGCCATTGCACGTGCCTTGCAAAGCATGACGGAGGCCTTCAACCACTCGCTGGACGAAAGCCTCTCATTTCGGGGGTTCCAGTGGAGACTGGAAGCTTGGCGAACCGGCCGCACGTTCGCAGAGGTAGTCCTGTTCCATCGACTGCGATATCGGGTGGACCAAGTATTTCTCATCCATCGGGATACGGGGCTGCTGCTCCATCACGTCGCAGCAGAGGGCGTGGTCGTCCAGGACCAACATGTCCTATCCGGCATGCTGACGGCGATTCAAGATTACGTTCGTGATTCGTTCGGAGCCACGCAAGACCAGACACTCGACCAGTTCCAAGTTGGAGAGTGGACGGTCTGGGTCGAGCAAGGGTCCCGCGCCTATCTGGCCGGTGTGATTCGAGGAACCCCCCCGGCTAGTCTCAGAGAGAGGTTCCGGGATGTGCTGGATCGTATTCACGCCGAACAGGCCGAGTCCTTGGTGTCTTTTGAGGGAGATGCCGCCCCGTTTCAAACAGTGCAGCCTCGCCTCGAAGACTGTTTGCAAGCCCATTATGAATCAGCTCAGCCACGAAGCGCACTGAAGCTCTGGATTCTTGGAGGTGCTGTTGTGCTGGCGTGTTTCTGGTGGGGATGGACCGCCTATCAAACCCATGCCCGATGGACTCATTTCCTTGTGCAACTTAGGACTGAGCCGGGGATTGTTGTAACGAATGAGCGCTCGACGTGGGGCGGGCATCATCTCGAAGGGTTGCGAGATCCTCTGGCCAAAGACCCGTCATCCTTGATCAATGAGGCCGGTCTTGACGAGTCAACCGTGACGGCCTCGTGGTCTCCTTTTTATGGGCTCGATCCTCAACTGATTAGGAGACGAGCGCAGGTGATGCTGAAGCCCCCAAGCACCGTCCAGTTTCGCGTTGATGGGGATACACTGGTGGTCACTGGGTCGGCATCGATTGAATGGGGCAATGAGACGAAGCGGCTGGCGTCTTTTGTGCCGGGAATTGCACACTACAGTGACGAGGGACTCGTCACCGTCTCCATCTCCGATCTCCTGAATCGGCTCAACCATGCCGTTATTCATTTCAGTTCCGGCTCAGCGACGATCGAACCGTCGGAACGTTCGGCGGTGAATGCGGTCTTGGTTGTGTTGCGGGATCTGGATCACGCTGTTTCTCAATCGGATCAACGCGTGCGGGTGGACATACTTGGGTGGGCTGATCAGACTGGGTCGGCGGCCCTCAATCTCAATCTCAGCAGACACCGGGCTGAGGCTGTGCTGGCTGCTCTGGGAGGAGTACACCCGAGAATCCTCACAACCGTGAGAACAGGCACAAGTGCTGAGCGAATTGTGACATTTCGAGCGTCGCTTGAAGCTTCTACCAAGGACTCTGAGCCTGCTCAGCCATGATGCAAAAGAAAGTTTGCATGTTAGGGGGATTTGCCGTCGGGAAGACCAGCCTCGTTCGACGATTCGTGACCAACGTGTTTTCAGCGCACTATCAGACGACGATTGGGGTAACCGTCGAGAAGAAGACGGTCACGGTCGATCATCAGGACGTGATGCTCATGCTGTGGGACCTCTATGGTGAGGATGAATTCCAACATGTCCGGGAATCGTATTTGCGCGGATCATCTGGTTATATCCTGGTCATAGACGGCACGAGGAAGGCCACGCTCGACACGGCTCGTCTGCTCCAGCAGACTGTTGTGCGGACGGTTGGACCCCTTCCATTTGTCGCGATCATTAACAAGTCCGATCTCCGGTCGGAGTGGGAGATCGATCAGCCGGTTATCGAACAGCTACGTGAACAAGGGTGGTCGGTCTTCTTCGGGAGTGCCAAGCTTGGGCAGGGGGTTGACGAACTTTTCGGCTGTCTTGCCGCGATGCTGCTGAGTCCGGCGCCTCCGTCAAGGATTTGTCCATGACGGACCAATCCCATCTTCACGACCCCTCGCTGTCCGATCATGTATTGGCCGCGCTGGATATCGTCGTGTTGGAGTGGGAAGAAAAATCGGGAGAATTTCGGCTTCAAGGGGCTCCACCTGAATGGTGGGGCCAGCGCTTTGGTCCGGCCATCCGCTGCGCGCTGGATCCTAGCCAATGCTCGCCGTTCTTGCAAGATTATCTAACCGGCATTCACACGGTGTGGCAGGGCGGTCCAGGTACGATTGAAAAATCCGGTCCCTGGACGGAGTCCGACCAACAGGGTGGCACGATGACACTGGAAGCCAGGGCGCTGTCCCTTGGGCTTCGCAAGCTCGTGCTTATAGAGCGTCTTGGCTCGGACTTTGAGAACATGCGGTCCATCGTTCAACGGGCTCGTGAACGGATGCTTGCCGAAGACATCACCGCAAAGTCGCATCACAAGACGGAGACACGCTTGATCGGCCGATTAGAAGCGAGTGAGCGTACGAAGGACGATGCGCTGGCGTTGCTCCAGCAACTAGGACTTGCCGCGATGGTCTTGGACGAGCGCGGACAGATCGCATTTGCGACGGATCGCACGCTCGAGATGCTCGGTATTGCCGCTCAGGAGGCTATCGGTCAACCCTGGGATCAGGTCTTATCATTCAGTAAGGAAGACCGTCGGTTGGTTCAACATCTCCTCGACGGCTCCTCGCAAACTCGTTCCGGCGGACCATTGTGTCTGGAGGGGGCTTGCTCCAGATGGATTGAGTTGGAGGTCCACAGAGACTTGCGTCATCCCGTTCGACGTATTCTGATCCTTTCCGACCGCACGGAGCTCCATGCGCTTCGCCAAGCCCTCAATGAACAAGCGTCGTTTCATGATCTGGTCGGGAAGAGCTCCGTCATGCTTCGTGTCTATCAATTGGTGCGTGACGTGGCACAGGTTGATACCACGGTGTTGATCGAAGGTGAGACGGGGACGGGAAAGGAACTCATTGCTCGAGCGATCCATTCATCCAGCGGCAGAAGGAACAAACCGTTTCTCGCGGCGAATTGTGCGGGTTTGACCGATTCTATTCTGACCAGCCAGCTCTTCGGGCATAAGCGCGGAGCCTTTACCGGCGCCATCCAGGATCAGCAGGGCTTGTTCGAAGCGGCGGAGGGAGGCACGTTGTTTCTGGACGAAATCGGAGATATTCCGCCTCAGGTTCAAACAGCACTGTTGCGGGTCTTGCAGGAGAAGGAAATCACCCGTCTAGGGGAGGCCAAACCTCGTACCGTCAATGTTCGTGTTGTGGCGGCTACCCATCACAACCTCAGCGAAGACGTTCTTCGAGGATCGTTTCGGGCTGATCTGCTCTACCGAATACGAATCGCGCGAGTCCAACTTCCCCCTCTTCGAGACCGGCGTGAAGATATCCCTCTGCTGGCACAATCGATGCTCGGGAAAATCTGTGCTCCGACCGGGAAGACGGTCGAGCGGCTGCACCCGGACACACTTCGCGTACTGATGAGCTATTCCTGGCCTGGGAATGTGCGTGAGTTGAAGAGCGCGGTTGAGTTCGCCGTGATCAGTTGCAAGGGGAATGAGATCTGCCCCGCTGATCTTCCTCCGGAGATTGCCGGAGCCACTCTGGCAGCCAGCCCGTCCGTCTTCATCCCGTTGTCGAATCAAGACGAGAAAACTCGATTATTGACAGCCCTTTCAGACGCGAACGGCAACCGAACCGAAGCTGCCAAACGATTGGGGATCAGCAGAGCAACGTTTTATCGTCGTCTCGTCGAGTTCGATATCCACGCGCACTGACTCGCTGCGTTCCCAACCTGTCCCTCCTCGTCCGGCGACCACTCTACAATTGTGCCACTCCTGGTGGTACTGGGGCGTCCACTATCTCCCGGACAGAATTCGTCATTGCCGCACACAGAACCCTGTCTCATTTCTTGTTGTGACTGTCTCATGAGACAGTCACATTGGATCAGCTGAGACGCCTTTCCTGGGCCGATAATGCATGGACATGTGAAAATCCCTCGACAATCAATGCAACTGCATACACCAGGATGCTGGCATAAGGATTGTTAGAGGCATCATGGCATGACAGCGCTATCGCACCTGCGAAACGCTGTTCACGACCATGAACGCTGATACCTGGAGAGAGGATATCCCTGTGACGACTCAAGGCCTTCTTGTCAAAGGGACACATGGTGAGGACTACTTGCTCACGACCGAAGCCAATCGTGGGATGCGCACTCATCGGCTGGTGGTGTTAAAAAAAGTGAATGACCAGTGGAAATCTGTGGAGGGCACTGAGGAGCTGGTTTGTCGTGAGGGGTTGATCGGTGCGTTCGTCGACTATGTTGTCGATCTCTGCAGAGTGTTGAACTCCTCCGGCCATCAACAGACATCGGAGACTGCTTCTATTCAGCGGTCATCCATAGGATGCGGCCAGCTAGTAGAGCCTGCAGTGCTCCCACAGGGAAGAACGTGATGGTCAAGCGGACGCGCCTTACCAATCTCAAACTCGAGGGTCAATACGAAGGATCGTCGTATGCGCTGTAAACGGTGCAATGGTTTGATGCTGGTGGAGCATTACGCAGAAGATGAGCGCGAAGAGCAGGAAGCAGGCCGGGGAGCTCTGCGTTGTGTCAATTGTGGAGCGATGGTCACCGTCAGAATGCTCAGAAATCTTGTGGCTCGACAAGCAGAGCGAATCAAGACGTCAACGTCTACTGGTGTGTACCCGCGACATGCGAAGCGCACCATGAGTGTCACGGGGACGCTCTGAGAACACTGAGTAGAGGATCGGAGACCGTGCATCGCACAACATCGGCATAGGGGTAGGATTTGCAGAGGCTCAGCCGAAGAGTCTCACGGGCGCCTCGTGGAGTGTCTACGGGGAGTAAGCGGTGGTGATCGAAACAGCAGGGAGTCAAGTCATGAGTCTCGTGCAGAAGTGGGAGCGTTGTATGGAGCAATCAGACAAAGAGCGGCGGCCGATTCGTGTGCTCATCATTGATCGTTCCATCCTGACACTTCAGGGAATCAAAGACTTTTTCTCCAGAAGCCATCATATCGAAATCATTGGTATGGCCGGGACTCGACAGGAGGCACTCCACGCCATTCATGCCGAACAACCCGACCTGGTCTTGGTGGAGGCTCAAGTGGGACAGGACAGCGGGATCGAGCTCTGTAAAACCATTCGGCAGCTTCATCCTCAGGTAAGAGTTCTCTTCTTTACCACGCAGGATGATAAGGACGTCTTGCGTGCCGCGATTATGGCTGGAGCGCATGGATACCTGCTGAAGAGTGCGACAGCCGAATCGATAACGAAGAGTCTTGAGATTGTGGCGAGTGGAGGGGCCATCATGGATCAGCACTTAACCGAGCAAGTGATCCAGTGGCTCCGTGATGGCCGTACGTCAGGGCATGAGCAATGGAAAAAGACCTGCTCAAGTGAAGAACGACACTTGCTTTCTTTAGTGGCCTCCGGGAAGACCAACAAAGAAATCGGACAGGAGCTGAATGTCGCGCATACGGTGATTGCTTCTCGTCTACAGAAGATCTACAAGCGTCTCAGAATTTCCAGGCGCTCTGAAGCGGCTCGGTATTACGTCGATCTCGAACAGAAGAGGCAGAATGGACCGGGCCCCTTTTGCAGCGAGTGATGATCCCGTTCCACTCTTCTAGAGCAAAGCGGGATCCGATGTCCGTCGTGTCGTGGACGCAGTGGGTGAAGAGAGGATCACGGGCGAGCGATATGGAAGGGTTGTGCATACCGAATCCAAAAGGATTTCTTGCAGTGATCTTGTAAACACGGTATATCCGTAAGTCCGAGTAGCGTTAGGAAATTACGTATCAATATAAAGGAGGACCGATGAGGCCATCGATAGTCATGTTTGGGTTGATCGTGGTGTGGTGTCTGACAACGATGGAGCACGTTGCCTTTTCTGCCGATGACGCCGCGCTCGTGTCACAGGTCGAACCGGCTTTCGATGTGGTTACCCTGAAAGACGGCAGTGTGATACACGGCGAAGTGATCGAAATGACCGGTGGGCTCTTGGTGATCAAAAGCGTTCTGGCTGCAGACTTCATCAAGGTCAAGTGGTCTGAGGTGACTAAGCTGGCTGTCTCACATCCAATTCCCTTTCATCTAAAGGATGGGACCGTTCTTAACGGGACGGTGGAAGAAGGGGACCCGGGGATGATGAAGGTGAAGGCGGGCCCAACCGGCGGTACCATGACGGTCCCGATGGATGCGGTGACTCAGGTCAATCCGGTCATCCAATCTCCGGTCATTTACACCGGGAGTCTCAATGCCGGCTACTCACAATCCACGGGAAACAGCCATCTGCGGAACGTCAGCGTACTCGGAGATTTGGTGGCTCGGAGTGAACAATTGCGGTTGACCTTATTGGGCCGCTACGTGTACGGAGACAACCACGGGAGTTTACAGGTAAGGAATGGTCGCGGAACCATTAAGTTGGACTTCTTCATTACCAAGCGATTGTTTTGGTACGCGTCGGCCTATGTCGAGAACGATTTTCTTCAAAATCTCAAGCTGAGAACGGCGATCTCCAGTGGACCGGGATATCAATTCATCGAGCGCGGAGACTTTAACGGTATTTTTAAAGACATGACGTTTTACGCCGAGGCCGGTCCGACGTATTTCAACGAGGACTACCGTAATAATAGCCTCACCGGGGATCGGGCGAGCTTTCGCGCGCGTGTCGCAATGAAATGGGATTGGCCGCTGTTTGATGGTCGAGTGACGCTCTACCACTACAACGAGATTTTCCCCTCGGTCCAGAATGCATCGGACTTCTTCTTTACGATGGATAACGGGGTTCGCATGAAGATCATTGCCGGTCTGGCGAGCGGGTTCCAGGTGACCACGCGCTACAACAATCGGCCGCCTGCAGGAACGAGCGATACTGATAACTTGTACTTATTCACGCTAGGGTATGCATTCGACACCACTCGCAAACGCTAGCGTCCTTGCGGGGCGTAGGTCAACGAGTTCGTTGAGGAGGAGGGCATTATGTTAAAGGAATTCAAAGAATTTGCCATGAAGGGCAATGTTCTGGATATGGCGATCGGTGTGATTATCGGTGGGGCATTCGGGAAGATTGTGTCGTCCATGGTCAGCGACGTCCTCATGCCGCCGATCGGATTAATGATGGGCAAGGTTGATTTTTCCAGTTTGTTCATCGATTTATCCAGGACGTCTCCACCGTCGTTAGCTGCGGCAAAAGCGGCTGGAGCTCCCACGCTGAATTACGGAGTTTTTTTGCAAAGTGTGTTTGATTTCCTTATCATCGCATTTGTCATCTTCATGTTGGTCAAACAGGTGAATCGGTTCAAAAATGAAGCTCCACCACCAGCACCACCTGCGCCGCCGGAACCAACCAATGAAGAAAAGTTATTGAGAGAGATCCGCGATCTCCTCAAGAACCGTCAATAAGTCGGCCGCATAACCTGACCGGAGCGTTGCGGGGCGATGCCGCGCAACTGAGGAGGAGAGGACACCATGCGAACGTTCGAAACCGCCGTGGTCGTAACAGGGCTGGTTGCCTTAGTCGGCTGTTCTTCGTCTGCCAAGCACACTGGTTCTTATATTAAGCAGCCGGAAGTGTGCATCGACAAGAAATGGTACGGCTATCACCTGGGAAGCGGATGCCCTTCTACGGTACAAGCGGTGGCATCCGATCCAACAGCTGATCGCCTGGCGGCTCTTGAGCGGGAACGTCAACGGTTGGCTGATGAGCTCGAAGCCGCGCGGAGACAAAATGGAGATCTGAGCCGCCGGGTGGGTGAGTTAGAACGGCAACTGGCGGACCGCGAACATGAGATTTCCCATCTTCGCTCTGGATCGAGTGATCAGGATGCCTTGTCGAGCCAGCTTTCGTCGGCCAGAGGCGATATCGGTCAGTTGCAAAGTGAACGGGATAGGCTTGCAGCAGAATTGGCCGCCGCGAAGCAGCGGATGGCGGATCTTGAGGCACAGCTGGCCGATCGAGACAAAGACCTTTCGGGCCTTCGGGGTGACCTCTCTGCGGAAATGGCAAAATTGAAGCAGGCAGAGCGGGGATTGATCCGGGCACTCAAGCCGCAAATCGATGAAAAGAATATCACCGTCGATCTGAATAACGAGCGGTTGCTCATCAATCTGGCATCAGGCTATTTATTTGGGTCCGGTGAGGACCAGCTCAAGCCGGGAGGAGCGGATGCGCTTAAGCAGGTTGGTTCCATCCTGAAGGATTTTCCGGAGTATCAGGTGCATGTCGAAGGTCACACCGACAATCGGCCGATTCTCGGCGCATTGAAAAAGAAATTCCCGTCCAATAAGGAATTGTCCGAAGCGCGTGCAGCGAACGCCGCGCAAGCCTTAGCAGGCGGTGGGTTTTCAGGTGCCCATTCAATGGGAGCAGCCGATACCAAACCGGTGGTGTCCAATGCGACCAGTGAAGGACGGGCCAAAAATCGCCGCGTCGAAATCAGCGTGACCAAGTAGTCGGGTATCGTTTTAGAGGAGCGGCGAGATGTCGCCGCTCCGTTCGCTATCATCTGCGAGTCGAGTAGAAGGAGATTCATCATGCAGCGGAGAAGGAGCTTAGTGGGTGCGGCCGTAGTACTTGTCATGGTTGGTCTGGGGTCGGCAGTATGGGCTGTCGACATGGGCGCCATGAAGCAAAAGGTTGAGACCGTGAAAGGCCAGGCGGAGAACGTCAAAAAGGAAGGTGGCGAAACCGCACAAAGCGCCAAGGATCTGAAAGCACAGGATGCGATGAAGAATGCAGGAGAAGCAAAGGATGAGGGCAAGAAACTGAAAGATGCCGTTACTGGCAAGTAGGGTGCGCAGAGATTTCTTCTGGGTTTAGGTCGGCGCGTCGCAAACGCGCCGACTCTTCCTCCTACCTCACGTACCAGCAAACCTTTCCCCTTGCTCTTGCTACTCACTGTAGACTCTCTGAAAGTCTCCATGAGCTGAGACTGTGAGGGTCGTCTAGATCCACTTCATTTCCTCAGCGAATCCTGCGCATAGTGGTCAGCACTATCTCGGGATCCAAGCTATACATGACGACAGAATTTCTACTCTCTTCGTCATTCCGGGCTTGACCCGGGATCCAGTCCTACTCTGGATTCTCGCTTTCACGGGAATGACAGACACTGCCGTGATGAACGTCGCTGCGTATAGACGCCATTTGCAGCGCGATGTGATCACAATGCGTTGTGAGAATTGGGAAAAGGAAGGGAAACGGGATTGTCCATTGCGGGATCTCTGAGCCATGCATTTGAGAGCGTGGAGGACGATAGGTCCCGGACCGAAGATTGTCAGTCAGCTGATTTGCGATGCGCGCAGATGGACGGGCCGCCCAACCGAGTGGCTCCTTCCACGGTTACCTGCCCTAAAATGTCTGCTGTGCCAGGATATCGAGAGTCATCTGGTCAGGCCTGCCGTCGAAGTACTTGAGCAGGGCATCTTTGAAGAGCGTGTTGTCGGGAGTCGCGCTCATAAACAGGGTCATGCAGGAGCGGAATTTCAAATTGTCGGGATAGCCGAAGATTTCGTCAGCGCTGCGTCCTTCCACGTTCAGAACAAGCTGGGTACATTCTCGAAGTCTGGGACCTAAGCCCGCATTATTCACGAGGGTTCGTAACGAAACCGCCAAGACGCCACGCGAGACGGGCGCGCGGAGCTGAGAAGAAAGGAGGCATACTTGAAACAGTATGTCGACTGACTGAGCGGCAAGCCCGCCCGCTGCTAGGATTGTCGTAGCGGCGTATCGGCGGTTGCAGTAGAAGTCTTCGTGGATATTGCGGGCATGACCGGGTGTTCCACATAAGCTTTGGCCTCATCGAGCGAGCCAATGGCGAATTCTTGGCCATCGCACTGTGACCCTGACTATTCAGTCTATGGACTCAGTTATGAAGCGAACAGATTCCACCACGGTGAGCGCGGCCTCACGTCTTCAGGAAGTCGCTGCCAAGTTCCCGTGCTGTCGTTCACAGCTGTGGTGAGCTCTTCACGGGAACGGGAAATAGAGCCAGCCATGCAGACACGAAAGACAGTGCCGTCATGATCCACAAACCAATTCGCCACCGCGTGATTTCTCTGCCATGCACATGGAAACTGACATAGGTGCTCACCCCTGGCAGACCGTCACGTATTGAATACTCTACCCATTCGAACTCAACTGCTGGGTCTCCGTCGCGTCCCCACTCACGCATATGCTCTTCAGCGATACGACGCAATCGCTGTGTCGCCTGCCGCCCCTTGATGGACAGAGAAGGCACACGCCACACATCAAAACCATAGGATCCCCCCTGCGGCACGGTCGCACGGATAAATGGGGTGAGGGAAGAATCCATCTTAGCGGCCATCGCTGGACAGACACGGAACCGAGGTGGAGGAGTGATGGAACATCCAGACCGTGGGAGCATCATCGGTGTTTCTGGTTCGGAGGAAAGTGGAGTCCGAATACTCAGGTTGAGTGGTGTGGTCAGAGCCCAATGCAGGGCTCGCCGAATCGCGCTCAAGGGATGATCCGGGAACCTTTCATCAAGCGTGGGATCATCGATCATGGCCTGAGAAATTTCAGAAAGTCCAGCGTCACCATCCTCTCCAGGCTGCTGACGGGTGATCACGAGAAAGCTCTCCCGCACCCCGGTCATATCAGCTCGCCGAAGTGCGCTGAGATAGATCGTCCCCTGTTCAAGCGAGATCACAATACGCCCGATGATCAATTCATCTCCGGCGCTGTAGGTCAGTCGATGGATCACCACCAGTACCGGCACATCACTGATCGTCGCTCGTTCAATGGAAACGACCGGAGACCAGTTCGGATCTCGCTTGGTTCGTGGTAACGAGAGGAGATTGTGCACAGTCTCTCGCGTGACAGCATCTAGATCTACGCCCTGCTCCACAGGGGGAATGGGAGACTCGGTTTTCGCCATCGCAAAGTAAGACTCAAAGACGGTAATCGTGTCGTGACGAAGATCTTCTCGTAGCAGCTCATCGTGCCTGGTTGAGAGATCAACGATCAGCGGTGAAAACTCCAGATACCAATCGACCCGATGTGTGGCATCGCGAAAAGAGACAAACGCATCCTCGTCAGCGTCGAGCTGCCATGAAGATGGAGGCGTGAACTGCAGACCATGACTACCGGCATGGAGATCAGCAAGAAGACTCATGGGGCGATACTCCTCCCATTAGATACAGGCAAGTGAAACCAGCATGCAGACCGTCAGTATTTCCTCACACCCATCACTTGCCGCCACCAGAAATGAATCATCCCTACCCATGAGCATACAATATAGATTCGTGGTTTGATGACCAAATTAGCGAAAGGTGGCTTGTGTGAATCACAAAAGATTCACGCTGAGTCTTTTGGGGCTCACCTTGATTGCTAATTCAAGACCGGCGATCTGCGGGAAGATGAACCAGATCCAGTGAGTGGACTTTTCCCCGGCGCGGAGTTTGGTGAGGATCGTGCCGTAGACGGGTGTTTGGACGTTGAGAAGGCGGTGGAGGTTGAAGGAGTCAGCCATAAACTATCCGCGGTCAAGCATATTCTTTCCAGGGCGATATCATGCCGGGCACCGTAGGATTGCAAAGCCGAACACTCCCACTCGGCCTGGATAGCACTCTTTCCTGGCCGAATCCCCAGTGTGTGATTGACAGTTCAGCGGCATCGCGTATATGGTTGCCATATACAACATAAGGCATCAGATGACGCGACTGCCGGGTGTGGAAGGGTTTAATTGGGACGAGGCAAATCTTGCCAAGAATTGGGAGAAGCACCGGGTGACTCCGTGGGAATGCGAGCAGGTCTTCTTCAATCTGCCGCTGGTGGTCGCCGATGACCTCGCTCATTCTATGGTGGAGCCTCGATATTACGTGCTGGGACAGACTGATGCCGGACGCCGCTTGTTTATCGTCTTCACCATCCGTCGACGGCGTATCCGCATTATTTCAGCCAGAGATATGAGTCCCAAGGAGCGGAGGATGTATCGTGACCAAACTCAAAAAAAGACCGACGTTCAAGAGTGAGAAACAGGAAGCTGAGTTTTGGGCGTCACACGACTCAACGGAGTATGTCGACTACTCCAAGAGCCGTCGGATGGTGTTTCCCCGGTTGAAGCCATCCACCGAGACGATCTCGCTTCGTCTGCCGAAATCCCTCTTGGATCAACTCAAGACGATCGCGAACAAACGCGACGTTCCGTATCAGACACTGCTCAAGCTCTTCGTGCTCGAACGTGTCCAGGCCGAGTTGCATCACAAACCCGCCAAAGCCTCTTAGCGACGTTCGGGAGAAACGGGTGTGAATGTGGCGGCGGGCAGCGCGCATGCTTCCTAGCACCGTGGCATGTTTTGCCGCGCCAGGATATCCAGCGTGACTTGGTCGGGTTGGCCGTCGAAGTATTTGAGTAGGGCGGATTTGAAGAGTGCGTTGTCGGTGGTAGCTACCATAAACAAGGTCATGCAGGAGCGGAATTTCAGATTGTCCGGGTAGGGGAAGATCTCCTCAGCGCTGCGTCCTTCCACATTCAGAACAAGCTGAGTACATTCTCTGAGTCTAGGGCCTAGGATTGGGTGTTGGAAATATGCCTTGGCCTCATTGAGTGAGCCAATGGCGAATTGCTGCGCCATGCTGCTGTGACCAAGACCGGCGATCTGCGGAAAGATAAACCAGATCCAGTGGCTGGACTTTCTTCCGGCTCGGAGCTCAGCGAGGACAGTGTCGTGGACGAGCTCTTGGGCATCGAGGAAGCGGTGGAGATTGTAAGCGTCGCTCATACACTGTCCGTGGTCAAGTATGATCTTCCCAGAACGATATCATGCCTGGCAATGTTGGATTGCATGACCTGACACGCAGTACTCTTTTGGCGCGCCCCGCCCAATTGGCATGACACGTTTTCACAAGTGGTCAGCTTTGTGGCGAAATAATTCAACCCCCGCCACTATTGGGCCATGCGCTCTGTCTGGAGTTATGTTTTGACACGTGTTACGTTACAAGCTACAGTCTCCCAGTGAAGATACGGAACTTTATTCATAAAGGCTTGCAACGACTTTATCTGGACGGCAGCGCCAAGGGTGTACCGCCAGATACCGTGGACAAGCTGCGGAAGATGTTCGCGTTTCTGGAGGTGATGAGCAGTGCCGACGAAGTGCGCGCCCTCACCTCATGGAAGGCGCACACGTTGACCGGCGACCGTAAAGGCACGGTTAGCTTGAGCGTGACACGCAACCGCCGCTTGACGTTCCGCGTTGATACCGCGGAACAAGAAATTTATGACGTGAATTTCGAGGATTATCACTAGCACAGGAGTACCAGACCATGCCCATGAAGAACCCCCCCCACCCCGGCGATTTTATCCGAACGGAAATTATTCAACCGGCTGGCCTGTCCGTGACCGCCGCCGCCGCCGTGCTGGATGTGTCGCGCCCTGCCCTCTCGAATCTATTGAACGGCAAGGCCGACCTGACCGGTGATATGGCTTTGCGGATCGAAAAGGCGTTCGGCGTCAAAATGGATACATTGATGAAGATGCAATCCAACTATGACATTGCTGAGACGCGCCGCCGGGAGAAGGAAATCAAAGGTGTGCGGCGCTTCCATGCGACGCTGCACCCGTGAGGGCTTTCTTGTCTATAGGAGCTTCAACGGTTTTGTCCCTAGCCCGCATTATTCATGACTCTTCTGCTGCAATCGCCGATACGCTGCTACAACAGGCGTGGCCGCAAGCTTCGCATGGCCAGCGGGCGGGCTCGCCCCTCGTCACCTCAACATACTGTTTCAAGTATGCCTCGGCTTCTCGGTGCTCCGGACGCCAGTCTCGCCTGGCGTCTTGGCGGTTTCGTGACGAACCGTCATGAATAATGCAGGCTAGCCTCATCGAGTGAGCCAATGGCGAACTGCTACGCCATTGCACTGTGACCAAGATTGGCGATCTGCGGAAAGAAGAACCAGATCCAGTGGCTGGCCTTTCTCCCGGCCCGTAACTCTTCAAGGACTGTGTCGTAGGTGGGCGCTTGGGCGCTGAGGAAGCGTTGTAAGTTGTAGTCATCACTCATATACTATGCGCGGGCCGGTATATTTATACCTTGAATTCAAGGTTGAAGTGCAACACCTGCGGCCCGCGCAAAGACTTCGGCTGGGGTCCGATAGGCGAGGCATTTCCGGGGTCGATTATTCAATTCCTCCACGACCGACGCAAGTCGGTGTGCCGTGATCGTGGAGAAATCCGTCTGTTTCGGGAAATAATCGCGTAATAAGCCGTTGGTGTTCTCATTCGTCCCACGTTCCCATGCCGCATAGGGAGCGGCAAAGTACACCTGGAGCCCCAGGGTCCGTTGAAGACAGCGAAACGACGCCCATTCACTCCCGTTATCCACGGTGAGGGTCCGCCGTACATGCGCTGGAAGCGGGTGCAGAAGTTTCCGCGTGGCCACCGTGACCTCTGTAGCAGTCCGGCGTGACACCTTGGCCGCCAGAAGAAAGCGACTGCGCCGGTCCACGTGCGTAGCCACGAAGCCGCGCTGGCCTCGACCGACCACGAGATCCCCTTCCCAATCTCCCAGGCGTCCTCGGCGTTGTGCAATGGCCGGTCGCTCGGCGAGAGACACGCGTCCTTTGAGGCGTGGAGCACGCGGCCCACTCCCGTAGCGTTTCCGACGCCGACAATGGTGGCGGAGGTACCGCGACCAAGATCCTCCCGTGCGGTGATCAGCTGCCAACCATGTATAGATCGTTTGATGGCTGATCCGCATCTGAGTGGCGTGGGGATAGTCAACCCGCACACGGTGAGCAATCTGTTCGGGCGACCAGCGGCACTGCAGCTTCTCTTGGACATAAGTTGCCAGCATACCACTCGTCAGATGTGACCGCCGAATGTTACGGCGACGGCGCTGCGCATCGCAATGGGCCCAGTACCCAGCATAGGCTCCACTTCCATCACCGTTCCGTCGCAGTTCCCGGCTGATGGTACTCGGCGCTCGCCCGAGCTGGGCTGCAATGGACCGAATAGACCAGCCAAGCATTCGCATCGGGGCCATCATTGACCGTTCTTCCAAGGTGAGGTGCTGATAGGGCATGGCAGACTCCTCGTTGCTGGAGGTGAAATGTCTGCCCCACTCTATCGAACCGCACCACCCAAATCTCTTCGTCGCGACCTGCGTTGCACTTCAAATTAGAATTCATCTACTAGGACGACATCATGTCTTGGAATGTTTGACCGCAAGACCTGACACTTCTTACTTACTGAAGCAGAATTCCACTTAGAGGAATACAGCCTGCTGTGTGTACACTTGAGCATCACGCCCTCTAACTCGCTGCTTAACCGGACGCGCGATGGCGACGTACGCGCCGGTTAGCATCACGTTGGGCAGCAGAACAAAGAGATCACTATGACGAAACGCAAGGACAAGGCATTCGGTGATTACCGCTCTGAAGGTCATCTCTGGATCACACTTTCAACGGGTGAATACTACCCGGACGTCCTCCCGCTCGCTTGTGAACTCTACAAGCCCGTGCTTGTCACCTTCGGCCAATTGCTGAAGACTGCACACTCGTCAACGGATCTCTTCATGTCTATCGCGGAAACGAATCCGCAATGGATGCGAATTCAGCTTTGCCGAGTGTTTCGCAAGTACGTAAGTCCAGAGACGCCCGTGGAAATGCTGAAGAAGAAGAGTGCTGCCCAGAAAATCTGCGAGCGCTTTGGGAAGGGCTTCAGAGCCGTAACGGAAGTTCAACAGCGATTCCACGAGCGTCCTATGCCTGACGAGGCACTCTGTGCGGTGCTATGGGAATACAAAGACAGGGGGCAGAAGGGATACGATCTGACCGAGCGGCTTTTCACAATCATCCGAGAGAAGTTTCCCCAGCTGGAAATCACCGGACCGGAGCGAGCTGGCAAGGACATTCTGCTTGGCGAACTTTTTGACGATTACCCCAAACCTGACAGACCAGTTGATTTCGTCATGGCGCATAAGGGAACGCCCGTGGCTATTGGGCTTGCGCGATACGATTCTGATCGAGGTGGAGCACAGGAAGACGATCGAACTGGACAATACAGGGACTGTGCCACAGAGGTCCTTAACTACGCTAAGAAGCACGGCCTTCCGTTGAAGGTGATCTTTCTCAACGATGGTCCCGGCCTTCTTCTTGGCTCAATGTGGCGCGACTATGCCTATATTGAGAGCTCGCATTCTGGTTTGATTAAGGTTGTGACTCTGAGAATGATTCCAGAGCGGATCACAATGAAGTGGCTTCTTTCGAAGTAGAGGATATACATGGCGACAGGCATCCCAAACAAGAATGGCAACGGCAATGGAGGTGCTCTTGAACTCACCTATCCTGGAAAGTTGTCGCAAGCGCAAATTCTTGCCGAGCCGGCCCTTGCGAAATTTTATGCGGCCCAACAGGTCGACTCACTAAATCGTCTGTATTGTGGAGACAATCTTGCGGCACTAAAGGCACTGATTGAAGACCCGGAGATTCGCGAAAAAGTCACACTTGTCTATATTGATCCACCGTTTGCAACCAAAGGCACATTTCTTTCTCGCAAACAAAAAATGGCCTATGACGATGACCTATGCGGGGCTGTGTATGTCGAAAGTCTCAGACAACGCCTCCTTCTTCTTCGGGAACTTCTCTCCTCTTCTGGCTCGATATACCTGCATCTCGACGAAACCATGGTGTTCCAAATGAAACTCGTCATGGACGAGGTGTTCGGAATCTCGAACTACCGCAACATGATAGTCAGGAAGAAATGCAATCCAAAGAATTACACTCGAAAAGCATACGGCAACGTTGCGGATTTCATTTTGTTCTACACCAAGACAGACCGATACACATGGAATCGCCCCGTTGAGCCGCTCACCGAACAGAGCACTAAAGAATACCACTATGTGGAACCCGAGACGGGTCGACGTTTTATGAAGGTTCCGGTCCATGCTCCCGGGAAGCGCAATGGGGCTACAGGTGGAACTTGGCGCGGCAAGCTTCCACCGCCGGGCAAACACTGGCAGTACACACCAGAGACCCTTGATGGGATGGATGCGAGGGGCGAGATTTTCTGGTCGAAGAACGGAAATCCGAGACGAAAGGTGTATTTGGATGAACACCCAGGGGTCGGCATTCAAGATATTTGGCTGGAGTTCAGAGATGCACACAATCAGAACATCGAGATAACGGGGTATCCTACAGAAAAGAACCCAGACCTTCTCCGGCGCATCATCCAAGCATCTTCCAATCCAGGGGATTTGGTTCTGGATTGCTATGCTGGATCAGGCACGACGATGGCCGTGGCGAATGATCTCCAGCGGCACTGGATTGGTGTCGATCGGAGCCCCGTAGCAATTAACACCATCTTTGAGCGTTTCGAACGTGGATTGATCCCCATGGGGGATTACGTTTCAAAACCGCCCAAGTCTATAAAGGCAGATCCTGAGCCCTCGCTGTTCGATTCTCTTGAGGAGATTCCCTCAACGGCAATGCCACAGCATGACTCCACGCATGCACCTATCACCGATTTCTCGATCTATGTCGGAGACACAGCGCAATCAGAGATTTCGAAGGCGGTTGGTAGGTGGATACAACACCATGGTAGCAAGCGTGATGAGCACAGAATGGTCGTGTCCGAAGGCGGCAATCTAGCTGCCGCATGCTACAGACTTCATTGCAAAGACAAGCGGCTTGCGGGCATTATCGACACCGTTGGGCCATGTAATCTGAGACCTCATGCACCTGAATTTGACTTTCTTGTAGACGCGATCATTGGCCAGCAACTCTCGAAGCAAGCTGCCGACACAATCTCTTCCAGATTGAGAGAGTTGTTTAGAGAGCGCAGACCCACGCCGAAGGCGTTTATGAAAATCCATAAAGCGGATATCCTGTCAATTGGAGTATCTCAGCGAAAGTATGATTACATCTTTGATCTTGCTCAACGTATTCACCAACGGGAGTTGCGCTTGGAAACACTGCCAGATCTTACCGATGCAGAGGTACGTAACAGCCTGACAGCAGTGAAAGGTATCGGAGATTGGACTGTTGACATGTTTCTGCTTTTTGGCCTCGGCAGATTGGATGTCTTCCCTGTTCACGACTTGGCTTTGAGGAAAGCGATGGCCTCTGTCTATGGAGTTAAAGTCGGCGATCATGAGTCATTGGTTCAAATAGCCAATCGCTGGAGGCCATATCGCAGTGTCGGATCATGGTATATGTATCGAACTGCAAATGCCCAACAATCACTTGCGGCGGACGCGGACAAGCCGCGCCGCTGAATCGTGCCGTTCGGCTCGGGTCCCCCATTACAAAAAGGAGGTTCACCACAAGTGTCGGAGAATAGGGATCCTTGCTTGACTTGGTACCTGAGGGGTGCTGTCCGCTCAATAAAATTTGGTGCTTGGAACGGGCTAGGCTGCTGCCTTTTTCACCCGGACTTCAGCCCAATGACCGGTTGCGGCCAGGGCTCGAATCAGCGCAGCGGTCGCCATTGTGGGGGCGAGAATGGCCTGGAGTCTTTTGTGTAGGTTCTAGAGTGGTTGTATGGAGCGTTTGTCCTGGATTTTGCCCAGAAACCACGCGACTTCGGTCAATACGGTGCAATCAGCTTTTGGATTCTGAAGTTTTGCTGGCAGCGGCAGGACCACAGATGCATCACTGCTGATTCTTTACTCAGGGAGCAATTGTTGGATTGGGCTTTTGGCCTCCAATGATGCGAGTTCGAGCCCTTCTATTTCTTGAAGCGATTTTCCGGCAATCGCTTGTAAGTCGCCATACATGCCAACAGTTGATTGCATCACACGCTCGATCTGTTCCTCGCGTTTTGCCCATTGTTTCGTAATGGCTTTCTTCTCTCGATCGAGATCTTCCTGCATGGAAGAGAAGGCTTCGACAATGGCTTCAACGCGATGACGGAAGCGTGGGCCGGTCAGATACTGATAGACCATTTCTGTTTTGGTCTGTTGCCCATTCAGTGCCTGTCGAGCTGAGGCGACTTCGATTAGGGAATGGCGGAGTGCAACTGCCAAGGAGAACACGGACTTGGTGTTCGTGACCCAAATGCCATCGACCAGATCAAACGACTCGACGCCTTTGGGGAGAATCTGACTGACGATGATCGCAATTTCAGCCTTGGCAGTCCGTTGATCGTCGCGAAGTTTGGCCAACCACCCGTCACTCCAATTCTTGGTCCGTTTGGACTCCCATAAGATCATTCCGCATTGCTGACCGAGAGGGCCCATGACTCGCTGTAGGGCATCGCCGCCGAATTCACCTTTAGGTACAGGCTCGATCGTGTCCCTCGGGAACTTCGCTCTGAGTAGGGCTTCTAGCTCTAGCTCCTGAACTTCACCCTGGAGCTGCTGTGAGCCCTGTTCTGCTTTGCGCTTGAGTTCTTCGATTTGGGTTTGCATGGAGGCGATGGTTTGCTCCTTCTCCATGACCTTGAGCTTGAGCCCTTCCTCAGCTTCCTTCTTGGCCTGTTCGCGAGTCGCCAACAATCCATCCTGCACCCGCTTTTCAACCGTGAGTTCCAGCTCGCGTTTGGCATCATCAAGTTCGCGCTTTTGTCGAATGAGATCAGCCTGTGCCTTCTGAGCCTCGGCGAGTTTCATATCGCGCTGAGTGAGGACTTCTTGGAGCTCGGCCAGTTCTCGTGCCTTTTGATCTATATCCGACTGAAGCGCGAGTTTGGCCTTCTTGGATTCCTCGCTGACGATCTTTGCGCGTTCCGCGACGAGTTTCTCGGCAACCTGATCGTCGATGGCCTGCTTGGCTTTCGCGACAGCTTCCTCCCGCTCGTGCAACGATTCTTCTTTCTTGGCTATGTCCCTGTCTTTCAGCGCCAGCCGCTTCTCATAGTCGCGACGGGTTGATTCGATCAAGGGAGCCGCCAGGGACTCTGTCAGCTTGATCTCAGTTTTGCAGTTTGGGCAGGTAATCGTTGGTTCTGTCATGAAGTCCTACTCCGGCTAGTAAATTTGATGGCCAATGTCCTATCCCTCTGGTGAGTAGAAATCAAGACTACACAAAGGAGGAGGCTCAAGGGGAGGTCGCCACGATAAATTTTCACTTAGGTCGGTGAGGTGCGACGCTGCCGAGGGCGCTAACAATTCATCCCGTTCAGCCGGTGGGGCTGCGAATACGTCCTGCTTGAGGCCGCCGGTAGGACTTCTTCGGTCCGCTCCACCGGAATGACGGCGAGCTTGTCGCGTCCGTCCATCGGCAGATTATCGGATTAGGCTGCTGCCTTTTTGACCCGGACTTCTGCCCGATGACCGGTTGCGGCCAGGACCCAAATCAGCACATCGGTCGAGACCCCGTCGGTATTTCCGTTCGCAATCGCCGTCACCCGCGTTCCTGAAGTGTCTGCGGGGGGTTTTGCTTCAGTGGCCTTCTGGCCTCTCTTGGCGTGGTATGCGAGGGGTTGGAGTCTACACGGTGGCGGCGTCATGCAATCCAACATGGCTGTAGGCTCGCGCGACTTATGCCGCCACTCCGGAGTTACGAGTTAAGACCCGTGCGATGTCACGGGGGGTTGCGCCGAGCGCCACCAAGCCACGCAACAGGAGATCGAGCGAGACAGTCTGGTCCGCCGCCTCCATCTTTGCCACACGAGACTGACTCGACTGCAGGCGCTTGGCAAGCGCGACCTGGGAGAGTCCACTGGCCTCTCGCCTCACGCGCAGCGCCTGGCTTAACCGCAGTTTCATCTCGACGAGCGCGGTTTCTTCTTCGCTCAGTCCCAAGAAGTCGCTCGTGGTCCCCACTCGCCATCCCCTGGCCTCTAGCCGCTTTTGTTTTGCCTTGTTCATCGTCCCGTCTCCTCACGCGCCGCCTGGTCGTAGGCGGCTAATCGTCGCTGACATGATTCGATCACTTGAAAAGGCGTCGCCCGCGTTTTTTTGCTGAATACCTCCACGATCACGATGGCATCGGTATCTGCACGATAGACAATGCGCCACGTCACCCGTTCGTCCCGGATTCTCAGTTCATGGCACCGCTGGCCCAAGCCAGGCATTGGTCTCGAATGAGGGAGCCCCAGGCGTTCTCCTTGTTGCAAACGACGGAGCAGCGCACCAGCCTCAAGACGAGCGGCCGGAGAGAAGGGCGGGCTTTTGACCTCTCCGTGGAGCCAGGCCAACGGTTTATCGGGGCGTGCCATCCGCGTTAGTATATGTCATATATGACATGGCCGCAAGGTTCTTGTTTAAGGAGTATGGCCGAGGTCAGTTTTAGTGGTATCCGCTACTGGCAAACACGGCGTGTGCCCCAGATCTTCGGCTGTCCGAACCATCATGGGTTTGCTGGCTCTCGTCGTTACCGTTGGAGAAATTGGAGTCGGAAGGCTTAGCTGTACTGATCCCACGTGTCGCATTGCTTGATCGCCCAGAATACCGCTTCCTTCAGCCTCTTGAGCGTCACGTTGTCGGGATCACGAATGGCCTGGAGCTTTTTGTCCAGATCGTAGAGCGGTTGGATCGAGCGTTTGTCCGGGATCTTGCCGAGAGCCCAGCCCACCTCCGTCAAGACCGTCCAGTCTGTCTTTGGATCTTGCAGTTTTGCCAGTAAGGGCAGGACGACCGATGCGTCACCATGAAGGCCGCCGAGCTGTCCCAAGGATTTTGCTGCTGCGGCCTGCACCTCCAGCTGAGGTGAGGTGTTCATCATCTCAACAAGCAGGGGGATGCCGTCTCTGCCGAGGTTGCCGATTGCTGCGAGAGCTTGTTTGGCCAGATCGCGGTCTTTGAGCGCTTCCTTCAACTTCGGCATCGCGTCATCGGCCTGCATTTCGCCAAGCAGCGATATGATTTTCAGCTTCCTGGCTTGGCTGGTATCCGGAGAATCAAGCAACTTGAGTAGTCGATCCGAGTGACCCCATTCCGCCGCCAGCAAGAGGGGAAACTCATACTTCTCCAAGGCTTCCTGTAGCTTCGTCATCGCGTAACGACCAGCATCCGGTTCCTGTGCTGCCTGGGCGGCAACCACGGCATCTTCAAATGCAGTGCGTACTTCTTTCTGCCACTTGATCTTCATGCCTCCGAGCAGGTAGGTCAGTTGACAGGCCGGTCCTTTCCAGAGCCGAGATGGGGCATCAGGAAGGTCTGCATCCCCACCCGTCACGGCCGTGCCTTCCCAGGTCTTGCGTTGTTCGCATTTCACGCGAACGACGACGTCATGAGCCTGCCCGGCACTTCGAACGGCTGAGTAGCCCACTTCAGTCAACCGTTGAACGATGGTGTCGATGAGGGGGGTGGAATCCGTTGTGCCTTTGTCGGTGAGGGTCAGAACGTCGACGAGCACAGTCTGAACCTTCTCCAGTTGAGTTCGTTGTTCAGATGTAAAGTACTCGCGGTAGGCCAATCCCGCAGACTCAAGCAGGCTCAATACAACAGCGGATAGGAGTATTGGTACAACAATACGGAATAGATACTGCATCTCCTCACTCCACTTCCACCACATTATTTAAGTGGCAAGAGGCGCTCACTGGGCTCGATAGGAACTCGTTTGTCGGCTCAGTTTTAGTATACACCGGGTCGTTCATCCGACGGTGTCGGGCGATTCAAATTGTGGAGAAAGTGATATTGACAGTTCCTCATTCCCAATGCTACGTTCGCGAGCTCTGCTTCGTGACTTTCACGAAACTTTAAGGTCCGTCCAAATAATGTAGGTGAGTCGAGAACGGTGATTAAAACAACAGTTGCGCGACGTTACGCACAGGCACTCTTCGAACTTCTTGACCAATCCAGCATCGAAGTGACGCGAAATGCTCTCGATAGCCTGGGACAGGCTCTGAAGGAGTCTGACCAGCTTCGACATGTCGTGGCGTCACCGGCGTTTAGTGTTGAGGAAAAGATCTCAGTGCTGCAGGGGTTGGCTGAGCGATTGGGATGTGTACAAACTGGTCAGGCCTTCCTGGGGCAATTGGTGAAGAAGAGCCGAGTCGGCTTCTTGCCCGAGATTGCTGTGGCGTTTGGAAAACTGGTTGATCAGGCAAAGGGCACTCAGCCGGTGACGGTGTCGTCGGCGACGGCACTGCCCACTACGGAACAAGAGCGGATTAAAGCGCGGCTACGGGACACACTCAAACGCGAAGTGGATGTCACGTTTCAGACCGACGCGAGTCATCTTGCCGGGCTGCAGATCCGTATCGGCAGCACGGTGGTCGACAGCACTGTCCAGGGTCGCCTGCGCGACCTGCACGTGGTGTTGACACGAGAATAAAGGAGTCGTCATGCAGATCAGGGCGGAAGAAATCAGTGCGATCATCAAGGAAAAGATCAAGGGGTTCGACAAGCAGGTTGATGTCAAAGAAACGGGCTCGGTCATTCAGGTCGGCGACGGTATTGCCAAGGTCTATGGCTTGGATGGAGCCATGGCCGGAGAGATGTTGGAGTTCCCTGGTGGACTCTATGGCATCGCGCTGAACCTTGAGGAGGACAACGTCGGCGCCGTGTTGATGGGTGACGACGTCGGAATCAAAGAAGGCGATCCAGTCAAACGGACCGGCCGCATCGCGGAGATTCCGGTCGGCGAAGCGCTCGTTGGTCGCGTCGTCAATGCCATCGGCCAGCCGATCGACGGCAAGGGACCGATCCAGTCCCCGCATCATTCCCGAATCGAAGTGGTGGCTCCTGGTGTGAATACCCGTCAATCCGTTCACGAACCGCTGCAGACCGGTATCAAGGCAATCGACGCCATGATTCCGATCGGTCGTGGTCAGCGCGAGTTGATCATCGGCGATCGCCAGACCGGCAAGACGGCTATTGCGGTGGATACGATCATTAATCAAAAGGGTCTGGGTGTCTTCTGTATTTACGTGGCCGTCGGTCAGAAGCGCTCGACGGTTGCCCGTGTGGTGAAGACGCTCGAGGAAAACCATGCGATGGAGTACAGCATGGTCGTATCGGCAAGCGCCAGCGACCCGGCCCCGATGCAGTTTCTGGCACCCTTCGCGGGTGCGGCCATCGGAGAATATTTTCGCGATAACGGCAAGCATGCGCTGATCGTCTACGACGATTTATCGAAGCACGCCGTGGCCTATCGTCAGCTCTCGCTCTTGCTTCGTCGGCCACCGGGACGCGAAGCCTATCCGGGCGATGTGTTCTATCTGCACTCGCGCTTGCTCGAACGGGCCGCGAAGCTCAGCGAAAAACTTGGAGGGGGAAGTCTCACGGCTTTGCCCATCATTGAAACGCAAGCGGGTGACGTGTCGGCCTATATTCCAACGAACGTCATCTCGATCACGGACGGGCAGATCTATCTCGGTAGCGATCTGTTCTATTCCGGTATTCGTCCGGCCATCAACGTCGGATTGTCGGTCTCCCGCGTCGGTGGATCTGCGCAGATTAAGACGATGAAACAGGTGGCCGGTACGCTCCGGTTGGACCTCGCCCAGTATCGTGAAATGGCGGCATTTGCCCAGTTCGGTAGCGAGCTCGACAAGGCAACTCAGCTACAGTTGGCTCGGGGTGTGCGCATGGTGGAGTTGCTCAAGCAGGGACAGTATAAGCCGATGCCGGTGGCGGATCAGGTGCTCTCCATCTACGCGGGCACGCAGGGATTCCTGGATGACGTGGCGGTGGACAAGGTTCAGCAGTTTGAGGCGGACCTTCTGCACTATATTCAACAGAATCATCCGGATCTGAAGAAGGAAGTGACGACGATCGGCAAGATCGACGACAAGGTCGGTGGCCGGTTGAAAGAGATTATCTCGACCTTCAAGCAAAAGATGGGATACGGCGGGAAGTAGTCAGCAGCATTCGGCTATCAGCTTTGCGCTGAAGGCTGAACGCTAACTGCTGAACGCTGAGAAGAACATGCCAAGTCTTCAATCATTACGCCGCAAGATTTCAGCCTTTAAGAATACGCAGAAAATTACCAAGGCCATGAAGATGGTGGCTGCGGCCAAGCTCAAACGGTCGCAGGACCGCATTCTGGCCGCGCGCCCTTATGCGCATAAAATGCGCGGGGTGTTGAGCAACCTGAGCCAGCGCGTGAACCGCTCGTCTCATCCCCTTCTGCAGAAGCGTGAGGGGAAGAAGGTCGAAGTGCTCGTGGTGACGAGCGACCGAGGACTCTGTGGTGGCTTCAACGGCAATATCGCCCGCAAGAGTTCTGAATTCGTTCGACAGTGCGAAGCACGAGGGCTCCAAGTGAATCTCAGCATTATCGGTCGGAAGGGACGGGACTACTTTCGTCGCCGTGCGTGGCCGATTCGACAAGAATGGACCGGTGTCTTCGATAAATTAACATTCGAGCATGCCATCGATATCGGCGGCGATCTCACGGATAATTTCGTCAAAGGCACATTCGACGAACTCTACGTGGTCTACAATGAATTCAAGTCGGCCATTCAACAGCGAGTGATTGTCGAAAAGCTCTTCCCGATCGACGCTCAAGAGGAGTTCAGTGCGGCTTCCAGTGAAGGCCTTTTGAGTGGGAGCTATCTCTACGAACCGGAAGAGGCGGAGCTGTTGGCGGCCTTGATCCCGAAACATTTTCAGATCCAGGCCTATCGGATTTTGTTGGAGTCTGCGGCGGCCGAGCATGGGGCGCGCATGGCCGCGATGGACGGCGCCACGCGGAACGCCGGCCAGCTCATCAAGAAAGTGACGCTGTATTACAACAAGACCAGGCAGGCGGCGATTACGAAAGAGTTGATGGATATCGTCGGCGGTGCCGAAGCGTTGAAATAAGTAGGTTGTACTGAGTGCCGAGTCATAACGGGTCGTCTGTTTTCAGCACTGGGCACTCAGAACTTAGCACTCGAGAAAAAGGGGTGAACTCGTGAGCACAGGAAAAGTGATTCAAGTCATCGGACCGGTTGTGGACGTGGAATTTCCTCCAGGTCAGCTGCCCAATATCTACAATGCCCTCAAAGTGACGCAGGAAGAGAACAAGGCTGCGGGTAAGCCTGCGGTCAAAATCACTCTTGAAGTTGCGTCGCATTTGGGCGAAAACCGAGTCCGCAGCATCGCGATGTCCACGACAGATGGTCTGACACGGGGAATGGATGTGGACGATACGGGAGCGGCGATCTCTGTGCCGGTTGGTCGTGAAACGCTCGGTCGCCTCATCAACGTGCTCGGCGAGCCGGTTGATGAACGGGGCCCGATCAAGGCAAAGAAGACCTATCCGATTCACCGCCCTGCTCCCAAACTGGAAGACCAAGAAACAAAAACAGAGGTGCTGGAGACGGGCATCAAGGTGGTCGACCTCCTTGAGCCCTATAGCAAGGGCGGAAAGGTCGGTCTCTTCGGTGGTGCCGGTGTCGGTAAAACCGTCATCATCATGGAGCTGATCAATAACATCGCGTTACACCACGGTGGGTTTTCTGTGTTTGCCGGTGTGGGTGAGCGGACGCGCGAAGGGAACGACCTCTGGCACGAAATGCGGGAGTCGAAGGTCATTGATCCGGACGATTTCACCAAGTCAAAAGCCGCATTGGTCTATGGACAGATGAACGAGCCCCCTGGAGCCCGCTTGCGCGTGGCTCTGACAGGGTTAGCCGTCGCTGAATATTTCCGTGACGAAGAGAATCAAGACGTGTTGCTGTTCGTGGACAATATCTTCCGGTTCACTCAGGCCGGTTCAGAAGTGTCCGCGTTGTTGGGACGTATGCCCTCTGCCGTCGGATATCAACCGAACCTTTCGACGGAAATGGGGGCCCTGCAAGAACGAATCACGTCAACCAAACGGGGATCCATTACGTCCGTCCAGGCCATCTATGTGCCGGCCGACGACCTGACCGATCCGGCGCCGGCCACGGCGTTCGCCCACTTGGATGCCACGACGGTGTTGTCCAGATCGTTGGCGGAGTTGGGGATTTACCCGGCGGTCGATCCGTTGGATTCCACTTCACGTATTCTTGATCCTCAAATCATCGGGGAGGAACACTATAAAGTGGCGCGTGGGGTCCAGTCCGTCTTGCAGCGGTATAAAGACCTTCAAGACATCATTGCGATCCTCGGGATGGACGAATTGTCGGAAGACGACAAAATGGCTGTGGCGCGCGCAAGAAAGATTCAACGCTTCCTGTCGCAACCCTTCCACGTGGCCGAAGCATTTACCGGCGCACCCGGTAAGTACGTGAAGCTCAAGGATACCGTTCGCAGCTTTAAGGAGATCCTTGAGGGCAAGTACGACCATCTGCCGGAGCAGGCGTTTTACATGGTCGGGCCCATCGAAGAAGCCATCGCAAAAGCGGAGAAGATGGGAGTGAAAGTGTAGATAGGCGGCTGAACCGAGCGCCCTCCGTGCTCGCGCAGCGCGCGGTCTCGGAAGGCGTCCGTTGCATGCGCGCAGTTGAGGACACATCGGTTCCCGCCTTAAGGTGGGATGAAGGAAGAGCGAGATGCCAGGGAAGTTTTTATTAGAGGTTGTGACGCCAGAAAAACTCCTCTTGAGTCAGCAGGTCGATGAAGTCATTGCACCTGGCTCCGAGGGTGAATTCGGGGTGTTGGTAGGGCATTGCCATTTTCTGTCGACCCTCCGGATCGGCGAACTCCGTTATCGGATCGATCAAGAAACCCATTCGATGGCGGTACTCTGGGGCTTTGCGGAAGTCACTCCGACTAAAGTCACGATCATGGCTGAGGTCGCTGAAAAAGCGGAAGACATCGATGTGGAGCGCGCAACCGCCAAAGTGGCTGAAGCTGAACGGCGACTTCAGGCCGGTGGCTTGCCGTCTGAAGTCAAAGAGGCCCAGGTGAGTCTCGAAAAAGCTCGCCTCCGTAAAAAAATTGCCGAGCGCGCCAAGAAACCAAGCCACGCCTAATCTCACGGTTTGTCCTCGCCCCTTCTTCTACACCCTTTTCCTGCAGTCGAGCCATGGTTCAGGGCGACTTTTCGTCCTGTCCCTCAACGCTGCTCCGGTCAATTGCCTGTCATATTCGATAAGCTAGCAGGGGATATGATCACGGAATTTCACATCACAGCCGGAGAGCAGCCTAAGCGGTTGGATATCTTTCTCGTTGGTCGAGAGCGAGATGCCTCCCGGTCTTCGTTGCAGCGGTTGATAGAATTGGGCCGTATCCGGGTCAATGACCAGGTAGTGAAACCCAGCCACAAAATTAAACCAGGCGACCGGATCACGATGGATGTTCCGAAGCCGGAACCGCTCTCCATGAAAGGAGAAGCGATCCCGCTCGAGGTCTTGTTTGAGGATGATTCTCTGCTGGTCTTAGACAAGCCACCCGGTATCGTGGTCCATCCGGCGCCGGGTAATTGGAGCGGGACGCTGGTGAACGCCCTGTTGCATCATTTCCAAACGTCCGGCGGGACTATTTCAACAATCGGTGGGAAGGAACGTCCGGGGCTGGTTCATCGTTTGGATAAGGAAACCTCCGGTGTCATGGTGATTACCAAGACCGATACCGCACATCGGGCTCTTGCTGCCCAGTTCAAACTCCACACGATCACCAGAGTCTATGAAGCACTGGTCTGGGGAGTACCCAAAAAAGGGCGAGGGTTGATTGATCTCGCCATTGGGCGAGATAGTAAAGACCGAAAGAAGTTCTCCTCAAGAACGACAAGTCCCAAGGAGTCTGTGACCGAATATGTGGTGACCCGACGGTATGGTAAAGTAGCCGCACATGTCTTGCTCTATCCGCAAACCGGACGAACGCACCAGTTGCGGGTGCATCTCACCTCATTGGGCCATCCCATTCTGGGCGATCGCACCTATGGCGGCAACAGGGTGATGGTTCTTGCGGATATCGAGATCCCACGTGTGATGCTTCATGCTAGGACATTAGGGTTTACGCATCCAACGTCAGCCGCGAGAGAGGAATTCACGAGGCCGTTCCCTGCGGATATGGAGCGCGTCATTCATGCACTCGAGCACCTGAATGCGACGGGGGATCGGATGCCCACTGGTACAACGACGATAGGAACAGCCGAGGAGGAGCGATGCTGACCGCGGAGGTGTTAGATGCGTTAGGCGGCCTCACGGCCCACGTCAAAAGCTATGCGGCGACTCTTCCCTCCATCGTACATTTGAAGGCAGTGCCGTCCGGGATGAAACCTTCTGTGGAGGCGATGGACAGCTATGAGGCGATTGTCTCACGAGCACAACGTCAAAGTGCCGGTACTCCATACAAAACGCTCAATGAATCATTGGTCTGCTCATTGGAAGCCTTCGAACAGGGGAATCTGATCGGGGCCGTCCAGGCGCTCCTTACCGTAATCGACCAGCTGGAACGCATGCATCGAGATCAAGAGATTAAGGCCGGACGCATGGACGAGAAGCGACTCACGGAGTACCGCGTGGTCCTACGAAAAGTGCTTCCCGGGAACCAGCCGGAGCTGGCAGAGACAGGGCGAGGCTTGTAAGGGGCCGTGTTGAACCATGTGCGCTGAGCCCAAAGTTTGGCAGGGGAGGGGGCAGCGCACGCTTGTCATCCATGACTCAAAAATCAGGGATGCGGCTAGTGCCCCATTTTTGGTCCTAAGGCATTGGATCCAGCCGTGACCAGCTTGAATCGCGCAAGGCTCCCACAGTGGGGGCACTTTGCACGAACTGTTTCAGCGTCGAGTATTTCATACTCATCCGCGCGTAACCACATGAGTTGGAAGCATTTAGAACAGGTACGGACTTGCGTTGACATTGGTTTCCTCGTAAACTTCAGATCAATCCGAGGGATACTGTAGTATAAGATGCCTTCAACCCTCAAGCCTGCTGTCAGCTATTCTCATCATGAACTTCCTGAAGCCTCGCAGCTCCTAGGACTCTTTCGGCAGGCTCCATGGGCGAAAGACCGCTCACTGGATGATGCCAAAGAAATGCTCCAGCGTACAGATCTCACCATCTGTGCATGGGAGGGCAAGCGGCTGATCGGATTTGGGCGCGTCCTCACTGATTTTATCTACCGTGCGACCATCTGGGACGTGATCGTCGATCGGGCCTATCAAGGGCAGGGTATTGGCACCGAGATCGTCAAGAGGATTCTCGACCACCCACAATTGCAACGGGTTGAGCTTTTTTGGCTCTGTACCAGGCGTCCTGGTTTTTATGAGCGGCTTGGCTTCAGTTCCAAGGAACAGACAGGGATGGTCTGGAATCGGAGCAAGAATAGCCGACGTGAGTAGGAAAAAAGATGAGCATGCTATACGCCAAGACAGTGCCGTCCTGTCCGTCCTAGGTGAGGCTCAAAAGAACATCTTTCCACCAAATAAGAAACCGAACGAAGAGGCGTTCCAGTCGTTGTTCCGGCCACCAGTGCCGGTCGTATGCCCGTCGTTACGCTTATAGGCCAACTCCAGATTGAGGGCGAACCGTTCGTTGAGCTGATAATCAGTCCCCCATCCTAATCGCCAGGCGAAGGTATTACTCGGGCTGATCCGAAGGGTGGTATCCTCACCAAAGCTGTTGACGTTCACACCAAAACTCATATTCACATAGGGGCTGAGTGGGCCTGATCTGCCTGGACGTATTTCGAACGTCGGTAGGACCGATACCGTATCCTGCTGTCCAAGGTCTGCGTCTGGTTGTTCCACACTCACCCCATGGCGTTCCCACTCGAGCATCATCCCCACCAAGAACCACGTATTGAGGCTGTACATTGCTTGGAAATTTACCAGCGGACCAATCGAAGTAGACGTCCCTTCCGACAGCTGTTGGGTCAGTGGCGAAAATCCGGCTCGAAATCCAACTATCCACCTGCTAGGTTCAATCCCTCCGAACTCTTGTGCAGATGTGAGAGTTGAAAAGGGGAAGGCCGAGACAAGCACAGAAAACAGCATGCCAGCCGCGAATCCCTTGCACCGTTGTTGGCGCATTCAACACCTCCGTTCCCTTCTTGGGAGGAAAGCCGTTGAGCTATTACCCCAAGAAGATTCTTCAGTATCGGCAATCTAACACTACCAACAAGACCACTGCGCAATACCGTAGGTGAATGACTGTGTTCACCCATTGTTTATGGCATCGTGTGAAAGAGAATGACAAGGTGGCTAATGAGTGTGAACAACTCCAGTACGTTTTACGCGCTTGGGAGAGAGCAGGATCGCAGTAAAAAATATCGCGGTCGCTAACAACACAATCGCCGGCCCAGAGGGGATGTCCCAGATGGCGGAAATCAAGACTCCACATACCGAGGTCGTAATTCCGATGAGTGCCGAATACACGGTCAAGGTTCTCAGGCTATGGGTGAGTTGATAGGCGGTCGAAGCCGGAATCAGAATCATGGCAAAGACGAGAATGGCCCCCACGGTCTTGAGTGAGACCACAACGGTAAGTGCAACGAGGGTCAGTAATAGAAAAAACATTTGTCGAGCCGGAACTCCGGATGCTTCAGCCATTTCTTGATCGAACGCGATGAAATAGAGTTCTTTGGCAAACAAGAGCAGCAGGCTCAACACCAGCACACTCAATGCCCCGATAATACGGAGCTCCTCAGGCGTGACCGAAAGCACGCTGCCGAAGAGATAGCCGTATACCTCGGCATTGTAGGTCTTCATCAGTCCAATAAAGAGGATGCCCAGTGCCATGGTGGTGGTATAGAGAATGCCGATCGAGACGTCCAGCTTCATCCTGCCGCGCTCTTCAACCCAGCCCGTAATCCAGACCGTAGCCAGACCAAATAGAATAGCCAGCAACAGAGGCGGCCATCCCATCAAATAGCCGAGTGCGACGCCTGCAAAGGCAGCGTGGGACGTTCCTGCACCAACGAAGGCTAGTCCCCGTAGGACAACAAACACGCCGATCACAGAGCAGAGCCCGCCCACCATCGCCGCGGCGAGGAGAGAGCGTTGCATGAAATCATAAGCGAGGAGATCGAGCATAATCCGTTATTGCCATTAGTGGTGATGATGGTAATCTTCGACGATCACGAGGTCCTTTTCAGTGATAACAAGCTCTTTCCCATACACCTGGTGAAGGATTTCCGGCTGGAGGACATCGGCTGGAGGACCGGCGGCGTAGAGCTTGGTCTTAAGAAGGACCAATCGATCTACTCGAGAACGGATCATATTGATGTCATGGGTAATCAACAGCACGGTCAGTTTGAGGTCGTCATGAAGGTGCTGGACGAGCTCGATGACGTTGTGTTGCATGGCGATATCCAGTCCAGTGGTGGGTTCATCAAGGATCAGGACTTTGGGCTGCTGTGCCAACGCTCTGGCGATAAAGACTCGTTGTTGTTGCCCGCCGGATAGATGTCCAAGCGCTGTATCTTTGTGCGACTCCATTCCAACCTGGGTGAGGGCCTCCATCGCGATCTGGCGGTCCTTCTTCCCTGGCCGCTTCAGTAGCCCGAGCGCGCCATAACGCCCCATCATGACTGTCTCGAGGACCGTCACCGGAAAGTTGCGATCGACCACGCCTTTTTGCGGGAGGTACCCGATCCGGGCTCGATGGTGACAGCGGAGTTCACTGCAGGCACAATCAAAAATATGAAGGTGACCTTCTACCGGAGGAAGCAATCCTAGGACGGCACGGCAGAGTGTCGTTTTACCTGATCCGTTTGGACCAATCACACCGACGAACTCGCCGTCATAGATCGGCAGGGTGATATCCTTGAGCGCAATAAGCCCGGGGAAACCAAAGGACGCATGATCAAAACGGATGATCGGACTGCGACCTGTGGAGACGGATTCCCTTGTTCCTTCCGGAGACATGAATGGATTTCCTGAGCGGCTGCTAGGTGGACTCCAATGCGTCAACCAATTGGAGCACATTGTAACGAAGCATGTCGAGGTAACTGTCAGTTCCCGGAATTCCACCCGGCATGGTGGTCAGCACAACGACACGTGCTTTCGTATCCCGTGCCAGTAGCTCCGGGAGGCGTTGGCTCAACTGGATTTCTGAGGCGATCACTCGAATGTGCTGGCTCTTGATTTTTGCGATCAAATGCTGAAGGTGAAGGGCGGAGGCCTCTGTGCCTGACTGGGTATGGATTGTGTCGACGATCTCAAGGCCAAATCGCTTGGCCAAGTATGGCCAAGCCGGATGATGGGCGATGAAACGCCGATCCGAAAGGCGTTGAGTACGAGTCATCAGCTGTTGCTGTACTTGCTCGAGCTGTTGCAGATATGTCTCTTGCTTAGCCTGAAAGTCAGCCGTGTGGACCGGATCGATCTCGCTGAGCGCACGGGTAATGTGGCCCAGCATGATGGCGACATTCATGGGGTCCAGCCAAATATGGGGGTTTCCCGGAGACTCGTCCGTATGTGCACCGTGGTGCATGTCGTCATGGGCATCCCCACTATCTTGGAGCAGCACTACGCCTTGGGAGGTTGTGACCACACGCAATTTGGCACTCCCGGCATTTCTCACCAATGATCCCACCCAGACCTCGAGGCCAAGGCCGACTTCGAATAACAGCTTAGCCTTCCGTACTGCAATCAGATCACTGGGCTTCGGGGAGTAGGTATGCTCGTTCTCGTAGCCGCTCAGCAAAGACTTCACCTCTACCCATGGCCCACCAACCTGCTCGGTCAGGTCTTTTAAAACTGGAATGGTGACGACAATAGGGATCGGTTCACGAGCTTCTGCGGCCGCCGTGAAGAAGAGAGACGATAGGGTAAGGGCCAGGAGTGGAAACCTCATATGCCGCATGCCTTTGTAGGTGAGAGGAAACATTGGCGGCGACCGTATCATCCATGTTTTCGCGCTGTCAACGCTATCTTGGGACTGTCCATCAGGTAGAGAGTCGGCCAGGTAGGTATGATGCGATGGTCTGGTTATGAAGGAACCAGCCGAGCGAGATGAGAACCAACCGTACAGACTTTTGCAGTTTCTTGATCGGCCCTGTCCATTCGTCTCCTTGACCATGGGCGCTAGTTCGATTAGCGTAGCGGACATCCCCTCCATGAGACAAAATGTGGTGACGAAAGGATACTGCTGATGAAGGTCGTTGGGCTTATGTCGGGAACATCGGCTGATGGCGTCGATGCGGCACTGGTGTCCATTGTGCAGAAAGCCAGTCGCCTTGAAGTAGAGATGGTGGCGTTCTATTCGCTGCCCTATCCTCGCTCACTCCAACAGCGACTTCTCTCGGCCTCCGTATCGGGGACGGTCACAGATCTCTGTCATTTGAACGCGCTTCTGGGGGAATGGTTCGCCGATGCCGCGTTGGGAGCGATTCGGGCGGCGCAGTTAACTCCGGAAGAGGTTGATCTTATTGGATCACATGGTCAGACTGTCCAGCATCTACCGAATGGGATTAAGGATACGCGGGTTGGCGCGATTCGCTCCACCCTCCAAATTGCCGAGCCGGCGGTGATCGCTGAGAGGACCGGAATTACGACGGTGGCAAATTTTCGCCCCCGTGACATTGCTGCTGGAGGACAAGGCGCGCCGCTGACGCCGGGGATCCATGCGTTGTTGTTTCAGCATCACCGTCGAGGGCGACTCATTGTCAATCTTGGAGGGATCAGCAATGTCACCTACTTGCCGCGTGGAGCCGGAGGGGAAGGCGTGATCGCATTTGACACGGGTCCGGCCAATATGGTCCTTGATGGTCTGATGTTTCGGAGTACGAGTGGCCGTTTTACCATGGATCGCGATGGACGCCTCGCGGCAAAGGGGCGGGTCGATTCACGATTATTGGCCAAACTGTTGGCCCACCCCTTTCTCTCTCAGGCGCCACCCAAATCGACCGGTCGAGAAATGTTTGGCGAAGTCATGCAGAGGGATTTACTTAGCTGGCCACAGGCGCGCAAACTATCACTCGAGGATCTATTGGCCACCTGTACCAGATGGACGGCAGAGGCTGTTGGTACGGCACGGCGTTGGGTCAAGGGTGGAATCGACGAAGTGATCGTCGGTGGCGGGGGAGTGAAAAACCGGGCGATTATGGAACATCTGAAAGGCGTGTTTGCTCCAATTCCGGTCACCACCTTTGAAGCGCACGGCTGGGAGAGTAAGGCGCTGGAGTCTGTGGCGTTCGCGATTCTGGCCTATCAAACTATGATGGAGCAGTGTGGGAACGTTCCGGCGGTGACAGGAGCAACAGCTCCCAGGCTGTTGGGGTGCATTGTTCCAAGTGGGCCAGGCTGGTATGAGCGATTACATCCAAGGCGACGGAGAAAGTAAACAACAATGAAGCTTCTACTGCTTGTAACGATCGTCACTCTGATCATCTTCAGCATCTGGTGGTATCGACGGCGATCGCGCCGAAGCAAGAAACACGTATCGCGCAGGGTCATGCCTTCTGGCGTCACGCTCAGCCCCACACCGCTCTTGGCTGAAGACGAAGTGGCGCTCTATAACCTCCTGCGAATGGTGGTCCAAGAGCGCTATCTTGTCTTTGCAAAGGTGCCGCTCGGCTCATTTCTCACGGTTGATGCGGGGGGGAAGGAACGGGTCCAAGTTCTCCGTCATCTTGCCCTTAAGCGGGTCGACTTTGCGTTGGTGCACCCAGGGTCACGCCAGGTTGAGCAGGTGGTGCAAATTGAGCCTCAATCTCCGGAACTCCATCAGGAGGAGTCACAACAAATCATCGAGTCCTTGCTTGATACGGCAGGGATCAAACTGAGAAAGCTTCAGGCCAAGAGGACTTACCCTCTCGCGCATCTTGCCACTCGACTAGAAATTACCGCAGACCAGTAACACCTGGATGAATCGAGTAAGGCCACTCGGTGGGCGCTACCGTGATGGTGGGGAGGTATCTTCACCGGTACGTATTGCCTTGATCGCTATGCGGGTCACTCCTACTTCCGAAGCACCAAAGTTTTGATCCATCAGATTGGAACTAAGGGGTCGTAGTGGAGGGCTCTTCGCTGGGGGACATCGTCTCGATCGCTTTGTGCGCCGCCTCTGCTTCGGGACTGTCTGGATATTGATCGATCACGCGATCAAACATCAGCCTGGCCTTATCCTGATCTTTCAGTTTAATGTAGGTCTGACCGAGTTTTAGGGTTGAGGCGGCCAACTTTGGGCTGAGCGGATAATTGGACACGACGTCATAGAACGACTGTAAGGCGTCTTGATACCGTCGCGTACGAAACTGGCATTCTCCAATCCAGTATTGTGCGTTGGCCGCCAGTGCCGATTGACCGTGAATCTCAATGAAAAGGCGAAAGCCGGCCATCGCCGCTTCGTAGTCGCGGTGTTTAAACTCCTCCATGATACGGTCATAGAGATGACGGGTTGTATCCTGACGCTGCGCAGGGGCGGCAAATGGCTGACCCGCAGAGAGAAGAATAAAAAGCAGCAGAAGGATTCCAATACCCTGTCTTCCAACCATATCAGGCCTCCATCGGTTCAACCGAAGTTGAGTGGGTTGTAACGCAATCAGTGTGCCAAGTGTATGGAGAAGTGCGAGAGGAAAGCATTGGAATAACAGGGCCTTACGTGGGGGCCATGCATGGGGAACCTCGGACCTTGCGGACAACGTGTTATGCAGGACACAGAATTGTACAAGAATGGTATGCATGCACGAGTGACAACAATTCATTATGAGTGTAAAGGCTGGAGGGGATCATGCTCACTGCACATGCACCATGCTGAACGGTCTCCTGTCTTCTCCTAATTCCGAATGGGTTGACCTGTATGTGATCCAATCAACAAGCCTCCCCATTAAGAGCCCGATTGATCTCAACTCCTCTCCCGCTTCCCTTGGCGACGACCGTTTGAGCCATAGCGAGCCTGAATGACCGGGAGCCAGGAAGAGCCGGCAACCCCTCAATTCTGACGGGCTGGGGATGGTGAATCATTTGGGATGTGAAACTGAAACGAGTTACCGCCTTGCTGTTTGGCGCGGTACATCGCGGCATCCGCATGTGTTAATAATTCATCGATGTCATGGTCGTCGGTCGGATAGATGGTGATTCCGATACTGACACTGATCACGGCATGGTGTTCTCCAAGTATGAACGGTTCCGAGAGAGAGGTGGTGATTCGTTGGGCTACCGATGAGATATCCTCCTCACACATCAACCCTTCGAGAATGATAGTAAACTCATCTCCTCCCATGCGCGCAACGGTGTCCACCTCGCGCACACATTCGTAGAGCCGCTCGGCCACTACTTTCAACAGCTGATCACCGACACGGTGGCCGAGTGTATCGTTCACCGGTTTGAATCGATCGAGGTCAAGCAACATCAACCCAAGCGGCTGCTGGAGACGCTTACTTCGTGCCATGGCTTGTACGAGCCGATCGCGGAACAGGCTGCGGTTTACGAGTCCGGTGAGCTGATCGTACTGGGCGAGGTAGGTGAGTCGTTCCTCCGCACGTTTCCGCTCAATTCCATAATGGATTGAACGGGCCAATAATTCCGACGGACCTTCTCCCTTCACGAGATAATCCTGAGCTCCATTTTGGACGGCTTGCAAAGCCAGCGCCTGATCACTGAGTCCGCTCAGTACAATGATCGCGATGGTCGGATTGGCTGCGTGAATCTGACGTACCGTTGAGAGCCCATACCCGTCCGGGAGCGAAAGGTCCAAGAGTACCGCATCAAATCGAGCGCGAGCGAGATAGCGGAAGGCCTCACTCAGACGCGTCACATGAGTGATATCGAATTCTTCCAGCTGCCACTCTGCAAGGATATCCTGCGTCAGACGAGCATCGACAGCATTGTCTTCAACTAAGAGAATCTTGATCATATCCGGTCCGGTTAGCCTCGTCGCTCATCGAAGACACCCTCTTTTGTGGATATGTATCAAGTATAGCGTAAGGCTCTGATACAACAAGCAAATGGTTGAAGTGGTGACGGAGCAGATCGTATTGCCTGCCTCAGACCGACAGGACTCTTCAAGTAGGAGATCCGCTTCGGGCGGGATTCAGGAACGAGCGGGAGCTTCTAGGAATGAGCACTCGCCATGATGATCAGGAGATCGGGCTGTCGCAACAGGAAGCTGGTCAATCACAACAGCTGGTTAGAGAGTGGGAACTAACGGGCCACAGATGACCGTGGAAATGGAAGAGAGATTGAGGGTAGGAGGTGCTTAGGAGGCAGAGTTGTGAATTAACTTGGCAACCGTGCTAGCACCGCTGCATTGGAGAGAGATAGAGACGCAGGGATCAGTCGCGCGATCATGATCCATGAGAACCGCTGGGCATCGTTGCGGGGTATGCTCCGATCGGGGGTTGTTCAGGACCTAATGCCGCTTCACAGGCATACCCTGGCTGAAACGGCCAGAGGAGTGAACGACCGAAGACATTTCCTCGTATGTGAATATATCGCAACGTTGTACCCATACGAGCCGCTTCGTCCTTCACCTTCTCAGTGCATTCCTGCGCGGAGTAGCCGCGGCGAGAAATCAGCAATGGGGATCCAGAACCGCTGAGCACAGAATATTCGTTGATGCATCCGCTCAGACCAAAAAGGAGACAGAGAAGACCAGCGAAGCGAATGACCACTGTTCCTGAGGCCATCGTGCGATGAGATCCGCTGTCCCTTCGTGTTCTACAAGAGGTCAAATCAACGCTCATGTCTAACCATACCACGAAAATAGGGTCCCAAGCGACCAGATAGGCCTGTCAATCTTTGATGCAGTGGAATTGCCCTACTTGTGAATTATGAAGCTGCGAGCAGGCGCGATTTGGGGCATGATCAGTTTCTTTCCGAAATGTTACGAATACGCTTATGGGCAACGACTGTTCCTCATAACGCTGAAAAGGATAGAAAAACTCAATCTGCATGCTTGTGGCAGGAGGGAAAAACGGGAGCAGCGAAACAAAGGTACAACGGGTTAGACCGGTTTCTCCGCGACGTATTCCATGTACTTCCAGAACAGCGTCGCTTCGTCTTCGTTCAGCACCACTGGAGTATTATTCGCAGTGCCAGTCATAAATACCTTGACGGAAACCGTATCGTGCCAGGCTTGAACCTCACAATGAGAAACCAGGTCCAGGTTGATGGCGCGGTTTCCGATACGGACAAAATGCATAGTTGATCTCCACTCATCTCAGGCGACTGGCTAATCATACACGAAGGTCGCTCTGCCTGGAAGCAGAGGAGTACTCTCCTTCCCGATGTTCAACCAGATGCCGCATCATGGAAGAATGTGCCGATCCGTTCGGCAGGAAATGCCGACTGTTTTGTAAGGTTATGACGAGAATGCCTGATAAACGGTGGTTTCGCACTGGCATGAAAGTTGAGCTCAGTGGACGGGGTATATCCCTGTTCTGTGTCTGGATAGAGGTGCGGCGAGATGGATGCGACAAATGGGTGGAATGCGGTGAATGGCCTATGGGAATTCCTCACTCAGGATGTAGCAATCGTGGGCGGGTTGTCCAGTCCCATGCTGAGCTGGATCGGCATGGCGGGGATTCTTGCCATGTGCGTGTGGCATGGAGCCGTACTCCTTCATGGAGCCTGGCGGATTCGACAGGCGTTGTGTCGAGTTCATTCACAGGTGTCGAGCCTTCTCTTTACACGCCGACAATGGTCAACGGACTGGATTGTCACACCGACGTTGGGTAGAACGAGGCCGCGTCCGGATGAGTCGCAGGAGTCACGACGCGATCTCGATGATCTCCACGTGTTGGATCGGGCCATGCGCGTTGAACGGGCGTTTGCCGTAGATTGGCTGTCTTACCGAAAGACCTTCGCGATTGAACAGTCAACCTGGTTTGCTGAGCCGACGGTATCTGCACAGAAATCGGCTGCGGAATTCTTTTCGTTTGAAGCCTCCATGGCGGAATACCTCAACGTCGGGTTCTATCGGCAACTTCCGTCTTTTCTGACTGGTATGGGACTGATGTTCACATTTCTGGCGATTCTGATCGGTCTGAGCAAACTTCACGCAAACGGCTCGCAGGTTGAAGGAATCGCAGGTCTCATTAACGGGCTCTCCGGAAAGTTTGTCACATCTATTGCCGGTTTGGCCTGTTCGAATGCGTTTACCCTTCTGGAAAACTCTGTTTGGTATCGTCTGAGCAACCGACATCGGCGATGTCTCTCGTTGCTCGATGAAGTCTTTCCTCAAAGGATTGTCGATCAACATGCTCAGTCTTCAGCGGGGCAGACTAGGCCTGTGTCAACCATCGTCAGTCCCACTCGAAACGACGGTGACAAACAATTGGCTGAGGTCGTTCACCATCGACTCGGTACGGCAGTGGCTGCCTTAACAAAAGCGTCAGAGTCGCTCACAGCTATGAGTGCGACCCACCATGGTTCAACAGTGAACGATCTTCCAGGAGAGATTGGTCATGAGGTTCAAAAAGCATTGAAGCGGGCGGTTCAGCCGTTGGCGGATGCGATTCAGGACCTCAATCAAACCATGAAAGGACAGGCGCTTCCGGTCCAGCTCTCGAAATCAGAAATGGAAACCATATTTCATGAGCTAAAGACCCATGGAGCGGCTATACAAACTACTCTTTCCGTCAAGACAGGGAGCAGTGGGAACGGCACGCCTCATCACGAGTAACGCGAGAGTGGTCAGATGAGACATCGCACATTGCCAATTGCACAGGACCCTTCCGTTTCACCTTCTGCTGTATCCAGTGGGGTGACCGATCTCATGACCTCGCTCGCCGTGATCTTCATCCTTCTGTTTGCCGCGTATGTAAACCGGGTTCACGAAAGCCCCGAAAGTCATGCGCAGGATCCTCCATCTCCAAGGGAAGAAGGACAACAACTCAATCGCTCGCTACTCAAGCATGAAGACGGTAAGCCAGAGGTTTTAGCGGTTAATATACCGGATGTTGCGCTCACCTTTGACTTTGGGGAAAGCAGATTACTTCCTCCTGCGGAGGCCTATTTGTCGGAGACGATGCCACACTATGCAGCCATGGTGTGTGGGCAAGGGGGCAAAGAGGTGGAAGCCTTTGTCATAGAGGGATACACCGATGATCTTGGAGACGACATTCGCAATTTGCGATTGAGCCAGGAGCGTTCGTTCGCCGTATTGGCCAAGAGCGTGGAGGTGGTCCGTGAGAGGCTTCCCTGGGCCTATGAATGCTTTCTGCAAAAGGCGACGGCGAATGGTCGTGGGAGACAGAATCTTCTACGGGACGCTGTAGGAGATCCGGATCGTGAGCGGAGCCGTCGGGTGATGTTTAAAATACATCTGCGCCCTCAGTAGCTGATGGGAAAGATCAGATGTGACTCTTTGGATCGTCCCGATTAGGTGTCTTACCCCAGAAGAATACTTCCTTCCTTGGTACGTCATCACCTCAATGAGCCATGACCCCTGGTTATGTCAGTTCTTGCATGAGGTGGTCCAATTCAAGAAACTGCTCAAGCGTCAGAGTTTCAGCACGAAGCGAGGGTGAGAGATGGAGTCTCGTCAAGGCAGTTTCAACAGGTCTCGAATCATAGCCTTCGTTCTTGAGCGAGTTAACGAGTGTCTTGCGTCGGTGGGCGAAGGCAGCTCGCACAAGCGCAGTGAATCGTTGTTCTTCTTCAAGCCGTCGTGCTCTCGGCTCGCAGGCCCGCAGCAGAACCACAGAAGAGTCAACCTCTGGTCGAGGGCGGAAACATTGTGGTGAGACTTTGAAAGCTTTTGAAATATGCGCGGAGTATTGAGCCATGACAGACAGGACACCGTAATCGGACGTCCCAGGCTTTGCGATAAGACGATCCGCAACTTCGTTTTGCAGCATCAAAACCATTCGGGCAAAACGATTGCCCTGAGCAAGGAGCCGAAAGAGGAGCGGAGTAGAAATGTAATAGGGGAGATTGGCAACAACGATGGTTCCGATCGGTAAATATTCGATGGGACAAGTCAGGGCATCGCCGAGCACGAGAGTGACATTAGGAAGGCGTTCGGCTCGTTCGGAGAGGAACGTGTAAAGGCGAGGGTCAATTTCAATTGCCGTCACGTGACCGACAGCTCGGCACAGGGCCTCCGTCAGGATGCCTCGGCCTGGGCCGATCTCCAAAACCGTATCAGCGGGTGAAAGTTCCGCGAGTGCGACGATCTTGCGAACGATGTTCGGATCGATCAGAAAATTTTGGCCCAGCCGTTTGATTGCCGCAGGGGGAGGTGATGAGTCCACCCTCAACTCCCGGATGAAGAGAAACGAGAGAGTGTGTCGGCGAGGCGGACCAGCGGTGTACGGTAACATTCCACGAGATCGGAAAATTCTTCAAGCAAATCGTTGGTGAAGGAGGGGCCTGGCTGGATCTGGGCGAACCTTTCCCCATCTTCACGGCTGACAGCGGTGGTAATGAGTGTGACGGTGCGTGATTTCCATTTGGCTATGCGCTCCGTTCCCGCAACAGTATTCAGGTCCTGACAGGTCTGTTGAGCTAGCGCATCCAGTTCCGCAATCTGTTGCCGAATGGCAGTCACCTGCTTGGAGTTATCAATCGGCATGGCTGGGACGTCCCTTCTTGATACCTCGCTGAGCGATCCGTGCGGCCAAGGTGACTGCTTCGATGAGACTTCCTGGGTCGGCAATCCCTTTACCCACAATGTCAAAGGCCGTTCCATGATCGACGGAGGTGCGAATGATGGGCAAGCCAACGGTAAGATTCACGCATGTGCCGAACGCCACCAGCTTCAGTGGAATCAAGCCTTGGTCATGGTACAAGGCCACAATTCCGTCATAGTGTCCCTTAGCCGCCTTCCCAAACAGTGTGTCGGCGGGCAATGGATCACTGGCAAGAATGCCCCGTGCCTGGGCGGTCCGAGCTGCCGGAAGAATGACGCGAGCCTCCTCATTTCCGAACAGGCCATGTTCGCCTGCGTGCGGATTGAGTGCGGCCACTCCGATCTTCGGTCGTTTGATTCCAAATAAAGTGGTGAGTGCCATGTGGGCCAACCGGATCGCTTTTTCAATCTTTGCTTGGGTGAGCAGCATTGGAAGGTCTTTGATGGCGACATGTGTCGTGACAAACATGATCCGTAATGGGCCGCCCACAATCATCATGCCGGATTCTTTCGCCTGGGTCAGGTCAGCCAACAATTCTGTGTGTCCAGGGTATCGACAGCCGGCCATGTTGATGGCTTCTTTATTAATCGGAGCCGTCACGATCCCATCGAGACAACCCAATTGGGCGAGTTCAACGGCTTTCTCAATGAAGGTGACCGATGCCGCGCCTGTTTCTGCTGCTGCGAGGCCTGGTGCAAATCGGCCCAATGGGGTACTCAGCGGATCCAGTACGGCCACAGTCCCCGGGCGTGGTACTGCTGCGTCATGGCCATCCACGGGGAGCACCGTCAGCTTGAGTCGCAGAGCCTTGATGGTACGAGCCATGATGGGAAGCGCTCCAATCACCAGCGGTCGGCAAATCTTGTGCAGCCGTCCTCCGGACAGAGCTTTGGCGATCACTTCCGGGCCGATCCCCGCCGGGTCTCCCATCGTGATCCCGAGCAACGGAAGCAATGGCGATGCGGAGGCTTTTCGGATTGGGCGGGTTCTAGCTGGCATAGAGGTACACAGTATAGCCGATATAGAAGAGCGCACCAGCCGCCAGTAACCACGGTCGCCAGCGCCCTCCAATCAGGATCTGGAGGAGGCAGAGTCCTACCGCCTGTACAGCCAAGACCATGGTGGTCAAGGCAGTGGGGGCGATGACCCACTCCGTTCCGATCAATCCGAGTGAGACGGGGAGCGTGCCTTGAAACACCATGGCACCCGTCACATTGGCCACGGCGAGCTTGTCCTTTTTCCGATACAACCATAGAAAGCTGTTGGACATCTCCGGTAATTCCGTGGCCAATGGTGCGATGAGGAGGGTCAAGATCAAAGGCGACATTGAGAACAATCCCGCCATCGATTCTGCCGCCAACACGAACAAATGAGCACCCATGATCAAGCCACCAAGCCCTAACAGGGCTTGAAATGCAATCATCGGATGCGAGGGCGTCGTCGCGGTTTTGTCGAAGATGAGGGGGTCCAGCTCACCGCCTTCGCCCTCTCCAGCAGTCGGTGCAAACTTCAGTTTCATGTAGTAAATGTACAAGCAGATCAACCCTCCGGCGGCAATCAGATGGATCAGTCTCGATCGTTCAAAGGCGCACCCCAGTGCCACGAGGTAACCAATCATGAAAAACGTCAGGTCCGTGAGGACATCGCGGTAATTGAGATGAAATTGCGCGGTGCGCTTGCCCGCTCGTGCGTACAGCACCACCAACAGAGCCAAGAGCGGCAGTACGAGCGTGCTGAGCATAAACGGCGCACCGAGGATGGCGCCTAATCCGACGTCGATCTCTTCGTCGCTTTCGCCGAAGAAAATGGCAATGATCGGAATCGAGGTTTCAGGGAGCGTTGTGCCGATGGCCGCGAAGATACTCCCGACCGCGCCTTCAGAAATCCCGAGCCGTTTGCCCAGCCATTCGATCGCATTAGTGAACAGCGCACATCCACCCAGTGTGACGACAACAGAAACGAGGAACAGGAGAATATAGTACAGGGTGCTCATGCGCGACCCCGCAGTTTCTTCTGGGTCGCTTGTCGATAGGCGTGCAAGGCTTCCTCCATGACGGTCTTCAGCGGACGACCGGATCGTTTGGCGATAGATTGACAGTCGATATATTCTGGTGCTGCCTTGTCCCAGCCCGCACCCAGATCAGCCACCTTCATGCGAACGGTTCCTCCCTGTATTGAGACCGGGACGATACGGCGCGGGAGGATCTGGCGAGTGATTTCTTGCAGTCGCACGCCGAGCGTGGGCGTTTCCTGGAAGAGGATCTCAAGAACCGCGTTGGTCTGTTCCTTTGGAGTGAGACAGGTCAGTAACACACCTGGGCGACTTTTTTTCATGACAACAGGACCCAGGGCAACATCGAGGGCGCCGAGATCGAAGAGTCGATCCATGATGTGCTCATAGATTTGTGGATTGAGGTCGTCGAGATTCGTCTCAATTTGCATGATGCGTTCGGTGTGATAGGTCTCCGGTGTCGAGTCGTCCTGAAGAAAGACGCGCAGCACATTTGGCCAGTCTTCTGGATCGCGGTCTCCGGCTCCATAGCCGACCGCGAGACTACGCATGACCGGCAAGGGGCCGAATCCCGATGCCAGGGTCCGCACGAGTGCCACGCCGGTCGGTGTGGCGAGTTCATGCCGTGGGCCCTCGGAATAGACCGGAATACCTTTGGCCAGTGCCGTCACAGCCGGCCCCGGCACAGGTAAACGACCATGGGAGGTTTGAATCGAACCAGCTCCCACATTGATCGGGGAGGAAGTCGCACGAGTCACATTCAGGAGATAGCAGCCCAGGATTCCTCCCACCACGTCGATGAATGAATCGATGACGCCGACTTCATGGAAGTGCACGTCTTTCGTCGGCACCTGATGGGCGAGTCCTTCCGCGTCGGCTAATAGGTCGAAGACTGACAGACTGCGTGCTTTGACCGGCTCTGGGAGCGTGCTGCGGATAATAATGCTTCGAATCCGGGAGAGCGTGAGAGGTCGCTGAAATCCCTGTTGGATCAGAACGTCTACTTTCACGGCATGGAGTGCGCCACGATGCACCGCTCGCTTGCGTAATGTGTAGCCGGATAGTTTCAGCCGATTAAGGCCATTGACGAGGTCTGTCCATGGCAGACCGGCACTGACCAATGCGCCCAAGACCATGTCCCCGCTCACGCCAGAAAAACAATCGAAATGCAGATGTCGGCCCACGGCTCTCCTTATTCAGCAGTGAAAAAGACCGCACATCTTACCGAAGGTCTGGCCGAACGGCAATCATTGGTTCATTGTTGCTGCTTCGTTGACAGCCCCTGGAGGCTATGTTATCCCCCATAAAAGATGAGTTACTTGCGGTGACTGTGAGTCACTGTGGCTACGTCACTATATCTCTATGAAGGTAGGTGTTCTGTTGTTTATGAGATTACACCAGCAACGATGTAAAAGACTGACGCTCGGGCTTCTCTGCCTATACAGTTGTTTGGTTGGTTTTCCTGCGGCTGAGAGTTTCGCAAAGGAAAAGCCAGCTCGTGTTCCAAGGCCTGAACCGGAGCTCAAGATTGTTGATCTCGATATCGCCCCGATGCCGTACACGCAAGGCAATGGGCCGCTTCAGTTTTCAGTGACGGTTCAGCTTCCGAGAGAAGTGGATCCAACGAGGATTCTTGAAGTGACCTCCCTGATCAGTTCTCCGTCAAAGACCTCACTTCGGTTTCTCACGCATCGACAGCCTGTTCAGATCGATTCGACTCGGAATGGGGAACAGGAGCGTCGTAAGGTGGTGGTGGAACTCGTGTGGGACGGTCAGGATCACCGCAAGCAGGTTGCGGGCGTTGGTACCTACTCCTACGAAGTTCGGACAAAGTTGCTGGCCAACGGAGAACGAGGACTACGCACCATGATGGTGGCCTGGCCGAAGCGAGGGACGCTGGAAGTGAAGTGATGTCGTCAACGGTGAAGTGGGGAAACGAGGGATTTTTCCTACCTTTACCTCTCACCTTTCACACCTAACATGTTGATCCGATGTGCGAGACAGGCGGCGCCGAAGCCGTTATCAATATTCATGACGCCCACACCAGCTGCACAGGAATTGAGCATCGTCAATAACGCCGCTACTCCTCCGAAACTGGCTCCATACCCTCGGCTCGTTGGGACCGCGATGACCGGACAGTGAACGAGTCCCCCTACGACGCTTGGCAAGACCCCGTCCATTCCAGCCACCACGATAATAACTTGTGCATCAAACAAGCGATCTTTCTTTCCAAGCAGGCGATGGATCCCCGCGACTCCAACGTCGTACAGTCGCTCGACACGACTTCCCATCACTTCAGCCGTGATGCGAGCCTCTTCCGCTACCGGGACATCAGCTGTACCGGCAGTCACCACCAGAATCTGGCCTTGCGCCTTCTGCCGTGCCGGATGGATCGCGACAAGGCGTGCGTCAGAATAGTACCGCGCGCGACGATCAAGACGGCGAATTGCTCGGGCGACCGTCGGTTCCGCACGGGTGGCGAGGAATGGGCCTCCTTTTTTAATCAAGGCTCGAGCGATCGCGACGACCTGTTCCGTAGTTTTCCCCTCGCAGAGGACGACTTCGGGAAATCCTTGCCGCAGCGACCGATGGTGGTCGAGCGAGGCAAAGCCGAGATCTTCATACGGGAGAGATCGCAGGCGCTGGAGCCCTTGTTCTACGGTCAGTTGTCCCATATGAACCTGTTGAAGTAATCGTTCAAGCCCTTCGGTAATCATATTCAACCCTTTTCCAGTTTGGCATCCCGCTCCATGAGATCACTGACCGCCTGGCGACAGGACTTGTTCTCATGGAGGACGGCGTTGATCTCCTGAATGATGGGCATCTCAACCTGGTGACGCAAGGCCAATGTGAGCGCGGCGCGAGCTGTTCTGACACCTTCGGCGACGGCCTGCATTCCGGTTACAATTGTCTCGAGCCGCTCACCTTTACCGAGTCGTACACCCACAGAATGATTTCGGCTGAGTGTTCCGGTACAGGTCAAGACCAAATCACCAACGCCGGAGAGTCCATAAAATGTGCGAGGATCCGCTCCCATCGCGACACCAAGCCGGATGATTTCTGCCAACCCACGGGTGATGAGGGCAGCGCGAGCATTCAGCCCGAGTTCGAGCCCATCGATAACGCCCGCAGCCAACGCCATTACATTCTTCAACGCCCCTCCCAGCTGGACACCCAGTAGGTCGCTGTCGGCATAGACGCGCAACACCGGCGTCATCAAGGCGTTCTGAAAGCGCTGGACCAGCGGTGCGTTTCTGCCTGCGAGGCAAACGGCTGTGGGCTGACCCGCGCTAAGCTCAGCGGCGAAGCTGGGTCCGGAGAGCACCATCAGGGCGTCGTGCATGGAGGGGAGTAATTCATCCTCCATCACTTGGGTCATCAATTTGGCCGTCTCTTCTTCAATACCCTTGGTCGCGCAGATCAATGGGATGGGGTCGGATAAGAAGGGCCTCAGCTTCTGAAGCACTAGCCGCGTGGCATGGGAGGGCACGGCAAACACCAGCCCATCACACGAACTCGACGCCTCTTCCAAAGATGAAGTGGCAATCAATGCACGCGGGAGAGCAACGCCTTTGAGAAAAATCGGGTTTTCCTGAGAGGTGTTGATGGCGTGAACGACATCCCGTTCATAGGCCCAGAGACGTACCTCCAGCCCCTTCTCGGCCAGGTGTTTGGCCAGAGCCGTACCCCAAGCCCCGGCACCGATCACACACATCTTGCTGATAGCACCAGGCATAAACAATCAGTTTGATCTCCACATGATCACCAACAACACCTGTGGGAGCCGATTATAGGAACGCGCTCAAGAACCTGTCAACGAATGGGTAGGGGCTCCTATTCTCAAGATCCGCTAGAGGGGCATTGAAATCAATCTCTTGTGACGTGGCATGGAATCTGCTGTGCTGGTTGGTGAGGACTTGAAGAGCGTATTGGTCGGCCCGAATTAGGTCATAGGATGGGGCATAGCAATGAACACGGTGAGGAGGAGGAAGTAGTGATGAAACCAAGGGTTGTGAAAGGAAATGGATCAGGAATCGGGATGCGAGCCCTGTGGCTTACGGCTGTTCTGATGTCTCTGAGCGTCTCCAGCGCCTATTCAGAAATGTACATTGGCGGACAAGTTGGAACGACATTCTTCGGCGATAATAACAAGCTCACGAGAGTCGATCTGACCGATCTCGGGGGCCCTCCCGGATCTCTACTCACTCCTCGAGGATCAATATCAGGTCGCGATCTGGCCAGCTCTCCTGTCTGGGGCGGGAAGATCGGCTACTACTTCCCAAGTATGAGCTGGTTCGGTGTAGAACTGGAGGCCTACTACACCACCCCGCACATCGAACAAGGACCGACAAGGGTTACCATTCTTCCGGGAACCGTCGTCGTTGGAGGTTCAGTCGCGAGTGGGAGTGTGACGAACGTATTTCCAGGTGACTATTTTCGAGTCATCACTATTGCGCCGCTCAACCTCATGTTTCGCTACAACAAGGCACGCTTTCAACCCTATGTCGGGGTCGGGCCGGGGATATTTCTGTCTCGAATCAACACGACCGAGGTGACGTTTGCAGGAACTCAGAGTTCAACGAAGGTGGGTCTGAATGTAAAGCTTGGTGCCGAATACTTCTTTACGGAACATATCACGGGATATGGAGAAGTGCGGTACAACTACACGAGGTTCAGTTTTGACGCGACCGAATCCGGATCGTTCGGCTTTGATGCAACCTATAATCCGATCATTTTTTCCTTTGGCGTCGGGTACCATTTCTAGCTGTCCGGAGGGCTAGCATCTCCGGGGCATTCCCATGTATGTAGGTGGCATACCGGGAATGACCAAACATGCAAGCCTGCCCTTTTTGTGACCGGTCACAACCAGAGATCAATCGGTTCTGTACTCAGTGCGGTCGGCGGCTTGATGGGACCGCAGTGCGTACATCGGGCGCTGAATCTCGCGTGACCCCTCCCGATCAGCTCAACCTTTCCATTCTCTATGGCATGGTCGTGGTTTTGATACTGGCGCTGCTGTTTCCACCGTGGGAAACGCCGCCAAGTCAGACTCCTGAATTTCTCGGGATGCATTTCATTCTCTCTCCCCCAGCTCCCGATGCCGTGATGAGTCGCATGCTCCTGACGATTGAATTGGTGACAGTTGCGATTGCCGGGATGTACGGGGCGTTTCTGTTCCGGAAAAAGTCATGAAGAAGGTGTGACGAAGTTCATCAGTCGAAACGTCACGTCCTCAAGCCGAAAGTCCGGGAAGAGCATTGTGATGAGATATCGAAAGAGATGAGGATCCGCTTGGGTGCAGCCCAATCAATCCAACGCCAAAGTCAGGCATTTAGCTGACCCACCAGATTTCATGAACTCATCGAGCTGAACTGCATGGGTGTCATATCGCCGTTCCCGTAGCAACCCTTCTGTCGTGGGACATCCGGCGGGAAGAACCACATGCTTCCCCACACAGACGGCGTTGCAGGCGAACCTCAGCGCTTCGTGTTCAGGGACCACCAGACGCTGCTCGGTGGGGACTCGGGTAGCCAGTACTTCTTGACCTTCCAGATCGAATGCGGCGGGGAAATACAGCAGCTCGCCGCCGCTTAATGGGCAGAAACAGGTATCGAGATGGTAGAAGCGATTGTCGACGAGTTCGAGCGGAATGATTTCTCGATGGAAGTGCTCGCTGAGGATCGGGTAGACACCGATATCCGATCGCTGCCGATACCCACCGAACCAGGTATCGGACAATCCCAGGAGATCGCCCGCGCCCTCAAAGTGAAGGCCGGTCTGCACCGTCATGACGTCATACCCCTGCCGGCGAAACCAACGCTCGACATGCGCCTCCTCTCGCTGGCGCTCAGGATGTCGGAAGTGACTCACGACGGCCGTGCGTCCGACAACCAGTCCGGCATTCGCCGTAAACACAAGATCCGGTAGTCCTGGAATGGGGGGCATTCGTTCGAGCATCACACCCAATTCCTGTTCAAGAATCTCCATCAAGGTATGCCACTGTGAGACGGCTCGCTCGTGGTCGACTCGGTTGCTGAGGCGCATCCAGGGATTGATCTCATACTCGATACCGAAAAAATCAGGTGGGCAGACCAGGAGGCGACTCATGCTTGCCTTCCCAGAGCCCGAGCCAGTTCTGTGAGAAACGATGCTGCGTCCATGACAAGACCGACGGCTTGAAAGCTGCCGCGATCGGCTAATTTGGTAGGGACTGAGGGATTCACGTCGACACAGACTGTCGGGATGGTCGCCGGGAGCAGATTGCCGGTGGCAATGGCATGCAGCGTGGACGCAACCAACAGCGCCAATCCCACACCGGGAATCATAGCTCGCATGGCGCTTTGTGCTTCGACAGAATCCGTGATCACCCCAGGCAAGGGGCCATCGTCACGGATTGTCCCAGCGATGACGACCGATACCTCTTGACGGACACAGGCTGCCATTATCCCTTGCGTGATCACACCGGAAGTCACGGCTGCCTGAATACTGCCGATAGTACGAATGCGATTGATGGTCCGTAAATGGTGTTCGTGGCCATGGGGAACTGCACGCCCGGCTGTGAGTCCGTACCCGAGCGAAGTGCCATACAGGTCGGCTTCCATGTCATGCGCAGCCAGTGCGTTACCGCAGAAGAGCACCTGGACAAAACCCTGTTCGATCAGCCACGTGAGCGGCTCCCGGCCACCGGCATGAATGATGGCCGGTCCGCCGGCAAGCAACACTTTGGAGTCAGGTTGCCCTTTCTGGTATTGAGCGCGCAATCGTCTCATCCGAGCCGCGACATCAGCGATGACGTGCCCATGGGGTCGCTCCGCCGAGACATGCGACTCCATGAATCCAAACACATCCCGCTCTTGCGGACGCTGCAAGGGAATGACCCGCACGCCAGTACGGCCGACGACGACTCGATTGCCACGGCGAACCTCGCCCATCGGAACCGCGCACGCTGCCATGCCTTGTTCATCCACGAGGATCGCAAGGTCCATCTCGATGCGATCGACATCCAGCCACCGGCCATTGAGCCGAATCTGAGTGGGTAAGTGGGTCGTGGCGTAGAAATCGTCGGGTAACAGGCCATCGGCTGGCGCTTGATCAGTCCGACAGTCAGCCTCACCTTCAACTAAGGCTCCATGCGGCTGAATCGCGTTCAGAATGTCATCCAGAAGACTGCGCGAGGTCGCTCGGATAACGATGTGAGCACTGGAGGGTTCTTCACGCGTCTTTCCGATGCAGACGTCTTCAAGGTCGAAGGTCCCACCCATCATCACGATGAGGTCCAGTACCTTCGCCAGCACGAGCGAGTCGATGATGTGTCCTTGCAGAACGACAGTTTCGTGATACGTGCTCATAGCCTCGTGTGTTACAGCTGGCCGTATTGTATCACTCGGAGGAGGAGGAGAAAGAAAATGAGAATTGACCGCTATGGGGTGGGCTGAGATGGTTTCATCAATTCTCGTAACACGCTTGTCGCATAAGCACCTGGAGGCAGGCTAAATGAGAGAGTGAGGATATTCTGGTTCAACGACCAGACTAGTTCGGTCAGCGGGACGCGAAGTGCACGACGTTCTCCTCGAAATCCGCAGGCCTTGGCGGCGGTAATGAGGACGTCTTTGGTAGCGCCTGCTTCGGTGATGACCGTCTCTTCGATCACACCGGGTTCACCTCCGGCCCAAGATACGCGTGACCCAAAGAGAATCCCGGTCGGGCTGATCTCAAAGCGATCGGCGCGTGGTTGCTCCTTCTCCGCATCGTCAACCTGGAAGCAGGCGCCGTTGTCCTGTTTCATTGCCCAGTCGCCGATGAACAGACGATCAATCTGGTCGATCCGGCGGGCAAGGATCCGATTGAACAGAAAGGACTGATAGGTATTGAGATACCAGATACGCTGGTTACGATTCATCTTCTCGCGTCGACGGGCATCGTGGAGTAAGGCCGCGCCGGTTTGGTAGTTGGTCCCATCCTTTCCTTGCCGTTGAGGACCGAAGTAGTTCGGGACTCCGCGTCTGGTGAGCTGCTCAAGAATCACTGGGACGGTGTCCTTGGCGTGGCCGGTAACTTCGCGAATGGTCAGATGGAAACGATTGCCCGCATGGTGACCGGTGCGAAGCCGATTGCGATGGCGTCCGAGGACGGTCACATTCAGGATGGTGTCATCGATGGAGAGGCTGGCGACCTGCTCAGGAGGCACACCTTGCAAAGAGATCATTTGCGTCGTGACGGCTCGCGCGTCTTTCAGGCCTGCGACCCCGATGGCTTGCGCCTTGATCCCCAATGTCGAGGAGAGCCGTCGGACGAGATCGGGCGTGGAAAGACCACGCTTCGTGATCGTGATGTAGAGGTGTTCTCCTTCGCCGCAGGGCAGGTAGAGGGGGCGCTCTTCAACCTGAAAGTCCTCAGGCACAGAACGCATTCGTCCACCGATTCCGGGAAGATCACTCGTCAGAAATGGTTCGTTCAGTGGTTCCATCGGTTCTCCGTACGGCATCGACTCAGTAACCGCATGCTATACTTTTTCTGATCCATGGAGGGAAAAGGATTGAGGATAGGGTGAGTATGGGACGTACGTCGTCATGGCCCGATCTTTTGCGAGCTTCCATCGGCCATGCCATGGGCCAGTCTCTCTATCAGCTGTTCAGCCTTGCTCCAGACTGGGAATTTGGTCTCTCCGACTATGAGGTGACACGATATACCCATATGCATGGGTTGCTTGCCGGGCATCGTGCCGTCCATCTCACCGATCTACACATCGATCGATATTATCCGCGTCATGATCGTATTGTCCAAAACACCGGCGATCTCAGACCAGACTGGATTGTCATCACCGGCGACCTGCTCAATGTACCAGAAGGGCTGCCGCATCTGTTCCGGTTTCTCAGCCGTCTTCGCGACATTGCGCCAGTGTATGTGACCCTGGGCAATCACGATCATTACAGCGGGGTCTCGGTGACAGAGTATGCCGAACTGGCCGATCGGCACAAGATCACCTTGTTGGTGAACCAGAGTGCGGTTGTCTCAGTAGCAGGGGGAGAGTTGGTGATTGTCGGTGTCGATGATCCTTCGCTCCATCGGGCCGATCTGCGATGTCTGCCACCTCGCGCGGACCATCGCTTTACGCTGTTGCTGGCCCATGCACCGAATATTCTGGATCAAGTGGAGCCGCACCATGCCATCGATTTGATCTTGTGCGGGCACAGTCACGGTGGGCAGTGGCGGGTGCCGGGAGTTCCGGCCTTCTGGCTCCCGCCGGGATGTGGCGGCCGGGTTGCAGGCTGGCATCGGTCTGGTGTCCACAGGCTGTACGTCAATCGAGGACTCGGGTGGTCCTTTCTCCCCTTTCGATGGAACTGCCGGCCAGAAATCGCCCTCATCGAGTGGGTGTAAGCGAAACCCCAATCCAGATTCATACCCCAGAGACCCTATTTACTCCCTCCAGGCCCATGGCATAGGATGAGCCGCTAGTTTGATGTTCCGCAATAACGTGTCACCGCATCTCGATGCTCGATTTATCTTTTCAACCCACTCGGGAACAACTGGCGGCGCTCCTTTCTGTGAGTCGGCTACTCACCTCGTCGATGGATCTGCCTGCGCTGTTGAACCTGATCGTCAACTCCGCCGGAGAATTGCTGGCCTGTGAAGCCAGCAGTCTGTTTCTGGTCGATCCGACAGGGGAACAGTTAGTGCTCAAAGTGGCGACCGGACCCGTGAGCGGCGAGGTGAAAGAGCTGCGATTGAAGATGGGGGAAGGCATCGCCGGCTGGGTCGCCACACATCAGAAGGGGTTGATTGTGAACGATGCCCAGCACGATCCGCGTTTTGCGGCCTCGGTCGATCAGGCGACAGGGTTTGAGACCCGGTCGGTGCTGGCTGTGCCGCTTGTCGATCGCCAGCAGGTCGTCGGCGTGCTGGAAACGCTCAATACGGCCAAGGTGAAACAATTTGATCAGACCGATCTGGAGCTGTTGACCGCATTCAGTTCCTATGCCGCCGTGGCAGTACGAAACGCCAATCTGGTGGCGTCAATGCAGGAAGAGCGCGAGGTGCTGAAAGTCTCTCTAGAAGAACGGTACCGTACGTTGATTGCTGAAAGCCCGTCGATGCAGCGGGTCGTGGAGATGTCGAAACGGGCAGCGCAGAGCGACAGCACCGTGCTCCTCCTCGGAGAGAGCGGCGTCGGGAAAGAAATTTTGGCCCGGTCGATTCACAATTGGAGTCCGCGCGCGGCCAAACCCTTCGTCGCAGTCAATTGCGCGGCGCTGTCCGACCATCTGCTCGAGAGCGAACTGTTTGGGCATGAAAAAGGGGCGTTCACAGGAGCTCATCAACAGAAGAAGGGGTTGTTGGAAATCGCGCAGGGCGGCACCCTGTTTCTCGATGAGATCGGCGACATGAAGCCGGCGTTACAGGCGAAATTGCTCCGGGTGCTGCAAGATCGGGAATTTGATCGGGTCGGGGGGACGCAAGCGATCAAGGTCGACATTCGTGTGATCGCCGCGACCAACCAAGACTTGGTCAGTGCCATCGCCGATGGACGATTTCGCAACGATCTCTACTTTCGGCTGAACGTCATTAGCCTGATGATCCCACCCCTCCGGGAGCGGAGAGAAGACATCCCGGCGCTGGTCACCTTCTTTGTCGCCCGGTATGCGAAAGAGCTGAAGCGGCCTCGGATGAGCATCCACCAGAATGCAGTCGCAGCAGTCCAGCACTACGCCTGGCCCGGCAATGTGCGTGAACTGGCGAACATTATCGAGCGCGCCGTGGTGTTGGCCCATGACGACGTGATTACCGTGGACGATCTCTCCCTCGAGCACAGAGAGCCGAGTGAGCCCTGGACGGTCCCGCTGATGGACTTGCCCTTTCACGCGTCGGTGGAAGAGTTCAAACGTCAGCGCGTGCTGGAGGCGATCGGGCAATCCGGGGGCAACAAGACCAAGGCGGCTCAGGCGTTGCAGCTGCAACCGACCTATCTGTCCCGCCTCTGTAAGCAGCTGAATATTTCGTAAGAAGGTCTCATGGGCAAATTCAGGATTGATGCGATCGTGAACAGCGTTGACCTTCGTGAGAGCGCGGTCAGCCCCGTGCCAGCCAGCCGTTGATTTCTTCGATATCGTTTCGCGAGAGCGTTCCACCCCAGACCCGTAAGGCCACCAAAGACCGGATGTAGTCATAACGGGCCCGGGCATGGGCGAACCGGGATTTTAGGAGATTCTTTTTCGCCTCCAGCAGCGCGATGATCGTCGCCGCGCCCAATTCATAACCCCGTTGCTGGCCATCCCGGGCCTTGATGCGCGCCTCCACCTCACGCGCCGTTGAGGCCATCCGCGCATACCCCGTCTGCGCATTCAGATAGGCGGTCTTCGTCTCCCGTTCGATCTCGCGTTGTTTTTGGAGGTGCTTGTACCTGGTCATTTCAAATCGAGCAAGAGCTTCGCGCTCCCCCGCCTTCATGCTGCCCCCGGAGAAGAGGGGGACTGTGACCTGCACGCCTAAGCTTCCGACCGTGTAGGGGTCCAGTTGCCGATTGTCGAATCCGCCGTTCTTCGCATATATGCCGGACATCTGGAGGGACACTTGCGGCAGATGGTTGGCCCACTGACTGGCCATGCTCTTGGCGGTTGCGTCCAGCGCATACCGCAAGGCCTGGATTGCTGGATGATGCTCGACGGCGTTGGCCACCCACTGATCGGTCTGTCCGGGTACCGGCGGCAACTCTGCTCTCGTGAATCTCGCCAGATCGGTGACCGGAATCCCAACTACCTCCCGTACCTTTTCCAACGCGACGGCTTTCGCATTGAGGATCTCCAGTTCGCGCGTTCTGAGCGTGTGGGAGAATGCCTCCACCTCATAGAGATCAGTCACCTTGGCCATCGTGCGCTCGTACAGTCGGCGGATCCGTTGTGTCTCCCCATCGGTCAGTTCCAGCTCACTCTGCACGTAGCTGGCTTCATCCTGGGCTTCCAAGTATTCCAAGTACCGATCGACCAGCTCGGTGGCGAGGCTCAGGCGAGCATCCGCCAAGTCCTGCTCTGCCTGTTTGATGGAGAACCCGGCGCCTTCATAAGCCCGGTATGACGCAAGGTCGAACAGGGCTTGCCGAGCCTGCACCACGCCGCGCAACCCTTCATACTGCGTGGTGAGCTCCCTTGTCTGCCCGGTGAACAGGTTAGACGTGTCCTGCGTCAATTCGTTCCATGTCACATTGCCGGTGGCCGATACTTGCGGCAAGAGCTTGCTTCGCGCCTGATCGTGCAGCGCTTCGGCCTGGACGATAGAATACTTCCGGCCCTCCAGGACCGGATTGGTCTTCAACGCGAGATCGTAGAGGTGCAGCAACGTCGCGGCTGGTTCTTCGGCGGCCGTGGCCACCGGAGAGAGGAACGAACAGATCAGCACACACACCAGCAGGGGTGTCATCGTCGTAGATTCGTGGTGGCACGGGCCGTCAGCACAGCCGCTGTGTGGGTATGAGCGATGGTCTTGTGTCACGGCTTACTCCTCAATCAAGGCCCGTTTGAAGGTATCGGTCAGGGGCTTCATCACATATTGCAGCAGGGTCCGTGAGCCGGTCTGGATGAGGACCTCCGCCGGCATCCCCGGCACCAAGGCAAGATCGGCGGCGCGCAAGGCCTGAAGACCGTCGGGAGAGACCTCCACACGGGCCAGGTAGTACGCGCTGTCGCCGCCATTGTTTTCTTTGAGGTCTCGCACCAGCCGATCCGCCGACACACTGATTAGCCTGCCCTCGATCATGGGAAGATCCCGGGTCTTGAAGGCGCTGAAGCGCACCTCCGCCACCTGACCCACCGTGACCCGATCAATATCGATGGGCGCCACTTGGGCTTCGATGATCAGTTTCTGATGGTGGGGCACGATGTCGAGCAGCCGTCCCCCCGGTGGAATGACGGCCCCAATGGTATGCAGCGTCAGCCCCAGGACCATCCCTGAGACGGGCGCCGTGATGACTGTTCGGTCGACCGTCCGCTCCAGCGCCTGTACTTTTTCGCGCAGGCCGAACAGGTCTGCCTGGACCTCGCTCAGTTCTTTTGCCACCTCTCGCTGCAGGTCTTTGTGTAACTGGAGAATTTTTAGTTCGATTTCGGCGATCTGTAATTCGCTTGCCGCCATCTCGGAGACCAGTTGGCCACGGTGCCCTTCACTCTGCGCCAGGGCCCGGTTCAGCTCCTCGACCTTCTGTTTCTCGGTAAAGCCTTCCTTCAAAAGCATCGTGAAGTCCGCCACGTCACTGCGATAGGACTCCACCAGGCGGTCTTTGCTGTACCGCTGTGCCTGGAGGCCTGTTACTTTGGCTCGTAGTTGCTCGATCTGTCGGCGATACACCGCGCGCTCCCCCTCCTGTGCCGTCCGGCGAGCCTGAAAGGTGAGATCTTGTACCCGCATGGCGTCCTGAGCGCGTGGATCCGTGTGGTGCGCGAGTAAGTCGTGAGGATATTGGACAACCGGCAGTCGATCGCGCTGTGCGGTGAGTCGGGCTTCCTGCGCAACACGGCTATAGAGCTGCCCGCGCAAGACCTCCAACTGGGCCCGCGCGTGGGTCTCATCCAGCGTGGCCAGCACCTGGCCTTGCTGCACGGCGTCTCCGTCATGCACCGCCAGCGTGCGGATGATCCCGCCTTCGAGATGCTGCACAGTTTTCCGATAGTGCTCGACGGTGATGACGCCGGGGGCTAAGGCGGCACTGTGGAGCGGAGCCAGCGAGGCCCAGGTCCCGAATCCGCCGAAGACCACCAGCACCAGGGCCAAGCCTTGCCAGCGGATGGCACGGTCGTCGCTCAAGACTGGGTGTGAAACCGCAAGGGCCTGTTCAGCCATGGAGCACCTCCTCACTTGATCGCAACAGACTTGTGACCCTGTCAGGGCCTGAGACGACCGGCCTCGTACGGGGTACGGGTGCTGGTCCTGCCTGTTGCGGTGGGACAGCCGGCGGAGCAAGCGCGGCCAGCACCGCTTCACGAGGCCCGTACCGAACCAGTGTGCCACCGGCGAGCAGCGCGACCTTGTGCACCGCCTGAAGCACATGCGGGCGATGTGTGACCAGTACCACCGTACAGCCGTCTTGTTGTAAGTGCCGGAGCGTGGTCAGCAGCGCGGCTTCTCCGGCCTGGTCGAGGTTCGCATTGGGTTCATCGAGCACCACCAGGCGTGGGCGTCCATAGATCGCCCGGGCAATCCCGATCCGTTGCCGTTGTCCCGCCGAGAGGGCGACACCGTTTCCGATCAGCGGCGTGTCGTACGCCTGCGGCAAGGTCACGATCATCTCGTGGATGCCCGCCCATCGCGCCGCTTCCACTACCCGATCCGTCTCAACCGGACCGAAACGAGCGATGTTCTCGGCCACCGTGCCATCCAGTAATTCGACATCTTGCGGCAGGTAGCCGATGGACGGGCCCAGTTGTGTCCGATCCCAGTTGGAGACGTCCGCACCATCCAGGCAGACCCGCCCACGCGCCGGAGGGCACAACCCGAGGATCGCCCGGGCCAGGGTGGATTTGCCGGCGGCGCTCGGGCCGACCAACGCCACTGTCGTTCCCGGTTCGATCGTCAGGCTGATCCCGTTGAGAATGGGTTCACTCCGACCTGGCGTCGTGAGGACGAGATCCTGCAGGGTGAGGTGTCCGCGCAACGGCGGCAGCGGCATGCGGGTGATTCGTTCCGGAATGGTGTGGAGCAGGTGGTCGAGACGGTGATAGGCTTCGCGTGCGCCGAGCACGCCGCGCCACCCTGCGATCAAGTGATCCAGCGGGGCGAGGGCGCGTCCCAGCAGAATCGATCCGGAGATGACGAGTCCCGGTGTGATCTGCTTCTGAACGGCCAGATACGCCCCGAGTCCCAACACCAGGGATTGAATCGTCAGCCGGAACGTCCGCGACAGGGCGTTGATCAAGCCGGCCGTGGTGCTGGCCCGACTCTGCAGCGTGAGGACGCGGCACTGTTTCGCGCGCCAGCGGGCTCGCAGGTGCGGCAGCAGGCCCATGGCCTCGACGACTTCGGCATTGCGGAGCTGGCGTTGGGTACACTGGGTGGCGTCGATCGAGTCCCGGTTCGCGTCTGCCAGATCGCTGCGGGTCGCCAGTTCATTCCAGATCGCAAGCCCCGTTAACAGGAGGATGGAGAGGACTGCCACTGTTCCGAAATACACATGAAACAGGAACATGAGTCCGACATAGATCGGCATCCAGGGCACATCGAACAAGGCCAGTAATCCCGGGCCGGTCAAGCACTGCCGGATCTGCAGAAGATCGTTTAGGGGCTGAGCGGTGGAGACGGCGCCGCTGCTCCTGAGGGAGTGGGAGAAGACCGCGTCAAAGACCCGGTCCCCCAGCTGTTCGTCGAGTCGAACACTCGTTGCCACCAAGAGTCTGGTGCGGATCCATTCAAGTCCACCCAGGACCAGGAAGAGAAAGACGGTGATGAGCGAAAGCATCAGCAACGTCGAGGCACTCCCGCTCATCAGCACGCGGTCATACACTGCCAGCATATAGAGGGTCGGCACCAGCATCAGCAGATTCACGAACAGGCTAAAGAAGGCCGTGGTCAGAAAGGATCCACGACAGGCGATCAAGGCTCGGCGCAGATCGGACGAGTGACTTATCGGCTGAGGAGACGGATTTGGATGTATTGGATTCAGTAACATGGCTATTCTCAATCTCTGTTGCGGCCCACCGAGAGCGCTCTGCTTCACGAGCGCCTCCGGTGAAGGCAGGTGGTTTACAGCAGAATGTCGGTGCCAGTTCCGCCGACGGTGAGTGCCGGGGTCCCAACAAGCTGAATCTGGAACTCCGGCGTCGCATCGCCATCGACGTTGCCGTACAGCACACCGCCGGTATACCAGAGTGTGCCCGCGCCGCCGGGCGTCGACCCTTTCCAGGTGAACGCTTGGTTGCCTGTGACCAACACATTGGCGTCGATATCCCGTAGATCGATTTGGTCCCCAAGCGCTGTCCCTGCGCCGGAAAATCCGGTGATCACATCGCGGCCCGTACTGGTCGGACTCTCGCTGACGGCGTTGTAGTCAAAACGATCGTTCCCCGCACCTCCGTTCAGCTGATCGCGCCCACTGCCACCTCTGAGGACGTCGTTGCCGTTGCCGCCATTGAGGGTGTCGTTCCCCGTGCCACCGCTTAGGGTGTCATTGCCATTCAGGCCGGAAAGTACGTTGTTGGCGCTGTTGCCGCTGAGGGTATTGTTCAGCCCATTGCCGGTGCCATTGATGGCCGAGGAGCCCGTCAGGGTGAGATGTTCAATCGCGTTGTTCAGCGTGTGGGTCACCGATGCCTGGACAGTATCTACCCCTTGTTCGGCAAAGGTTTCCGCTGCCACATCATTGACATGGTCCACGACATAGGTATCGTTGCCATCGCCCCCATTCATGTTGTCGGCACCGGTTCCCCCATTCAGCAGGTCGTTGCCAACCCCACCGATCAAAGTGTCTGTCCCAGCCCCACCGAATAGCTGGTCGTCGCCCAATAGCCCAAAGAGGATGTTATTGGCTCCGTTGCCGGTGAGAAGATTGTCTTGTGCGTTGCCTGTACCATCGATTGAGGCTGGCCCGGTCAGAGTCAGGCGTTCGATGGTCCCGCCCAGGGTATAGCTGATGCTGCTCTGGACGGTATCGATGTCACTGGTCGAGCCCAAGTCGATGACGCTATCCATGAGGTGGTCGACCACATAGGTATCGCTGCCGTTCCCCCCGTCCATCGTGTCGACACCAGCCCCTCCATTCAGCACGTCATTTCCACCGCCGCCGAGGAGGCTATCGTCGCCGTCGAGACCGGACAAAACATTGTTGGAAACGTTGCCGGTGATGATATTGGCATTCCCATTACCCGTGCCGATGGTGCCGCTCCCAATAAGGGTGAGGTGCTCAAACCCGAAACCCAGGGTATGATTTATATGTGCCTGCACATGGTCCACTCCGCCTGCCGCATTGTTGGAGAACTCTTCCACCACGTCGCCCTCTTCTACGTCATAGAAATCGTTGCCGTTGCCACCGAAGAGAATGTCTGCCCCGAGCCCACCGGACAAGTCGTCATCACCATCGTCACCTTCGAGGATGTCATTTCCGCTCTCGCCGCTCAGCACGTCGGCCCCGAGCCCACCGGACAAGTAGTCATCACCATCACCCCCGATGAGATAGTCCTGGCCGCCGTCACCGAACAGTCCGTCGCCCCCGCCCTCGCCTCGCAGAATGTCGTTGCCGGCACCGCCATTCAGAGCATCGCCTCCGTCACCACCAAACAGTTGGTCGATGCCGTCCAGGCCGTTGAGTATGTCGTCCCCCGCAAGTCCATTAATCACATCGTCTCCCGCCGTTCCATTTAGTTTGTCATTGAACGGTGTTCCGTTTATGGTTGCCATGGTCGTCTCCTTTAGTGTGTGTTGGTGACCAGGATCTTCCGGCCACGTTATTTGTTTGGTTGAGGGGGATCGGCTTTCTTTCCGGCTGTTCCCCCTGGTTCATTCCAGCATTCTCTGTTTCACATGAGTCCCGCTTCTCTAGACCGACCCCATCCCGGAGTGAGTGGCTCCCGAGGAGCGGCTTCGATTCCGGTGGTCTCCCGCAACCCGGTGCAGCTGTCTATGGCAACATCGGTGCCGCAATGGGGCCGGCAGTCTGCTGCGGGCGAAATCATCCGTCACTTCAATACGATATGAGCATGCGCGTCTATAATCTCTCGCCGATTCCTGTCCAGCGACTCACGCCGGACCTATCCAAAAAGATAAGGGTCCTATCGAAAAGGATACGGGGGAAGGGGGAAGTGAAAAGTGAGAGGTAAGAAGTGAAAAGTGAAGCGTGAAGAGGAAAAAGCCGGGAGTGAGAAGTGGGAGGTGAAAGGGGAGAAGTGAGAGGTAAAAATGGAAAGATGGGACGTGGGAGGCGAGACGTGAAACATGAAACGATCCCTGGGTGAACGCCAGACGATCAGCGGAGTTGTGATGGGTGATGTGGAACGAGCATCAGGGAGATGGCGGCATGAGCAGGCCCGGTGCGGTGGTTTTCACCACCGCACCGGGCCCATCGGTCCGCCGCATCATCAGATTATCGGAATCGGTCGACTCCGGTATCCCGACCACCCGATCAAGATTCCGGACAGGCACTCAGCGGTGCGCCGACCGGATTTCGCTGTGCATCGCTGAGTTGATCGCACCAGCCCTTCGGCAGCTTTTGCACCCACCCGTTGTAGACATTGGGGACCGGTAGCAATCCCTGTCCACCCATGCCCTGGTTCTTGGAAATGCTATCCGCTGGATCATCAAGCGGCGCGGTCGCATCCGCCAGCACGACCCAGCCGGCGATCACCGGTGCGTCAGGGCCGGTGTGGGTCACCACGCCGTCGTTGTCCGCATCGTAGTCCAACACGATCAAGCGGTTGGAGAACTTGCTGGTGACATAGGCATAGTACCCGCCGCCCTTCTTGGCGCCAAAGTTGACCCCGTGACAGCCTGGATCGCACTCGACGCTCGCAACGAGGGCCCCTTTCCCGCCGTCCGCCGCGGTGTCAATGATCGTGATCGTGCCGGTCAAGGTGTTCCCGGTCACCACGAATTTTCCGTCCGGGCTCACCGGAGTCTGGATCGGGAGTCCCCCGATCGGAAGCGGCTTCCCATTCGCATCCTTTTTGGCTCCGGTCAGAGGATCGTAATGCTGAAGCAAGTTGATGGTGTTGATATTGACGCCATCCGACATCCTGATCACGGACGTGCTATGGCCGAGATAGTTAGACACATAGTAGGTCGTCGAGTCCGGGTTGATTCCTGCCGCGATCGGCAAGGCTCCGGTCTTCGGTTTCGCCTTGATCTTGTCCGTGATGAAATCCCAGAACGTCGAGTCGTTCGTATTGGAGTTCGGCGTCACCATCGTTTCACCGTCATGGCCCATCCAATGGGCATGAGGCTGAGCCTGGTGCTCCCCGGGATGCTGCACGGGAATCCGCCGGTTGATGGAAAGCGTCCCGTTGGTGTCCTTGTTCAGTTCCACCACCACATCTTCCCCGTTCATCCCGACGTGGACCTGCTCCCTCCTGGTCGCATTTCCGACGCGGGTCATCACGTGAGCGGGGTCGTTGCCGAGTTCGATCTCCTGTAAGAGTTTTCCGTCTTCCCGGTTATGGACGTACAGGCTCTTGCCGTGCCACTCGGTGTTATAGATGTGCTTCTGATCCTCGCTGGCCCAGAGATTATGGGCGTTATTCATCTTTTGGTTCGGTAACGCGAGTTTCCGTGTCACCGTCCATTTCTTCGTTCCCTCGACATCCACGACGGTCACGGTGCTGGGATAGGCCTCGCCTTTTTTCGTACTGACTTCGTACTGCGTGTCGACCCACACCTCGCCCACCCCGTCTTTTGCCGGGATGCCGGCGGTGGCTGCCGGGATCGTGTCGCCGTCGAAGAAGGATTGCAGAGCTGCATTCAAATCGGGAACGATCCCGTCCGGCAGTGGAAGCGCCCCGACGGGATTCACTTTCACCGCCACCGGCGGATAGCTCGGCCTATACGCTTGTCCCACCTTGGTGTAGTCCTTCCAGTTCGAGGGGCTGGTGACGATGAAGAACGCCCGCAACAGCCTGAGTCCGAGGTCGGAGTTGCTGGTAAAGGCCGCGCCGGCGTCGGCGGCTTCCTTCACACCCGTGGTATGCGTGACGCCTAGGAGATGGAGCTTGTCACCGATGTCGAAGGCCGGAACGGATGAGTTGGGTTTGGTCGTCGCAGGATCATCAACGATCACGCCGGCCAACATGTAGGGGTGCAGTTTACACACGAACACATAGAGCCCCTTGGCGTTCAAGGTGACCTCATGATCGTCCCTGTTCGCTTTATCTTGATCGATGCGTTCCGCAGCCGTCGCGTCGGCCGGCCAAATCAGGCTGGTGACCGTGTGAAAACTCTCCACACGGGACGGGCCGTTCGCCCCACCAGGGCCATGGATCGACTTCGTTTGAAGAAACGCCACCTTGTCCCCTGGTTTCACAATGGCCAGTGATCGGGTGCCGCCCACCTTGTTGGCCTCACCAAGATCGAACCAGTGGCCTGCTTCGTCCGTCACATCAAACGTGACGGCCGCCGGAGTGATCGCAACGGGCGGCGTGGGATCCTCGCCTGAACAACCGGCCACGCCTACGGCAACGCAGAGCGCCGCTCCTAACATTCCATACGTGTTCATGGTCTCCTCCATATGCTGATGTGTAATGGTGATTCTCGTGAGTCCAGCGCATCCAGCGCTCGACTCCTACTTCATTCCAGCCTTCTCTGGTTCACCTGAGTCCCGCTCCTCTGGGCCGACCACATCCCGGGTTGAGTGTCGACCGACGAGTCGCTCCGATTCAGGTGTGCTCCAACAGCCGGATGCAGATCTGTATGGCAACATCGGTGCCATGCGAGATCTCGCGATAAGTCAATGAGGCAATACGTGCAAAAGCATGCATTACTTCAAGACGATGTGATGATTACGAGCCCGTGATCCTTCGCGGATCTGTTCCTCACTGCGTTCAAAAGACTTATCGGAAAGGATAAGTGACCTATCGAAAAGGATACGGGGAAAGGAGAAGTAAAAAGTGAGAAGGGAAAAATTAAAAGTGAGACGTGGGAGGTGAGAAGGGGAAAGTGGAGAGTGCGAAGTAAAAAGTAAGAAGTAAAAAGAGGGAAGGTCAAACAGCCTACGGGACGTGCCGGTGCCGTCGGCGCTCGTACACGACATGTCGAGGCTAGGGAATCGGCCTGCTGCCGGGCGCCCCTATACAGAGGCGCCCGGCAGAGGAGTCACGAACTTACAGCAGGATGTCGGTGACGACGCTGTTAACGGTGAGTACGGGGCCGCCGATGAGTTGAATCTCAAATTCAGGCGCCGCATCTGCATCGGTATTGCCCTGCAAGATTCCCGTAATACTGCTATACCGCAGCTGGCCCGCTGCCGTAAAGGCATCGAAGCCGATGTAGCTAAAGGCCTGGTTGCCGGCCACCAAGCTATTCGCGTCGATATCCCGCAGATCGATGCGGTCTGCTTCGAAGTAAAAGCTTCCGCGAAAGTCTTGGATGACGTCTCTGCCCGCTCCAACGGGGCTGTCGCTGGCTGCATTGTAATCAAAGATGTCGTTTCCCGAGCCGCCGTTTAGCATATCGGCTCCCAGTCCCCCTAGCAGGACATCGTTCCCCTCATTGCCGTCGAGCTGATCGATGCCGCTGCCACCTGTGAGTCGGTCATGGCCGGCCCCGCCGCCCATGATATCGGCTCCGGCCCCACCGTCTAGTTGGTCATGGCCGTTGCCACCACTCATGACATCGGTTCCGGCTCCGCCATTGAGTACATCATTCCCCTTAGCTCCGAAAAGCTCGTCGTCCCCGGCTCCGCCGTCTAGCACATTCTCGCCACCATCCCAAGCGCGGAGCACGTCATCCCCTGCTAAGCCGGACAGCATGTTGTTGAGCCCATTGCCGGACAGGCTGTCGTTGAAATTGGTGCCAATGAGGTTCTCAATGTTTACCAGGGTATCGAGGCCGCCACTGCCGTTGTTCTGCGTACCCGAATATTTGAGGTCAATGCTGACTCCCGCTGAGGCGGTGCTGTACGAGGCAGTATCGGTTCCGGTACCGCCATCCAACCGATTATTGCCGTTGCCGCCTGTCAGGTGGTCGTTTCCACTACCTCCGATTAATGTATCGTTGCCCGCCAAGCCCGAGAGCACGTTGTTCGCACTGTTGCCGGTGAGGCGGTCGGAGAAATTCGTCCCGATCACGTTCTCGATGCTGACGAGCTTGTCGGTCCCAGCGCCGCCCGTGTTCTGTGCTCCCGTCAGTCCAAGGTTGACGGTCACGCCGGCGGTGGCGCCGATGTATGTCGTGCCGTTGATCACCACGTTGCTGTAGTCGGCGGTGTCGATCCCCGTGCCGCCGTTCAGGATGTCGGTGCCTGTACCTCCATTCAGTCGGTCGTTTCCGCCCGAGCCATTCAACGTATCGTTGCCCGCCCGGCCAATGATGGTGTCCGCACTGGCGGTGCCGTTGAGGGTATTGTTGCTGTTCGTGCCGATTATGTTTGCCATGATGGAATCTCCTTGATGTGTCTGGTATTCTGGGCCGGCTCATCCCGGCCCGGGTCTTCGTCTTGGTTGGAGCGGCTCACGTGGCACCCGTTCCCAGTCTTTCGATACAGGATCAGTTTCTTTCGTGAAGCGTGCTCTTTACAGCAAGATATCCGTGCCCGCTCCGCCGACGGAGAGGGCCGGGCTGCCAACCAGCTGAATCTGGAACTCTGGGGTCGAGTCCCCATCAATGTTGCCGTACAGCACGCCACCGGTATACCAAAGCGTACCTGCGCCGCCGGGTGTGGCTCCTTTCCAGGTAAAGGCCTGGTTACCGGACACGAGGGTATTGGCATCGATGTCTCGCAGATCGATCTGATCGCCCAGCGCTGTCCCCGCTCCGGCAAACCCGGTGATGACATCGCGGCCTGTGCTGGTGGGACTCTCGCTGACTGCGTTGTAGTCAAAGCGATCGTTGCCTGTGCCTCCGTTCAGCTGGTCGCGCCCGCTGCCGCCCGTGAGCACGTCGTTCCCATTGCCGCCCAGTAACGTGTCGTTGCCCGCGCCACCCGTGAGCACATCATCTCCATCATTGCCGGAAAGGGTATCATTCCCTGCCAGACCGGACAGCACGTTGTTGCCGAAGTCGCCGGTTAAGGAGTCGTTGAAATTGCTGCCGATGAGATTCTCAATCCCTACCAACGTATCGATCCCGGCACCTCCGGTGTTCTGTGCCTCTGGTATAGGGAGGTAGACTGTAACTCCTGCCGTTGCCGTGCCGTAGTCGGCGGTATCGATTCCGATTCCGCCGACGAGTAGGTCGTTGCCGCTGCCACCGATAAGCTGGTCGTTCCCCTCGCCGCCGAGGAGTGTGTCGTTTCCCGCGTTGCCCAACAAGGAATCGTTTCCAAACTGCCCAAAGAGCACGTTGTCGGCGCCATTACCAATGAGGGTATCATTGAATTTTGAGCCAGTAATATTCTCAATGCTCACGAGCGTGTCGATTCCAGCTCCTCCGGTGTTCTGTGCGCCCGCCAGATTGAGGTTGACCGTGACGCCGGCTGTCGCACCGGGGAAGCCCGCAGTAAGGATCTCGAGGCCGCTGTACATGGCCGTATCAATTCCACCCCCTCCGTTCAGTAGATCAGTGCCCAAACCGCCGGTGAGATCATCATTGCCGTTGCCGCCAACGAGCTGGTCGTTCCCATCCATGCCGATGAGGAAGTCGTCCCCATCCAGACCCGAAAGCACGTTATTGGCGCTGTTGCCGGTGAGCTCATTGTCCAGGGCGTTGCCGGTCCCGTTGATGGCCGAGGAGCCGGTCAGCGTGAGATGTTCGATCGACCGGTTCAGGGTGTGGGTCACCGAGGCTTGAACGGTATCCACGCCATCTTCTGCAAAGAACTCCACCGTCTTATCGCCCACATGATCCACGATATAGATATCGTTACCGGCGTCACCGTTCATGATGTCGGCGCCGGTCCCACCGTTCAGCACGTCGTTACCGAGACCGCCGAAGAGCTGGTCGGTGCCACCCCCACCGTTGAGGGTGTCGTTCCCTGCCAGACCCCAGAGCAGGTTGGTGGCACTGTTGCCGGTGAGGGTATTGTTCAGCCCGTTGCCGAAGCCATCGATGGCGGCCGTTCCCGTGAGCGTCAGGCGATCGATGAAGGTCCTGTCGATCGAATACGTGACGCTGCTCTGGACCGTATCGATCCCTTCCAAGAATGGGTCAACGACGACATCAAAAGGATTGTCGACGATGTAGGTGTCATCGCCGGCGCCCCCATTCATGGTATCTATCCCAGCTCCGCCGTTCAGCACATCGTTGCCCGCATCCCCGCTGAGCGCGTCTTGGCCATTGCCGCCGAGGAGTTGGTCGTTGCCCAGGCCCCCGATGAGCACGTCATTGCCATCGAGGCCGTTGAGCACATCGTTCCCCGCTGTTCCGTTCAGGTTGTCATTGAAAGGTGTTCCATTGATGATCGCCATGGTCGTCTCCCTTGTGTATGTTCATGACCGGGATCACTCCGGTCGGGGTTGTTCGTTTTGGTTGTGAGTGGCGCTCCTGTAGGCCATTCCCTGCTGACTCAGTCGCCGTGCCCTGTCAGAAACCCTGTGGCTCACAACAGAATGTCCGTGCCTGCTCCTCCGACAGAGAGTGCTGGAGTCCCCACCAACTGAATTTGGAATTCCGGGGTCGAGTCCCCATCGATGTTGCCGTACAGGACCCCGCCGCTGTACCAGAGTGTGCCCGCTCCGCCGGGGGTGGTGCCTCTCCAGGTAAAGGCCTGGTTGCCAGACGCCAACACATTGGCATCGATATCGCGTAGATCGATCTGGTCCCCAAGCGCTGTCCCCGCGCCGGCAAACCCGGTGATGACATCGCGGCCTGTGCTGGTTGGACTTTCGCTGACGGCGTTGTAGTCAAAGCGATCGTTCCCCGCGCCTCCGTTCAGTTGATCGCGCCCACTGCCACCGGTGAGGACATCGTTCCCATTCCCGCCCTGCAACGTATCGTTCCCCGCCCCGCCTAGGAGCACGTCGTTCCCATTCAGGCCGGAGAGCACGTTATTGGCGCTGTTGCCGGTGAGGGTATTGTTCAGCCCATTACCGGTACCATTGATGGCCGAGGCGCCCGTCAGGGTGAGATGTTCGATCGTCCCGCCCAGGGTATAGCTGAGGCTGCTCTGTACGGTGTCACGCTCGCTACTCGGGCCCAAGTCGATTATGGTATCGAGCAGGTGGTCGACGACATAGGTGTCGTTGCCGGCGCCGCCCTCCATACTGTCGGCGCCGGTCCCACCGTTCAGTACGTCGTCGCCGGCTTCACCATAGAGTTGATCATCGCCGGCCAGACCAGAGAGGATGTTGTTGGCGCTGTTGCCGAAGAGCATATTGGCCGTCGTATTGCCCGTGCCATTGATCGCCGCGGTCCCGGTCAAGGTCAGATGCTCAACGGTTCCGCCCAGGGTATAGGTGATGCTGCTCTGAACGGTGTCGATGTCGGTGCTGAGCCCCTGCTCGATGACCACATCCAAGCGATCGTCGACCACGTAGGTATCGTCGTCGGTGCCCCCCTCCATGCGGTCGGCCCCGCTCCCGCCGTCCAGGTAGTCGGCCCCCGTTCCGCCCTGTAAGTTGTCGCTGCCTTCCCCGCCATAAAGCTTGTCGTCGCCAGCCAGGCCCAACAGTGTATTATTGGCAGCGTTGCCCCAGATCACGTTAGCATTCTCGTTGCCTGTGCCGGTGATGGGGGCGTGATCAACTAGCGTGAGATACTCAAACCCGAAACCCAAGGTGTAACTAATGGACGCATACACGGTGTCCTCACCGCCCAGCGCATCATTGGAGTATTCTGTCGCCACATCGCCGATGTCTTCTATGGTGTAATTATCGTTGCCGTTGCCGCCGTACAACGTGTCGGCCCCGGTGGCACCAACCAAGTGGTCATTGCCATCGCCTCCGCCTAGGACGTCATCGCCGCTTTCCCCCAATAACACGTCGTCACCAGCGTGACCTTCCAGTCTGTCGTTCCCGGATTGACCTTCCAACTGGTCATCACCATTCCCGCCAGCGAGCGTGTCGTTACCGTCCCCACCCTCTAGCCAGTCGATACCCTCTCCACCAAGCAGTACGTCAATACCGGCCGCGCCATAGAGGTAGTCGTCACCGCCGTTGCCGAGGAGCACGTCATTCCCCTCAAGCCCATAGATGTCATCGCTTCCTGTCGTTCCGTTCAGCCTGTCATTGAGTGGTGTCCCGTTGATGAGTGCCATGATGGAATCTCCTCCTTCAGTGTCGTGTTCCGGGTCGGCTCATCCCGGCCTGGATGTGTGGTGGTTGCGAGGGAGTTGGCCTCTCTTGAGATCTCAGACTCCCTCCTCTGTCATTCCAAGTTCGTGATGTTCTGCCATTCGCTCCTGCCCTCGGTGCCCTGTGTCGGTCTGTGTGTGTCAGGCGGCCTGATCCTGATCGCGTGCCCTCTGGTCTGGGACAGCCTGTGGAATGCCCCAGGCCCATGATGTTGAGACAAGGGTGAGGGCAGGTTCCTGCGCTGTGTGCACCAGCACATCTCTTTGTTCGTTGCCCGCGTCCTGTTCGAGTTGAGCGGTCACTGGGTTGTGAGCGTGGCTCCTGCGGCCTGGTGCTGAGGCCATCTGTGTCATCAGGAGTGTCAGGAGCACTCCCGCACTCACCGACCAAAACCAGATGGTGATGATGTCCGTGTCGTGCATGATCATTGTCCTTTCTTCTCTGTGCTGTTCTTATTTTGGAGTCATGCGTTCTTGACGCGTGACTCGTGGTTTATATCCATGTGCGCTGTGCCACCGGCGTCCTTCTTCTCCTCACCAATCTCTTTCCCAGGTTGAGTGGATCCGGAGGAGCGGCGATTTCGGTAGGTTCCAGCCGCCCGATGCAGAGAGGTATGGCAACATCAGTGCCAGATGATGATTCATCATCAGAGAACAGGAGAAATTCTCCGGCACTTCAACGAGATGTGATGCTCCGTGCGCAAGAACGCGTGCCGATCCCATCCAGATGGCTCACCAAAGGCATATCCGAAAAGATATGGAGACGTATCTGAAAGGATAGGGAGAAAGAGCGAAGAAGAGCGGGAGGAAATAGGGGAGTCGATGCGACGTACACCCGGGTTCTGGCGAGAGGGCTGCTGATTGGCAGCGGGAGAGAAATGCGGGTGGAAGAGGCGCTGTATGTGATGAAGGAATTCAGGGGAGGGGGTGAAAGGGCGGCTAGGCCTGTCGGAGGGCTGTCACGACGACGGACCATGTCAATCAGGCGTGAGCCCCTGAGGCGCAATGACGGTGGATGGTTTCATTGAGCACCATGGATCCTGCCCACGGCCATGGCGATCATCGTGCTTGTGAAGGTCGAGAGCAACTGAGGACTACCAGGGTGCGCACGCTCGTGAGCAGGCAGCCTGGTAGAGAGGACAAGGTCGTGACAATCCTTGGATCGTGCCCCGCTGGCCATTCCTGATGAGCAGTGTCCGGCGGGGAGGGCTCACCCTTACAGGTAGATGTCGGTACCCAATGCGCCCCCAACGAATAGCGGCGGGGCGCCGACCAGCTGAATCTCGAAGTCCGCTACCCCATTCCCATCAACATCGCCCTGCAAGAGCCCGCCGGCATAGCGGAGCTGCCCCGCCGCCGAAAAGGCTCCGCTGCCGATGTAAGTGAAGGCTTGGTCGCCAACCAGCATGCTATTGGCATCGACAGGTTCCAGAAAGATATGGTCGCCGATCGCTGCACCGGCGCCGCCAAAGTCGAGGATGGTATCCTTGCCCGTCCCAGCCGGGCTGTCGCTAACTTGGAAATAATAGAACTCATCGTTCCCGGAGCCGCCGCTCAAAAGATCGGCCCCGGTTCCCCCATACAAGCTATCCTCGCCGATGTTGCCGTCGAGGAGATCCATGCCCCCACCTCCTTCTATGATGTCGTCGCCAGCAAGACCAGAGAGCACGTTGTTGGCCTGACTTCCTTTAATGTCATTGCTCTTCGCGTTGCCGGTACCATCGATGGCGTCTGTGCCAGTCAGGAAGAGCTCCTCAATTCCTTTACCTAGGGTATGTGTCACGGACGACTGCACTCTATCAAAGTTCCCACTCGCGTCATCGTCAAACGCCTCTGCTGCCACATCCCCTATGTGGTCCACGTAATAGATATCGTTTCCATCACCCCCGTCCATGATGTCAGCTCCGAAGCCCCCGTCCAAGACATCATCCTCACTCCCCCCGTAGAGCTTATCCAGACCACTCCCTCCACGTAAGGTATCCCTTCCGGTGCCGCCGAAGAGCGTGTCGTCGCCGCCATCTCCATTGAGCGTATCCCGACCGTCGTTCCCATGGAGCGTATCGTTTCCCGTCAGGCCTGAGAGCACGTTGTTGCTGCCATCGCCGAAGAGCTTGTCGGCGAAGTTCGAACCGATGAGGTTTTCGAGATTCAGGAGGGTATCAACGCCCCCTCCGACAGTGTCCTGAGCGAAGGTCAGATTGAGGCCAACGGTCACTCCTGCCGTTGCGGTGCTGTAGTCGGCGGTGTCACTCCCGGTGCCGCCATCTAGCCGGTCATTGCCGCTTCCGCCTGTGAGCTGATCGTTCCCGCCACCGCCGATTAACGTATCGTTGCCTGCCAAGCCGGTCAGCACGTTATTCGCACTGTTGCCCGTGAGGCGGTCGGCGAAGTTGGTGCCGATCGCGTTTTCGATACTGGTGAGCGTATCGGTCCCGGCGCCGCCGGTATTTTGGGCCCCTGTTAGGCCAAGGTTGACGGTCACCCCGGCGGTGGCGCCGATGTAGGTCGTGCCGTTGATCACTACGTTGCTGTAGTCCGCGGTATCGATCCCGGTGCCGCCGTTCAAGATGTCGGTGCCCGTGCCTCCATTCAGGCGGTCGTTTCCGCCCGAGCCATTCAAGGTATCGTTACCCGCCCGGCCAATGATGGTGTCCGCACTGGTGGTGCCGTTGAGCGTATTGTTGCTGTTCGTGCCGATTATGTTTGCCATGATGGAATCTCCTTGATGTGTCTGGTATTCCGGGCCGGTTCTTCCCGACCCGGGTCTTCATCTTATTTACGAGAGAGGCTTACGTGGTGCCGGTCCCTGTGGTTCAATTCAGGATCAGGTCCCTGGGTGAAACCACGTGCTTTACAACAAGATGTCCGTGCCGGTCCCACTGACAGAGAGCGCCGGGCTGCCGAGCAACTGAATTTCGATATCCGCGACGCCATTCCCATCGACATCGCCCTGCAACACGCCGCCGCTATAGCGGAGCTGTCCCGCCGCCGTAAATGCTCCACTCCCAATGTAGGTGAAGGCCTGGTTGCCAGCTAGCAAGGTATTCGCATCGATCACTTGCAGATTGATCACGTCGCCCACAGCCGCCCCAGCTCCGGTAAAATCGAGGATGGTATCCCGGCCTGTGCCAGACGGGCTATCGGGGATGCCTTCATAGTTGAACAGATCGTTCCCTGCACCGCCGCTCAGGCGATCCGCCCCGAGCCCACCGTTCAGAAAGTCATCCCCGTTGCCACCGTTGAGCTGATCAGCGCCTCCCTCGCCATAAAGAAAATCCCTACCATCCAAACCTGAGAGGACGTTGTTAGCGTTGTTGCCATTCAAGGGATTGCCCTTTGTGTTGCCTGTACCGTTGATGGCGGCCGTGCCGGTTAAGATGAGGGTTTCAATGCCGAAGCCCAGCGTATGAGTTACGGACGAATACACCTCATCGGCTCCGCCCGCCAGATCGTCACGGGTCTCCACCACCACATCGCCCAGGTCATCCACGATATATTCATCGTCGTCGAGGCCGCCGGTCATGGTGTCAGCCCCAGCTCCTCCGTCTAGAACGTCGGCCCCGCTCCCCCCGAAGAGCTGATCGCGACCGCTTTCCCCATGCACGATGTCGCTGCCGGCGCCGCCGGCGAGTTGGTCATCGCCCCCACCCCCAAAGAGGCGGTCCTCGCCCCCTTGGCCATAGATGGCATCATTGCCCTCTAGGCCTGAGAGCGTATTCTTGGCGTCATTGCCGAAGAGGTCATTGTTCTTCGCGTTGCCCGTGCCGTTAATGGCGGCGGTGCCGGCGAGGACGAGCTGCTCAATGCCGAACCCGAGCGTCGAGGTGATGGACGAATACACCGTGTCCCGTCCGCCAGCGGCATCGTCCGTGGCCTCCACCACCGCATCCCCCGGGGTGTCCACATGATAGATATCGTTCCCTGTGCCGCCTTGCATGACGTCGGCGCCGACGCCTCCGTCCAATGTGTCGTTCCCCGCTCCGCCGGTGAGCACATTGGCCCCGGTATTGCCGGTGAGGACGTCGTTGAAGTTCGAACCGAGCAGGTTTTCGATATCGACCACCAGGTCAGTCCCAGCTCCACCGGTGTTCTGATAGTTCGTCACCCCAAGGTTCACTGTCACGGCAGCAGTCGCCGTGCTGTAGTCCGCCGTGTCAAGGCCAAGCCCTCCGTCGAGACTATCGTCGCCCGCGCCTCCTGACAGACGGTCATCGCCGGTATCCCCATAGAGCTGGTCGTTTCCTGACAGGCCGATGAGCACGTTGTTGCCGGTATTGCCAAAGAGGTTGTCGGCCACGTTCGAGCCGATCAGGTTCTCAATACTCACGAGGGTGTCGCTCCCGGCGCCTCCCGTATTTTGTGCCCCGATGTTCCCGAGATTCACCGTGACGGCAGCCGTGGCCGTGCTGTAGTCAGCCGTGTCAATGCCAGTGCCACCATCCACACGGTCGTTGCCACTGCCTCCGTTCAGCTGGTCATTTCCACTCCCACCGACTAACGTATCGTTGCCCGCCAAGCCTGAGAGCACGTTGTTCGCACTGTTCCCCGTGAGGCGATCGGCGAAATTTGTCCCAATCACGTTCTCCATGCTTGTGAGCGTATCGGTCCCAGCGCCGCCGGTGTTCTGGGCGCCGGTCAGCCCGAGGTTGACGGTCACGCCGGCGGTGGCGCCGATGTAGGTCGTGCCGTTGATGACGAGGTTGCTATAGTCAGCGGTGTCGATGCCGGTGCCGCCGTTCAAGATGTCGGTGCCCGTGCCTCCATTCAGGCGGTCATTTCCGCCTGAGCCATTCAACGTATCGTTGCCCGCCCGGCCAATGATGGTGTCCGCACTGGTGGTGCCGTTGAGGGTATTATTGCTGTTCGTGCCAATGATGTTTGCCATGATGTGTACTCCTTGATCTTTGTTGTTTGCCGGGCCGGCTCATGCCGGCCCGGATGTGTGGTGGTTGCGGGGGAGCTGGTCTCTCTTGAGATCTCAGGCTCCCTCCTGTGTTATTCCGAGTTCGCTGTGTCCAGCTACGCGCTCCTGCCCTCGGTGCCCGGTCTCCGACCCTGTGCATCAGGCGGCTTGGTCCTGATCGCGTGCTCTGTGGTCTGGCACGGCACGCGGGGTGTCCCTTGCTGATGGCGTCGACACGAGGGTGAGGGCCGGGTCGTGCGCTGTCTGGACCACGCCCCCTCTCAGTTCGTCACTCGTGTCCTGCGTAAGCTGAGCAGGTGCTGCGTGGTACATGTGGCTTCTTCGGTTTGGTGCCGAGGCGATCTGTGTTATCAGGAGCGTGAGCAGCATTCCCGCACTCACTGAGCAAAGCCAGATTGCGATGATGTCCGTGTCGTGCATGATCATTGTCCTTTCGTCTCCGTGTTGTTTCTGTTTGCGAGTCCCGCGCAATAGACGCGAGACTCCTGCTTCATTTCCGGTTGGACTGTGCCACCTCCCTCCCGCTCCTCCTTGCCAATCGCTCTCCCGGGTTGAGTGGCTCCGGAGGAGCGGCGAGTCCGGTGGGCTCCAGCCGCCCGATGCAGAGGATTATGGCAACATCAGTGCCAGGCTGGATTCACGACCAGAGAACAGGGGAAATTATCCAGCGCTTCAACGAGATAGGACGATCGGTGCGCAAGGACGCGCGCCGATTTCAACCCGCCGCTTTACAAAAGGCATATCCAAAAAGATATGGAGACGTATCTAAAAGGATGTGCGGGAAGATTGAGCAAGAGAGGAGCAACAGGGGTGTTGAACAAGAACATGTATGTGAGTAAGCGAGATGTCTGATGACCGGCTGCAAGAGAAAGAGTCTTGCTGCGGATCGAGGAGGCGCTCATGGTGAGAAGAATATTCAGGGGAGGGGGAGAGCGATGAGCCTCGGCATAATCAGGTCTGTTGGCGTGATGTCTCGTCACGCAGCCGTTCCAGTGCTTCTCTGGCACGGCTCCTGACAGTTTGGTCCCAATCGTGTTCCATGGCTGTCTTCAACCGTTCGCGGGCTTCGGTCGCGCGGAGTCGTCCGAGCCCCAAGGCCGCGCAGGAGCGCACGTAGGCATGGTCATCCTCTAGTGCCTTCACGAGCAGCGGGATCACGGACCGATCTTGTAACGCGCCAAGGTGACTGGCTGCCATGCCTCTGATGCGATGCTGCTTGTCGCCTAGGGCACGCTGTAAGGTGGTGGCAAAGAGTTCCTTCAGCGCGGGAACCGCTGAATCCAATCCATCGATTTGGTAATTATTGTTTTCCAGCAGGGCAAAAGCCAGATCCAGCCGCTTCTCCTGTCCCGGGGCACGTTCAAATAAGGCCAGCAGGCGAGTGCGTTCCTGCGATCTGGCACGTCGGCGACGAAACGTGTTGAGCGGAATGAAGAGGAGGAGGGCCATCACGATCCCGATCGCCACCATCGGCACGGCTTGATCGACCAGGTAGTCTTGCTGGTCCGGTGTGAGCCGTTTCCAGATCCAGACTGCCGTGATGAGCAGGATGACAACGGGGACGAGCAGCGCCGGATTGACTTGTCCCGTTTCGTGATGCCGTGCTTTGATCATGGGTAAACGATCATACGGGCACGATCGATTCGTCGTCAACGAATCGACTCGTGCCTGGTGGCGGGTGAGGGCATCGGTGTGAAATTGACAGAGTCTGTGGCTGTGGTCATACTCGGGGAGTGATTGTCGTCGGTATGGTTCATCACGAGTCTGAACGACTATTTGCAGTACGTGAACGAGGTGCCGATCCACATGACGATACAGCAGTGGCCATCGCTCGTGGGCGCAGATCGCTATGAATGATCGCGTCTCAGTCTGGCTCGACAGTCTCGGTCTTGCGCACTATCACGAGGCGTTTGCGCAGCACGCCATCACCTGGGACGTCTTGCCCGAACTGACCGACGAGGATTTGACGTCGTTAGGGGTGCTGCTTGGCCATCGCAAGAAGCTCCGGCGCGCCATCGCAGAACTGGTCCAACAGGGAGACAGCGGTCATGCGACGGCTCAACCCACTCCAACCGCTTCTCCATTTCCTCCGCCTGTGTCTGGTCGAGAGTTAGCCGAACGGCGCCAATTGACCGTCATGTTTTGTGACCTCGTGGGGTCCACGGCCTTGGCCAGTCGATTGGACCCCGAAGAGGTTCAACCGATCATCCGGCAGTTTTTGGAAACCTGTAGCCACGCGGTCAGTCGATTTCATGGCTATATCGCGAAATACATGGGGGATGGCCTGTTGGTCTATTTTGGCTACCCGCAGGCCCATGAGCACGATGCGGAGCGGGCGATCCATGCCGGACTGGCCGTACTGGATCTGGTGAAGACCCTTTCCCGTGATGGGGCGCAGGGGCAGGACCTTGCGGTTCGCATCGGGATTGCGACCGGTCAGGTGCTCGTGGGGGAGCTGATCGGCACCGACACGGCTCAGGAACGATCGGTGTTCGGGGAAACGCCCAATCTCGCCGCACGGCTTCAGTCGCTGGCAGCGCCCAATCACGTGATCATTGACGCAACCACGAGAAGTCTCGTCGGCAACGAGTTTGCGTGTGCGGACTGCGGTGCCGTCGCGCTCAAAGGATTCGACCAGCCGATTCAGGCCTGGCAGGTCGTTGGGAGGCATGTCTCGGCCAGTCGATTCGAATCCTATCGCTCAGGTCGGCAAACCCATTTTATCGGTCGAGAAAGCGAACTCGCGCTGTTGCTTACTCGCTGGCGCGAGGCCGTCGAGGGGGAAGGGCGGGTAGTGTTATTGTCCGGCGAGGCCGGCATTGGAAAGTCCAAGCTGGTCTGGCGTCTCGGTGAGCAGCTGAGGGACGCGCGTCATTACATCATCACCTTGCAATGCTCACCGCACCATACCAAGACCGCGCTCTATCCCGTGATCAATCATCTTCGACGGGTCATCGGCGTCACCGGCGAGGATCGTCCCGCCACGCAGTGGCAGAAACTCGAGACCTTCGCCGCCACCAGCGGCCTGCATGACCCCCTTACGGTGACACTCCTTGGGAATCTTCTCTCCATTCCTGTCGGCGACCAGCGCGCTCCGGTCATGCTCTCGCCCGACAAGCGCAAAGAGCTGATGCTGGAGGCGCTCCTGCAACTCTTGCAGAGCCGGGCGGTGCAGTGCCCGACCTTGTGTATCGTGGAGGATGTCCATTGGATTGACCCGACGAGCATGGAGTTGCTGACACGCGCCATCGGCGCTATTCAGCGGATACCGGCCTTGCTGGTGATCACCGCTCGCCCGGACTTCAACTCCACGTGGTCCGAGTTAAATCAGGTGATGGCCCTGACACTTAGTCGGCTCTCCCGTCGACAGAGCGCCGAGCTCCTTGTCTCTACGGCAGGCGGAAAAGCGCTTCCGCTCGAAGTCGAGCAGATGATTCTCGCCAAGACCGAGGGCGTTCCGCTCTATGTCGAAGAACTCACGGACAGTGTGATCAAGTCACGACTGCTGATCGAGGAGCCGCAGGCCTTCCGGTTGAAGGCCCCACTCAAAGACTTCACCATCCCGGACTCGCTGCAGGCCCTGCTGACGGAACGGATCGACCGACTCGGTCTGGCCAAAGAGATCGCCCAAATCGGCGCCGCGCTTGGGCGGGAGTTTGGATATGAACTGATCCGGGAACTGGTCGATGTCGCTGAACGGGAGTTAGAGGATGGCCTCCAGACGCTCTGTGCCTCGGGGCTTATGGTGCAGGAGGGGGAGATTCCGCTTGCCAAGTACGTGTTTCGGCATGCATTGATCCAGGATGCGGCCTACGGCATCCTGCCCAAGGCCGCTCGGCGCACGCTCCATCTACGTATTGCGCAAACGCTTGAGAGCAAATTTATAGAGCGGACGGCGAGAGAGCCGGAGTTGCTGGCGCATCACTACGAACAGGCTGGCATGATTGGTCCGGCCATCAAGTATTCCGCGCTTGCGGCTCGACGGGCTGAGGAACGGTCGGCTAATGTCGAGGCGATTCTCTACTTTGATAAAGCGTTGGACCTCCTGGCGCAGATGCCGCTTGCTCCCGAGCGAAAAGCATCGGAATTGGACCTCCTTCTCGGGCGTGGCCGCACCATAATTACGTCTAAAGGCTATGCGTCGGATGAGGTGAAACACAATTTTCTCAGAGCGAAGGAGTTGTCACAGGAGAATCCTGACTCGGTGCAACACTTCGTCACCATGTCGTCCTTATGGAGCTTTCATCTTGTCAGGGGGCCACTCCTCACCGCGCGCGATATGGCCGACGATCTCTTTGCGTGGGCTCAGCGCCACCCAGATCCGGAAGTGCTCGTTCGGGCTCATTCCAATGTCGGGTTGACCGCATCTTTCCTCGGCAAACTCGTTGAGGCAAGGAATCATTTGCGCACGGTCATCACTCAACATGATTCACCAAAAATGCCCTACTCTCTGGAGGTCGGCATCACGGCACGAACGATCCTGGCAAAGACATCGTGGATCCTGGGCGAGGTCGATGAGGTTGAAGTGCTGGCGCAAGAGGCCATCGAGATGGCGAGGAAATTGGCACACCCCTTCACCCTGGCGTTTACTCTCACGGCTGCGTCCTGGGTCTATGCAACCCTGCGTGACGCAGCTCGAACATTCAGCTTGGCTGAGGAAGCCACTGTGGTTTCCAGGAAGGGCTCGTTTGAAGTCCTTTTGGCCTGGGCGACATCGTGTCAGGGATGGGCCATGTTCGAGATGGGAAACGAGGACGGTCTGGTGAGGCTCCTCAAGGGAATTGCCGCCGCACGTGAAGCCAAGGCATCACTGAGCCATACGCAGGCATTGGCGATGCTTGCCGACGTGTATGTGCGGAAACAGCAGATCGACGAGGGAGTAAGGGTGATTGAAGAAGCCCTCGCACTGGTTCACGCTCAAGGGGAAGCCTGTTGGCACGCGGAACTCCTTCGGCTGAAAGGTGAGCTCCTTCTTGCCCAATCAGACTGCCTGATCGCTCAAGCGGAACAGTGTTTTATGAAGGCCATGGAGATTGCTCAGATCCAACATGCACTGATGCTGGAACTCCGCGCGGCCACAAGTCTGGCAAAACTGTTGAAGAAACAGAACCAGCGTGATCTGGCTCGACGTACGCTCAGCTCGGTCTATTCCAGGTTTGGACAGCACGGTGCGAACCCAGACCTCACTGATGCACGCGCTCTCCTTGGCAGCTTATCGTAACGGAGTGCTGACCGATGCGCTTGACGATTCTTGGTTCTGGAACCAACGTCCATCCTACGCGTGCCGCAGCCGGGTATCTGGTGCGCACGGATCAATCACTCATTCTTGATTTCGGCCCGCGCACGTTGATGAATCTGATCAAATCCGGGGTGAACCGGCACAAGATCACCCACATCTTGTTCTCCCATTTTCACGCCGACCACTTCTCCGACTTCATCACTTTCTTTTTCGACGCGGTCATCTATGCCAAATATGGAGGTGGGCATCGGCCTGGGATGACCCTGATCGGTCCTAAGGGCACGATCCGACTCTTACGGACGATCATGCAGAGCTTTCCCAGCTTTTCATCGGCACCCTTCACCGTCACTTTCAAGGAAGTCTCTACGAAACCCTTCTCGATCGGGAGCACTCGCATCACTCCCAAACTCATGGACCATGTGCCGGATCTCACGGCGGTCGGGTATCGAATCGAATACCGTGGGAAATCAGTCGTCTATTCGGGAGATACGCAGTACTGTGATGCCGTGATCTCACTCTGTAAAGATGCCGATCTTGCCGTGCTCGATTGCTCGTTCCCAGCTAATCGCCCAGGGGCCGCTCATCTGCACGCCGGACAGTGCGGACAGGTGGCGAAGGAGGCCGGAGTGGGGCAACTCGTCCTCTCGCATTTTTACCCGATTGCGGACCGCTACGATGTCAAAGCTCAGGCCGGTGAGGAGTACCACGGCAAGATTTGGAAGGGAAAGGATCTCCTCACGATTAAGCTTTAGCAGGTTGGTGGAAAGCTTTCTGGGTGTGCTGGGATGGCCTGATTAGCTTATCTGAATGTCAGACGAGTGTTTCCTACTGACTGTTCAAAAAAGGCTGTCCAGCAAGACGGCAGCGAGTCTAGTGGCGAGGCGTAGGCTTCAATGCGGTGAGTTGCTGAGCAAGAACGTAGCGGGGGAATTTTTCAGCAGTCTGTTAGAGGCCTTCTTCGCGGGGTGCGCCGCCAAGGATCTCAATGAACTTGGTCAACCGAGTGATCTTCACGGAGTCGTCGGCCTTGGCGTAAATAGCCAAGAGGTTTTTGAGCATGCGTGACAAAATCGCCCGAACCTGACTTTTTTCGAGATATTTCTCTTCAAACCCGTACCCCGCCTCAGTGAGGAACCGAGCGCAGTTTTTTTCCGTCAGCAGGGCTCCACCGTTGAAGCAGTCGATGAAGATGTTGTACCGGTCGGACTCGTACTTCACCAAAAAATGTCCCGGCATACCGATGCCGAAGAGCGGAAAGGCGAGCCGTTTCCCGATGAGCAGGTACACAACCGACAGACTGATCGGGATCCCGACTCGTCGGTCCATGACGCAATTGAGATAGCTGTTTTCAACCTCATAATAGTTCTTGGTGTTGCCTTTAAATCCTTGCTCTGTGAACAGATAGCGGTTAAGAGCGTTGACGGCCTCTTCCCCGGAGGCCCGCTGGCCGATACGGGCCCGAACTTCAGCAGCCATGGTATCCAATTGGTCATGATAGCGAGCTACGTCAAGCGCCGGATAGGCGTAGCGTGCGATCAGAAACGCACCAGTTTCAAGACTCATGGCCTCATCCGGCAGGGCAGCCAGCTCCGTCAGTTCTTCCTCCAGCTTGCTTCCTCGAATTTCCTCGAGAACGGAGGCAATGCGGTCAGCCATTTCAGGCTGTTCAATTTCCGCTTCTTGGAGAAGCGGGACGGCTGAAGGACCGATATCAATTAGTCTTCCGCTGATGGTGCGGACGATGCGGTCGTCCTCATCAGAGAGAAGGCGAATCAAGGCACGTATCTGACTTTCCGGGATCATCATGTCACGCATAGAGTCGGTCACAGCCCTGCCGACTGACACCGATACCGTTATCATCCGACGGATTACGGCGTCAGTCAAGAGATCAGGGCATCATCGGTGGGATTATCCCATGGCTCGCCGGAACGCTTTGGCTCCGCCATAGAGACAGAGGGCATCGAATACGAGCATGACCAGAATCACCATACCGACGTGCGGCAAGGCTTCGGTCCAGCCTGACAAGATCAACGGGCGTACGGCATCGATCGCCCAGGTCATCGGGTTGAATTGGGCAAGAAAGCTCATCCAGCCGGGCATGGCGTTGAGCGGCACCAGCGCAGAGCTGAGGAAAATCATGGGCAGCGACAGAAATCCTAGGACGGAAAAGAAATCCCCGTGACTCTTCACGGAGAAGGCCATGGCCATGGAAATGGCCGTCAAGCCGACGCCGAACATCATGCCGATCAACAGAATAGTCGCGACGCCAAGGATCCCGGTTGCCGGATGGACACCGAACAGGTACGACACACCGAGAATCACGAGGACCTGCATGGACGTAATCGCCATGACGAAGATGAACCGGCTGAGAATGACGGAGGTGCGATGGATCGGCGTGGACATCAATCGTTCGAGGAAACCGTTTTCCTTATCAAACAGCAGATCGACCCCACCGGCCAAGCCGTTGTTCAGGACCGTCATGATGACGACACCGGCAGCAAGGAAGCTGATGTAGTTGGGCGCCTGCATCACCTGGGTGTCCGCAGCCCGCTGAAAGAGATTGCCGAAGAAGATGAGCCAAAACAACATCGGCTGCACCAGGGTGAACAGCATGCTGAATTTTTCTCGGCTGAGCCGACGGACCCATCGCATGGTCAATGCGTTGATTTCTTGCCAATAGTGCTCCACGTGACTCCTTAATTATGACGCCGACTCGGCTTCGGGGGTCGATTCGGTAATGGCTCGGCCCGTATGGGCGATGAACACATCGTCCAGGCGCGGTCGGTTGTATTGAATGAATTCAATGCTGCAGCCTAATCGATTGGCTGCTTCGAGAATGGCGGGCAGCGCCTTCTCGGGCGACTCCACCCTGATGTCCAGGCCTTTGGTGGTCGTGCGGACGGATGTGATCGCCGGACGGCCTTTCAAATCGGTCTCCAGTGATGGGATCCGATCCAGTTCCTTGAGGGTCAGGGATACGATGTCCCCTCCAAGCGCGATCTTGAGCTCGACCGGAGACCCGAGCGTTTTAATCTTGCCGCCGTCGATGATCGCCAGCCGATCACACAGTTGATCGGCCTCATCCAGATAGTTGGTCGTCATGACGACCGTCATGCCACGGGCTTTGAGCATCCGGACATATTCCCAAATGCGGAGTCGACTCTGGACGTCGAGCCCTAGAGTGGGTTCGTCGAGAAACAAAATCTTTGGGTTAGGCAATAGACCACAGGCGATGTCGAGTTTGCGCTTCATGCCGCCGGAATAGGTTTTGGCTGGTCTGTCGGCATGGTCTTCCAAGTCCACTAATTTCAGGAGTTCGTTGATGCGCCTCGTGGCTTCGTCTTTTGTCAAATGATAGAGCGCACCCAGGAGCTGCAGGTGTTCACGACCGGTCAGAAAGCGATCGATCGCCCGTTCTTGCGGGACATACCCGATAAGGGTCCGGACCGTATCCGCTTCACGCACGGTGTCGTGCCCCATCACGGTGGCCGTCCCCGATGTGGGGTGCAGCAGCGTGATCAGCGTACGCAGGGTTGTGCTCTTGCCCGCGCCGTTCGGCCCCAGTAAGCCGAAAATTTCTCCGGCGTAGACCTGGAACGAGAGGTCATCGACAGCTTTATGGCTGTCATAGGTTTTACAGAGACGGTTGACGTCGATCGCGATCATACGGTCCATTTAGTCCCAGCCTTTTATGCCATGACGCTCGTGCAGTATGAATTGAACGAGATTGTTCAATCGACGAGCGCGCTGGTGCAGCCCCTCGGCCTCCAGCAGAAATTGTTTTTCCAACGGAGTAGAGGCTAAATCGGATGTACGGAGGTGGTTGACGTTGAGAGCCATCGTACGATCCAGTTAGTCCCAACCCGTTAGGCCATGATGCTCGTGCAGTATGAATTGAACGAGATTGTTCAATCGACGAGCGCGCCGGTGCAGCCCCTCGGCCTCCAGTAGAAATTGTTTTTCCAACGGAGTAGAGGCTAAATCGGATGTACGGAGATGGTTGACGTTGAGAGCCATCGTACGATCCCTTTAGTCCCAACCCGTTAGGCCTTGATGCTCGTGTAGCATGAATTGAACGAGATCGTTCAATCGGCGAGCGCGCTGGTGCAGCCCCTCGGCTTCCAGCAGAAATTGTTTTTCCAATGGGGTACAGTCCAAATAGGTTGATAGAGTGTTCACCAAGACTTCATCACTGACTTCTTCGCGGAAGAATCCTTGCCACGCCGCACTGTCCTCTCGTTGTTGCAGGTATCGTCCGAGCACGTCAATCAACGCCTTCCGTACATTCGTGGTCAACCCTTCTTCGGTGCACATGGGCGTGATCCGAATTGTGGCTTCGCGATAGGGTTTATCGAAGTGCTCATTGGTGAGCTCGCACCGTTCCAGGCCTTGCAGTAAGATGTTGGAGCGACCATCCGGTAAGGGCTGTACGCTGACGATTCGTCCGACACAGAGCGCAGGAAAGATAGCCGGGTTGCCATAATAGTCGGGCTCCCACCCTTCCTTCAGGAGCGCCATGGCGATACATTGGCCGCCCACCGTGACATCAGCCACCATCTGGCGATACCGAGGTTCAAAAATGTGGAGTGGGAGATAGGTTTTCGGGAAAAAGACCACATTCGGTAACGGAAACACAGGAAGCCGATCGGGAATAGGAAACGGTTCAATGGTTTTGGACGAGCTTCGACCAGACGGCCCCCGCTCATGATCAGTTTGCATGGGCCACGATAGCTGACGCTTGTGAAAATTGTCAACGCTGGTGCTTGGCCACTGATGTGGAATGAAATGCGAAACACCGCTCTCAGACTGCCGATTGGTTCATGGACTCGACGCGTGGTATAACCGGAGCGGATGGGGGCTCCCGTCACGCGAAAGACTTGACCGTGGACTAGGAGGCGAGGCAGGGTGTGATCAATTCTTGGCGGATCGGAATAGTTGGGGCCTGGCTGAGTGTCGCGGTCGCGCTGGTAGTTGGCGCAAGTGCCGCGCCTACCCCTTTCCAGCCGGCGACGGCCGGATACCAGTACACCTTTCCAAGGGACCATGGCTCGCATCCGACCTATCGGACCGAATGGTGGTACTACACCGGTCACCTGCATGCTCAGGACGGCCGGTCATTTGGCTTCGAATTGACGTTTTTTCGACGCGGTATTCCGCCTGAGGATGTAACCACGCTCCCCTCCAAATGGTCGGTGAAGGATCTATATCTGGCCCATTTTGCGGTGACCGACATCAAGGGCAAGCGATTTCATTACTCGGAGAAGCTCAGTCGTGAGGGCCTGGGGAAGGCGGGGGCCGACGAATCGAAACTCAGAGTTTGGATCGATGATTGGCGAGCCGAGGCCGCGACGGATCAGTTAGGGGCTCACACTCTGGTCGCCAAAGATGCAACACAGACCCTTGAGCTGACGCTGCAACCAGCTAAGCCTCTGGTTGCACACGGTGCGGCTGGCATCAGTCGGAAGGGGAAAGAGGTAGGCCAGGCCTCTCACTACTATTCGTTCACGAGGCTCATCACGAATGGGAGGTTGACGATCGATGGAGAATCCTTCGATGTCACCGGTCTCAGTTGGATGGATCATGAGTTCGGGTCAGGGGACCTTGGGGCCGATCAAGTCGGCTGGGATTGGTTCAGTATTCAGTTAGAAGACAACACCGAGCTCATGCTCTACCGCATGCGGTTGAAAGATGGATCGTCCGATCTGGCATCGAGCGGCACGGTCGTCTTCTCTGACGGACGGAGTCGTCATATGGACGTGGCGGACTTTCAGATCGAATCGAGCGGCACCTGGACCAGCGTCGAGAGCAACGCGACGTATCCGGCTAAATGGCAGGTGAAATTCCCATCTCTTGACGTCGTACTGAACGTTGTTCCGCTGCTTGCCGATCAGGAGTTGCGCACGTCGCGCAGCAGCCGAGTCTCCTATTGGGAGGGAGCGGTGGCGGTGACAGGGAGCAAGCAAGGTCGGCCCATAAAGGGCCAAGGCTACGTCGAGTTAACCGGGTATGCTGAGCGTTTGAAGATGTAGCGCTACCCCCACGAGGTCGTATCAGCGAAGCCATGATCGGTAGTGCAGATGCCCTCCCCAGTCATCCATTGAAAATGTAAGAATACGTAGCCTATACTCCTCCCCCTGTTAGCCACCATTACATAGGAGGACCCCATGCCCTCTCTCTTCTGTGCGCACTATCTTCAAAAAACCTTGTTGGCGTTCACAGGTTTGGCGGCTGTGCTGGGTGCTGCCATTTCCTTATCGGTTGGTGAGGCACAGGCAACGTCGATTACCGGAAAATTTCAAATCCAGGGAACCGTTATCGGAACACCGGTGTCTGGCGTGGAAATTGATGCCGGTCAACATATCGGGCAAAGCTTTGGAAGCGGTGATTTTGTTCACGACGAACAGGGCATGTTTACGGTGTATGTCAACTGGTTCGATCAAGATACCTTTGTCGTGCGGATTGAGAATGTCGATACCACTCTAGACCCTACCACTTTTTCCGTTGACCTTACGTTGAAGAACTTGACCTTTGCAGGAGGGGAGACGATCCGTAATGTCGTATTCAACCCCAATGGCGGTGGCTATCGGGATTTCTTTTTTGACCCTATCAATAATCCGACCGGCGCAGAGCCGGTACTGGATCCCGCTGTGACATTTGGTACAAGTCAGGTTCGCGTGGTTTATGGATCCGATTGGGGAACGCAGAACCATCCCGCAGGTCCTTTCCAACTTATCGGTGATGCACCGGCCTTATTTTTCGATGTGCGTACCAGCGCAGCAGCCGCAGTTCCCGAGCCTGGCACGGTATTCCTACTCTTGACGGGGCTCGTTGGGTTCGGACTCACTCGATGGCGCACTCTCCAAGGTCTACGATCATAACATCCTACAGTGGCGGGGTTGCCGGTTCGGCTGCGAGCGCAGTCGAGCGGCTCCTTATGCTGTTACGTGCTGATCAAGAATTGCGCAAGTCGCTGGCACCCAGGTGTCTTATTGGGAATGTTCCGGGGGGCATTTCGCCAGCTTTCGTATTCGTAGTGCCGCCGTCACTCCTTTCTTGGCAGGATGGCGCACGGCATGGCGCAGCAACCACTTTCGCTCCTTCGGTGCGCCCTCAAGCCATCGTTCGCAGAGTTTGAATGCCAGGCTGGGATGGTCCTTGGCAATGTCGCCGAGGTGATTGGCCACACTGCGCCGGACATAGAGATCGGGATCATCCCTGAGCGTTTCAAGAATCGGTAGCACCGGACGAGGGTCTTTGATAAAGGCCGGGATCCTGGTCGCCCAGGGGAGACGCGGGCGTGTTCCTTCCGAACAGAGCCGCCGTACATGGGGATCTGGGTCCTCGGTCCATTCCATCAATATCGCCAGCGTGCGCTCCGGCCATCGAATGAGAAAGGGGCGGATGGAGAATTCCGCGCTGAAGCGCTTCGTGAGTTCGTATTGGGCCATCATTGAGGTTTCAAACGGATCATGCCCGTCGTTATGTGCCGAATCCAGTCCATAAGTCGCGACAAAGCTCACATGCGGTAGATAGAAAAACACGGCTAGTCCCAGATCCTCCGTACTTGTCTGCGGCGGAGTGAGTGACTTGAGCAGAATCCGAACGGCCTGGTCATAGCGTGCCGGCAGATGCTCATGCAGGGCCTTCGCCAGATGATGCCCGCGCTGCATGATGCTGAGTGGTTTCAAGCCTTTTAACGCCGATCGCTGGAAAGCCTCGCCGTCAAAATTGGGATAGACGAGACGGATATTGTGCGTCAGACATTCGATCGCTTCCCGGTCGAGCAAATCCGCGAGTGAGCTGCCTTTCTGGATCGAGCGAGGGGCGGAGGGAAGGCGTGGTTGATTGATTGTATTGTGTTTCCGAGGCATGGGGAGAGTTATTTCCGTCCTCGAGTGAATAAGTCAACCTGTGAGCGAGATGTCAGGGTATGCTTCGATTTCATGGCCCAAATAAGTCAGTGCTCATGTCTGACCCTAATCCACCTACCCGTACAAGTTCTTGCTCAGTTGCTGAAAAAACTCTGGTCCATACACCGGCATGCCGTGCGATGTATCCACGAGATCAGGGCGTGTCTGCTCGAGCGATTGGCTGGTGTCCCTAGCTCGTTGTGCCTCGGGACCGATGCCCGATGTGACCAGATTGTCGATCGTTGCTGGTCTACCCGGAAGGCCTCACAGTGTGTTTCGATAGGCGCCTGATATCACGCGTGAACTTCGCGAGCACTACTCATGTGTCCGGCGGCAGGATCGCTCTAGTCACTGACCATTTCTCCTGTGCCGTCCTGTTGTAGCCTGACGGAAACTACGCCATTTCCATGCGGGCACTGATAAATGGCAATCTTGGCACTGTTGCCTTCTTGTTTTTTACAACCTTTTTCAATGCTGGCGGTATCACCAGCCAAAAAACGAAACCGGACATGTACTCTGTCCTGATCCACTCGATGCTCTTCATAGATGTCGTATGCGCTTCGTGGAATAATATCGGGAACCCAGCCCTTAGTAATTAGTTCAGAGGCTTGCAGTGTTTGATATGTTTCAAAATGTGATTCTTGTTGCTCAGTGTTCTCCATGTACCAGACTGCTCCGATTAGGAGTGTCAGTACCATTACCAGTGGGAACAGGATAGTTTTCATGCATCTAACGTCTATCTAGGAATAGGGGGAAGATTCCAATTGCATGGTGAATCGCACGCGAAGAACGTATGACTTGGCTTCAACTTTTGTCGCGCTCTCCTCCGCCGGCTAGGACTTCTTGCCACATATCCCGTTGGCCTCGAAGTCAGCGAGTGCTTTACCAGTAAGCTTCTTCCTCATCCTGAATGCCTCCAACGGTCGGAGCACCTCTGACACAACGCGTAGCGCTCTGAAGCACGAAGATCTATGCGGCGTGGAGGAGGAACTCTACTTTCACGGCGTCGAACGGGAGAATCACTCGACCATCCTTGCCACGATCGAGCACTCCGGCGTTCAACAGTGCCGTCACGTCTGTGTGTACAGCCTTCACATCGCGACCCACACGGCGCGCTGCTTCGCGGATCGACAGAGGGCCGGCTCCGCACATGGCCTTCAGTAATTCCCAGCGCTTGGCCGTCAACACTTTCCAGAGAAGTTCCGGTGTCGCAAAACTGATGCGCGCACCTCTTTCTCCCTTTCGGGTTTTCCAGACCCGGGTAAAATCAGCCATTGCTTCCTTGGGGGAGCGAACGTCAAGCACGACGGTTTTCATGATTCCACCTCATCATGGAATCCCCACAACGTCCTGGTCAGGCAGGATGCAGATCACCCATGCCAATTATGCCGCTACTTCAAGGAGAACCTTGAGGTGGCGCTCTGCAATCTTCAAGAGTTGTTTCGCGGCGCCGGACGGTTTGCGGCGACCTTGTTCCCATTGCTCCAAGGTGCGTTTCGACACACCGAGGGCTGTGGCAAACTTGGCCTGCGAGAGCCCACTCTTCAACCGTACGCGAACAATGTATGACTTGGATTCAACCTTTGTCCGTTTCCCTCTTCCGGCTTTGATTTCCCGTACACCGTCCAAGACCTCTTGCCAGATATCGCGCGTTGCCTCGAAGTCGGCGAGCGCTTTGCTGCTCAACTTGTTGTCCATCCCAGTATGACTTTAATGATGTGAATGAAGATGAACCGTACGCTGGTGGCGTATAAAAGGCAAGTTCAGTCACATCTCTGCTGCTCAATGGTTTAAGGGATCTTCCTAATGCTACAGGCCTCATTGCTCCCAATTTGGGAGCGTGCTATAGTGACCTGTGCGCATCATTGCTAGGCGGGCGCTGCGTAATTTCTGGAAACGGTACCCAAAGGCCAAGGGTCCTTTGGAAGCTTGGCATCAGGAGGTCGCGCACGCCGATTGGGCATCCCCATCGGCGGTCAAGGCGCACTTTCGTTCAGCCAGTGTTTTGCCGGGCAATCAGGTTGTTTTTAACATGGCGGGGAATCAATATCGGCTTGTCGTGAAGATTAATTATCCGTACCGAGTAGTGTATATCCGATTCATCGGGACGCATGCTGTGTACGATGCGATCGATGTGACGAGCATTTAACGGGCAAGGAGATATCATGACTATCGCTCCGATCAAAACAGCACGGGATTATGACCGAGCGCTGCGACGCATCGAACAATTGATGAACGCTAAACCAGGCACGAAAGCTGGTGATGAGCTGGACGTGCTCACGACACTCGTTGAGGCGTATGAAGCCAAGCACTATGCGATATGTCCGCCTGACCCGATCGACGCGATCACATTTCGGATGGATCAACTTGGCATGACGAGGAAAGACTTAGAGATGATGCTAGGTGGGCGCGGGCGTGTGTCGGAAATCCTAACGAGGAAGCGCAATCTCTCGCTCGAGATGATACGCCGACTCCACCGCGAGTTACACATCCCCCTGGAAAGCCTTATCGGCATCGCCGCCTAGGCACTTCTTCACCTCACCAACGTCGGCGTTTCTCCCTCCTGCTTGACTCCTATTGAACCCCTGTGGTTAGGTCTGCGGCCACCATGCTATTTCTCACCCACTTTCGGTTGCCGCTCATTGGTCTCCTCCTCATTGGGCTAAGTCTGCTTGGCTGTCAAAAAGACAGCGAGTCGGTCGTGTCGATCGCCTTGCATCCCAAGAATGCCGACATCCTCTACGTCGCCACGAACGATGCGGTCTATAAGTCTCGCGATGGGGGAGGGACCTGGGAACGCTTTCCCAGTTTCAGTGCACGCCGGGTGACGACGCTTGCGATTGATCCGCTCCTGCCGGCGGCGATCTATGCCGGCACGATGGGGGATGCGGTCTATAAGAGTCCGGATGGGGGGCAACATTGGCTGCCGCACAATGTCGGACTGAAAGAGCACGTCTCATTTATCAATCAGTTCGTGTTTCACCCGGCGGCCAGCGAACAGGTTTATGCGGCAACCACAGTCGGCGCTTTTTCTTCAAAAGATGCGGGCCGTGAGTGGGTCGAGCGGATGAACGGGATGAAGGAAGTTCACATTGTGACGTCGATCGCCATCAATCCCAAGGAGCCGGCGGTGCTCTATGGCGGGACGACGGGCGGGGTCTATCGGTCAGATGATGGGGCGGCGACCTGGAAGAAGATCAACAGTGGGCTGATCCCCGAGACGGAACTGATGGCGGCCATGGCTCTTGGGGTCAATGCCATTGAGATCGATCGGACAAATCCCGATATCGTCTATGCCGGCACGACGAAAGGACTGTTTCGCACGATGAACAAAGGCGAGCAGTGGGAGCGGATCGGTCAGTCCATCTCCGATCCCTTTATCAGCAGCTTGGTCCTCCATCCGAAGGAATCGTCGCAGCTGTATATCGGTGGCCCAGCCGGGATTTGGAAAACAGTAGATGGAGGAAAGACCTGGCAGGTGACGAACCGAGGGCTTGCGACGTTGAACATTCGCGCCCTGGCCATGGATCCCAAAAACGCTCAAGTGCTCTACGCCGGCACAAACGGCAGTGGCCTCTACCGTTCTACCGATGCCGGCGCAACCTGGGTGCCGGTGCCGTTGAAGGCAGCACCGGCCCAGTCGTAATTCAAACCTTCCGCGTCGTTCGCCTCTCGACTCTGAGTTCCATGTTTCGAGTGTAGAGAATTTGGACTCCCGAAACTTGAAACCAGGAACACGCCACTCCTAATCAACGTAATGCGACCTACAGGCGCTTAATACCCGGTCTTGGCTCCGGTGCTACCGTGTGAGTAGCGGCCACTGTAGGAGATCATCTTGTCCGAAAGTGTCTTCCACTCATCGGCCGTCATGAGGTTCTTCATCTTGAACCGCAGGCTCAGGACGCTGGCCGAGTGCTGCATCCGTTGAATGTTCGCCTCGTTGAGAATTTTGGAAAACTCCTCCGGAGTCGCGTCATAGCTGGCGTTCAAGGTATAGAGTTGTCGGTGGTACGCTCGCTCCTGCTCACGGCCTTCTTTGAGTTCGTTAATGATTTGGCCGACGTAGGCATTGACTTGCTTCGCCTTGTCAGGATCCGTCACGGTCCGATTGACTAATCCCTCCATGTCTTGCTGGCCTTTCTGCCAGTAGGCGTCGCTCTTGCCCCCACTCATCATGCCGTGGTGATGGTGATGCGATGAACATCCGGCCAAGGCCACCATAGCGAGTACACCGAAAAGCCCAGATAGTATCCGATTCATACTGTCCTCCCTTGATAGTTGTTCCGTACCCTTGTCCTACCGTATCATCCCTGAAACGAGTATGGCAGAAGCGCGCCCCCTTATGTCAGATCCGGCTCAGGTGCTGAAGGAGGAATTCCGTCGGCATCTGGAGACGTTCTACGCCCGACTCAATCTGGCGCCCCCTTACGAGAGCGTGGAGAAGGCCGTTCGCACCTTGACGACCATCGTGCATGCGCTTCCCCAAGACGAACAAGTCAAAATTGTAGCCGATCCTGCGTTGCAATGGCAGCAGTTCCGCCACGCGTTTGAAACGTCGGGGTTGGTGAAGAAACATCGCGGGATCATTACCGGCCTGGTTCGTCATCGCGCTGTTGTGAACTTGCCGGTTGAGTACGATCACTTCTTGAATTTCTTCCGCGGATGAGTGGCCCGCTCAGGAAGAACTGGGTGGTGTCATGACTGCACGCAGTTCGTCGTACACCTGCATGAGACGGCTGTCTTCCAAGCGATAGGACAAGGTGACCGTCACGATTCCAAACAGCGCGACCATGCCGGCAAGTCCGGTAATGCCGATGCCCAAGAACGCTGCGCCGAGGGTCGTGAACCCGCCTTCCAGCGCGTATTGCACCACAAAGGTGAGCGATCCCAACAAGACCACGGCAAACCAGATCACGGTAATGAGGGCTGATGACCAGGGAATGCGCTTGACGCAGTGCGTTACCAGCGCCGTTTCGTGAGGAGACACATGAATGAGGCCTTTGACCGGCCATGCCGTCCTGAATTTTCTGGAGAAGAGGCGGTATTGTGGGCGAATGGCAATTTGGGACAGGTCGGGGTACCACCACGCTACGCCATGCGGCAGCATCAAGATTCCATCAGGACCGAAACGTTCGCGGACGGTATCCAGGGTTACCCCAGGCCACTGATCAGGGCGAGTGGCCACACGACAGCCATACCGCACGGCATCCGGAGTGAGGCGGATAAAATAGACCCAATCCCCAACGAGCAGTCCTAGAAAAAGTGCACCGGCAAAGAAACCTGCGAGGAGCATGGGTGTAGCTATCACATAGAAAAGCGAGACGAATCAAGGCTGGCAGGATGGGCATACGCCGGTGGTGAACGCTCCGGTTCATACCAGAGCTTTTGCTCCGGCATGCGAAAAGCTTGTTGACTCATGCGGAGGAGTTTGGCTACAGTACGCCGGGCAATGTTTCCGGCGGGCTATAGGCTACCTGAATTTCCCGCCTCAATATTGATTTTCCCCGCGTCACCATTGACGGTATCTTCCTCTGCAGGGTTGCAGTGCGCAGAGACCGGATCGTACGGATTGTGGAGGCAAACATGGATCCCGACAAGATTGAGCGTGTGTATACCTCCTATGCGGGGTTTTATGACCGAGTGTTTGGCAAAGTGTTCCATGAGGGCCGTGAATCGGCCATTCGAAATTTGAATGTGCAGCCGAATGAACAGATTCTCGAAGTCGGGGTTGGGACGGGATTAGCCCTTCCCATGTACCCTCGTCATTGCCGCATCGTTGGGATCGATGTCTCCGAAGGGATGCTGGCTAGGGCAAAAGAGAAGGCGGCGGCTCATCAGCTTGATCACGTCGAGCTGCATCGCATGGATGCCGGCGCGATGCAATTCAATGATGACAGCTTCGATACAGTCGTCGCGGCCTATGTCGTGACCGCGGTGCCGGACTATCGAAAGGTCGTCAACGAGATGATTCGGGTCTGCCGTCCTGGCGGACGGATTATCATGCTGAATCACTTCAGCAACGGCAACAAGGTGATTGCAGCCGTTGAAAAAGTGCTTTCCCCATTGACCAAACATTTAGGGTGGCGTACGGATTTGTCCCTCACGACTGTGCTGGAAGGCACGTCGCTCCATATTGCCAGGAATCAACGGGTGAATCCCTTGCGACTCTGGGCCCTGGTGGAATGTATCAACGGCAAGGGGCAGCAGGTGAATGGGACAGCACACGCTGCTTCGGGTTATGCGAGGGGTAACGGAACCGCTGCCTACTCCAACGGGAATGGGCACTATTCCCCAGAGCACGCGCACTAAGCCGTAGTCGAAGTCCTTCTCAGCGTTCAGGCCGTGATCGGTGTTCGCGAATCAACCAACGCTCCCATTCTCGACCTGGGATGATCGTCGTGCCGACCAGGCAGTTGCCTGAGAAGTGTTGGGTGATCCGATCCGCGAGGACTTCCAGAATTCGACTCAGCCTTCTATCCTGCATGCCGAATACTCTCAGCAGTAGGCCAAAGCCCTGTCCCTCCGGTGGACTGTAGGCCATTGCATGGACTAAGTTACTCTCATCCACTGAGAAATCATCTGCCGGTCTCAGGTTCCCTTCCCACTGTACAGCAGGATGAATCGCATCAGATCGTTCCGTGTCATGCCAGGTGCAGGGTAGGCCGGCCTGATTCAACTCGCCTAATAGCCACTGAATGCTGGGGCCGTCGGTCTCGAGCCCTTGGAAGGTCCATCGGGCCAATTCTGCAGCTTGTTGGGCAGTCACCATCGGCAAGGTGAGCTCTTCCAGATGAGCCTCGTCACAGACCACATACAGCTCGCCCTGCGGGTCAAACCAGAAGCGTAGCTTTCCCGCATTGAGTTCCGTCTGAATGACGCTGAGCGAGGAGCAGTCTATTCCGTCCTGTTCAAAGACCGAAAAGTCCGTGACGCCGGTCATGGTCAATTTGGCGACTCGAGCAAGACCGCGAATCTCGTAGTGAATGGTCACGGCAATCGTGGTTCCGGCTGGGACATCACGCGTCGACTTTTCATCGAAGAGCCGACGCTTCAAGATCTGCACCTCCGTGACATAACCGGCGCGAAACCCGCCGGTATGGCCGATCAGCCATCGAAGGTCTTCTGTATGTTTGATGGTGCGGTTCACGAGACAATTGTAGCGTAGGCCAGGACGTAGAGCTAGACCGGCGCGCGCATCCAACAGGAGAGGACGGGAGGAGGGAGTCTCGGGCGTACGTTCGATCTCAACTCGCAGGATCCGTAATGGGCCAAGCCGACCTTACGACACCATGACGCGGCAATGCTTGCTTCGTCCCTTCCGTGGTTGATCATGAGAAACAACCCGTGTGGCTGGAGGTTGCGTATCACTTGCGCGAATAGGTCGTGCGGCGCCAGAAGAGAAAGTGGTAGTCGCCAGGCCAATACCGGAGCCGGTGTCACAAAGGGATACCAGGCGGTGATGATGCTGGCCGGAGAACTATACCGGCGATAGTCCTGGATATGGAACTCTGTGTTTGGAAGGTCTTGGATATAGCCTTTCGCATAATCGTGGCGACTATAGCCATTGATATACATCCGATGGCCTTCTACCTCGACGCCAATGAGTGCGGTTGGTCGAAAAAAAGTGTGTAAGACGGGAGCGTACCAAAAGTTACTCGACCCGATATCCTGTACGGTGCCACCAGCTAGGCGGGGCAATCTGAGCGCCGACCACCCTTGGTCGAGCAGGTCGAGATAATCGTACTGTCGTAAGGCCGTTGACTGGCTTGCGTGTTGCTCAAACCGTACGCGAAATCGGCGTTGAAGTGATGTGATCCGCTCATACTGAACTCCGCTCAGATCCTCGAGTTCCTGTGCCGGCCGTTCCCGATAGATCCCACGTGACCAGGCTACTCGTTCTCCAAGGTGGTACCAGAAGGCGTGATAGCGGGAGCGGACTCTCTCCCGAAACGAACAGGGCGAAGGGGCTTCCGCTCTCTGATGGCTTGGAGGAGCGATGAGTGAGGCGTGGTCCATGTCAGTTGCGGGAAGAGCCATGACATCTACTTGTCGGTCGATTAGGCCTAAGCCTAAAGGTAGAAACAATGAACGTGGGAGGCGTAATCGACGGATCCGACAAGGTATTGCTTGTACGGCCAAGATCATTGGGAGAGAGGTCGTAAACGATCACCTCGCGGATAGGCTGACACTCAGTCGCCAGGGTAGGAACTAAGCTGACCGGCAGGACTTCGGTCAGGAGATCAGCCTAACCCTTGTCCAGTGTTGTCGTTGGAGACTGACTGAATCCGATTGCCAATCCATCCATTCGATCTGGAGAAAGGGTAACTCTCTTTTCATCCGTGGGCACCAGTGAGCACTGTGCACGGAGCTGCTGGGTGATCGATGGAAGATCGGCACAGGCGAACTCAATCCCGAGGAGTCGATTCTCCGCGCCGGGATGAAATCGAAGCAGAGGCCCCGCGCCGAATGAATGGGTTGAGCTACTGGTCAAGTCGGGTCGATCCAGTAATCGTCTCCAGACGGGGAGATTAGTTGCCATCTCGATATCGATCCCGGCAACTCCGGTGATTCCATAAGGCCCATTCTGGCGAGTCTTCCGCCAGGCAGCTCTTAACGCAGCGATTCGTTCCTGATGAAGATGGCTCTGGTTGTCGCACATGAAAACCAGGGAACTACCTAACAACATTGAAAATGTTTTAGAGCCTACCTCGGTGCCGGCCATCCAAGTCCGGAGGGTCGAGAGTGCTCGACCGACTCGAGTATTCCTTCCGCCTGGCTGACTAAGCCACAGCGCGGCATTCGGCTGCCCATCCAAGAGGTTGCGCAAGAAGGTGAGGGTGGACTGCATCACAAGAGGCGAGTCGTAGGAGAGCGTCAGCGGCGACGCGTACAATACCTTTCGAGACGATAGTCCTTCAACCGTCTTCCAGGTCGGTTCCCATGGTGCGAAACCGAGGCCGTAGAGCCAGGTTCCTGGGAGTTGAAGCCCTCTGAACCGACCGATTTCGACCGTCATGTTGCCAGCGTACAGTCCACCTGAAACGAGCAGGCCACAGTCGGCGACTGGCCAGGCGATGGGTAAGCCGAATTCATGACGAAATCGAGCAAATACCCGCTCGACGTCCTGTGTGTGGATGAGGATGCGATCAATCCCACGAATCAACGGATCCATTATGGCCATATGGGCCGGCTACTCTACGGAAGAGGAAGCAAAAATGGAAGTCATACGGAGGGGGAGAGGTGTTCTGACGGCCAGTGGATAGATACAGGCTCATGTCATCTCCTGAAGGGAGGTCTTGAGAAGTTCTGGATCTTGACGTGAGTCAGGTGGCTATGCCAGTAAAGAACGTATGAGGGCGGTATGTCTGCAACACGTTCCCTTTGAAGGTCCTGGTGCCTTTGCGAAGGCCTTGACCAAGCGAGGGGTCAGTCTCGAATCGCACCTCGTTCCAAAAGATGGACTCCCGAAAGATGCAGGTGATCTCCTGATCGTCATGGGAGGGCCGATGTCGGTCAACGATCCTGATCCATGGATTCCGGAGGAAACCACGTTCATTCGGTCTGTACTTCTGGCCAATAAGCCGGTGGTTGGCGTGTGCCTTGGGAGTCAATTCATGGCCAAGGCGCTTGGTGGCACAGTACGATCGGGTACGGCGCTCGAAATCGGCATGACCTCGGTTCGCCTCACTGATGCGGGGAAAGCAGACCCGGTGTTTGAGGCTTGCCCGAATACGTTCGACGTGTTCGAGTGGCACGGAGAGATCTTTGACTTGCCAAGCAATTGCGTGCCATTGGCCGGTTCCGACATTGCGCCGTTGCAGGCATTTCGCTATGGCGAGTGGGCCTATGGCCTTCTTTTCCATTTGGAAATGGAGGCGAATGGGATTGATTCTCTGTGCCGTGAATGTGCGCCGGATGTGACGAAAGCGGGCCTCATCGCACAACAGGTGAAGGCAATGGCCTTGCCCCAGCTTCCGCAACTTCACTCCATGGCTGATCGGTTGATTGGCCACCTGCTGACTCGTACGCATTGATTGCGGCCGCTGCTCTGAAGTACTCTACACAACCTTGAAGGCGTCGGCCCTGAGAGCACTTCGGTGAGCCGATGGCTGAAGGCTGGGTGTTATTCATGAAAGGAGCTTGTTCGACCATGGGTGGTTTTCCGATCGAAGTCGCAACACGTATCAAGACATTGCCGCCGTATTTATTCGCGGCTATCGATAAAATGAAGCAAGAGGCAATTGCACGGGGAGTGGATATTATCAATCTGGGGATCGGCGATCCCGATTTGCCGACGCCGATGCCGATCATCGAAAGCCTCGCGAAGGCCGCTAAAGATCCCAAACATCATCAATATCCTTCGTATGAGGGCATGCTTTCGTTCAGAAAGGCCGTCGCCGGTTGGTACAAGCGCCGCTTCAATGTCACGTTGGATCCAGCCAATGAAGTGCTGACCCTGATCGGCTCGAAGGAAGGCATCGGCCACATTCATTTGGCCTTTGTCGATCCTGGAGATATTGTCTTGGTTCCAAGCCCCGGCTATCCGGTCTACCCGGTAGGGACCAGCTTCTGCGGGGGGCAGTCTCACATCATGCCGCTGACCAAGGCCAACGGTTTCCTGCCGGACCTCACGGCGATCCCAAAGGATGTGGCAAAGAAGGCCAAGCTGATGTGGCTCAACTCACCAAACAATCCGACATCCGTCATCATGACGAAGGACTATTTCAAGCGGCTCGTGGACTTTGCGCAGGAACATCAAGTGATTGTGTGTCACGATGCGGCCTATTCCGAGATCTACTATGACGGGCAACGGCCTGCGAGTTTTATGGAAGTCGATGGTGCCAAGGATGTTGGAGTCGAATTCCACTCACTCTCGAAGACCTATAACATGACGGGATGGCGCCTCGGCTTTGTCGTGGGCAACAAAGATGTCTTGGGTGGCCTTGGTAAGGTGAAGAGCAATCTGGACTCGGGTTGTTTTGAGGCGGTTCAAGAGGCGGGGATTACGGCACTCGGTCTTGACGATGCTGTGACGGATGATCTGAGAAAGACGTATCAAGACCGGCGGGACACACTGGTCCCTGGTCTGAAGCAACTCGGCCTGGAAGTTGATCCTCCTCCCGCAGCATTCTATGTCTGGGTGACGGTCCCCAAGGGCTATACATCAGCATCGTTTACCGCACACCTATTAGAAAAGGCCGGGATCGTGACGACGCCGGGCAACGGCTTCGGCGCACCGGGTGAAGGCTATGTCCGCATGACTGTCTGCACGACCAAAGAGCGGTTAGCTGAAGCAGTTGAGCGAATCAAAAAGGTGGGATTCTGAACGGCGAACAGTGAACGGTCAGGGGTGAAAGGGAAATGCCAAGAGCGGTCCCTTCACTCCTTACCCCTCAGGCCTAACTGATTTATGGAGACGGTCTTCATCGGATTCGGATCGAATGTCGGAGATCGGGTGGACTATTGCGATCGGGCGGTGACGCTGCTCAGTCTTCTGCCTCATTCTCGATTGCGGGGCGTGTCCTTGCTCTATGAGACGGAACCAGTGCGTGGCCGGACCGATCCAGGGGATGGCTGGTTTTTAAATGGAGTGGTGCAGCTAGAAACGGATATTAAGCCACGTAGCCTCCTCACGACGCTGCAGGAGATCGAACGCGCTCTCGGGAGGGACGATGATGACCGGTCGGGGCCTCGCACGATCGATCTTGACATCCTCTTTTACGGCGAGTGCGTCATCAAAGAACCAGGGTTGACTATTCCTCATCCTCGGCTCCATCAACGTCGATTTGTTCTCATGCCGATGAACGAGCTGGATCCGCAGTGGGTCCATCCTACGTTCAGGCGATCAGTGGCACACCTCTTGACGGAAGTCTCAGACGAGTCTCATGCCCAACTCTTGTTCCCTCAGCCTTCCACCAGATACGGGTCGCGCCCGACCTGTCACGTCCCTCCCGGTTCATGAAGATCATTCGCTCACCCGCAGCCATGACCGCCTGGAGTGAAGCGCTCAGGCGCGAAGGTGTCACGGTCGGGTTTGTCCCGACGATGGGTGCGCTGCATGAGGGGCATCGAACGTTGATTCATGAGGCACGGCTACGATGTGACGCACTCGTGGTGAGTATCTTCGTGAATCCGACCCAGTTCGGTCCTCGGGAGGATCTGGCCAAGTATCCCCGCCCCATTTCGCACGACCGAGCGATCTGTCGACAGGAAGGCGTTGATGTCTGCTTCGAGCCGACCGCAGAGGCCATGTATCCAACTGGCTTTCAAACGACGGTGACGGTTCCGGCAATCGCCCGTCGATGGGAAGGTGAGGTCCGCCCGCATCATTTCGCCGGCGTTGCAACCGTCGTCACCAAACTGCTTGGAATTGTTCGACCACATCAGGCACTGTTTGGACAAAAGGACTTTCAGCAATCCGTACTGGTTCAGCAGCTGGTGAAGGATCTCAATCTCGGTGTTGATATTGCGGTCCGTCCGACCGTGCGTGAGCAGGATGGGCTGGCCATGAGTTCCCGAAATGTCTACCTCTCACCGGATGAACGACGTCGAGCAGTGACGCTGTACAAGAGTCTTCAAGCTGGTGCCGAAGTGATCAGAGCAGGAGGCAGAGACGCAAAGACCGTCGGGTTGGCGATGGCGCAGGTTGTCAGCCAGGAATCAACCATCACGACCGACTATCTCACGGTGTGTGACCCTCGCACACTCGAGCCTGTATCTTCCGTGACCTCGCGAGTGGTACTGCTTGGTGCCGTACGTCTTGGCTCCGTTCGCTTGATCGATAACCTCCTGGTCAGTGCTCCTCGCCGAGCTTCTTAGGCTATACCCTACGTAGCAATTCATCGATCTCCGTTTGTGCTGGAAAGATCCGGGTGGTGGGGGCTCCTGAGCTTCTCCCATTGGTCGATCGGACAATCCAAAACGGATTGCCTGAGCAGTCTCTTCTAATGGGAATCGCTGTTATGTGAAAAGGTTCTGATGGAGGCTTTGTCCTACCAGCAGACTGAGGATCACTTGACTGAGGCGATTCTTATCGTCCGTCACCATCTCCATGAATCGAATGCCCATCGATTCTGGTCGTGATGAGCAGACCACGGCTGTCCCGATCTTAATCGGTTCCTCGTCGGAGGCCGGCTTGATGACAAGCTCGACGAATGTCCCCTGCGGGAGGGTCCTTGTGGTTTCGAGGGTGCAGCCACCCATGGAGATATCCGTCACCCGATTGTCGATCCGGACTGCGTTGTCCGCGAGTAGATTGGCACGAAGCGACACCGGAAGGCGTTCATATTGACGGCGATCGGTGGGGGAGGTCGCAGTCTGGACCTGATTGCGGAAGGCGCGAAAGTGTGTCGTGCACAGCTGGCATCGGAATGGAAAGTAGTTCAAGCGAGTGAGGACCCGCCCTATGGCGCCTTCGTCGGGGATCACTCGAACGAAGGGTGTTCCGCAATTCGGACAGTGTAGATCTTTCATGAACTCCGAGGAGCACCGGCGACAGCTTCATGATCACATGGCTGCTCCGCCGACGCGTGCTCCTGCTGTGCCTCAAGAATTGACACGATATCAGCGGGTGAGTAGGTGGGGGGTTTCACCCATTTCCCATCCGCCCGCTTGTATCCACCGACTTTACTTAGATTCGACCGATGCACTTCCTGGAAGACCGGTTCCATATCAATTCCATATGACACAGCGGTGCCGTAGGTCACATAGAGCAGGTCCGCCATTTCTTTCGCCACGGCAGCCAGGTCTCCAGTGGCCATGGCCTCTTTCAATTCGTCGAATTCTTCCTGAATCAGTCGGACTCGAAGGCGCTTCGTGTCCTCATTCACATTCGTGGGGGCGGTCTGTATCAAAATCTCAAACTTGCTGTGAAATGCTTCCACCATGGCCTGTTCGCTGATCATTGTGCTCCTTCATTCCATCTCTAGCGGTAACGTTTTCCGTGGGACCACTTCCGTCGGTTCAAGGACGGGGATCTCCCGATCGGAGGAGACACCCAATTCTTTAAATCTGCGTGCTGCCGGGAGAATGCGTGTTTCTAATGAACCAATGGCGCGATTGTAGGACGAGACGCTTTTCCCGAGTGATTGACCGACATCGTTCATATGCCCGGCCAACACCGCCATCCGTTCGTAGAGCTCTTTCCCGAGACGACCTGCTTCTTCAGCATGGGCGGTCATTCGTTCCTGGCGCCAGCCGTAGGCCACCGCACGGAGCAACGCAATGAGGGTCGAGGGGGTGGCCAAGACGATCCCATTTGCGAACCCTTCTTCAATGAGTCTGGGGTTCTGATCCAACGCGGCGCCGAGAAATTGCTCGCCGGGCAGGAAGAGCACAACGAATTCAGGGGTTCGGTCAAACTGCGTCCAATAAGCCTTCAACGACAATTCATCCATACGGCTCTTGACCTGGGCGGCGTGACGGCGCAAGGCGTCGGCTTGTTGCGCCTCATTCTGCGCCTCATGGGCGTCGAGGTACGCAGAAAGAACTGTTTTGGCGTCGACGATGATTTGTCGCCCTCCCGGCAGCTGAACCACCATGTCCGGACGGAGTCGCCCCTCGTCGCCGGTGACGGAGAGTTGCTCCACAAAATCGCAGTGGTCCACCATGCCGGCGAGCTCGGCAACACGTTTCAACGTGAGCTCACCCCACTGGCCTCGTATCGCCGGAGCGCGCAGAGCCTTGACCAAGTTGCCTGTCTCTTGTTGCAACCGGTGCTGGGAGTCGGCCAGTGATCTCAGATGCTGATCCAATCCACCGTAGGCTGACTGGCGAGACTGTTCGAGTAACCGTAACTCTTCATTGTAGCGGTGAAGGGAATCTTGAAGGGGGCGAACCAATCCATCAATGGCCTGTTGTCGTTGAGCGAGATCACCATCTGCTTTGACATGCAGGCTTTCGAAGGACACGGCGGCGAGTTTCAAGAACGCTTCATTGTTTTGCTTCAACGCTTCGCCGGACAACGCTTGAAACGATCCGATGAGTTCGTGGCGGGTATGATCGATCAAGGCCCGCTGTTCCACCAGCTGTCGCGCGGCGTCTTCTATTCTGGTTTCAGCGGCGACCCGAGCCTGTTGAACCGCTGCCAACTCTTGACGGATCGAGAATGTCACAGTTCGTTCTTGGTCCACCTGTTTTCGTAGCTCGTCCGCAGTCGCTTCGGCTCGTTGCGCAAGAGGTCGTAGGCGGCTCGTGACCCACAGCCCTATCACCACACCGCCAAGGAACAGCCCGGTCACAAACCCTATCAGGTTACTCGGAGCCAGACCTGTTAAAAATTGATCCATATCTTACGCAACAATGCCTACATGATTGAGCCGCTATATATAGCGTGTTCAATAAGGAATCGTTGGAAGATTACGCAAGGTATTGAAAAAGGTCAAGAAGCAGACGGCCCGGGATCAATTAGCTCTAACTAGACTTCATCGATGGAGATGGCCCTATACGAATGGTCCCGGATCCAGCATCGATGGTAACGGGGAGCCCATCAGAAAATCGTACCATGGCCGACTCCACATTTGCGATCGTCGGCAGTCCATATTCCCGAGCAATGATTGCTCCGTGAGAGAGGGTACCGCCCATTTCGGCGATCAAACCTCCTGCGAGACCGAAGAGGGGGGCCAAGCCTGGGTCGATCACCGATACCACCAGAATCTCTCCTGACCTCACCTTGCTCCAGTCTGCCGCTGATCGAAGGAGGCGAACCGGACCAGTGACGGTTCCAACACTGATTGGCATGCCAGATAAGACGCAATCTCCATCAGTGTGACCTTCTGTCATGGTCTGTTGGCGTGCACCTGTCCAGTCACGAATGGTGTCGGGTACCTTGGCGGTGAGGTGATGCTCTCGTTCGGTTCTCCGGGCGGCGATCACCGCCTTCCAGTCTCTGGTACTTCCGGCTACCAGGTTTATGCGATCGGCGATGGTTAAGAAAAAAATGTCATTTACCCGCTGAAGTAATCCCTGCTCGACGAGGCGTTCTCCAAGTCGAAGCAGGAGGGTTCGGATGGCTGCTGAGTAATACATCAAGTGGTGTCGATTGGCTTCTCGGAGCGAAAACAATCGGCACAATCGTCGATAACACCAGAGGAAGATGGCCCATCGGTCCAATCGCCAGCCCATGCGCTGCCTGATCTCGGCGAGCGCGTTGGTTTGCCTGTCGCCTTGGCGCAACCGAACGGCGTCCTGAGAAAGCCTATTGGAGATCACTTGAGCGCGTAGAATCGAAAGAATGGCTGCGGGGTTGTCGGCGAGGCGCGGTGACATCACATCCGATTCGCCAACTCCACGATGACCATAATCCTCAAGGTATTTGTCGAAGGCGTACAGAAATTCAGTACCGACCAGAGTCGTTCGGAATGTCGTTGGGTCCCACGATGCTGAAGTGAGGACAGTATGGGTATGTGGGTCTCCTTTGGCGATGTCGGCGAGCTCAGCCAGTCGAAGAATCTGTTGGGCGCTAATGACGGTCCCTTGTCCTTGAAGCGCGGCGTTCAGCAGAACTCGCCAGTCAGGGCCCAGCCACCCAGGCAGCACCTTACTGAAAAACTGAAGACACTGTCCGACTCCTCCAGCAATGCCAAACGTGACTTCCCGGCTCTCAAGCCACGGATCAAGCTTATCGAGCTCCGACATGAGCTCTTTGGGTGATAAGCTCAGTACAGATTCGCGTTGATAGGTAACGGCTAACCTCTTCATCTCGACAAAGACATGTGGCCCAACTCGTTCGACTCGGCGCATTTCCCTCAGCATCAACCATCCGGCACGAAGAGACGCCATTCCTCCGAGTGGTTGGACTTGTGGCGGAATTTGCAGTGGTTCGCCGCCCATCTGTTCAGAATTCAATGAAGGATCCCCGCCGAGCTGCGCAACCAGCAGGTGAAAGAGGGTAACGTTCAGGTATGGGCGTCCACGAAAGATTCGGACCGACGTCAGTCCTTCAGGAATTCGGCACCCGAGCCGGCGGTAATGCTCGAGAATGTAGCGGTCCATAAACTGCTCAAGGAACGAAAGGCTCAACGGGCTGGGAAGTTCCGGGAGCGTCTCCTTAAAATTGGTTCGTGACCACTCGCAGTCGTCGTTCGTGAGGTCGGCAGTTGGTTGAACGGTGCTGATCGGGCGAGCCTGCAGGATCCACAGTTGTCTTGAGTCAAAGGCCCATTCGATATCGATCGGCTGTCCCAAGGCGCGTTCAACCTCCTTGGCAGTTTCGGCAAGAGATGCGAGCTGCCTATCCGTGAGTGAGGATCGGCTCTGTGCGTCCTCTTCGAGCGAAGCTCGATGAAGGCCGGCATTCGAGACGCGCAAGCACTCAGTCTTTGATGCTAAGAGACGGGTACGAATCTGGACAGGTTTTCCCTCAGCGGGTACTTCAACCACATACTGGTCCGGGACCACGGTGCCATCGACCAGCGGAGCAGCCAGACCAGGGACCGCATTAATCATGACTTCCGAGCGTCGTCCCGTCACAGGGTGAATGGAGTATGCCACCCCTGCCGCCTGCGCATCGATCATCGGTTGGATCACGACAGCCATCCTTGGCGGCATCATCCCCAGGTTTTGCCGAGTGAGGTAGCTGACAACTTGCATCTCCCACAGTGAGGCCCAGAGATCTTTGATGGCGCGCGCAACTTCTGGAAGTGTGAGGCCAAGGTGAGTGCGATAGAGACCGGCAGAACTCGCATCAGAGGCGTCCTCGGTAGTGGCTGAAGAGCGGACCGCCCAGAGTATGGCCGGCGGATGCCCCAGCGCTTGCAATGATGCTGTTAGGCCGTCTGTGGTGAGCTGGGGAATCTCGATTTGGTTGATTCGTAGCTGACAAACAGCTAATGACGAAAGCCGGTCAGGGTCCGACAATCCGACGATCCGGCGCCACTCATCCTGGTCATGAAAACCTAAATTATGTAGGTGATCAGTATAGGCCACGGTTGTCACACAGAGCCCCGATGGGACTGGGAATCCAGCCTCAATTAGTCGACAGAGTCCGAAAGCCTTTCCACCCACGAGACTCAGATCGTGACAGCTCGAGAGTGGGAGGATAAAGGAAGGCGCCATACGCCAGCATAGTAGCTAGAGCTGGAGGAAGAGGTAAAGGTCATTGACATTGGTGCCGGTTGGTCCGGTGTGAATATGGCATCCAAGCTTCTTGAAGGCTGGGTAGGTATTGTGCCGCTTCAATGCAGCGGAGAGGTCAACCTTGAGTCGTTTTGCTCGTGAGACGGTTTCGCTACCGACGAGAGCTCCTGCTGCGTCGGTTGGCCCATCGGTGCCGTCACTTCCTAGCGCGATGACCCACGCATTGGAGAGCCCAGAGATTTCGAATGCGGCTGCCGCTGCAAATTCCTGAGCACGTCCTCCTTTCCCATGACCTGTGACCGTCACCGTGGTTTCCCCTCCTGCCACCACACAGTAGGGACGCCTCACGCGGCCACGTCCGGCCCTGACTGCTTTGCCCAGGTCGACCAACTGCTTGGCCGCAATGCGCACTTCTCCTGTGAGGGGGGAGGAGACGAGTTTGGTGAAGAGGCCTGCCTCCCGTGCGATCCGTGCCACAGCTTCCAGCATGATGTGATTACTGCCGATAATGTGGTGGTGGACTGCCCGTCCGCGAGGGGAACCAGGTTTCAAGGTTTCGGGTACTGCTCCTTTTTGTCCCCTCTGTAAGTAGCGGCGGACCGTCGGTGGAACTGCAGACCAGATTCGGTAACGCTGCAATACCTCGATAGCCTCGGCAAATGTAGAAGGATCAACGGCTGTGGGGCCGGAGCCGATGGACCCAAGGTCATCGCCGATAACATCAGAAAGGACAAGGGTGATGATCCTTGCGGTCGTGGAGGCGGCAAGTCTGCCGCCCTTAATCAACGAGAGATGTTTTCGGACGACATTGACCTCATTGATTGTGGCGCCACAGCGAAGCAGGAGCTGTGTTGTACGCCGTTTATCGGCAAGGGTCACGGTTGAGACGGGAGCTGGTAATAGGCTGGATGCTCCTCCGGACAAAAGAACGATCAATAGATCTTTTGAGGATAGCCCCTGTGCTAAGTGCAATAGGTGTTGAGTCGCAACAACTCCTGCGCGATTAGGGATTGGATGGCTGGCCTCGAGGACGGTCGTTCGTCGTGTAGTGAGCGAATGTCCCGTCTTCACGATTACAAGTCCATCTTCTAGTCGTTCTCCCAGCACTACCTCTAATGCTTGCGCCATTCTTGCGGATGCCTTACCGGCCCCGACTGCAACCACTCTTTTGGTGTGGGAAAGATCAAATGTTCGTTGTCCCACTCGTAGGGAAGCTCCGTTGAGAGACACAGTTTTGATCAGGGCCTGATAGGGATCCGCAGCCTCAAGGCCTGCATTAAGAAGCTTGTGGAGGAAAGGTCGTGCCGGAGACGAGGGGAGACGAAGCAACATAGAGACACATGCTAGGGGGTCGGGTCCTGCTTGAAGCATCGATTAGGACAGGTCTGGCGAGGAACTCGGATTTGATAGGAGCCCCGAGGGAGCATATCCTTCTTAAACTCCGGATTCAACATTTTGATCTCGAGGAGGTACGTGCCGAATTCCTCAGCAACGGATGCCAACGCGCGTTGAGATTCCTTTACATTCACGGTGATGGTTTCCGTCTCCAACGGCATGTAGAGATCTTTCTTGGTCAGTCCAAGATATTTCTCCGGCTGGGAGTAGATTTCCTTCGCCGCGATGATGCGAGGGACGTATCGCATGGTCTCACGAGGTCCGTGCATCTTCCAATAATCGGTAATTTTTTGTTCCTTGAGCAGCTTGCGTATACGTTCTTCGCCGGCGTTGTAGGAAGCCATCGCCAGGAACCAATCATTGTCCTGGAAGTCTTTGAGGTATTTGAGGTACTTCACCGCCGCTTCGGTCGACATTTCGAGATTGCGGCGTTCATCTCGGACGGCGTCACTCTTGAGCCGGTAGCGTCGCCCCGTAGAAGGGATGAATTGCCAGGGGCCTGAAGCCTTCGCCTTCGAGTATGCGGCAGAAATGCATTTGCTCTCGACCAGCAACATATACTTGAGATCGTCCGGTAATCCCGTTTCTGCCAACTGCCTTTCGGCCGGAGGGAAACAACGCCCGGTCCGTTTGGCAAGGATGATGCTCTCGCCTTGATCTTCTAAAAATTGATAGAACTCATACTCAATCCGTTCCCTTACTTGCCAGTTATCCAGAGGAACCTGAACTCCGGCAAAGGTAATCTTGTCCGGCAGCTTGAACGAGCTCAGAAAGAATCGTTCTCCCTCGCGCTTAATCTCCGGCAAGATCACCAGCCGATCCTCCGGCTCTGGTTGGCCATCCAGCACTTCGGGCAAGAGAAGCTCCTTCTCGTTTTCGGTCTTTGGATCGTTGTTGTCAGCTGGCGTCGTGGTAGCCGGCACCGGAGCGCTCTGTAGGACGATCACGGCACTGATGGCGAGCACAATACACAACGGTTGCATCGTACGGATGATCATTCACAGACTCCTCTGTGGAGTTGAGACAGGGGGCATCACGAAGTGCGAAGTTATGCTAACAGCTCACCCACGTACGGGCAAGCAGAATAGAGTTCTGGTTCATGGTACACTGCGCCTCCTATGCGGGCTCTGAGTATTTTGAATAAAGCTATCACAGACTGTACAGTCTGTCCTCGGCTGGTCACCTATCGGCAAGCGATAGCACAGCAGAAGCGGAAGCAATTTCTGGATTGGGACTATTGGGGTCGGCCGGTACCTGGCTTTGGAGATTCCCGAGCCAGGCTCTATGTGCTTGGCCTTGCTCCAGCGGCGCATGGAGGGAATCGGACTGGGCGAGTATTTACCGGTGACCGAAGTGGAGATTGGCTGTATGAGGCACTCTATCGACATGGGTTTGCCAACCAACCCACATCGCACCATCGAGATGACGGCTTGTCATTGAAGGACTGTTACATCGGGGCGACAGTTCGTTGTGCGCCACCGGGGAACAAACCCACGCCGGACGAGTTTTTGAGCTGTCGCCAGTACTTGCAGGCAGAAATTCGCTTACTGAAGAATCATCGTGTCGTGGTTGCCTTAGGGAAAATTGCTTTCGACCACTATCTCAAGACCTGTCGTTCTCAAGGTCGCATGATTCCAGTACCAGCTCCCAAGTTTGGACATGGCGCTGTCTACCGACTTCCCTGGGGAGTAACTCTGATAGGTTCCTATCACCCAAGCCAACAAAACACGTTTACAGGGAAATTGACCCGGCCGATGTTCCACGCAGTATTTCAGGGGGCGAGGAAAGAAATAGACGGACTCCGAAGTCGGCTTTAACCGTTCCGCCCTAGCCCAACACACCTCACCAAACTCATGTCTTGTGCACTACCTGCGAGTCATCACAGGGCTACTGCTGCCCCTTTGCCTTCCAGTCGTCGAGGAACCTCTTGAGGCCGGAATCGGTGAGTGGGTGTTTAAAAAGTGCCTGGAATATGTTGTAGGGCATCGTGCAGATATGGCCACCGGCTAAGGCTGCTTCCACGACGTGCTGTGGATGACGAACGCTTGCCACCAATACTAGTGTCTTGTAATCATAGTTCTTATAGATCGTCAGGATCTGTCGGATAAGCTCCATACCATTTGAGCTGATATCATCGAGTCGTCCAATGAAAGGTGATACGCACCAAGCTCCGGCTTTCGCCGCTAACATGGCCTGAGTCGGGGAAAAGCAGAGGGTCACGTTCACCTTGATGCCCTCGGCGGCTAACCGCTTTGTGGCCTTCAACCCCTCCGGGATCAAGGGACATTTCACCACAATATTCTGATGAATCTTGGCCAGCTCTTTGCCTTCCTTGACCATGGCGTCTGCTTCTATACTTACAACCTCGGCGCTGATCGGCCCATCGACAATCTTGCACACCTCTTGCAGCATTTCTCGAAAACTACGACCTTCCTTCACGACCAAGGAGGGATTTGTTGTGACACCATCAAGCAGCCCGAAGCTGGCGGCCTCCTGGATTTCCTTCACGTTGGCGGTATCGAGATAAATCTTCATGATTGTCCCTTTCCTCACGAAGAAACAGTGGACGGATATCAATTCTACTTACCTATCGGTCATTTTATGAGGAACTCAGTCGCAGTGCAACTTAATCAGTTCAAAAGTTTGACAGAAGTTGCACAGGACGTTAGGATTTTTACGGTTTTTTCACTCCATCACGTACTGGAGAAATTATGATGCGACAACTAATTTATCTGTTGTGTGTTTGTAGCTTGGTGACCGCCTGCGGAGGGAGTAATCCTTATCTGGAAGCGTCGCTGAAGCCGGCTGAGCTTCAAGGGAAGGATAAAGCCTGGTTTGAGAAAAATTGGGGGGCTCCCACTGGGAAAGCGTCCCGGTTTTTTGGGGGAGAGACTTGGACATACTACAGTATTGCTGGAGGGAAATCAGGCCCGCCACTATTCAACTTTAAACCCAACGAATGTCAGATCACTCTCAAGTTTGACAAGAATGAAAAACTCTCCGACTACAGTTACTCTTCAGGGTGCTAGCTGGAACTCTATTTAGGATGCCTTCTCTGAAACTGTGTGGAGCTGGATTACCCTAGGGCTAGGCTCGACGTCTAGACAGGGTGCTCATCCCTGAACTTTCCTGCGCATTCCTTGCTACAGAAACAATATTCCCGTCCTCCGATCTGTTCGATTAGGGCTATTCGCCTCGGGACGAATATCTGACAGACAGGGTCTTGGATCATCTGATCCTGTACGTCATCTTGACTCTGTGTGGATGAATTTCCATGACCATTCTGAAGTGGAGTCTTGAAGCCACGAAACATGCGTCGTAGTAGGTAGTAAAGAATGGTGAGGAGCAAACTGACAAGAATGAGTCTATACATAGTGGTCTACTACTAGCTGGCCCACAATCCTAAGGAGGGTCAGCGTTACCTGTCAAGGTGACCACCACCAGTCTTCGATTGTATACCACTGTTCGCCTAACAAGTTCATTTGGTCTATTTTGAGTAGGTCTTATTGGGGCTCGCCTTATGGTGTCATACAGTACTTCAGGAGGACTGGTTTTCCCTATCTCATGATGCTAAAGTGCGCACCTATGAAGACCTGCGATAAATGCCATGGAGCGATGCTTCCAGAACGAGCAGTGGATTTGGATGCTGGACTGGCGATCACGGTATTTGCGTGCTTAAACTGTGGTCGTCGGAAAGCAGCGGATCAGGAACCTCGGCCGATCACGGCGCGACACTAATTCTTCCTGTCTCCAAACTACTACACGGTGCTGGGTGAGCATATCGGGAGGCAATGGGTCGGTCCACGTGCCTTGTCCGGTTACGCCTATTGACTCCTCGCCTCTGAGAGGAGCTCCCTCTCATTTCACCTGGCCAGTGGTAAGAACACAGCCTCAAGACCAAGAAACAATAAGGAGCAGGTTCCCTATTCTGAAGTGATCAGGTGCAAGCTCCAAGCTGTGCGCCTTATTTTCAAGGAATTCTGCGCTCTTTAGTCTGATCTGGCTTGTCCAATATGGAAAGCGATAGACCATTCGACATCTGGAGAGAAATAATAAGCCCCTCAGAATTCAGTCGGAAGCAATGCTTTCTGTAGTGGATCACTAGCGAAGACTTAAGACATCCATCATATCGTACAGACCGGGTGGCTGGCGGACGACCCATCGTGCAGCACGGAGAGCTCCACGGGCAAAGGTATCGCGGCTACTGGCTCGATGTGTCACCTCTATGCGTTCGCCCATGCCACCAAACAGAACAGTGTGGTCTCCAACGATATCACCGGCGCGAATGGTTTGGATTCCAATTTCCCCTTTGGTCCGTTCCCCGATCAATCCTTTACGAGCATAGACACCGACTTGATTCAGGTCACGGCTTACGGAACGTGCAAGGACTTCGGCAATCTTGAGGGCTGTGCCGCTTGGAGCGTCTTTCTTCAACCTGTGGTGGGCCTCAATCACTTCGATATCGTAGTCGTCTCCAAGGGTCTTAGCCATCTCACTGATGACTTTGTAGAGGAGGTTGATACCGACGCTCATGTTTGGAGAAAACACACAGGGAATGTGCTGGGTGAGCGCTTTAAGTTCATCGAGCTGGCTGGTTGAGAATCCGGTTGTTCCAATGACCGCTGCGCGACGTGAACGAACGACCGTCTGCATGTGATCAAGGGTCGCCCCGGGAGAAGAAAAGTCAATTACGACCTCCCCTCGCTCCATCAAGGCCGATAGATCATCCGTGATTGGGATACCCGCGCGTCCTGATCCAGCGAATTCACCCGCATCCTCTCCCAATGCTGGGTGGCCTTTCCCCTCTAGTGCGCCTGCCAGCATCAATGCGGTGGAATCCCTGACTAGTGATACCAACCTGCATCCCATTCGTCCGGCCGCTCCGGCTACAACGACTTTGATCATCTTTTTCCCACCATCAGTATCGTTAATGTGCGATCAATGAGGCCTCCTTAAGGGCCTGAATCAGCTTCTCGCGTGTGTCTTGCGCCATTGGGCAGAGTGGCAGGCGCAGCTCTGGGTCGATTTTGCCCATCAAGCTCAATGCTTCCTTCACTGGAATCGGATTCGTCTCGAAGAACAGCGCGGCAAAGAGAGGAGAGAGTTTAAAATGAATACGTCGAGCGTCCGCGATTTTTCCTTCGGCAAAGGTCTTTACAAGCCCGGCCATTTCGGCGGGGACGATGTTTGCCGTCACAGTAATGACACCCTTCCCACCGACCGCCATCATCGGGAGGGTGAGAGCATCATCACCGGCTAGCACAGTGAGGCGGTCGCCACACATCTGTACGATGTCCGAGGCTTGCTGGACGGATCCACTCCCTTCCTTGACACCAACAATGGTCGGAAGAGCGGTGAGACGGGCAATCGTGGCCGGGAGCATGTTCACTCCGGTACGACCGGGAATGTTGTACAGGACCAAGGGAAGGTCGACAGCCTCGGCAACGGCTCGGTAATGGCGGTACAGGCCTTCTTGTGTGGGTTTATTGTAGTAGGGAGTGATCAATAATGACCCATCGGCGCCGGCCTGCTTCGCATGTTTTGTGAGGGCAATAGCTTCGTCCGTACTATTTGATCCGGTGCCGGCAACCACTGGGACACGACGTCGGGCAACCTCCACCGTTAGCTCAATCACTCGATTATGCTCATCATGAGAAAGAGTGGCGGACTCCCCGGTCGTTCCGCACGGGACAATACCGTTCGTCCCATTGGCAATCTGCCATTCAATCAGGTCAGCCAGAGCCCGTTCATCGACCTTGCCCTTTCGAAATGGTGTCACGATTGCGACAAGAGATCCTGTAAACATGTTCACTCCGTTTCATTCAGGAACGAGGGGATTATTTCCCCTTTGACAAGATCATCGTACGTTTCACGGTCACGAATGACGTGGAATTCTCCACCTTTGACGAGTACTTCCGGGACCCTCGGTCGAGAGTTGTAGTTTGAAGCCATCACAAAACCGTAGGCTCCGGCACTCATGACCGCCAACAAGTCATCGGGTTGTATGTTCGGCAACGAGCGATCTTTGGCCAGGAAATCTCCTGACTCACACACGGGTCCAACAATATCCACCAGCTGTTTAGGGCGATGGGCCGCTGCTTCGTTCACCGGCCGAATCTCGTGGTACGCACCATACAAACTGGGGCGAATAAGATCGTTCATGGCCGCGTCGACGATGACGAAGTGCTTTGTCTCACCAGCCTTCTCGTACAACGCCTTGGTCACCAGGATCCCTGCGTTGCCGACGATGACACGGCCCGGTTCCATGACCAGTGTTAGCCCCAACCCTTTGACGAGGGGCGAAATCGCGTGAGCCAGATCTTGAGGCAACGGCGGCTTCTCATCGGAATAGGTGATGCCAAGTCCGCCGCCGATATTCAGATAACGAATGTTGATGTCATGGCTTTTTAGCGTGTCAATCAGAGCCACGACCTTCCGCAACGAATCGACGAACGGCGTCACATCCGTCAACTGTGAGCCGATATGAGCATGAACTCCAACGACGTCGATGTGGCTCATCGAAGATGCTATTTTGTATTCTTCCAACGCACGATCGGCTGCGATCCCGAACTTACTTTTCTTCATCCCTGTTGAAATATACGGATGTGTCTTAGGGTCCACATCGGGATTGATTCGCAATGCGATTCGAGCCTTCATGCCGACCGAAGCGGCCACGTCGTTGATCGCACGGATTTCAGCCGCCGACTCGACGTTGAACATGAGGATATTTGCCTTGAGCGCGTCACGAATTTCGTCCGGTGACTTGCCGACACCGGCAAAGACGATTTTGGATGCAGGTACGCCGGCCTTCATGGCTCTGAACAGTTCACCGCCAGATACAATATCCACTCCGCTCCCTTCTCGTGCCATCAGCCGCAGAATGGCGAGATTGGAGTTGGCCTTCATCGCAAAGGCGATGACATGCGGGATATCCTTGAACGCGCTGTCATAAGCATGAAAATGACGGATGAGAGTCTCGTGGCTGTAGATATAACAAGGAGTGCCCAGTTCTTTCGCGATCCGGCTGACGGGCACTCGCTCGCAGTATAGTTCGCCCTGTTGATACTCAAAGCTATTCATCGTCTCAATCCTTACTCAAATGGAGGTTCGTCCGCTCAGCATCACCGAGTCCCCACTGGTTGCGAAGATGGAAGGCCCATGTCGTGCGCGTCCATAGACAGGTCAGGAGCTCCTGTCTCTACTGCCTCGTGTTCTGCCTGGAGGGCATGTTGTTTCTTTTGCTTTTCAATGGTAGGGGCAACGCCCACATACTCAGGAGGAACAGGGGACCCCACGGCGCCACAGGCGCTCAACAGCCCTGTAGAGATCAGAATCACCAGTGCTCTCATGAGAGGTGCTTCTCCAGCTCTTTGATCCGTTGCTCCACTCGAGCTCGGGCGGTACCGCCAACTTGCCCTTTGTGATCGATCGCAGCCACGGTAGTCAATCGGGCGAACACGTCCTGTGTGATTCGCCCGGAAAATCCTCGTAACTCTTCAAGCGAGAGATCGGTCACCTCACAGCTTCGATCGAGAGCCGCTCGAACGATCCGTCCCGTAATGCCGTGTGCCTCACGAAACGGCACGCCCTTCATGACCAAGTAGTCAGCCAGCTCGGTGGCCAGCAGTCCGCCCCCTTGCAATGCGCTTATGAGCCTTTCTCGGTTGACTTGTATATGGCGCATCAATTCGGCCATCACCTCAAGCGAGGAAGCTACCGTATCCAGGGCGTCAAAAAGGGCGGGTTTATCTTCCTGTAAGTCCCGATTATAGGTAAGAGGCAGGGCTTTCAGTACGGTCAACAGGTTGAGCAAGTGCCCGTATACACGACCTGTCTTTCCGCGAACCAGCTCGGGGATATCCGGGTTCTTTTTCTGCGGCATCATACTGCTTCCCGTGCAGAAGGCATCGGGCAAATCGACGAATTGGAACTCTTGCGAGGCCCACAGGATCAATTCTTCACTGAGCCGTGACAAATGCATCATTACGATGGAAAGGGCCGAGGCCACTTCAATCATGAAATCGCGATCAGACACGGCGTCCATACTGTTCGCGGTAACGGCAGGGAAATCTAATAACTCCGCCGTATACCGCCGATTAATCGGATAATTCGTGCCGGCCAGGGCACCGGATCCCAGCGGCATGACATTGAGTCGGCGTCTTGCGTCATGCAATCGCCCCTTGTCCCGTTCGAGCATCTCGACATAGGCTAATAGGTGGTGAGCGAACAAGACCGGTTGAGCTCGTTGGAGATGGGTATAGCCAGGCATCACCACCGTACGGTTCTCCGCAGCCTTTTCAACCAATGCACGTTGCAGATCGAGCAGCCGTGAGTGGAGTGTGTCCAAATGGGCGCGTAAATACAGCCGAATGTCCAACGCAACCTGATCATTCCGGCTTCGACCGGTGTGCAATTTCCCTCCCAAGGGGCCGATGATCTCCGTTAATCGCCGCTCGATCGCCATGTGAATATCTTCGTCGTGCGCAGTAAAGGCAAACTGACCACGGTCCAGCTCTCTTTTCACAGTGTCCAGCCCACGAATGATTTTTCGGGCTTCTGTTTCTGTCAGGACCTTTGCTTTTGCAAGGGTTTTACAGTGTGCAATGCTTCCGGCAATATCCTCGGCATAGAGCCGACCGTCCACCGTCACCGAGCGTGTAAAGGTCTCTACCAAGCGATGAGTCTTCTCCCGAAACCGACCATCCCAGGCTTTCCCTGCCTGGTCAGGGGCCTTCGGAGGTTGTTTGCGTTTGGCCATCAGGACGAGGCTTTCTTTCGTTGCGCGCGGATCTTGAGCCGCAATGCGTTCAATCGGATGAACCCTTCGGCATCCTTCTGGTTATAGACATCATCTTCCTCGAAGGTGGCGATGTCCAATCGGTACAGTGACCGCTTCGATTTGCGCCCCGCCAATGTACAACTCCCCTTATAGAGCTTGACCCGTGCAATACCGCTGACGTCTTTCTGGGCGTCATCGATCGCGGCTTGCAGCATCTCACGCTCCGGACTGAACCAATAGCCGTTGTAGATCAAGCCGGCAAACCGTGGGATCAAACTATCGCGGAAATGCAGGACCTCACGGTCCATCGTCAAGGACTCGATTCCTCGATGCGCCACATGGAGAATCGTGCCTCCCGGTGTTTCGTACACTCCGCGCGATTTCATCCCGACATAGCGGTTTTCTACCAGATCAATGCGGCCAATTCCGTGTGCGCCACCCACCGTATTGAGATGGGCAAGTAAGGCTGCGGGACGCATCTTCTTTCCATCGACGGCAACCGGATTGCCCGCTTGATATTCGATCTCGATTTCCAGAGGCTTATTCGGCGCTTTTTCCGGAGAGACGGTCAATTGGAAGATTTCGTCCGGTGGCGACTCCCAGGGGTCCTCGAGAATACCGCCCTCATAGCTGATATGGAACAGATTGGGGTCGGTGCTGTACGGTTTAGCCTTGGTTGCGGTCACAGGGATGCCGTGCTGTTCGGCATACTCAATGAGTTCACGGCGAGACCGCATGGTCCACTCACGCCAGGGAGCGATGATCTTGAGCTGCGGGGCGAGTGCCATGTAAGTGAGCTCAAAGCGCACCTGGTCGTTGCCTTTTCCCGTGGCTCCGTGCGATACGGCTTCGGCGCCTTCTTTTAGCGCGATCTCGGCTTGTCGGCGGGCAATCAACGGGCGAGCGATCGATGTCCCGAGGAGATAACAGCCTTCATACAGGGCATTGCCGCGCAACATCGGGAAGACATAATCTTTGACAAAGGTCTCTCGTAGATCCTCCACGTAGACTTTCTTGACGCCGAGCGCTTGGGCCTTGGCCTTCACGGCTTTCAGATCTTCTCCCTGCCCAAGATCGGCACAAAAGGCGATGATCTCGGCATGATAGGTTTCCTGAAGCCACTTGAGGATGACCGAGGTGTCGAGTCCTCCGGAGTAAGCCAAGACGATTTTCTTGAGTGATGTGGGTCTCATGGTGAAATCGCTATCGAGCGCCTTTCTTGCGGGTAAGAAGTTGAGTCAAAATCGCTTTTTGCATATGCAGCCGATTCTCTGCTTGATCGATGACAACAGACTGCGGGCCATCCAACACATCGGCGCTAATCTCCTCTCCTCGATGGGCCGGCAAGCAGTGCATGACGATCGCATCGGGTTTGGCCCGTTGCAGGAGTCGCTGATTGAGTTGGTAGGGGGACAGGATGCGTAACCGTCTGGCTTGTTCCCGCTCGCGCCCCATACTGATCCATACATCGGTGTAGACGACATCCGCTTCCTTCACGGCCACAAGTGGATTCTCTACCACCTCAACGGCGGCTCCGGTAGCCTGTCCATCCATCCTGGCACGGTCGATGACACGCTGATCCGGCTGATAGCCGGAGGGACATCCAATGACCACGTGCATCCCTACCTTAGCACCTGCTTCGATGAGTGAGTTGGCGACGTTGTTGCCGTCTCCGATGTAGGCCAGACGGAGTCCCTTGAGCCGTCCCTTGAGTTCTTGAATTGTCATCAGATCGGACAAGGCCTGACAGGGGTGACTGTGATCGGTAAGCCCATTGATGACCGGCATGGTGGCTTCCGTCGCCCATTCCTCGACGATCGCATGGTCATAGGTACGGATGACAATGCCGTCGAGATACCGGGATATGACGCGGGCCGTGTCTGCAACCGTCTCTCCGCGAGACAGTTGAATGTCGCTCATCGGCAGTGCCAGGGCGTGGCCGCCGAGTTGGTTCATGCCTGCCTCAAAGGACACGCGAGTTCTCGTCGATGGCTTTTGGAAGAGAAGCCCCAGCGTCTTCCCGCGAAGCAACCGATGTGGGATACCCTGGTGCTGCTTCTTCTTCAGGGTGCTTGCCAGTCGTAAGAGCGCAAGGACTTGCATCCGTGGCATGGTGGCCACGTCAAGCAGATCTTTGGCGTATCCTTTGGTACCGCGTGGATGTTGTGTTCGTCCGCTCATCAGTGATGAGAATCTTTTTCCGCAGTCTGGCGTTGGGTAAAGAGGGCTGCGAGGAGATCCAAGAGTCGGTCGATCTCCGGCTGTGTCATGATCAAGGGTGGGACCATACGCAGCACATGCTCATTCGCGGCATTCAATAGCACGCCACGCGCCAGCGCATCGGCCACCACCGTCCTGGCATCCACCGTCAATTCCATGCCTTGCAACAGGCCAAGCCCTCGCACCTCTTGGACGACTCGAAACCGGTTCTTACAGTCGGCTAACCCCTTGGCCAAATATTCTCCCATCCGCTTCGCGTTCTCCAAGACAGGTCCTTCAAGCAGCACGTGGCAGACGGCGAGCGCGGCTGCACAAGCCAGTGGATTCCCGCCGAAGGTTGAAGCATGGGAGCCAGGGGTGAATGCCGCCGCCACCGCGTCTTTGGCGAGGCATGCGCCGATCGGGACTCCTCCAGCGAGACCCTTGGCCAAGGTCATGATGTCGGGTTGGACCCCAAGTTGCTCATAGGCGAAGAGGGTTCCGGTTCGTCCCATGCCGGTTTGAATCTCATCAAAAATCAGGAGGATGTCTTTTTGAGTACAAAGCTGCCTGAGGTTTCTTAAATACTCTCGATCGGCAACATGGACCCCGCCTTCCGCTTGGATCGGCTCCAGCATGATGGCCGCTGTTCTCTCAGTAACGAGAGACTCGATGGCCGTGAAGTCATTGAACGGAGCGTAGGCGAATCCGGGCATCAAAGGTTCAAAGCCCTTTTGAACCTTTTCTTGACCGGTCGCTGTGACCATGGCGAGGGTTCGTCCGTGGAATGAATTCTTCATCGTGATAATTTCAAAACGAGCAGCGCCATAGCGCTCATGTCCGTAGCGGCGGGCCAACTTGATCGCGGCTTCGTTGGCTTCGGCGCCGCTGTTACAGAAGAATGCGCGGTCTGCGAATGAATGGTCGACCAGCAAGCGGGCCAACTTCACTTGAGGTTCGGTGTAATAAAGATTCGAGGTATGGATGAGCTGAGCGGCTTGGCGTTGGATCGCCTGGACAAGATCCGGATGCCCATACCCGAGAATATTCACTGCGATTCCAGCCACAAAATCCAGGTACTCGCGCCCCTCCAGATCATAGACTTTCGTACCTCGCCCCCTCACGATCGAGAGTGGTTGGCGGTTGTACGTCTGCATCAGATATTTGGCCGCGTCGTCTTTCAATTCTTCAGTCGGCATATGACGTATCCCCTTATAAAGAAAGGAAAGCTAGCACAGGGTCAGTAGGAAGAGCAATAAGTGAGCAGGGAAGTAGAGGGCCTCAAAAGAGCGGTAGGGTCGGTACTCAAGCTGGGAGCGCAACATCGTTTCAAATCATCCTCTCTTCCATTTCGGAGTGTGGTAAGCTGCCATGCCATGACGATGTGTGGGCAGTGTCAGCAGCAGAATCCCGATGATGCCAACTTCTGCCATCAGTGTGGCGCGAAGTTGATGGACGTGAGGGCCTCCTCCGACGAGACAGCCGCTGGGAGTACCACGGCTCAACCGATTCAGGACGAAGAGACGCGCTGGCGTCGATTTATCGGACCCAATGCCGATTATTATTTAAGAGTCTTCAAGAAATTTTCGTTGAACGGGCAACCGCGGTTTGCCCTGTCATGGAACTGGCCGGCGTTTCTCTATATCTCGTTTCTTTGGTTTCTGTATCGGAAGATGTATCTCCACGCGTTCGTCTATGCCGTCGGCCCGATGGTCTCAACCTATCTCACGGGGGATGTGTCAGCCGGGATCATCTGGAGCGTCATGGCGGGCGCGACGGCCAACTATCTCTACTATTGGCATTGCCGGGAACATATCGGGGAAATAAAGCAAACGGGTCGGATGGACCCTGTGGCTCAAGACACCGCGCTGAAAGAATCCGGCGGCGTGCAACCCTACGTCATTTGGGTCGGTGTCGTCTTCTATCTCATTTTCCTGGCGACATTGGTCAAAATGGTTCAGGAAGGGCCACCTGATACTGACCAGCCACCTGGTCGGCCGGCAAAGCACGCGGTTCTATCGCCACAAGCATGACCTTCAAGGACCGTGAGTATCCAGTGGTCACCTTGATGTAAGAGAGGAATTACGATGGCTCGATTAGTCTTGCTGCGTCACGGGGAATCGCAATGGAATTTGGAAAATCGGTTTACGGGGTGGGTGGACGTGCCGCTCTCTCAAAAGGGAGTGGAGGAGGCCAAGCAAGCCGGTGAAAAGCTTCGGGGATTTACCTTTCATCGCGCCTTTACCTCGGTCCTCATGAGGGCCAATGAGACCCTGCGGATTGTATTGGAGACGATCGGCCAGACACAGATCCCCATAGAAAAGGACAAAGCCTTGAATGAACGGATGTACGGGGAGCTCCAGGGACTGAATAAGGCAGAAACGGCCCAAAAGTACGGCGATGCGCAGGTAAAAATCTGGCGGCGGAGTTATGACGTCAGGCCGCCTGGCGGGGAGAGTTTGAAAGATACGGCAGAACGAGCCTTGCCCTATTATGAAACGATGATCAAGCCGCACCTCTCGAAGGGCGAGACGATCATCATTGCTGCGCATGGTAACAGTCTACGCGCGTTGGTCATGCAGCTGGATCAACTCTCGAAAGAAGCGGTCTTGGAGCTGAATATTCCGACTGGAGTGCCGCTGTTGTACGAGCTTGATGAGAGCGGTAAGGTCTTGTCGCATCGGTATCTGTAACAGAGCCGCAGAGCAGCATTGAGAGTTGTGTGGAGCTCAGAGTACCGCAGATGATGGCAGGTCGTGTTGGTAGGGCTTTTCCTCTCAACATGTTACGAGGCCGGCTAGCGTGGGTAGTGGGTTTTCGCTTTGCTCGTGTGTCTAGCCGATTCAATCGCTCAACACTTCAAACGTGGGAAGACTGAGTCGAATTCTTAGGTAGCTATCCACTCTGGTCCAGCAGTCTGCCGTACTCCGCAGCAGGCGCATAGTCGATCAATAACACAAGCAGCTTCTCGCGATCTCCTGATTCAATTAGGCCCAGGTCTTCTATGAGGCCTGCTGTCTCGGCACAGATTCCCGTGGGGTTGATCCCTTCCTGATCCACCAGATGCGCATAGCGTTCACGCCGTTGAGTCAATTCCGGTTGATACTCTACCCACGTGCCTGTCCCTAGCTGACCTGAAGGCCACCACTGAGCCTGGATAGACTCGAACAGGTCTTCGGTGATGAGGGCTCTGTACTTGGAAAGGATATGGGCGTCGATCGCCGCGAGGACCCAGTAGAGATTCAGGGAGAGAATCTCTCTGGCGATGTGGGGGACTTGGGACTCAGCGACCTCGATACCATATTCCCCCAGCTGTGAGGGAGTAATGGGGGGAGGGATCGTCTTGAATAGTGCCGTCGCGGCTTCTGCTGATGTCATAGCTTTTGGACAGCATACTGCACCAGATATTTCCTCCTCAAGCGGTGCCGGAAAGCCTGTAGATGGATCCATCCGATATCGATGAAGTTGAATACCTAGTCTCTAGAGGCCGGAGCAATATCCGGATCCAAGAAATGCGAACCCTATGCCAGCGAGCAATTGGTCGCATGAATTGGTGCAATGGGGAGAATTTGGCCGAAGAAACGCGGAGAAGCTATGGAGAGGAATGTAACTCAGCCCTCCCGACTCATCAAATGGCCGGGAGGGGACATGTTGCGAATTCAGCGAGTTGCGACTTTTTGAACCACGGCCCCTAATGGGGCGGCAGCTCGGGTTCCGGAAGGCTGCTCGTCTGAGGAGGCGATCGGCGGGCCTGATTGAGTCACGATGATCTCAACGCGCCGGTTCTTGGTCCGGCCTTCCTCCGTATCGTTCGTCGCAACGGGTTTGGAGTCAGCATAGCCGATGGCCCTGACGCGATCGGCACCCAGTCCACCTTTGATCAACGCGCGGCTGGCGTTTTCAGCGCGAAACTGGGACAGCTCAGCGTTATCCTTAAACGGACGCTTAGGATTATATTTGACGGGGATACTGTCGGTATGCCCGGCCACTTCGATGCTCTCAGGACGGAATTTACGCAAGGCTACACCGATGCGCTTGACCAAGGAGGCGCCTGCCGTCGTCATGGTCACTCGTCCTACGCCGAAGAGTTCTCCTGAAGCCAATGCGAGCGTAAGCTTGTCACCGCGTTGCTCCATCACCACGGTGCCTCGTTTCAGTTCCTCCTTGAGGGCAGCCGTCAACTGTTCATTAACCTTGGTGAGCCCAGGTGAGAGGCGCGCAACGGCCTGTTGTGGAAAGGCATTCTTCATAGAGGGCGTTATCTTAGCCGGTTTCGGCAGGCTCTTCCCCACGCTTGCCAAGATGCGCTTGGCCTGGACGAGTTGCGAGTCGCGGCTGGCGAGTTCCGTTTTCAACTCTTGGTCCTTGGCCACCAACTGCAGGTCGAGGTCTGCGATACGCTGCATGGCAACATCAAGCTGGTCGTTGCTGATCGAAAATTGGCGATCGATATCGGCGACCTGTTGCCTGGCCAACTCCAGACTGCTCTTGGTCCGGTTCAGCTCCTGAGACATCTGTTGGTGGGTGTCTCGCTGCGTGCAGATTCCCGAGAGTTCCTGCTCTTTCTGATTGAGTTGCGCTTCCAAGGCCTCCGCACGGGTTTTTTCCGCATTCAACTGAGTGGCTGCTGCGGTGGTCTTTTCTCGTAGAAGAGACAGTTCCTTTTCCTTAGCCGTCAGCTGTTGCAGGAGCAGTTCAAGGCGAGCTTTTTCCTGCTCGATGTCCGCGTCAGCCTTTTCCTTCTCTTTTGCCGCCGCGGCCTCCGCTTCCTCCGGTTGACTCTGGGGGGGTACATCGATGGTAATGGACGTCATGGGGGTAATGGCCGACACAAGGGCAGGGTCATCAGAAGAGGCAACTTGTTGAGCAGAGGATGTCTTCTGGCCGTCTTGCTGCCCAGGAGGTGCGTCTCCCGGCATCACAAGGGTCACGAGCGTGGCGAGAAGAGAGGGCTGCCCACCATCCGATCGAACATCAGCCGGCTGCCTCTCCTCCAAGGAATGAGTGGCTGCCGCCAGGCTCGACACATGTCCATTCACCGCAAGGGCGACGAGAAAGGCACAAGAGAGAATTTTCGTTGTCCTTATCATGACCCACCTCACAAAATGATAAAAGTCGGCAATCCGAAAAAATCCAGTTTCAAAATATGAACACCCAATACCTGGAGCATCCCCTTGTCCTGTTCACACGGCCTATGCCGACACCGAAACAGAAAAAAGCGATCCAGCCACAGCACGGGATCTGGTACGAAATACAGGCTCGCGAAATTTGGATGGTGCGAGGAAACGCTACTATGTCCTATACGCTCTCTTGTGCCCGTTTGCAACTGGTGAATAGTGAGGTGAGTGCGCGCCCTGTAAGGGTTGCAGGGGAGTTGGGCAAGAGAAAGCACGTGGCACTCGTGCTAGAAGCAGTACCTAAAAAGTAATAGTACATACGAAGACCGGTCACACTACATGTAGGGATGGAGAGGGAGACTGTGGATTCGGATTGAGAAGAAGCGGGAATATTTTGAGTGGGTCATGACGAAGCGATCAGACCAGTTGGTATCCCCACCAATGATCGGCCTAGACGGTTCACGTTAGCTTGAGGATGTATGCGGCATCCCCGCTGAATCGTATTGGATTCACTGAATCGAAAAAGATACGCTCTTTTCTGCCTCCCATGTAGATGATCGAAAATGTCATCCTTAAAATCTGAGGACTTTTTCAGGATTCAATGCGGCACAGTCTTTGTGTAGAATCGCTCTAAGCTGATTCGTTACTGTCTAGTAGAGTTCCTAGTTGTTTAGGAGACCTTATTATGCAATATGGTCAAACTCATTCAATCAGCCATACGTAAGCGTGCACGTAAGGCGCACGCGGAAGGAGGGTCTGATGATCACAGCCAAGAGCCGGTTCGGCCACCTGACGGTGGAAGCCATCACGTTCGTGTTTGTGCTTGGAGCGCTCGCGATGATTTGGCCCGCCGTTATCGCTGTTTTCCTTGGTGTCCTTCTGGTGATCCAATGGTTGAGTGCCGAGCCAGAGGTTGTGATGCTGGTGTGGACTGAGATTGAAAATATGCCGGTCGTCGTTGCCTCTCTCCGTCGCCCCGGTGTTCCGACGATGCTCTCGTGATGAGCTTGGGCGGCGGGTTTATCGGTTGAGCGTACCGCCCGAAAGGGTGGATTCCGGGGAGAGCAGGAACGCCAACGCGGAGTTTTGAATCGGATGAGACGGGCGAGGTAAGCCTGTGTTTCTCAGCGACCGTAAGTCAATGCTCATGTCTGACCTCAAATATATTGTGACTCAAGTTTGTGAACGTTCCCTCCACTGAATCCAATCAGATTCACTGTATCGAAAAAGATTCGCCTTCTTGGGCTGGTACTGGGCTGGTAGCGGTCCAATCCTTCGAAATTCGCGGCATCCTCCCCGGATCTTTTATGGTCTGTTCTTTGCTAAGTACATTTCCTACACGAGAAGGAAGCTGGCGGCACAATGAGCTGGTAGAGATGAATGGCTCTGGTCCATTAGTTGCGAGGCGATTACGATCGCGGAATGCATCAATGCATGGAGTAATGGCACTCTTCGCATTCTGACAGACGTCTCAGTAGGGCACTCTAGCGAGGGAGGGCTTATGATGACAGTCAAAACTCTCCTCGGTCAGCAAATGTTAGCAGTGTTCATGATGGTCCTTGTGCTTGGTGCTCTATCGATGATCTGACCCGCCATCATTGCCGTGTTACCAGTGTGATCTTACCGCTCCAATCGTTCACCGCTGAACCGGAGCTGGTGCTGCTGTCATGGGCTGAGATAGACAATGTATCGGTCGTCGTTGCCTCACTTCGGCGGTCGGATCCTTCGGCATTTCTGCATGAAGGGTTTCGGGGTGAGGGCATGGGGTAAGATCACTCCGTTAGGGGCAAAACTCAATAATTAAGCTTTGCCCCTAGTAGATTCGTTACAAACTGTGAGGAATGGTGCGAGTGAAGTCAATAGCCGGGCCTGACACCAAACTCATAAAGAGGCATCTCGCTGACTCAAATGAATGCTGACATCGGAGAGGCTGACATCAATACCGGGGATCGCATTTCGCGTTCATCACGTGAGCTGGCAATCCAATTGGCATGGCTGCTATTTTCAATTGAGGGCAGACTGGGTCGTCGCCAGTATTTCTTGTCCATATTTTTTGTCTCGGGCGTCCCTTTATTGGGATATTTCGGTTTTATCTCCTTTGCTGGTTCTGGTATTACCACCATATCAGACCCATTTAATTCAAATAGGTCAGCTGACGAATGGCTAACTTCGGTGGCATTTATTCCAGCAGCTGCAGTGTGGGCTTGGGCAAGCCTAGCTACTACGTTCAAGCGGCTTCATGATTTTGGAAAGTCCACTGGAACCTTCATGGTCATAGCCGTTATCAGCTTGATCCCTGGTGCTAGCGGATTAGCATTTTTCTATTTGCTTCTCAATCCGGGCGACTCGCATGCCAACAAATATGGGGAAGGGCCTGGATGGAATAGCTGGAGCAGAGAGAGGGATTTTGGAACTCGGTCATGGCTATAAGTTGAAGACTGGCTTCATCGAAGGGGGTAGCGCGATTAAACAAACGCGTGGGAATTCAGGCACAACTTTGGGGCTGAGATGGTATTGGCAACGGTGAAAGGTGACAAGACGACGAAGGGGGCATGGAGTAATTCTCCGGTCAATTTGAAAAATAACGTTGTTTGATACTGAACTCACAAAGAGGCATTCCAGATGAATCATGCAGAAACTAACACTGAGGTTGTAGATGTCAATACCGCAGATCGCGTTTCTCGTTCATTAAGCGAACTGGCGAAGCAGTTGGGATGGCTGCTCTTCTCGTTTAAAGGTAGATTGGCTCGCGCCCCATACTTCTTGTCCACTTTCCTCCTTTACGGTATCATCCTTTTCACATATTTCGTTATTCCCTCCTTTATCGATTCTGGTCTAATAACGATTTCGGAGCCGTTTAGTTCTGGGGAATCCTCTGGCGGCTGGTCTGATTCTGCAAAGGTTGTAGGTTTCATTCTCGGAGCGGTAGTGGTGGTTTGGGCAAACTTCGCAATCACGTTCAAGCGGTTCCATGATTTCGGTGAGTCTCTTGGAACCTTCATTATATTTTGTCTCGTCGGCCTTATTCCTTATGTCGGTGGTTTTGTGTGGCTCTATCCGCTGATCAGGTCGAGTGACTTACATCCCAACGAGTATGGGCAAGGACCTGGATGGAACAACTGGAGCAAACCCCAGGTAGCTGATGCCGTTCGCTCGGATACAGCGACAGTTTCCTATAAGGATCTTATTTAGCACTTAGTTGAGTTGTGCTGTGCTGATACTTCGACTCTACTGGAGAGGGGAAATTGATTTGCCAGTTGCCTTCTGGGGCGGCTGCATATTTGCCAATCTTGTGCTCGTCGATAAGATTGGCGTCACGCTAATTGGGCTCACCAAGAGCACTTTCCTTATTCGCTTCTACATTGCGTTGGTAGTTGTGTTTAACTGCTTCGTTATCCCTGGGGTATGGCGAAGTGCGCGTTACTGGCAACTGAATCCGGTCTGGGCTCACCTTGCGAGGATTGCTTGCGTGGCGTTGGCAGCACGTGTGGCGTACACTTTTATTGTCAGATGGACACAGCCTTTTATGTGAGCCCACGTCTCGGTCGACAAGGGTAAAGTGTCATGCATGAAGTGTTCGTATCATACTCGAGCGTGGATGAGAATGCGGTACGGAAACGTCTACAGCTGCTGAAATCGCGCGGCATTCCTTACTGGTTTGCACCCGATGCAGAGATTCCAGGAGGTGAAGACTTTGCTAGCTTTATTGAGACAGCAATCAGCAATAGCAAGGTATTTCTTTTAATGGCCAGTGAAAGTGCGCTGGGGAGCGAGGAAGTCAAGAAAGAACTTGCGTTGGCGGACAATGAAAAAGTACCTATTATCCCGTTGTTCTTGGAGACCGAACTGTCCTTCCCCCCTGGTTTTAGGTATCGACTTCTCTCTAGGCAGTATATTTCCGCCACTGAAGAAGAGAATGAGGAGTGGGTATACAGATTACTTAAGACGCTAAGGTACCACGGTGTCGCTATCAGCAATGATGAGGTTCAGACGTCTGCAGCAGGGTCGCGTGAAAAGCCAAAAATCAGCAGCGGCCTGATGCCATATCTCGCAGATCGAGATCAGCAGGAAGCTCTCATTCAAAAACGGCTAGAGCAACATCTTGAACAAACACCGCACCGTCCCATTCTTTTCATAATTCACGGGGAGGAATCGCATTGTTGTGACATGTTTGTCGAACGTCTATGTAAGTACTCTATCCCTAGGCAGCTGAAGCCGATAAAAAGGTCAGACCAACTCGAATGCAAATCTGTGCGTTGGCCCGATTATTCTCCTGCCGCCCAGACATCCACAATACGGGCCCAACTATACTGGCGGGGAGTGCTCAATCGATTGGAGCTGCCACTAAGTGCGCCACATCAAAAAGTTACGCAGCGCATTGGTGCAATTCGGAGGCCCGTTTTGTTCTGGAGTAACTTGGGCAGTGATGCCTGGCAGCTCTACGAGGGTAACTTGATTGAGGAGGTCGTGCGCCTGTGGTCTGCTTTATCCGATGTGCCTGCGCCTTCGCAACCTATTATCATCCTCCTTGCCATTTCCTATCCTTCGCACACTCCATCTTTGTTTGAACGCTTGCGAAATGTAAAGCCTGACTCCCCCGTTGCTCAGAAGCTGCGAGGCCTGGTGCTTCCAAGTGAAACCGCTATATCGGTGACGGTCCTGCCAGAGCTTACAAGTCTCTCACAATCAGATATCGAAGAGTGGGTGCGCGAGATTATGCAGCCTAATGATACGGATGACGTTCTCCGTATAGTGCGAGCGGTCTTTTCAGGATCACGCAACGATGCAGAGCAACGTATTCGGGAACTGCTCGGGCATAAAATGGAAGACAAGATTTTGACCCTCCTTGAGGATGTATTTCTCAGCCGTGGTCGTTCAGGGCGATTACCCATAGGGCCTCTTGCACCACTGATGAAGACTCTGCTACGAGCGGAAGATATATTGAGGAGCATCTAAATGACTGAACTGCCGTACTCGGAATCGCCTCCAGCATCAAGGCCAACCTACAAGGAGTTAGCACCTCCAATACTCGGTGGAACAGACGATCCAGCGGGATATCTAGCAGATCGCGGGTTGGTCGATGCGGTTAATGTAGCCCTCCTTCTCCGTCAGCCACTGCTTGTAACGGGTGAGCCTGGGACAGGCAAGTCGCAACTTGCCTTCAGTGTTGCGTACCAGCTCGGACTAGCTCCCCCTTTGACTTTCGAAACTAAGTCAACATCGGTGGCACGTGACTTGTTCTATACGTTCGATAACATTGGTCGTTTTCGGGCAGCCCAAACGACGGCAACAGAATTGCCGGTGGCTGAGTTTATCTCCTTCAACGCACTGGGTAGAGCTATCCTTCTGGCTAATCCGCAGGAACAGGTGCAAGAATTCTTACCCGGGGGATACACCCACTTTGAGCAGCGGCGTTCTGTTGTGCTGATTGATGAAATTGACAAAGCTCCACGAGATTTTCCTAACGATATACTGAATGAAGTGGAGCGGTTCTTTTTTCGAGTACCTGAGGCCGGTGGCAGGATAATTTCTGCCCCTGCCGACTTTAAACCAATCGTCATCATGACTAGCAACTCCGAAAAGGCTTTACCTGAGGCGTTTCTCCGGCGCTGTATCTTTTACAGTATTCCATTCCCTGATCCTGAGCGCCTCGAAGAGATTGTCTTTTCCCGTCTGATCGGGAAAGTTGAAAAAGGAGCTCCGTTGCTCCAAGAGGCACTCGAGTTCTTTCTTGAGCTGCGACATCCGGATAGCGGGTTCAGGAAAAAACCCGGGACGGCTGAGCTATTGAATTGGTTGGTCGCAATGTTGGAGTTTGGCTGTGATCCAAACACGTCATTACGGCCTCAGTACCGCACAGTAGAAGCCACTCTTTCTGCCCTATCGAAGCTAGTCGAGGACCAGGGGCGTCTAAGGGATGATTTTAGACAGTGGTTGAAAAAGTGAATATGTCTTGAGGAATGTTTAAGTACGAACTGTTGCACGCTTTCTATGCTGATCTTCGCGCTCATGGGTTTACCGTGGGAGTGTCGGAACAGATGCGTGTTAACCACTTGCTGCTACAACTTCATGCAGCCGATGCGTTTCCTGAGTCTCAGATGTCCCTCTGCAATATGCTCAGTTCAGTTCTATCAACCAATGATGAGCAGCAGAGGTACTTCCGTCAAAGATTTCATCATTGTTTTGGAGCCATAACGTCAGCAAAGACAAGCCACGCTGAAGCAGTCTGGTTGACCGATTTAAGCTTGGGGGCTGATAACGCTCAGATTGCGAAAGCGCGTATAAAGACAATACGCCGAGAAACTGAGTACGACGCCAGACTGTTTCGGGCAAAGATGCTCGTCGCAATGATTGCAACAGCGCTGTTGCTCGTGATTCTGCCGCACGTGGCAATGTTCTTTCTAATAGACAATATCATCACATCATCCCCTCTGGACGAAGGTAGGGGACCTTTAAAGCCAATGCCTCCTGGGGATTCTAAATCGTCACAGCACAAGTCATCGGGATCGGTCTTTGGTGGGAACGCTCAGGGATGGCTTTCTCCATTAAAGATGGACGTCTCCAGCATCCCGCCACCGGAGTCTTGGATCGGGACAGGCATGCTAGCTCTGACATTCCTCCCCTTCGCCGTGCTTGCCCTGTGGGCGGCCATCCCATCACGACGCAAGGATGCGTTTGTCAATCGCAGAAAGACCGAAGGGACTGCTGAACTGAAGAATCTGCTTCTTTCTGCCCCAATGTATAACCCATTCGACCAAGCTAACGTACACCGCACCATACAGGGTTTGCGTCGTCCTAGAAAGGTGGAATCTGAAGATCTAGACGTTGACCTCACGCTGGATGCTACGCTACGAAATGCTGGCATGTTTACACCAGCCTATGCGCGGCATCCTGTTGCACCCGAGTATCTAATCCTTGTGGAGCGTAACAGTCGAGAAGACCACGTCGCGCGATATGCAGAATCCCTTGTATCAGTCCTGAAGAGATCTCAAGCCTATTCCGATGTTTTTTATTTCGAGGGTGATTTCCGGCGCGTCTTCCGCAGTAGCGACAGCCCGAGAATCGCAATTGAGGAACTGGTTGGACGCTATCGTGCGCACCGTCTCATTCTGATTACTAACGGCAATGGGCTAATTGATCCTGTGTCAGGCAAGGTTTGGGAATGGGCGGCCGCGGTGGCACAGTTTGAAAGACGGATCTGTCTGACCCCCACTTCTCCTGGGCTGTGGGGCTACCGAGAGGCTTCCATTTCGACTTTACTTGAAATTGCAATTTTACCTCTTCTTCCCGAGAGTATGGAGTTAGTAGTTCAAATGCTCACGAGTGACCAAGTGGATCTATCACATAAAGTTTGGGAGCCACCTGCTTCTTCGGAACGACGTGAGGATCTAAACAGATTAGCAGACTTGCTAGAGGATCGACGCAACCTTTGGTTATCATCGAGTCGTCCTGCAGAAAACAGTCTTAGAGCGATGGAAGTGGCAGCTCGGTCAGCATTGACCCTAGACGGTTATCGATGGCTGGCTGCATGTTCTGTCTATCCTGAGTTGAACTGGAATTTGACCCTGTATATTGGCTCCACGCTGAAAGGGGATGACGGTGTCCCCTTGATTGGTCCCAAACGCTTGCTGCTGCTCGCGATGCTGCCTTGGTTTCGCGAGGGGAGCATGCCCATATGGCTCCGCTTGCACTTAGCCAGTTCAATGTCTCCGTCTGAATTAAGGCAAGTACGGGCTCTTGTCTCAAAACTCTTGTTGAGCATCTTCGAGTTTGCGGGTAAGACGGTGCCGCTACAGTTGGCCATGGAACATGGCCAACTAGGGAGCAGGCACGATTCGGATGCAGAAAGCGTGGAATTGGAAGATTCATTACTCGCCGAGTTTTTATCCAAGCCTCCACGCAGTGACCAAGGGCTGTTTAAGCTTCCTGCTGCTATAGCAAAATACCTGCGGACTGGTCGGATACCCAAGATCATGCGGAGAGCCACCCCGGATACCACGGTACAAGAGACGAGAGCCAACGCAGAAGCTCTGACAGCCACGCTCAAACATGCCGGGGTAGATAGCGTGACGGTGCTGCGAGGGGCGCATGCCGAGCTGGGGGAGCAGGCAGGATATCGACCTGTGCAATCCTTCATTAAGCGAGATGGGGATCAGATCATCTTACGGGATGAATACTTTCTCTTTTTACCAACAGATTCGCTGACGGGTAGGTTGCTTGATGTAGAAACAGTTACCATTCTCCTCCATCGGACCCGGTTGGTTACCCGCATGGCGCTGCTTAATCTTGTGTTGATGTCAGTATCAGCCTTTTATTTTTCTGAGAACATCCTGAATTTGTACAATAATGACGCAATATCAGTTGGGATTATCTGCTCTTGGATCTTATTGCCATCCTCCCTCTTGAACTTCTTGGTTCTTCATCGATTCAAGAACTGTCTCCGGCACTTCCCTATCTTTGGGCCTATTAATGGTGTACGACACAAAGCAACACAGTTCAAGTTGGTAACTAACCAACCCAACGGTTAGGCTATAGTTCTCCGCTTCACGATATTCTTGAACACATCAATTGGGGCATACTGCTCCCTGATGAATGGATCTTGGGGGCTGGCAGTATTATTGGCTTAGTGGAGACTGCGATCACCCATATCCATTGAAGCTGAGGATGATCACGGCACGGGCACGGTGATCGATCCAAGATTGAGTCTTGACAATAGTAAGGGGTCGCCCATCTCGAAGGCTCCGGTCAAGAGGGCACAGCCGATCATGCCCTCCGTATCCTACAAACGGGGCGAGGTCTCCGACGACGTCTTCCCTCGCCATGGTGGTCGCGTGACTCCGTCGCATCCCGGTTGTCGTCGTCAGCAGTGTCAGCTCGGATTTGAGCCGCACCAGTCACCCATCAGGATCAAGGCGTGGGAGCGAGCCCCGTCGGGGATCCACTCCAGCCCCTGGCACCTCGTGCCCCAGACAACCGTCGGTTCCCGGCCGTGTCCAGCATACCTACGCACAGGACGTCTGGCTACCAGCGGGCTGGCGCCAACCCCATCATGGCTCACGGTCGAGGCGTCTCAGTCCCCACGCCAGTGGCGAGGGAGTTGAAGGGGGAAGACCGGGGCTAATCGGGAGTGCGAGGTGTGGCCTCAACCCCTTTGCGAGCTCCCAGCTCCCCCCAGCTCTGCCGCGCCTAGCCAAAAGCGCGGGACAGATCGAATGGCACCTGCGCACGGAGCATGTGATAGCAGGCCCGCGCCAATTTATGGGCCACGGCCTTCAGCGCCACAAGGGGATGCGTCCGTGCCTGCTTGCGCTGATAATACGTGCGAATCACGGCCTCATAGCGAATGGCGAAGTGCGCCGCCTCGATGAACGCCCAGCTTAAATACTTGTTGCCGTTCTTCGTGTTGCCAGCCCCTTTGCGTTTGCCGTTACTCACATGTTCGCTGCCGACACAGCGACAGTAGGAGGCGAAGTGTCCCACGGTCGCAAACCGCCGCAGGTCACCGGCTTCCAGGAGAATGGTGCCCGCCAAGATCGGCCCGATTCCGGGGACGGTCTGTAAGAGCACATAGCCCGGCTGAGTCCGCCCCGCTTCCCGAACCGTGCCCTCAATCGTGTGAATCTCGTGCTCCAGACATTGCAGCACAGCCAACGAACTGCTGACCGATTGCACATGTTCGGGAAATGGCACAAGTGCCTGAATGCCCTCTGGGGTGAGCTGTCGAAGCCGAGGGAGGGAGAGCCGATTGCCAGTCAGTCGTGTCAGCAGGCTTTGTAGGCTCAGCACGACCATGGTCTTGTGCCGAACCAACTGACTGCGCTTCCGCAACAAGTCCCGCACGGCCCGTTCCGCTTTGGGGTAAATGTACCCGGTAGGGAGCAAACCTAGCCGGAGTAAATGGGCTAACCACTGCGCATCGTGTTGATCGTCAACATGCTTGAGCCCACTATACTGCGGCAGGGCTGGTGCATGAGCGAGGTGGACCCGGTACCCTGCTTCCATGAGCCCGTCGACTAACCAGTACCAATTATAGGTGGACTCAACGACCACGCCCTGCAGCGTGGTCTGATACGGTGTTAAGGCCGTGAAGATCACGGCCAGGTCATTGCGGAGGCGTTTCTGATACAGCACTCGATCCGCTTCATCAATCACGACCAGCACACTATTCGTGGCATGGAGATCAATGCCCGCATAACACATCATCGCAACCTCCTCGGTTAAAGTGGATGAGCCCGTCGCGTTAGCAACGACTCTACTCTTCAAGAGAGGAGCCTTCGAGATGATTATCGGGAGTCTTTATCTTCATTCTGCGTTCAGCCGCTGCCGATTTCTGACGCCTGGTAATTGAAGAGTTGTTGGCCTGTTCGGTCGTGTGGATTCCCGAGCCTACTGAACGCCACCGAGAGGTTTTAGGATCCTTACTGACCGATACGCTCACTCGCTCGAACCTGGTCCCAGACGCGCACCTAGCGGCACTGGCGATCGAGCATGGGCTGACGCTCTGCTCCGCTGATCGTGACTTTGCACGGTTCCCAAGTCTCCGCTGGGAGGACCCTCTCCAGCAGAAATAATCCTCATAGTAAAAGTTTGAGCGTTGTTCTTGCTCTGAACGTTAGCCTAGATTCCCACCACCAGGCCGATCGCGATAACCTCTTTAACGAGAAGGCCAGTGCCAGAACGTGCTACGTACATCTGTACAGTGAATCAATTGGGATCTCTCTAGAATCCAATTAGATACACTGGCGAGGTCCTTTCCCCTTATGATGCTGCACAATCCGCGATAGGGTGAGGCACAATTGTGGTTTTCTCACGGCCCATTCCTTGCTGGTAAGATATCGTCAACGCGTCAGTCTCGTCTCATGCACCATTTTATGGTGGGCTTTGTGTCGCCTCGTGTTACAACTCCGTATCTGGGAGGATGTATGACATTCATGATTCTTCGCATCTGTCTGCTTAGCGTGGTTGCGGTACTGGGGATAGGGGGGCCCGTCTGGGCTCAGTCCACCGAACGTTCGTACGCGTGGCAACAGGGGCCGCTCGACGCGCCGCTTGGAGAACAAGCGACGCTCACGCTGTCGGCCGACTATCGGTTCTTGGGGCCACAGGATACTCAACGGTTGTTGAAAGAGATGGGGAATTTCCCCTCGGGTGCTGAGCTAGGACTGGTAACCGGGGGCTCAGGGGACAGTGAGTGGTTTGTCGTGATTCGATTCATTGATGCAGGGTATGTCGAGGATGGTGATGCCTCAAACTGGGACGCTGATGAGATGCTGACGTCCATTAAAGAAGGAACTGAAGAAGCCAATGCGAAACGGCGTGAGATGGGAATGCCGACCCTCAATATTCGTGGCTGGGAAGAGAAACCGCATTACGATAAGGCCACCAACAAAGTAGTGTGGGCCATTTCGGCCGAAGGTGGCCAAGGGACGACAGTCAATTACAATACCCTCGCCCTTGGCCGTCATGGATACATGAGTATGAATCTTGTAGCCAATTTGGCTCAGTTGCCTACACTCAAACCCCATGCGGCGAACCTCTTATCAAATCTGAACTTTGTGCAAGGCAAGCGGTACGTAGATTTCGACAGTACGACCGACAAGGTGGCGGCGGTTGGGTTGGCTGCACTCGTGGCCGGTGCCGCCTTTAAGTCTGGATTGTTTGCGAAGCTACTCTTGCTCATCATTGCATTCAAAAAGGTCATTCTTCTTGCGGGAGTGGCTGTGGTGGGTTGGGTGTGGAAGATCGTGAAGGGCCGCTCTACTCCAAGGCCATCGGCCTGATGGAGGCGAGATGAAGACCCTGCTTGCCCTGCTGGCTGGAGCGAAGTTCGGTAAGGTGTTGCTGACCTCCGGCACGATGCTCTTGTCGGTCATTACCTATAGCTTCATCTATGGGTGGTGGTATGCCGCAGGCTTCGTTGGACTGATCTTTTGTCATGAAATGGGGCATTTTATTGCAGCTCGACAACGTGGATTGGATGTCGGGGCTCCGACCTTCATCCCATTCGTCGGAGCCTGGATTCAGCTGAAAGAACAACCGATGGATGTGGAAACAGAAGCCTATGTGGCCATGGCTGGACCGGTGGTCGGAACCATTGCGGCCATGGGGTGCTACTATGCCGCTGATTTCTTACAGAGTCCGCTTCTCCGGGCTCTGGCTTATGCGGGGTTCATGCTGAATCTCTTCAATCTGATCCCGCTCGCTCCGCTGGACGGCGGGCGCATTACGTCGATCATTTCGCCAAAAACATGGTGGATTGGAGCACCCTTGATCGTGGCCCTTTTTCTTTGGAACCACAGTCCCATGCTCTTGCTCCTGGCGCTTCTGTCGATTCCCCACCTGCTCTCAACGTTCCGACGGACTGGTTCAGCGATGCCTGAACGGTATTACGATGTCTCACCGTCGACGCGGTGGAGCTATGCCGCCTACTATCTGCTGCTCGCGGGCTTTTTAGGCGTGATGACGTACGAGACCCATCGGGCTGTGGGTCTGTAGTCGCGGTTCTGAAGTTCTGTGCTGCCCCGTGGAATACGTCTGGCCTCAGCGTAAATGCCGGATTTAGACAAACTCGTTTTTGTGGAGTGACAGGAAGGGAGGGAACTGGTCAGTGAATAATGCCGAATCGCCAAACTTTGCGTGATGGTGATGTGGTTTCGATGGAGGCGATGTCGACAAGCATGAGTCCGAATGGTTAGTATCGTCCGTTTCCATCAAGACTCCGAATGAGGACGGCGCGGCCGTGATGATCGAGCCAGGATTGAATCTGATCACCTACATGGGCTGGGCGGTCAATTCTGGTGTTTTCATCGTGCGGAATCCGGAGTTCTCTTCCATGGGTATCTCGAATCAAGTAGGCCGCACCTTCCACGGACTGGACTTGGCCGACCACCGATGTGGACGACAGCTCCCGAGTCGATAGCCCTTGACGTTTTTGTTCACCCAACGTTCCAGACACAATCCCCAATCCCAGATATTCCTGTGATGACTGTGCTGGTGAGACGGTCTGTGCGCAGCTGGTTGCCAGGATCAGTAGAGCAGGGAGCCACAGGGTAGGTCGGCAAGTTATGAGCGCTGGTATCATTCGGTGTGCCTCCAGGGGAAAAAGGGATGGGAGTTGGCTCAAGTGGGAAGCAATCTGTACTCTGCTGTCACTATTTCATAGAGAGCTGGAATGCTCAAGGAAGTGAGGGAAATGGACATGCTGAATCGGACGAGAACCGGGCGCAGCTACAGTCCTGTGTGAATCTCACCAGGGCATGGTTTTCAACAGTCAGATTTGGTGGGGAGATCATGCCGCTTTGGCAGGGCGCCAGCGGAGTCCGACGTTCAGGAGTTCTTGCAGCAGTTCAGTGTAGGCGTAGCCTGTCTCCTTGGCCGAATCGGCGAAGTCTTCGTCTTCTGCAATTTGAGGATTCGGATTGGCTTCCAGGACATAGAGTTGCCCCTCGGCGTCCATTCTCATATCAATTCGAGCATAGCCGCTCAATCCAAGCGCACGGTAGACTCGCTTGGTCAAATCTTGAATTTCCTGAGCTTTGCCATCCGGCAGGTGGGCGGCTTCTCGTGAGGTAATGCCATACTTCTCCTGATACTTCGGACTCCATTTCACCCGCTCGGTTGCAATGCGTTTGGCGTCCTCTGGTAGCTTGTCCATGATCAATTCCCATACAGGCAACACTTGGAGATGTCCGTTACCGATGATGCCCACGTACAGCTCACGACCTTCGATATAGCGTTCCACCAAGGCCCCACTCCCTACGCTGTTATGGATGAAGGCAACGCGCTCACTCAGCTTGTCGTCGTCTTCCACGATGGAGGCTTGAGAAATCCCCAACGAGGCTTCTTCGCTGACTGATTTGACGATTAGTGGGAAGGTCAGCTGTTTTGGTCGTTTGGCGACCCGTCCTTGTGGGACATCCATGAAGTCGGGGTAGGGGATCCGATGGAAGGCCAATACTTTCTTAGTCAGGACCTTGTCCCGTGCCAGCATGAGGCCCCGGGGGTTACAACCGGTGTACGGCATGTGCAGCAGTTCCAGGTACGACACCACGTGCTGATCATAGACCGCCACGCCGTCAAACTCCTCCAGTAGATTGAAGGCGATATCCGGTTTCCACTGATCAATGGCAGCCTGGATCACACTGAGATCGCTCTTGACGCCGAGTGGATATACATCATGGCCCAGTTTCTTCAACGTCGTGACGACATCATATTCCGTTCGCCAGGCAACCGACTGGAGATCGTGCCCACTCACCTGCTCGGGTGGGACGAGATCCTCATGCATCAGGACGAGTACGCGCAGTCGCTTCACAAGGCCACCCGATGTCGTCCACTTCGGAGAAAGTTCATGGTATGGACCGTCAGTAAAATCGTAAAATCGAGTTTGGCCTGTTCTTCCGCCATGGGGACTCGAAGGTTGAGTTCTCGACAACGTCGAATCATATCCTCCAGCACTTGATCGATGGTGTATTGATATTCGCCGGTCCAGCTCGCAACTTTTTTTCGTACCTCTCGGCGGAAGCGGTTGAGAAAGGTGGCGGCGCTCATCTTATGGGCATGATTCGGTAAGGTGGAGAAGAGTCGTTTGAGATCGGGGTCATATTGGAGATGCCGATCGACTCCATAATGTCTCCGTTTGCGTTCGTAATGCTCTCTCAGTGTCTTCTTGATGGTGGGCAGCGCATCTACTTCTTCTTGCGTGGTCACACAGGGCGGCGCGTCGGCGATCTCCTTCATGAGCCCGTCCACATATCGAAGTTTTTTCAGGACCGGCCATCCTCGATAGCGCTCCTCCCAGAGCGAGTCCGGCGTCAACCAGACGGCGAAGGTCTCAGCGAAATCCTCATCGGGATGGCTTTGTGCGTACCACAAATCGAGATGACGGACGAAACTGCGGCTGTAGGGCCGTGGCGAGTAATAGAGCGGATACCGTTGCGAGGACTTTCCAAACATATCCTGCCTGGTTTTCCGGCGGCGGATCTTGTAGGCGTTCTCGATGGCGTGTCCGGCTTCATGGCGGAGAATCCGCAAACACCACTCGGTTGTCCCGCCTTCCACTTCCAACATCTGTGTTTGTTCAAGTTTCGCCAATCGCGGATGAGCGAGGTAAAAGGGAACGGCAATGCCGGGCACTCCGTCGGGGGTAAACCACTCATTCGACAGCCAAAAGTGAGGGCGGAATTGAAGTCCACGCTGTCCCAGTTCTTGGATCAGCTCTGCGATCGGTTGCTCGACAAAACTGCCCTTCAGCCCGATCTGTAAATCACACATCGGCAGATCCAAGAGCGCCTCGTCGGCCCATGATGCCCACGGGGCTTCATCATGGCTGGTGACCGGAGTCTTGAGTATGTCGGATATCATGCGGTCCATACGAAAAGCCTTCCATTATGGCCTGTCGGTAGACTGCACGAAAAACTATAGTAATCAGCCGCTGGGCCAACGATGATTGTCCTGTCGGGGTCTGAGGAAGCGTGAAAAGAGGAAGAAATTGTCCGAAGACGTACCAGTTTGAACCGGGGCGACGGCTCGCGAGGATATTCCTGTTAGGGGAATTGGGAGAGCCGAGCCATCAGAGCCGGTGTGGAGTCCCAGATGTGGTCGATGACCGACTCCACATATTCCCGCGCTTCGACGATATCCCGTTCCCAGTTCGGCAGGGCTTCGTGGAGGTCGAGAATCGGCGAGTCTTCGCCGAAAGCGATCTCATTAAACAGCGGGGCATTCACCCCAAACTTGGCCTGAATAAATTCGCGATGGCCCAGACCCATGGCGATCACGAGATCACTCCGTTGAATCAATTCCTTTGTCAGTATTTGGGGGACATGGGCGGATGCATCGGTGCCTTTGAGGCGCAGCCGGTTGAGAATCACGGGATGAATCTTTTGGGCCTTGGCGTCGATGCCCGCTGATTTGACGTGATAGCCGGATGTTTGACCGAGTTGAGCTCGCAACGCATATTCGGCGGCCACGCTTCGGAAGACATTACCGGTACAGACGAAGAGAATCGATGGGGCCATAGATGATCTGTTTACCTCTCCAGGAGTTGAGGAGTCGACAGCACTGCAACGGGACCGGTACAATTGACGGATGAGCATACCACTGGTTTCAAAAGCTGTCCCTAAACTAGACGAAGCGACGGAGAAGATGCAAACACGCCTGTGCCGACTGGTCGGACAGGCCATTGCCGACTATCGCCTCATTGAGGAAGGCGATAAGGTGATGGTGTGCTTGTCCGGTGGAAAAGACAGTTATGGGTTGCTGGATATCCTGATCATTCTCCAGCAACGGGCGCCGATTCGGTTCGACCTGATCGCAGTGAATTTGGACCAACGTCAACCCGGCTTTCCGGAACACGTGCTTCCACAGTATCTCACCAGCCGAGAAATCCCCTTCCATATTGAAGCACGCGATACCTATTCGATCGTCAAGCGGCTTATTCCCGAAGGGGAGACGACTTGTTCACTCTGTTCCCGCCTCCGGCGAGGCCATCTCTATCGCATCGCAACGGAACTCGGCGCCACGAAGATTGCGTTAGGCCATCACCGGGACGACATCGTTGAAACCCTGTTCTTGAATCTCTTTTATACCGGCAAGCTGAAGGCCATTCCACCGAAGCTGCGCTCGAAGGACGGCCGACATCTCGTCATTCGCCCATTGGCTTTCGTCAAAGAAGCGGATCTGGCTCGATATGCGGAGTTGCGGGCCTTTCCGATCATTCCTTGCGATCTCTGTGGGTCACAGGAAGATTTGAAACGAAAAAAAGTGAAGGCGTTTCTCCGGCAATGGGAACAGGAGTCACCCGGTTGCTCCGACAGCATCGCGGCGGCTATTTCTAATGTTGCGCCGTCACTCCTGATGGATTCGCGCCTCTTTGATTTTGCTTCATTGACCTCAACGGCGACCGATCAATCTGACGGTGATGTCTGGCTGGATCATGAACCAGCTCCGCACGAGCCAGTCGAGGCCTCTCCACAGCCGCTTGAGTTTCTCCGTTAGATCCGGGTCACTCTCATTCCCGAACTCCGTTGCCCCTGTGTGCCTCGTCGGTCTTCGGGGCGTTGTGTCTGAGTGATGCGAACAGCGTAGGGAAGACCATCGCCTGTGGTTTCGCATCAAACGGAGATGGCAAAGAATCAATGAAACGCGCGCTGGTGGGTTGAGAGAAGATTTGCGAGACGGGTGTGAAGTGCTCCGAGATCATCAAGCAGCTCGATGCTTGTATCCTCCAAGAAGTGCTTTATTGCACAGGCCCCCTGACCACCCACGGCGACAGGCCAGCGTTGAGAGAGCGTTCGTAAGCCATGGAGCAAGTGATGTACTCCTCCCTCTGGTTTTGTTTCAGTTACGGACAAGAGAATGAGGTCAGGACGCACGCGTTCGCATAGCGTCTCCAAATCCGCCAGCGGGAGATTGGGGCCTAGGTAGTACACATGGCAGCCGCGAGCGGCAGCGAGGTAGGTGGCGGCCTGCGCGCCGATTTCATGATACTCGCCTTCGGGACAAGCCACTACTACGCGGGGGCCAAACTCATTAACCGGCAGTTGGTTCATCACAGAGAATAATTTCTGCTGGATGACCTTCGTCACGTAATGTTCTACCGCGATATTCACCCGTCCTTCATGCCACAGTTCTCCCACTCGTCGCTGTAGGGGGAGAAGAATCCGCTGTACGGCCTCTTCGAACGGGATTACCGCGATCGCTGCGTTCAGTTGCTGTTCAAATCGACTTTTATCAAGCGGATCAAGGCGAGAGATCAGCTCATCGAGCAGCGAGCGGTGAGGGACAAGCTCCTGCTGTTTTGGGATTGCACTGACGTGCATTCGCTGAAGGAGCGAGTCTCGTCCCTCCATCGCAAGCCCGCCGATTGTCTGACCGCGATCCAACTCCTCTTTCAGGAAACGGAAGAGAGAAACGTCCTCATCGGTGTATTCTCGATAGCGATTGGCGCTTCGTGAAGGTTTGACGAGGCTATACCTCCGTTCCCAAACCCTGATCACATCCTTCGAAAGTCCCGTGAGTTTCGCAACTCTATGAATTCTATGTTTATTCATATCGATTCATAATTTAGATCACTGTCCAATGTTTGTCAAATATTATAACCTATAACAGTTGACACATTGGACATATTAGGCTATACATTGGACATAGCATGAGTCATACATTAGACATGTGGAGTGGGGAGGACGTCATGATTATCACGAGCACGAGTACAAATAGCCACACCGCCGCATTCCAGAGTTCCCGAGTCACGTCGCAACACACCTGCACGAGGTGTGGCGGCCTCATGGTGGGCGAAATGTTTATTGAGCTCTGGAGCGTCGCAAGTAAGCACGACGAAGGCGCAAGACGCTGTGTGCAGTGTGGTGATGTCATTGACGGGGTCATATTGAGGAATCGACGGATCGGAGTCGTTTCAAACTCTCTTCCATCAACGGCAACAGCAGTTTCTGAACTGGAGCCTCGAGTCGCAGCCTGAAACGTTATTACCTGGGTAATGGGATAACCAAGGAGGGTAAAAATGCGGAGACCAGCGCTCAGACAATTAGCCGTGGGGGTCGTCCTTACGGCCGGGACGATCACTTTGGCCACAGCCGCCGACCTACCGACCAGCGACAAGGATATGGTGCTCATCCCGAAGGGCGAGTTCACCATGGGGAGCAGCGAACATGCGGATGAAGCCAAGCATCAGGTCGTCCTCGACGCCTATCTCATCGACAAGTATGAAGCCTCCAATGCCCGGTACAAAGAGTTTATGAAGGCCACCAGTCATCCCGCCCCCGCCTATTGGGACGATCCCCGTCTGAGTAAGCCCACCCAGCCGGTCGTCGGCGTCAGCTGGACCGACGCCCATGCCTTCTGCAAGTGGGACGGCAAGCGCCTGCCCACGGAGGCCGAGTGGGAACATGCGGCCAAAGGCCCCGACGGGGACAATCACTATCCCTGGGGCCACAAGCTGGACCCGAAGAAAGCCAACTATGGCCAGAACGTGGGCCGTACGATGCCGGTCGATTCATATCCGGAAGGGGTGAGCGGGTTTGGGGTGTACAACATGGCCGGCAACGTCTTCGAGTGGGTCGAGGATTGGTATGACCTGACCTACTACAAGGACAGTCCGGCGCTCAATCCCCGCGGGGCGGAGAAGGGCTACAACTTCGCCAATCAAGGGCCTGTGAAGGTCCTGCGGGGCGGGTCGTGGCTGGCCCCGGAGACCTCCCTGCATACGAGCCATCGCTTCTGGAATCAGCCGGACAACAACTCCTATGGGGTCGGATTGGGGTTCCGCTGTGCGAAGTCGGTCGTAAGCATCTCGGACGAAGCGGTGCAATCGGGCCGGGAGGCCTTCATCCAGGCGCTCGTCGCGATGGGGGCGGAAAAGCATGCCGAAGCCCTCGCGGCCATCGACAAGGCCTTGGCGGCTGATCCCGGCAACCCGGAATATCTGGCCACCAAAGAACTCATCAATAAAAGTCTGAAGAAAAAATAGTCTCTCGATCCGCTGGAAAAACCGGGTTGCCGTTTGCGTCCAGCGAACCACTATTCGTGGAGGACAGTATGAGAAGAGCCAAGGCGGCGATAGGATTCATGCTGATAGTAGGATGTCTGTCGATCACCATAACGGCACAGGCGGATGATTCCCTGATCCCGGCGAATATGGTGTACATAGGCTATGTCCCGTCGGTGATGGGTCTCGACGGAGGGGAGCCGGCGACAGCCAGCAATAGTTCTGCGGCGTACTCTCAACGCAATAGGACGCCTGCGAGCACATTTCATGACGAGAGTCCGGCTCATATGGTGTTTCTAGACCCGTACCTCATCGACAAGTACGAAGTCTCGAACAAGAATTACAAAGACTTCATCAAGTTGACGGGGCATTCCGCCCCAGCCTATTGGGATGATCCCCGCCTGAATCGTCCGGAACTGCCCGTGGTCGGAGTCAGCTGGAACGACGCAAGAACCTATTGTGAGTACGTAAGCAAACGACTCCCGACGGAAGCCGAGTGGGAGAAGGCGGCCAGAGGGCCACACGGCAACCTCTATCCCTGGGGGAATGATTTTGATCCGGCCAGGGCCAATTTCGGAAAGACCCACGAGGCAACCATGCCGGTGGACTCGTATCCTGACGGGGTCAGTTTTTATGGTCTCCACCACATGGCAGGGAACGTATTCGAATGGGTCTCAGATTGGTACGATCCTCGTTTCTACAGCCGGTTGGAACCGATGGTGAACCCCACGGGGCCACCGAAACCTGTATGGATCGGAGGCACGGGAACCTATGTGGATTTTCTGACGCTGGATGAAAAGCGGGTAATCCGTGGCGGCTCGTGGATCGCCCCTGAAGCTACACTGAGAGCCACCCATCGATTCTGGAATCATCCAAGCAACAACAGCTACGGCGTCGGTCTTGGATTTCGTTGTGCCAAGAGTGCTCCGTCTGAAATCGAACTTCAAATCAGACAGGCTCATACCACGGCCCTTATGGAAATGGGGCGGGAACACTTTGTCGAAGCTCAGGAGGCGGTAGCCCGAGGATTATCGATTGATCCGAAACATGCTGAATTGCAGGAGCTACGATTGATGATTGAGCGGGCGAAGAAACCTTGAAGGGCCTGGCGCAGTTATCAGTAATGGAGGCGGACATGAGATCTTACACTCTTTATATCCTTGGTATCTCCTTCAGTGCGCTACTGATGGCCGAGGGGACCCAGGCTGGCCCTCTTGAATCAACTGATCACCCACACGAAGAAAGTGTGTCGGCCGTTCACGAAGCAGAACATGAGGTGGACCATGCATGGGAGGTGTATCACCGGGCGGCTCTCGGAGGGACGGTGGCATCCCCGAAACTGCAGGCCAAGATCGAAGAGCATTTGCATCAGGCACGTACGCTCATTACCCAGGCTCAGGAGGCCGCTGATCAAGGCGACACCGACCAAGTAGAGCGTCTCGTCAAGCAAGTGCGGACCCATACGATCCACGCCATTGAAGGGAGCAAGGAGTCAAAGCAATGAAGACCGCGTTGTGGAACCGCCGAACTCAACTAGCACCCATGACCATATCAATGGTTGCCCTTGTGGCCATCACCCCATGGTTCTCTACGGAGGCGATGTCCGCACCGAAAGAAGTCGATCCCGTGGCGATGATCGCCATCTCAGCCGGGGAGTTCTTGATGGGCTCTCCGGAAGGACAGGGCCGGGCCGATGAGCACCCACAACGAGCCGTGTATCTTGATGCGTTTGGCATCGACCAAGTCGAAGTGACGAATGAACGGTATATGGCCTTTGTGAAATCCACCGGCCATCGCACACCTCCGAATCCGTACGGCACCGGCCCCCTTACATTGCTCACCGGCATTGAGCATCTTCCAGTGGTGCAGACGACCTGGTACGACGCCAAGGCCTACTGCACATGGGCGAAGAAGCGATTGCCGACCGAGGCGGAATGGGAAAAGGCGGCACGGGGGACTGATGGGCGAGTATATCCTTGGGGGAATGACCCTCCCACGGCGAGGCATGCAAACTTTGATCGAGAATGGGACGAGGAGCGCACGCTGCACGCCGTCGGTTCACTGCCTGACGGGGATTCTCCGTATGGCGTGAAGGATATGGCCGGCAATGCCCGAGAGTGGGTGGCGGACTGGTATGACGCGGACTACTACAAGGACGCGCCACCACGCAATCCGCTGGGGCCGGACAAGAAAGGTGTGGTGCGGTCCATTCGTGGCGGGTCCTGGCACAGTCCGGTCTCCGATCTGACGACCACCGCTCGTGGGCGGGGTGGATTTGCGCTCCAGACCCATGGCACCGGATTTCGCTGCGCCCGTAGCCTCGAGACAGAAAGTCAGAAGAAGTAGGAGGTCTCTCGCGCGATACGAAGATTTCAACGGCCGGTGAAGGCAGGCAGGTTCGCTTGAGGAGGAGCCCTGTTGGCTAGCACATCATCGATACCACGTGTGCAGCTTGTGAGAGGGAGGCCCGTATGACCCCCAGTACCGTGTCCATAGCACTACCGGCCATCAACCGTGCGATGGGGAGTGTGAACATGAGGCAGCACGTCGTGGGTAGGCCTCGCCATCGGGGGAGGGGATAGTAAATGAACAGAAGCACAATTGGGCCACTCTTCCTGGTGATCGTATTGAGCCTCACGCTCGCTGAGCCATCGGCCCAGTCGGAGCAACTCATGCCGCTGGATCCGGTTCCTCCCGACTATGCAGACAAGCGCATGCCCACCGGCTGGTGGACGGATCTCAAAATCATCAAGGAGGGCAAAGATATTTATTTTGGGGATGTCCATCCACTTGTCGCTTGTAATTCGTGCCATGGTCAAGATGGACGCCCCGTCAATAGTGGAGGGGGACTCCGAGACCAGAAACACACCAGCCGTTTTTCAGACAGCTACTGGTATTGGCGAGTGGCGGAGGGGATTCCTAAAACACCTATGGTGCCCTGGAAAGCGCTCCTCTCGGAGGATCAGATCTGGAAAGTGATCGCGTTCGTCCATACCTTTTCGCATAAAGGGAAACCCTCCCAACATACGGAGTTTAAGGCAGAGTCACGACCGAAGAAAGTCACCATCAAGGATCCGGCTCCAATGGTCCTCGTACCGGCTGGGGAATTCCTCATGGGAAGCAATGAAGGCAATGTCGATGAAAAACCGGCGCACCAAGTTTATCTTGATGCCTACTACATCGATAAGCACGAAGTGACGATCGGACAATACGGAGAATTCTTGGACGTGAACAGTTTCGACCCTCCCCCTCTATGGACGACCATGGCCCAGCCGTCTTATGAGAACCGCCCTGTTGTCAATGTCGATTGGAAGGATGCGAGCAACTATTGCAAGTGGGCCGGCAAACGGCTGCCGACGGAAGCGGAATGGGAGAAGGCTGCGCGGGGGACGGACGGGCGGCTCTATCCTTGGGGTAATGATCCACCCAGTCCAGCCCGAGCAAATTTCGGCAAGGAGCGGGACAAGTGGAACAACCATGAGGCGCTCGTGCCGGTGGGGCAAATGAAAGAGGGAAAAAGCCCATACGGGGTCTATGATCTGGCGGGAAATGTTTGGGAATGGGTGAACGACTGGTATGACCCCGACTACTATGCGGCCAGCCCATCGCGAAACCCGCAGGGGCCGGCAAATGGAAAATTTAAGGTCATTCGAGGTGGCTCCTGGGACCTCGCCCCAGAACGGCTGCGCTCAGTACAGAGGGACCTCAACATCCCTACGACCACCGACTATGATTCACCGGCGTACCGCAACTTCAATAGCGGGTTTAGGTGTGCAAGGAATCCCTAATGAGATCGTGGCTCTGCCATCGCCGTCTAATTTGGCCAGCCCATGCTGGCAAGGATTCCTATCTCCGTTCTGGTCGGCAGAGCCGAGTGAGGAGGAATCATGGCAGGCAAATTGCCGCACTATCTCAACCTGTCCAGAGGGTCTCTGCTGATCGGCGCCCTACTTATGGCCGGAGTGATCATTGTGGTCTTCGGCGGGGAACATGCGCTCTCCAGAACCGAGTTTTGTGTCAGCTGCCACTCCCAAACCTATCCTTATGAAGAGCTGAAAAAGTCTTCCCACTATGGCGCACTGGGAGCTGATCCTGGCTGTAAGGACTGCCACGTGCCTCAGGGTTTGGGGAACTTCCACTTGGCTGTGTGGACCCACGTCTATGATGGAACACGGGCTGTGCTCGCAGAGATGAAGTATGACTACTCGACGATCGAGAAATTCGACGAGCGGCGGCAGATCATGGCCCACTATGCGCGCATGTCGCTCAAAAATTGGGACAGCGTCACGTGCCGGGAGTGCCACAAGAATACCAAGCCGCCTGGTGTATCGGCAAAAGCCACCCACAAGAAGATGGAAACAGAGGGTGCCACCTGTATCGATTGCCATCAGAACCTTGTGCATAAAAAGGTGCCGGAGATGGACCTCAACGCCAGTAAAGCGCAGGGCGTCATGATATTGAGAGAAACAAAGGACTCAAAAGAGGAAGACTGACATACCCGGCAAATTGACGCGGTGAATCAGCAACGATGACCATGACGACACCTCATGGGGTGTCCTCCTAGAGTATTTTCTAACGGCTTTAACTAAAGGAGGAATGGATATGACACACCAGAACCCACGACGAGCTGCGGCGCTGACAGGAGCACTCGTCATGCTCTTTACCGCCACCCTGCCTCTTCAGCCGACCTTCGGCGAAGGGGGCGCACGGCGGGATACCGTACGGCAAGAACAAACCGTCAAAGACATTCTCAAGCATGCGATGGAAGCGGTGGACCATGGCAAGCAGGGGCATACTGAGAAGCTTGTAACTTCTGCGGAGGCCTCGCTGCAGCAGGCGGTGACGGGAGGGCGGGACCCGCATGTGGCAGAAGCGATTGCGAATCTAAAAGCGGCGATTGAGCAGGGTAAGGCTGGTCATCCTGACGTAGCTACAAAACATGCCGAAGCTGCCGTCGCACATCTCTCTCAAGGCAAGTGAAGGATGAACGCCTTTAAGAGAAGGCTGGTTTCGACGAACGGGTAGGTGAACGTAACCCTGCCCGTTCCGACCGTATCATTTCTCGACCATGAGACATAGGGCGCAAAAAACTCACGGACTGTGCCGCTCTGATCTGCATGCGTCTCCAGCACAGGGGTATGAGCGACCGGTGAGCCTCAGGCGGTTGCGTGCGAACCACGTGTAGGCCCTCACGACCATCGGTTCGACGAAAGAAAAACGAGTGACCTTCGCCAGGAATCCCAGGCCCACAGCCTCCCACATGGCGCGGAAAACATCCACGCCGGTAATGACGGTTCCATCAGTCCAACGGGCATGAATGATTCTCCCAAGTTCAGTGGGGGATATGGCTATGGATGCTGGATCATAGTCCGGCCGGGAGAAGTCGCAAAATATCAGCCGCTGGTGTCTGTCTAGTCGCCTCATGAGGGCGATTTCTCGATCGCAAATAGGACACGCTCCATCGAAAAATACTGTGAGTGGGTAGGATGCCATCTGATCGATCTCATTGCGTCAGCGGCGAGAGGCGGTTTGCCTCATCAATTGATCCAGCCTGTGATCCAACTCGGAGAAATTATCAAGGGCCCTGATTCATGACCAAGAGAATTTTTTATTGAATGTACCTTATGACGCAATGCTGGATGACCATCATGCCAGAGCTGCCCCACCTATGCCGGGAGTAGGAATTAACAACTCCTCTCGAGCCAATTTTGACCGCTCTCCAATGGAGGCTCCGGTATTCAGCTGCTGCTTGAAGAACCGCAGCAACGCGACATCTTCAGCAGAGTAATTACTGTAACGATTGGTTGTTCTCGTTGATTTGAGGATCTCAAACCGCCACTCCCATACTGGAACTAAATCTCTTAAGATGACGCAAGTTTTCTAACTACATGAATTATATGAAGATTAATACTCAGTGACTCAATCATACAATAAGATGTTCAATGTTTGTCAATTGATTTAGAAAATAACACTTGACAGATTGGACATATTTGCTTATACGGTAGACATACATTGGACACACAGTGGACATTCTGAAGCGATCAAATAACATCTTTGCTCTACCAGGATTAGCCTGGTGACATTTCACAGAAGGGGGCCATCATGCGGAGACCAGCGCTCAGACAATTAGCCGTGGGGGTCGTCCTTACGGCCGGGACGATCACTTTGGCCACAGCCGCCGACCTACCGACCAGCGACAAGGATATGGTGCTCATCCCGAAGGGCGAGTTCACCATGGGGAGCAGCGAACATGCGGATGAAGCCAAGCATCAGGTCGTCCTCGACGCCTATCTCATCGACAAGTATGAAGCCTCCAATGCCCGGTACAAAGAGTTTATGAAGGCCACCAGTCATCCCGCCCCCGCCTATTGGGACGATCCCCGTCTGAGTAAGCCCACCCAGCCGGTCGTCGGCGTCAGCTGGACCGACGCCCATGCCTTCTGCAAGTGGGACGGCAAGCGCCTGCCCACGGAGGCCGAGTGGGAACATGCGGCCAAAGGCCCCGACGGGGACAATCACTATCCCTGGGGCCACAAGCTGGACCCGAAGAAAGCCAACTATGGCCAGAACGTGGGCCGTACGATGCCGGTCGATTCATATCCGGAAGGGGTGAGCGGGTTTGGGGTGTACAACATGGCCGGCAACGTCTTCGAGTGGGTCGAGGATTGGTATGACCTGACCTACTACAAGGACAGTCCGGCGCTCAATCCCCGCGGGGCGGAGAAGGGCTACAACTTCGCCAATCAAGGGCCTGTGAAGGTCCTGCGGGGCGGGTCGTGGCTGGCCCCGGAGACCTCCCTGCATACGAGCCATCGCTTCTGGAATCAGCCGGACAACAACTCCTATGGGGTCGGATTGGGGTTCCGCTGTGCGAAGTCGGTCGTAAGCATCTCGGACGAAGCGGTGCAATCGGGCCGGGAGGCCTTCATCCAGGCGCTCGTCGCGATGGGGGCGGAAAAGCATGCCGAAGCCCTCGCGGCCATCGACAAGGCCTTGGCGGCTGATCCCGGCAACCCGGAATATCTGGCCACCAAAGAACTCATCAATAAAAGTCTCAGCAAAAAGTAGACGACAGGCGAGGGCAGAAGTTGGTGCCGTATCGTTCAGTCGGCAGGCGTGATGGGGGGGGCTCAAGTGAATACAGGCAGCACCGTGGACAGAGGACAGTCGAATGAGAGCCCAGCGGCGACTCCCAGAGCCTCCCTCATCCTTCTGACGGGAGCCAGCGGCTACATAGGTGGACGTCTCCTGCCGTCGTTAGAGCAACAGGGATATCGCTTACGCTGTTTGGCGAGACATCCCGAGATTCTGAAACCGAGAGTCGGCCCCTCTACGGAAGTTGTCGCGGGTGATGTTCTTGATCGAGCGAGTCTGGAGCATGCATTGCGCGGGGTGGACGTGGCGTACTACATGGTCCACTCCATGAGCTCAATCGGTTCTTTTGAAGACACGGATCGGAGGGCTGCTAGAAACTTCGGTGAGGTTGCGAAAGCGGCGGGGGTCAAGGGCCTCATTTATGTTGGTGGCCTTGGACGAGACGATGAACAACTTTCGGCTCATTTGCGCAGTCGGCATGAGGTGGGGGACATCCTGAGGCAGTCAGGATTGCCTGTATGTGAATTTCGTGCATCGGCGGTCATAGGCTCCGGCAGCGCCTCGTTTGAGCTGATTCGTGGCCTGGTCGAGCGTCTCCCGATCATGCTCACGCCCAAGTGGGTCAAGGGAAAGGCGCAGCCGATCGCCATCGATGATCTGTTGGACTACCTGATGGAAGCGCTTCGGATTCCCGTCGCCGAATACCGGATCTATGAGGTGGGCGGTGCCGACCAAGTATCCTATGCGGACATGATGCGTGCATATGGTCGTCAACGTGGCCTCAGTCCTCTGATCATCCCAGTTCCAGTCCTCACACCGTGGTTGTCTGCGCTCTGGCTTGGACTGGTCACGCCGCTCTACGCTCGAATCGGAAGAGCGATCATTGCAAGCATCGTCCATGTCACGGTGGTGCGGGACCGTACTGCGCTGACGACTTTTCCTGTGCGACCGATGGGCATTGATGAGGCGATTCGCCGAGCCCTTGCCCAGGAAGAAAAACATTTTTCGGCTACGCGCTGGTCAGACGCTATCTCATCATCGGGGCGGTTGCCATCGTGGGGAGGAGTTCGATTCGGTACACGCATTGTTGATTCACGGACCCTCACCGTTCATGCACCTGCATCAGCGGTGTTCAAGTGTATTGAAAGGCTTGGCGGGGACCATGGTTGGTACGCATGGAACTGGCTGTGGCATCTTCGTGGCTTTATCGATCTGCTTCAAGGGGGGGTGGGCATGAGACGCGGACGGCCATCGGCCTCGTCTCTCCGCGTCGGCGATACGGTCGACACCTTCCGGGTTGAGGCGATTGAGCCGAATCGCCGCCTGCGGCTGAAATCCGAGATGGCACTGCCGGGACGGGCTTGGTTGGAGTTTGAGGTGACTGAGCTCGGCTCAGTCACCCAGATCCGCCAAACGGCGATCTTTGATCCGGTGGGACTGAAAGGGCAACTTTATTGGTACTCCCTCTATGTCCCCCACGAATTCGTATTCAACGGGATGATACGTGGGATCGCACGAGCTGCCTTGCGCGAAGTAGGCGCCATCGACAACAGGCGTATTCAGTCTAGGATCGGCCGTTCATACGGAATTTCGAGCGATACTCAATCAGCGGATCATTCCAAATCTCCCGGTACTCTCAACCACGCAAGTCAGAAGCCTTCTGGAGTCACCACTAAGATGACGCTACGCCTGGGGATCCTCCTGCTCAGCATACTCCTGACAGCCTCATTTCTGCAGGCTGGTCCCATCGACATCCCAGACCATTCTGATCAGAGCACGTTTCGCCTGGTTCACGAAGTGGAACACGAGGTAGATCATGCGTGGGAGGTGTATCACCGGGCGGCTCTGGGGGGAACGGTAGCCTCCCCCAAGCTGCAGGCCGAGATCGAAGAGCACTTGCACCAGGCGCGCACGCTTATTACTCAGGCCCAAGAAGAGGTCAACCAGGGGGACACCGGTCGGGTGGCGTCACTCGTCAAACAAGTGCGCATCCATACGACCCACGCGATTGAAGGAAGCAGGGAGTCGAAGCAATGACGACCATGGGATGCTTCCATTTGTCTCAAATCTCCCGCATGGCGCTGCAAGGGATTGGACTAGACGCAACAGATTGCCGGAGGCCGGTCTCATATTCTGTTCAGGTGACGCTGAACTCCGCACGGCGTCACCCGCTGAGGCAGGCAGGTCCCCTCGTGATAGAGGGGCCTGCCTCCTTGGCGAGCTGGAAGCTCTATAAAGGGCAGTTTCCGTTTTCGACAGGTGAAAGGAGTGCATCATGGATATGAGCGTTGTCTTTTTGGTTGCCATGGGATTCTTGACCTGTGCACTGGTGGCCGGGCTCTTTCAGACTCTGAGCGCGGCAGTGATTCGGCGGGAGAAAGACAGAAGGTCCACGCGGAAGTAAGAAATGCCCGAGTGTCATGTTATCCCTATCGGGGGTTCCCATGGAGATCATCGGGAAGCCAAACAAGGTATCGGCTCTCTCTGATCCGACGAGGCACGATATATGTGCGCGGTGCGACGGGCTGATGGTTGTCGCGCACTATGTGGATTTGCAGGGCCATGCAGGCGGGGTTATGTTCAAAGAATTACGCTGCACCAATTGTGGAGAATTCATCGATCAGATGGTACTGGCGAATCGACTGAAGCCGGCGCCTCAGGCCCTCGAAGGCCCGAAACAAAGGAAGTTCGCACGATAGGTGAGTCACAATAAATCGGCTACGCACAAATGAGATAAGAGGGCTACGGATCGGACTCGGTTGCGCACATGTCTGAAATATCGACAATGTTGAAGGAGAGTAGTACCGAAGGATAAACCCATGAAGATTGTTATCGCTGGAGGTACAGGATTCATTGGTCGAGCTCTGTATGCCGCGCTTAACCAGGGAGGCCATAGGGTTACGATTTTGACTAGGCAAGCAAGCCGGGTCCATTCTCGTCGTGAGCTGCCGGTGCAAGCTGTCGAATGGAACGCACGGGACTCAGGCCCCTGGGAGCAGGTCCTTGAAGGAGTCGATGCGGTCATCAACCTAGCCGGTGCATCCATCGCCGACACGCGCTGGACGGATGTGCGCAAGCAACTCATTACCGATAGCCGAATCCTGACCACCCGTTTACTGGTTCGGGCGCTGTCACGCTGGTCGTCGAAACCCACTATCTTCATCAGCGCATCCGGCATCGGATATTACGGTGCCACCGACGATCGCCGCCTGGATGAAGGTGCGGCGCGAGGCGATGGCTTCTTGGCCGATCTCTGTCTTGCATGGGAATCAGAGGCGTTGCAGGCTGCAGAATGTGGGGCGCGGGTCGTCATGCTACGCACTGGAATGGTGCTGGAGCAAGACGGAGGGGCTTTGCCCAAGATGCTGTTGCCCTTCCGATTCTTTGCCGGAGGTCCCATCATGCCGGGGAATCAGTGGGTCTCCTGGATTCACCGCTATGATCATGTTGGTCTGATCCAGTGGGCGCTCAGTACACCGACGGTTTCTGGTCCGATCAATGCCGTGGCTCCAGAGCCCGTGATGATGAAGACGTTCTGTGAAGTTCTTGGACAGGTGCTTCACCGACCGTCTTGGCTTCCTGTTCCGATGTTTGCGTTACATGTACTTCTTGGCGAGTTAGGCACATTGATGACAACCGGACAACGAGTCATTCCGGCGAAAGCCGTGGCGGGAGGGTATTGCTTCAAATATCCAACGTTAGAAGAAGCATTGCGGGATGTGCTCATGCGATCGGCAGCATAATAAATAGGAGGTACGCGTATGCGAATCCCAAGCATTCTTATCGCGTTAGGATTGGTGATGAGCCTTATCGTCTCCGGTATAGCCATGGCCGACCAACACACGAGCCAGGCTCATCACGGGTACAAAGACGATGTAAAACTTCCTCACGGTGTCATCGGCATTTCTCTCCAGGTAGGGGCAGAGCGAATCGGCGATCCGGCCATCCTGTATGTCGGCATGGTTCATCCTGAGGGACCAGCTCAGCAGGCGGGGCTTGGACATGGGGATGAGGTGGTGAGTGTTGATGGGGCATCGGTGAAAGGAAAACGGTATGAAGAGGTGGTTGGCATGATTCGAGGAGAGCCAGGAACCGCTGTGAAAGTCGGCGTAAAGGGGGAAAACGGTCTTCGTGAGCTGTCGATCACGCGTGTGGCCGGCGACAAGCTACCGAAAGGACCAGCCGGAACGCACGGAAACCCTGCACGGTAACCACATAGGGAAGTAGGACAGCACATGCGTGGAATCGTCTGGTTCAGAAGAGATCTTCGCCTTGCCGACCAATCGGCATTCATCGCGGCCTGTGAAGAATGTGACGAGGTCATTCCACTGTTCGTGTTCGATGAGCCGTTACTGCAATCGCATGAGTTCGGGGCGGCCTGCGTGAACTTCATGCTGGGGTGTTTGGAGGAGCTTCAATCATCGCTTGCGGAGCTCGGACTGGTGTTGCAGTGGCGGCGTGGGGTCCAAGTCGACGAAGTGTTACGAGCGGCGCTCGAATGGGAAGCTGATGCCGTGTATTGGAACCGAGATTATGAGCCGCGTGCGCTCATACGAGATCAAGGGATGCAGGAGCGATTGGCTCGGGAAGGTATCGTTGCCAAGAGCTTCAAAGACCACGTGGTGTTTGAGGCAGAGGAAGTGCGGAGCGCCACTGGAGAGCCGATGCAGCGCTATAGCGCGTATCGTGCTCGCTGGTGGGCCAAGTGGCATGCGGTCAAACCGACAGTCCGTGCCATCCCACATCCCTCAATAACGACAAGGAAAGCCGTCCGGTTATCTCCATCGGTCCTTCCAACCGCCGAGGAGCTGGGCTACGAGCATCTCGTTCCGTGGGTTGCACCGGGAGAGCGTCATGCCCGCAAACAATTGCAGTGGTTCATCGAGAGCCCCATTCACCGGTATGCCGATGGTCGGAATCGTCCTGCGATCGATGGGAGCGCAAAGTTGTCTCCTCACTTGCGGTTCGGAACCCTCTCCCCGAGGGAGACTGTACAGACAGCGCTACACAGTCTCTCCCAGAGAGGTCCGGTCTCTCGAACAGACGTGTTTACCTGGATCGATGAATTGATCTGGCGTGAATTCTTTCAGCAAGTCTTAGCGGCATTTCCGCATGTCGTTGAGGGACCATTCCGTCGGACAGCCGTGCCTCCGCCGCGAGACCATAGCGCGGAGCGTGATGTCTTGTTCCAAGCGTGGTGCAGTGGACGGACGGGGTATCCGATTGTCGACGCCGGTATGCGGCAGCTCAATCAGACAGGATGGATGCACAATCGCGTCCGCATGATCGTGGCGTCCTTTCTCATCAAGGATCTTCGGATCGACTGGCGGAGTGGTGAGCAGTACTTCATGCGCCACCTGCTCGATGCTGATGTGGCGGCCAATAACGGGAATTGGCAGTGGTGTGCCTCAACCGGCACAGACAGCATGCCGGGCTATCGGATTTTTAATCCTGCGCTTCAGAGTAGGAAGTTTGATCCTGATGGGGGCTACATTCGTCGATATGTCCCTGAACTTGCTTCGGTCTCGTCGAAAAGGATTCATGAGCCACATCTCATGACTCCTGAGGAGCAAGAACAGGCACATTGCAGAATCGGGATAGAGTATCCGTCACCGGTGGTGGATCATCAACTTGCGCGTCAGGAATATCTCAACCTCGGACGGCAGGAGACAACAAGATGACAACCTCCCTGCTTCGCCTCGGTATCAGCCGTTGCCTCCTTGGTGATGAAGTCCGCTTTGACGGAGGGCATAAGCAGGACCGATTCTTGACCGATGTATTGGGCCGCTACGTCGAATGGGTGCCGGTTTGTCCTGAGGTCGAGGCAGGATTGGGTATCCCTCGGGAAGCCATGCGGCTAGTCGGGGATCCGCGGCACCCGCGACTCATGACCATTACGAGCAAGGACGATCACACCTCAGCCATGGAGACCATGATTGACGAGCGTCTCAAGTCGCTCGGCGAATTGGATCTCTCCGGCTTTGTCTTCAAGCGAGGCTCTCCCAGTTGCGGGGTTGAACGGGTGCGTGTGTACACGGCACAAGGAATGCCGAGTCACAGCGGCATCGGAATTTTTGCAAAAGCCTTTATGGCGGAATTTGCGTTGATTCCTGTCGAGGAAGAAGGCCGACTCTGTGACCCGTCACTTCGAGAGAACTTTATCGAGCGAGTGTTTTGTTATCGTCGGCTGCAGGACCTCCTGCAGAGTGGGCTCAACAGGCAGGAGCTCATTCGCTTTCACACCATCCATAAGTACTTGCTGTTGTCCCATAGTCCACAACATTACAAGACGCTGGGACAGCTCGTCGCTCAGGCCGAACGGTATCGACCCAAGGACCTGACGGTGAAATATGCGGATCTCTTCATGAAGACGTTGGCCGTGAGAGCGACAGTCTCTAAACACGTGAATGTCTTGCAACATATCGTGGGCCACTTCAAAAAGCTGATGAACCCATGTGAGAAGGCCGAGCTGATGGGCGTGATCAATGATTATCATCAAGGGCTGACTCCGTTAATCGTCCCGCTGACGCTTATCAAGCACTATGTCCATGTATTCGACATGAGTTACATCCGTGACCAGGTGTATCTCAACCCACATCCCAAGGAACTGATGTTACGGAATCACGTGTAGAAAGGGACGCACATGCCGCACGTTGTCATCGAAGAAACCGGAGAACTTCAGGCGTTGTATCAGAACTTCACACCGACGCTTCAGCGGACGGGAGCCGAGATACTCAAAATTCAGGAATTCTACATGTCCAGAAACGGGAAGGATGCCTTGCTCGAGTGTGTGGCGATCGAGCAAGGCACGTCGAGCAATTTCTTTGTCCAGCTCAAGTTACACGACAAGGCTATCACCGTTCGGTTGCTGCCCGCGACCGATCCTGAAAAAACTCCGGGAGTCAAGAAGGTGATGGCCCTCGTAGCCAGGTTTATCCGAACCGTCTATCCGGAGAGTCGCTATGGAAAGACAAATCTCCAGGAATACTTAACGATGATGGACTCTCCCAAAGCGTGAAGACGTAGCCTCGATAGATCGGAACCTGGTAAGAATGGCCAGGGTAATTGTGAGAACCGGTGTTGGTTGCCCAAGACGGCATTGAAATATGGTTCACTGGAAGTCATCAGTGATGAGCGTGATGCACACATCTGCTTTGGGTAGGGAGCATGGCTTTCCGTATCATTTAGGGCAGCACATCAGGATTTATCAGGTGGTCAACGGTGTGAGGCATATGATCCAAAACTTTGACCATGTGATCGACATCCGCCAGTGGCACGCGCCTCCGCGTCCAGATGCGCGGGTGCGATGTTCGTGTATGGTTTGACGAGCAAGCCGTCTTTAGACTCTGTGATCACACGTTTGCCAAAGGGCGTGTCGGGCTCTGGGCGAAATCCGATGCCGTGACCTATTGTGATGATGTGCCTCTCCAAAAGACGCGTTGACGTGTGTGGTACAGAATCGGTCAGTCCTCCCACAATTGCGCGGCCACGAGACGCCGTGCGTACTAGCTATAGGAGAAGAAACTCATGAATGATTCAATGAAGGGGGTTGTCCTCGTAGGTCATGGTGGCATCCCAAAGGACTGCCCGCAAGATCTGGTAACGAAATTGAAACGATTGGAAGCTCAACGGCGTGCGGCCAAACAGCAGCCGTCCCAGGAAGAACTTGAATTGGATCAGAAGATCCGTCGTTGGCCACGAACCAAAGAGACCGATCCCTACCAATCGGGCCTGGAAGCCGTGGGGGCCATGTTGCGTCCACACCTGAATGGGGCGTTGTTTGCCATGGCCTACAATGAATTCTGCGCGCCGACATTGGAAGAAGCCGTGGAGGATTTGGTGAAACAAGGCGTGACATCCATCACCGTCCTGACGACGATGTTCACGCCGGGTGGCTCTCATTCGGAGGTCGAGATACCGGAGATCTTGGACCACTTGCGACCGCTGTATCCCGCTGTTGAACTGCGCTATGCGTGGCCGTTCGATTTGCAGCTGATCGCAAAGACCCTATCAGAGCAGCTAAGGAGATGGGCATGATATGAACTTCTGTGGTAAAGCAGGGCGAGGGTGACGGCCTAGGAGACTTCATGTCCGCAACGGCTCAAAAGGTGAAATAACTCATCATGGCTGCAACTCCCAATGTGCTGATTGTCGGTGCCGGCCTTGCCGGATTGGCCTGTGCGCGTCGCCTGACGAACGCTGGTCTCGCGTGCACGGTCCTTGAAGCGTCCGACGGCATTGGGGGGCGTGTCCGCACGGATCGTGTCGAAGGATTTCAACTCGATCGCGGATTTCAGGTCTTCCTTGCCGGATATCCGGAAGCGCGGGAAACGCTCAACTATCCTGCGTTGGCGCTCATGCCGTTTCATGCCGGAGCGCTCATTCGTCACGCGGGACGCTTTCATGTGATGAGCGATCCCTTTCGCCGGCCGCAAGACGTTCCACAGATGATGCTCAGTCCCATCGGCACGCTTGCCGACAAGTTCAGGATGCTGCGTATGCGACGGGACACCCTGCGGCAGCATCTCTGTGCTGTGATGAAGGACCCCACAGGGCCGACTCGTGCTGTGCTGCAGGCCTATGAGTTTTCTGACGCCATGGTGATGCATTTCTTCCGACCGTTTCTCAGTGGTGTGTTCTTGGAGACAGAATTAAAAACCCCTTGCTGGATTTTTGAACTGGTCTGGGGGGCGTTCTGCCGAGGAGTCACTGCTGTACCACGAGACGGTATGGGCGCTATCGCACAACAACTCGCGGGTACGTTACCGCCTGGGACGATTCGCCTGAACCACGCCGTCCAACAGATTCATGCTGCGAGCGTGGTATTGGAGTCCGGGGAGTCGCTCCGGACCGATGTGTTGGTATTGGCGACTGATGACGCGACCGCCGCACGATTGCGTGGAGAGAATGGATCAAACGCCCTAGCTCGCGGCTCGGTGACGCTCTATTTTGATGCGCCGGCTGCTCCACAACGCGGACCTTGGTTGATGGTGAATGGGGAAAACGATGGGGTGGCCCGGACTGTCTGTGTTCTGAGTGAGGCAGCGCCATCATACGCGCCGCCTGGGCGAGCCTTGATCTCAGTGACTGCGACTGAACAGGTTGGTGCGCAGGGTGATATTTCTCAAGCGGTACGACAACATCTTCAATCCTGGTTTGGCTCGCAAGTCAACGAGTGGCGTCATCTACGAACGGATTGCATTCAACGTGCGCTGCCCCCACTCGACGTACTATCAACCGGGAACCGCACCACCTCACCGCGCCTGGCTGCAGGGCTGTATCTTTGTGGGGATTACCGGGAAAGTGGGACACTCGATGGCGCCCTGCTGTCGGGACGGAAAGCGGCGGAAGCCATACTGGCTGATTTCGGCTTGTCGTGACTTGAACGGTCGGTGTTTCCTTGGTGTATCTGATCAGCAGCCGGAGCCTCCGTGGATTCTGATCCAAAGTCTTGCGTAACTCTTCAACGCCCGCAGGCGATTGTCATGAGCGCGGCAGTAGCCGTGCCGGTGGCCGACGTTGTCAATTGGCCTGTTGCTCCGGTAGTGCGCCCTGCAGCTCCTGAACCCATATGCTCCGCATACCAAGTGGTTTTCACCGGTTGGCTTTTGCGGTTCTGACAGTCATATTCTCGCAGTGTGATTTTTGAGAGTGCTGAGTTGCCAGCTTCCGCCTGAGTCGTCTTATAGTCGAAGAGATCCGACATCATGACGGTCTCGTCTGCCTTCCGAATACTGCCGTGATCCGCATAATAGAGGTAGGTTTCCGTCTCTCCGATCTTCGTCCATTCCGCTGCGGCACTGGGTGAGGAAGCGGACGGCGTCTCACTTCCCGTACAGGCGGTCATCATCCCACAAGAGAGCGCGATCAGCATCAATAGTCGTTGCATATTACCCCCTGTTATTTGAATGCAGCGTCGACGGAACCGTACGACAGGCAACCTGCATTTCTGTAGCATCGTCGCTGCCGGGAACCACCCGTGACCACTCACGCGTGGCCGGCGCCGCGTAGAGGACCGGGCCTTGTGCCAAAGCTTGCGGGTAGTACCGAACATGGAGCGGTCGGCTTTTTCTCTGGTCGCAATGGTATTGACGTTTGATCTTCACTGACCGGTAGGGACCGCCTGGGATAGCTCGCTGCACACGAAAGTCCCGAAGCGTCCAGAGGGTAACCGTTGGGCCCCACACTCCAATACTGGTCATATTCACGTAGCGGTCGTATTTATGGGTTCCCCCCACTCGCACCCATTCATCCGCTGCTAAGCCAGCAACTGGTGCCTGACAGAGAAAGAAGCCGAGGCTAAGACCAATTAAGAGATGTCGCTGATTCATCCGCATGCATTTTCCCTTATGGGTGCAGAACGTTAGCTTGCCGCCAAGGCTTTTTCGAGATCGGCCAGAATGGTGGGCGACAAGGGATTCATTCCTGGGTCATATTTCCCGATGACGTTGCCTGAGCGATCGACCAAGTATTTTTGAAAGTTCCACGTCACACGGCCAGGGAAGGCGCTTTGCTCGGTCAGGTAGCGGTAGAGTGGATGTTTATCTTTCCCAACCACGCTGATTTTTGAGAACAGGGGGAAACTGACGCTGTATCGTGTGTAGCAGAATCCTTTGATTTCTTGATTAGTCCCCGGCTCCTGCTGCCCAAAATCATTCGCCGGAAATGCGAGGACTTCGAACCCCCGCTCCTGATATCGCTCATACATTTCCTGGAGGCCGGCGTACTGCGGCGTATTGCCGCACATGCTCGCGGTATTCACGATGAGCAGCACCTTACCCTTGAATGTCTTGAGATCGACGGGTTGGCCATCAATGTCCGGGAGGCGAAATCCATATAGAGGTGCCATCGTGGCACCGGTGCGTGAGGGCGCAAGGGGTTGTTTCTCCAGTGCGTAGGTTTGCGAGGTGGACAGTGCGATGAATCCAAGTTCGAGCAGGACGAGGCCGGAGAGGGCAAAGAGAACTTTTGAGTAGATCGGCATGGTGAAGGCCTCCTTATCTATGGTTAGCAACTGGGATGCTTCCCAAGATAACCTTAGTGTCCATGGTTTGTCAATTATAAACTTGACAAACCATGGACATCGTGATAGTAATACATCCAGACATTCCTCATTATGAAAACTGGTGTGGCTTAACTGACGAAATGCAGGGGGGGGGCCACCAAATGCTCTGGTGTCAGCAGTTATGCAATAGATTTCGATCTGCTCAGACGTCGCTATTACAAGAGCGTGATCGTCCGATTAATGAGACACCCAGAGCGATAGGTGAAGCGGGCTGCCACCGTAAAATAGATTCAGCTTGAACCCATGCTCATGAAGAATTCTTCATGAGAATCTAAGGGGGCCTTCATCTTGTGAAGGGTATGCTTCACGAGTAGGTGTGGAAGGAGGTGAAAATCGATGCTGACGATCTTCATTGCAATTGTTGCTCTGAGCATTATCACCGCGATCATATATCGGCCGACCGTCACTCTTGTCCCCATCAAACTCAAACGAGTAACACAATTCCAAAAACTGTGTAGCGTACTCGTGGTTTTTCCACTGATGTCACCCGGTCTGGCTGGTGCGCATGGCAATGTGACTCTAGAGGAAGATGTTTGTGTTCAACGCGTCGGGGGGAATCTCGTCCATTTCAACGCCTATCAGCCGCAACATGCCGCAAAGGCTCAGTATTGTACCGACATCCCGGCTGAAGGGGACACCTTTCTCGTGCTGGATCTCGTCGATCCGATCCTGCGAAATCTCCCAATAGGAGTGCGGGTGATCAAGGGAATGAGTGAGGCCACAGAGGAGGCGACCGTTGCCTACTGGCCACCCAGGATCCATCCGGACGGAGTCCTACGAGGAGAAGCCAAATTAGCCAAGGGGCTCTATCGGGTAATCATCACGCCAGAAGGGTTCAGCCCCTCGTCGTATCTATTACGAGTCCAGCAGATTGATTATGCAAATGTGGCAAAAACAGCGATTGGACCTTTGACCGTACTCCTGCTGCTCATCGTGATCGGCTATGAGGTCTCAAAATCAACGCGACTCAGAAGCTGGTGGGCTTCCAGTCGTGCCTAAACTAGTCTGCGGAGAAGTGCGTCTAACAAGGAGGTATCATCATGGCAGCATCAAGTGAGCGAGGGTATGACGTCTCGCAGTGGTACGATTCAAAGCCGGTGAAGATCGGCTGGTTTGCGATGTTGGCGATCGGGGTGTTTTGGGTCCTGTACCAGCGAACCTTCGGGTATTCGCATGGGCTGGATTCCATGACCCCGGAGTTTGAGTCGGTGTGGATGGGGCTGTGGCGGTTTAACATTTTGGCCAACGCCATCTTCTTTGCCGTCTCGATCGGGTGGATCTGGGTGACGCGGGATCGGAACCTGACGAACCTGGACCCGAAGCTGGAGCTGAAGCGGTATTTTTACTGGATGGGCTGGTTGGTGTGCTACATCTGGGGCGTGTACTACGCGGGGAGCTACACGTTGGAGCAGGATGCGGCGTGGCATCAAGTGATCATCCGGGACACGAGCTTTACGGCGAGCCACATCGTGGCGTTCTACGGGACGTTCCCGCTGTACATTACGTGCGGCGTGTCGAGCTACCTGTATGCGCAGACGCGGTTGCCGCTGTATAGCCAAGCGACGTCATTCCCGTTGGTGGCGGCGGTGGTGGGGCCGATGTTCATTCTACCGAACGTGGGGCTCAACGAGTGGGGCCATGCGTTCTGGTTTGTGGATGAGCTGTTTGCGGCGCCGTTGCACTGGGGCTTTGTGACGTTGGGTTGGTGCGGGTTGTTCGGCGCAGCGGGCGGCGTGGCGGCGCAGATCGTGAGCCGGATGTCGAATCTGGCGGACGTGATCTGGAACAACGCCCCGAAGAGCATCTTGGATCCGTTCCCGGCCCAGGTGCAGAGCGCCAGCGCCAAGAGCGTGTACTAAGCGAGAAGGATTCAGTCGGATCGAGCGGCCCGGCACTCCTCAAGGGGTGCCGGGCCGTGTCGTTTGTGGACCATGCGATACTGGAGTAACGAACACACTCTGGACGATGGGTGGTGTGGAGTTTTGATGGGATGGACTCAGAAAGCTTGGTTGGTTGCGGGGAGGCGATTCGGCCACGATTTAACCCTTCGGTGACCATCGCGTTGACGGAGTGAAGACCTTACTCTTTCACGGTCAATCCCAAGAGGATCAAGCCCAGACCGAAAGGTGTTCAGGCTGATTGGGTTTCATCGAGCTATAGCTTAAGACTCAGATGGGCCGTTCATCTTTGCTGCATGCAATGTTCCATAGAATGGCAGCGGTGCTTTTTGGTGCAACCGGACTCCACTTGTTGCTTTCGTCATCACCTGCGAGCATGACCTTCCCATTTCCCATGTTGTCTGAGTGATACCTAAAGGAAAGCTGACGGGAGCGGTGTTCTGCGCAGTTGAACTGCTGCTGCCATGTGGAAGATAAATATGATTTGTTTTTAATGGTTTGTACAAACCTGAAGTCATACAGCACCAACATCTTCACAAGGTCTCCTTGACGAACAACCGCGGCAGGGTCGATGTAGATCGAAAAGCCTCCAGAGCCTGCGGCGTAACTAATCGGACGCCACTCTGCATGGGCTGGAACACAATTCAAGAAAATGAAGGCGAGCAGCGACCAAACAATAGTGATGAACATGAGGATCCCTCGCAGGGTGGCACAGTCTAGAAGGCTACGAACAAAAGGGCAAGTCTGGGCCCACAGGGGAGAGATGGTTTCTGTGCCGAGGCTCGCGTTGCAACATCATCTCTCTCAGGTGCCGGAAGCACGGAAGTTTCTGTCACTTAGCTTCCTTTCTTCCGTAGCTTCTCCACGTTGGAAGAATATGAATTGCATTTGCGAAAGGCGAATTGTTGAATCCATCTAGCTTTTGATGAGTGATATGAGTGAAGCGCTGGAAGAGCACAAAGAGCTGATGCACTACACCGGTGCGGGTGGCCTGCATGGAATAATTTCAAGCAGGACACTTTGGGCTAGCCATACATCATTTATGAATGACACAGAGGAAATACTGGGCTTTTATAACCGTGTTCTTCCAATGCTTCTAAAGCAGGAGCTTGAGCAATTAGTCATCGACTCTGGGGATTTTTCTGGGAACGTCAAAAATGCGAGTCGGCTAGGAATAGACTTGATCGATTATACAGTGAAAACATGGATTGAAAGACTTAAGGAATTGGCAAGGGCACAAGATTACTTCGTGACCTCTTTTTGCACCACAACTAATGATTGGATTTCCCGGAATGGGCTTCTTAGTCAGTGGCGAGCGTATGGGGAGGATGGGGGATACGCCATCGTATTCGATGCTGAGAAGTTGCATTCCTTACTCATAGCTGAAGGCAAGCTATATTATGAGGAACAACTGAATGAGACTGAGGTTGAATACAACCTTGCCCAGTTTTCAGACATAAAGTCGGTACAAACCAGGAAGTGTATTGTTGATTTGCAGAAGACTGTATATGCCCAATTAAGGAATCAGCGCATAGATTATGCGGACGCTGCTGAGAATGTGTGCAAGTTGTCGATGCTCTGCAAACACAGAGGTTTTGAAGAAGAGAAGGAGGTTCGAATAGTAGTCAGGGAACCTTCTCTTAATATGGGTCAGGATATCCAGAGTCAAAGTGGACGGCCTTATCGTAAAGTGTGGAGCTACATTCGAAACGGTGTGTCGGTGCCTTGTATTCACCTGTTTGAGGATCAGAAGTTGGATGCCTTACCAATACGCCGCGTCATAGTTGGCCCTCATTCAGATAAGGTGGATCGAAAAAGAGCCGTCGAACTTCTCCTCCGGGAGCACACTGTCAATGCGGAAGTGCTTACTTCCGAGACACCATATCGTGGGAAGTAGATTTTTGCGCCGTATTACCCATCTTTTCTTCCCTGTTTCCCTTTCGCGAATCCCTACGCTATAGTCCGCGCCGAGGCCGCAGGTGGCGCTCCCGATGAATCGGCTTTCTCCTCGGTTCGCGCGGCTTCAATATTTCCCCGGAAAAGCGTCACGGAGAAAGGACGCACCTGTATCTTCCAATCCGAACCCGCCCGCTACTTTTTTGCATAGCGAGATTTGAACGGAAGAATTCTTCGGCTTTGCTTTGGCAGCTGATCTTGAATCAGGATAAAGAGAACAGGGTAAGATTTGGTTGCGGGGAGAGGATTTGAACCTCTGACCTTTGGGTTATGAGCCCAACGAGCTACCAGGCTGCTCCACCCCGCGAAGGGAGACTAACAAAGCGTTGAATGACAAGTCAAGTTCACCCGCATTATTCATGAACACTTCTACTGCACCCGCCAAGACGCTGCTGCGGTAAGGCTGGCGCGCGTGTGCAGCGGCCAGGCTCGTCCCTCTGCCTGACCGTCTTGCAAGGCGTCTTGTCGGTTTCGTGATGAACCGCCATGAATAATGCGGGTCAAGCTGCTGCCTGATTGCATTCCTAGAACCACGATGTTAAAGCCATAGCATGCGTATCGTCTTCATGGGCACACCAGAGTTCGCGGTCCCGTCGCTTGAAGCACTCCTGAGCTCAAGCGATCAGGTCGTAGGGGTCGTGTGTCAGCCGGATCGTCCCAAAGGGCGGGGGCATCAGCTGGTCGCGCCGCCTGTGAAACTGGTGGCAGAACGTGCCGGGATTCCTGTGCTGCAGCCGCTCAAGATTCGGACGCCGGAGTTCTTACAATCCTTGGCATCCTGGCAGCCGGATGTGATTGCGGTTGCTGCGTATGGTCGCATTTTGCACGCGCCGATTCTTCAGCTCCCTCCCATGGGTTGTGTGAACGTGCATGGGTCGCTCTTGCCGAAATATCGCGGAGCTGCTCCGGTGCAATGGGCCGTCATCAATGGGGAGACCGAGACGGGTATTACGACGATGCTCATGGACGAAGGCATGGATACCGGTGCCATGTTGCTCCAGGAGAAGTTGGAGATTCTGCCAGAGGATACGGCCGGCACATTGGCCCCACGCCTGGCTGCGCTGGGTGGACGTCTGCTCATCGAAACGCTCACACAGTTAAAAGGCGGAATATTGGTGCCGACAAAACAAGACGACCAGCAGGCGACGATGGCCCCGCTCCTCAAAAAAGAAGACGGGCTCATCAATTGGACGCTGAGTGCTACGTCGCTGGCCAATCGGGTGCGAGGACTGTCTCCCTGGCCTGGGGCTTATACATTTCTGGGTGATGAGCGGTGGAACATTTGGAAGGCGGTCACACAGGTGAGTGCGACCACTGATACACCAGGGATGATCGTCGCGGTCCATAAACAGTCAATCTTGGTGGCGACGGGCGAGGGGCTTCTTGAGATCCGCGAAATCCAGACGGCCAATTCGAAACGTATGGCGGTAGCCCAATTTCTGGCGGGCCATCGGGTGGTGGTCGGACAACAGTTGGGCTCCTCACCAACGCCCCCGCTCGGATAAGCTTTCCCTCGACTCGACTTCGTCCACATCCTATGCCAGGCACCAGCAAGCCATTGAATTCCGCTAAATCTTCACCACGGTCTGTCGTACTGTCCATCCTTCTCGCAAGTCAGCGACAAGATCGTGCTCTTGATGAGGTGATGGATCAACGGGTGAAGTCGGTGTCGGACCCGCGTGATCGTTCGCTGATCATGGAGCTCGTCTATGGGGTACTTCGAAGGCAGGAAACTCTCGATTGGCGACTGAGCGCAGTGCTCACCAAGCCGCTTCCTCGGCTTCCGGTCTTGCTCCAGATGCTGCTTCGGATCGGCGCCTATCAACTTCTCTTTCTCGATCGTATCCCCGCGTCGGCTGCGGTTCATGAAACCGTTGAGCTGGCCAAGGTCTCGACACAACAGCTGGGACGGGATTGGAGTGCGCTCGTGAACGCGGTCTTGCGCAACCTCATTCGGTTGCCCGTACCAAACCTTCCTGATCCAGCTATCCATCCGGCGGAGCATCTGTCGATCAGCTACGGCATCCCGCTGTGGCTGAGTCAGCGGTGGCTGACACGCCTGGAATATACAGAGGCAGAGTGCGCTTGTCAGGCCGCGAGCGCGATCCCCTCAATTACTCTCCGGGCTAACCGGATTCGACAGACGAGGGAGAGTCTCTTGGAGCAGCTCGTGAAAGCAGGAATCACAGCCCATCCAACGGCTATCAGCTCAGTGGGAGTCAAGCTGGACAAGGGGCAGGATGTTTCCTCGCTCCCGGGATTTGAAGCCGGTGACTACTATGTCGAAGATGAAGCCGCACAACTGATTCCATCGATCCTTGCCCCGCAGCCCGGTGAGTCGATTTTAGATGTTTGTGCCGCTCCCGGAGGGAAGGCCACTCATCTTGCTGAGCTTATGGGGGATCGGGGAGCGATTGTCGCATTAGATCTCAAGCCCTCGCGGCTGGAACTGCTCCGGGACAATTGTCGAAGGCTGGGGTTGCACTGTATTGTCCCGATCGTAGGTGACGCGAGGCGACCATCCGACTGGCCGATTGAACGTACGGTGTCTCGTCATGCAGGATTACCCATCTTCGACCGTATTCTGGTCGATGCCCCGTGCAGTGGGCTTGGCGTCTTGCGTCGTCATCCAGACTCGAAAGGTCAGCGACAGGAATCCACACTCGCTCGACATCAGATATTACAGAGTCAGATTCTTGAATCGGTCGCTCTCTGCTTGCGGCCCGGCGGGGTGCTAGTCTATAGTACGTGTTCAAACGAACCTGAAGAAACCGAAGAGGTCGTGAGCCGGTTTTGCAAGGCCTATCCAAGATGGATACGTGAATCTGTGGCTCCCTGGCTGCCTCCCGCTGCGCTTCCTTTCGTGACGGAACAGGGGGCGCTCTCCACCATGTGTAATCGCGTTGGAATGGACGGATTCTATGCCGTTCGGTTGAGGAATATGAGCTAATGGCGCAACCGATCCTTATCGCTCCATCGATACTCTCAGCCGATTTCGCCAGACTGGCGGAAGAAATCGCCGCCGTGGAACAGGCCGGCGCCGATCTCTTGCATGTGGATGTGATGGATGGCCATTTCGTGCCCAATCTGACAGTGGGGCCCCCCATCATTGAAAGCCTGAAGAAAGTCACGAAGCTCCCGCTTGATGTCCATCTCATGATCACCAATGCGGATGCCTTCATTCCTGAATTTGTAGACGCCGGGGCTGACTATCTGACCGTGCATGTTGAGGCCTGTCCGCACCTCCATCGCACGATTCAGTCGATCAAGGAGCGGGGGATCAAGGCTGGGGTGACCCTGAATCCAGCCACTCCCATTTCCTTCCTGCACGATATCCTGGGCGATGTGGATCTCGTCTTGGTCATGTCCGTCAATCCGGGGTTCGGCGGGCAGAAATTCATCCCGTCGGTCCTCAAGAAAATTGCCGACGCACGGACCATGCTGGATCGGATCAACAGCCACGCACTGCTCGAAGTCGACGGCGGAGTGAAGGTGGATAATACGAGGGAGATCGTGGCGGCCGGCGCAACGACGTTGGTCGCAGGGTCAGCGATTTTCTCCCAGCACGACTATAAGGCGACGATCGCAGCCCTGCGGGCGGCCGCCCAGACAGCCGGTCCCTCCACGCTGCCTACGGCAGTCAATCGATAGGTCATTCAGCGTGGAAATCTCCAACATCATCGACAGCCTGCATCCCCTCGAGATCAAAGTCTTGATGACTTTGGGTGCGCGTCAGCCTGCCGTCGCGTTCAAGAGCGAAGAATTAGCCGTTGCCGCCGAATTGGAGCCGTCTCAACTTAGTATGGCGGTTGAGTGGCTCTTGGCGAAAGCCTTGATCGAGATCCAAGCCGAGATCGTCACGCCGGTCGTCTCGCTGACAAAGATCGGGGAAGAGTACTATCAAACGGCCGCTCCGATCGAACGCATTTTGGCGGCCGCACGCGATGCAGCCGGCACAGGAAAGCGACTCACGATCGGCGATCTTCAAGCTCAACCGGGATTGGAATCCTCTGATGTCAGCAAAGCCGTGGGGCGGCTGAAAAAGGAAGGAGTCTTGCTGATCATTCAGGGCGGGTGCATCGAGACGACAGGACGTTCGAGCCCGACTACTGAAGCGCTTCGGCCCCTCTTGGAGGAGGTTCATGGGTCCTCTCGCGAACTGACGAGCTTTTCACCCGAGCGTCAACAACTGATCGAAGACTATTCGGTGAAGCGTGGGAACGCCAAGGAGCCTTTCCGCGTCGATGAACGTGTGACACGCTCCTTTGTCTTGTCCCCTTCCGGGACCAGCGCCGTTGAGCAATTGATGAACCAAGGACTGGTGGAGGAAGTCTCCCAACTGAGCCCCGAACTGCTCAAGGACGGCAGTTGGCGTCAGAAGCGATTCCGGAAGTACACCATCAGCCTTCGAGCGCCACGTGTCGGAACTGGGAAAAAGCATCCGTATCGAGAGTTTCTCGATACCGTCAAGGCGAAGCTTGTGAGCATGGGCTTCCAAGAGATGCGCGGAGCATTAGTAGAGACTGAGTTTTGGAACATGGACGCGCTGTTCATGCCGCAATTCCACCCGGCTCGCGACATTCATGACGTGTATTTCGTGAAACAGCCGACCCATGCGGCTATGGCTGATGAATCGATTCTGTCGAAAGTCGGCAAGGTACATGAAAACGGTGGCAAGACGGGTTCCTCCGGGTGGGGCTATGGGTTTGATCTGCAGCGCGCCAAACGGCTGGTGTTGCGCAGTCAGGGGACGGCGGTTTCAGCGCGTACGTTGGCGGCCTCGCCCAACATCCCAGGGAAGTATTTTTCGATCGCCCGATGTTTTCGTTATGACCAAGTGGATGCCACCCACGCGACGGACTTTTTCCAGGTGGAAGGGATCGTGCTTGGGGAGGACATCAACTTCCGTACGCTCTTGGGACTGCTCAATTTGTTCGCCCATGAGGTGGCGCAAGCGAAAGAGGTCAAGTTCTTGCCTGCGTACTTCCCTTTTACCGAGCCATCTGTTGAGCTCCACGTTCGCCACCCGCGTTTGGGTTGGATGGAACTAGGGGGAGCCGGGCTATTCCGACCGGAAGTGACCGTACCGCTTGGCGTCACGGCACCAGTGATTGCCTGGGGACTCGGGCTGGATCGGATGGCGATGGTGGCTCTCGGGATTCATGATATTCGAGAGCTTTTCACGGATAATTTAGAGTTGATTCGGACCACCCGAGGATTGTTCTAGTTGCCGCCATGCCCACGATCAGCATTTTTAAAGACGATTTCGAATCCCTGTTGAAGGGAACTCGTGCCACAAATCGCCCGGTCTCGATTGAGCAGGTGGAAGAGTGGTTGATGCTCGTCAAGGGTGAACTCAAGGGCCACAATCCTGAGACCGGAGAATTGCGCGTCGAGCTGCAAGACAGTAATCGACCGGATTTGTGGTGCTGTGAGGGTATCGCACGGCAGATTCGGATCAAGCAGCAGGGAAAGAGTACGCCATATCCCTTCTTGACCGGGAAGGTAAAGCCCAAAGCAAAGGTCATCGTGAAGCCTGGTATGGAACAGGTTCGTCCCTATGTGGCCGCCTGTGCAGCCAGGGGGTATCAGGTGACGTCGCAAGGGTTGGCCCAGTTGATTCAAACACAGGAAAAATTGGCCGAAATCTTCGGCCATAAACGCAAAACAGTTTCCATCGGCATCTACCAACTGCCCAAGATTACCTTCCCTGTGACCTATGAATTGGTGAAACCCGGTGAGACTCGCTTTACTCCCTTGGGAATGGAGACCGTGATGACCCTGGCGGAGATGCTCATGGTCCATCCAAAGGGGGTGGAATATGGGGGCATCCTGGCGGGAGCGAGTCTGGTTCCGATCTTGCGGGACGCGGCCAACCAACCGCTGTCCTTCCCTCCCATCATTAATAGCCGGGAAGTCGGTGAAGTGCAGGTGGGTGACGATCAGCTGTTCGTCGAAGTCACCGGGACGGACCTGCCGATGGTGGTGTTGACCTTGAACATTTTTGCGACCAACCTTGCCGACCGCGGGGCGACGATCGAGCCGATCATTGTGGAGTACTCCAAGGGTACCTCGATGGGCAAACGCGTGACCACGCCACAGGATTTGAGGAGGAGCAAGACGATTCCAATTCCGACGATTGAGCATGCGCTTGGCCAAGAACTTGGCCTCAAGGTCGTCAAGAAAGCACTTGAGGACTACGGGTATGAGGTGTCGGCTGGGAAGGGCTCGGTTCGGGTCAAACTACCGCCCTATCGTCAGGATCTGATGCACACGATGGATGTGGTAGAGGACGTCGCGATGAGCCGTGGCTATGCCGAATTTACACCCGTCATGCCGGCACAGTTTACCGTCGGTGGGTTATCTCGTATTGAACAAGTCTCGGATCGCGCCCGAGAGTTGATGGTAGGGTTAGGCTTTCAGGAGATTATTTCTAATATCCTTGGTTCACCAGAACAGTATTCTGGGCATATGCGAATTGATGAGACGGAATGGGGGCAGGCAGTGACGGTCGACAATGTGATGACGTTGAGCTTCTCTTGCCTACGACAGTGGATGTTACCCTCGCTGTTGCGCATCGAAGCCGCTTCGAGCCGCGCCTTCTATCCTCACCGCCTCTTTGAGGCCGGCGATGTTGCTATTCCGGACCCTACTCACGAGGTGGGGTCTCGAACCGAGACCGTCTTAGGGGCAGTGATTGCCCATGCCTCCGCGCATTTTTCGGAAATTCATTCATGCTTGGATACGCTGTTTTATCACCTGGGGAAGGAGTATCGGTTGGAGCCGGTCCCGCATCCCTCGTTCCTGGAGGGGCGCGCAGGGCGTATCCTGATTGAGGATAAGCCCATCGGCATTATCGGTGAGGTCCATCCAGAAGTGCTCGAGCGTTGGCAGATCGCCATGCCGGTTGTAGCCTTCGATCTCAACCTCTCGCAGCTGATCGGTCAAAGATGATCAGCGGAGAGCAGACATCGATCGGCTGAGCCTCATCCGAATCTTAGACACTGGAAAATTAACAAGGGGGAGCAACCGGATGTTGCTCCCCCTTGTTCTGTTTCTGGTCGAGATTGAAAGGCTGGTTTATGCCGCTGCGGGCACGTGTTGCTTTGCTACGCCGACCAATTTCTCAAACCCGGTCGCGTCCTTGATGGCCATGTCTGAGAGAACCTTACGATCCAACAGCACATTGGCTTTCTTGAGGGCGTTAATAAACCGGTTATAGGTCAGTCCGTGATTTCGTACAGCGGCACTGATGCGGGCGATCCACAATTGCCGGAAATCCCGCTTCCGGTTCTTGCGACCGGTGTAGGCATAGGTTAAGCCTTTATCAACGCTTTCCGTGGCTGAACGAAACAATCGGCTTTTCCCGCCGTACTGGCCTGATGCTAGCTTGATCCGCTTCTTTCGTCGAGCTCTTGTTTTTGGTCCACCTTTTGCGCGAGGCATGGTTCAGTACTCCTTTGGGGTCTTAAAATTCACAACACTGCACAATCGCCGTTTATGCGTACGGCAAGAGTCGATTCAATGTCAAAACAACCGTGGAATCCACCACTGCAGTTCCGCTCAGGCGTCGCTTCCGATCGTGCCGTTTGCTGGTCAGTATGTGCCGCTTCCCTGCCTTGCGGCGGACAATCTTGCCGCTTCCCGTCTTGCTGAATCGTTTGCTCGTCCCTGAGTGCGTCTTCATTTTCATATCGAAATTCCTTTTGTTGAGCTAGTTGTCTGTCAATGTTTTGGAGCGACAATCATGATCAAACTACGGCCTTCCATCCGAGGAGCATACTCGATCGTGCCGGCTTGAGCCAACTGTTCAATGACGGAATTCATCACAGCACGGCCCATCTCTTGGTTCGCCATTTCTCGTCCACGATACGTGAGGGTGACTTTGGTCTTGTTGCCCTCTTCAAGGAACGTTTTCATCTGTCGGACTTTAATTTCAAGATCATGCTTATCGGTCCGTGGGCGCAACTTGATTTCCTTCACCTGCGTGGACTTTTGGTGACGACGGTTTTGATGATCCTTCTTGCTCAGCTCATACTTGTACTTCCCAAAGTCCATAATTCTACAGACCGGGGGGACCGAAGTAGGAGCGACTTCCACCAAATCGTGGCCGGTCTCTTGGGCCTGACGAAAGGCATCCGCCGTCTGAAGGATACCGAGCTGTTCTCCCTCTGGGCCAATGACACGAACTTCTCGGACTCGAATTTCACGGTTCACGCGTAATTTGGGGACGATAGGCCACCTCTCTCTTATTGAGTGTGTTGAAGCTCATGTTGCGTCTGCTTGAGTTCAGATTGCAACAGATTCACGATCTCAGTCACGGTCATATTGCCTAACGTGGCTCCACTTCGGCCACGAACCGAGAGCGTTCCATTCTGGACTTCTCGATTCCCTGCCACCAGCATAAAGGGGGTTTTCGCTTTTTCAGCTTCCCGGATCTTGAACCCAATCTTTTCATTTCGAAGATCCGCTTCGGCTCGGAAGCCGGCTGCTTTTAATTGCGCCGTCACGGCACTGACATAGTCCTGTTGCTGATCAGTGATGTTGATGACCACTGCCTGTACGGGTGCCAACCATGTCGGAAAGGCGCCGCCATAATGCTCAATCAGAATGCCGAAAAATCGTTCAATCGATCCCATCAGGGCACGATGGATCATGATCGGGCGATGGGCTTTCCCGTCTTCTCCGATATAGCTCAAGTCAAACCGCTCGGGATTGTTGAAATCCACCTGGACTGTGGAGCATTGCCATGAACGGCCTAATGCGTCTTTTATCTTAATGTCGATCTTGGGGCCATAAAACGCCCCACCTCCCGGATCCAATTGAAAGGCAATCAGACGGCTCTTCAGTGCGGCTTCCAAGGCGTTGGTGGCCAATGTCCAATGCTCATCTCCGCCGACCGATTCCTTCGGTCTTGTGGAGAGAAACACTTCGAATTCAGTAAATCCAAATGTCTGAAGCACAAAAAACGTAAAGTCCAGTACCCGGCTGACCTCAGCTTCCATTTGATCGGGTCTGCAGAAGAGGTGCGCATCATCCTGCGTGAATCCGCGCACTCGCATGAGGCCGTGGAGGACTCCGGTTCGTTCGTACCGGTAGACGGTGCCAAGCTCGCCATATCGAATGGGGAGATCTCGATAGCTTCGTAGGTGAGATTGATAGATCATGATGTGGTACGGGCAATTCATCGGCTTGAGTTGGTACTCGCTGCCCTCCAGCTTCATGGCGGGAAACATGTTTTCCCGATAGTAATCGAGGTGTCCGCTGGTTTTCCAAAGATCGAGACGGGCCGTATGCGGGGAATAGACCAGGTTGTACCCATCGCGAATATGTTGCTCGCGCCAAAAGTTTTCGATCAACAGACGGACGACCGCCCCCTTTGGATGCCAGAGCACGAGACCAGGGCCGATTTCATCCTGAATACTGATCAAATCCAGTTCTTTCCCGACTTTCCGGTGGTCACGGCGCTTAATCTCTTCCAACCTGGCGAGATAGGCATCGACCTCGGCTTTCGTCGGAAAAGAGGTTCCATAGATTCGCTGTAACATCGGGTTCCGCTCGTCCCCGCGCCAGTAGGCGCCGGCGAGATTGAGCAGTTTGAGGGCACCGATGTGGCCTGTCGTTGGGAGATGGGGACCTCGGCAAAGATCCACGAAATCACCCTGCGTATAGGCGGTGATCGGCTCGTGATCGGGAAAGCCTTGAATCAACTCTACCTTATACTGCTCACCACGAGCAGTGAAAAAATCGATGGCCTCTTGCTTGGAGAATTCTCTCCGTGTAATGGGGAGGTTCCGTTGAATGATGTCCGCTGCACGAGCTTCGATCTTTTCCAGATCTTCCGGCGTGAAGGGACGGTCGAAGGCGAAGTCATAGTAGAAACTATCGTCCAACGCGGGACCGATCGTCAGTTGAGCCGAAGGGAACAGCTCTTTCACCGCTTGAGCCATGACGTGGGTACTGCTGTGGCGGTAGACCTCCCGACCTTCTGCGCTATCAAACCGAAGCGGCTCGATCAATCCACCACCAGCAAGAGGTCGCGACAGGTCCACAACGGCCCCGTCAACCTTGGCTGCGAGCACATCCGGTCCCGACACCCCCAACGCAGAAAGGGCAGTTGCTGCGGTGTCGCCCGCTTTCGTATCGGTACTGTGGCCGTCCTTGAGCGCGATCTTCATCGAGTCTAATACACAACCGAGAGCACGAGGAAAAACACAGACGCTGAGCGTCGGTTACGACACGTCGAATCGTTCATTTCAACTATGGTAGGCGCGGACGGTCTTGAACCGTCGACCTCTACCGTGTCAAGGTAGCGCTCTCCCCCTGAGCTACGCGCCTATCAAGAAGAGGAGGCATGCTAATATAGCCCCAAGGACACTGTCAAGAAAACGAAAGAGAAGACAGTCGCCCTTCAGGGAACTGAAGGAGCCACTACCTTCTCTTTCTCCTATCGTCGGCACCCCCGGGAAAATCTACTTTACTGCGATGCGCAGCTCTTTTCCGGCTGAAAACTTTGGTACTTTCGCCGCCGGTATCCGAAGTGACGCGCCTGTTCTCGGGTTTCTTCCCATGCGTGCTTTTCGCTTGGAAATCGTAAAGGTGCCAAAATTGACGAGGGAGACACGTTGCCCCTTCTTCAGTGAGGAGGTGACTGCACCGGTGAATGCTTCAAGGGCAGTTCCCGCCGCGACTTTGGTAATTCCAGCCGAAGCGGCCATCTTCGCGATCAGCTCTTCCTTTGTCATCATGTCCCTCCTTAATGGGTAGTGAAGAAATGGAGAAAATGACTGCGGTGACACTGCATTGGCACACTCACGCACTACGACTTGCCCTCAACTTGGTCTGTTTCAGCGGGATATGCAGATTCACGATCTTTTTTCGCAACGTGTTCCGGTTCAGTCCAAGCAACTCGGCCGCCTGAATCTGGTTGCCTCGCGTTTCTTGTAGTGCCGATGTGATGAGCGGGCGCTCCACGGCGGAGATGAGGATGGGGTGAAGGTTTCTTGCGGCCCCGTTGCGCATCCCTTTGACGAATTCGCCCATTTTCACTTCCAAATAATTTTCGAGAGACCCGTCACGGGTTTTGCTCACCTCAGGGTTGGTTGATGTGAGCATGGTTTGGATCATCGTCAAGGTTTGTCGTAAGACGGCGCGTGAACCCTGAATGAAAAGGGTACGAGTGAAATCAAGGTGATCGGGTTTTGGAGCGACAGGTCCTTGGGTGTCGGATACTTCCTCAATGAGGACATCCATCTGCTGATGGTTCGATGCTGCGCTGTGAAAGGTGGCGGCATCAGGGAACATGCTGATGGAGGAGTTCATAAAAATTTGTTGAACCTGCGCATGGACGGACGTGTCCGTCGTAAGCAATACGATATTGTAAGTCGCTGGTGATGTTGGCATGAAGACACCATGGAGAAGAAGAGCGCGGATTATTGCCCGGGGCATAATCGATGTCAATCTGATTTTCGGCCAGGGCCTTCTGCCGGACAGCGTCGAGAAAGACGTGATGTGTGGAGAACGGTCAAGTTACTGCGGGGTTGGAGATCGGCATAGGCATGGAAGTGGGAGGCGGTTATCACGCAAGGTCGAAAGGTAGAAATACTTACAATGCAGGTCGTTCACGAGGCCGATGTGAAGGGATCAGCCTTGACAGCTCCCTGACCAGGCAGGTAGAGTGTCGAGCTCTAATTCCTACAGGAATTGTAAAGAATGAAGATGTCCAAGCGCGCAACCTATGGGATTTTGGCAGCTGTTGATATTGCAATCAATGCCACTGAGGCGCCCATTCAAGCGAGGGCTGTCTCACGACGTCAGGGGATCCCACTTCGCTTTCTTGAGCAGGTTCTTCATGCCATGAAGAACGCCGGTCTTGTAGAAAGCCATCGAGGGGCACAAGGAGGCTATCTTCTGTCGCGCGAGCCGGCAGCCATCTCACTTGCCGACATATTCGAATCCTTGGAAGGGCCTGTTTTTCATCGAACCCTTGGCGATCCGCGAGCACGAAACCGGCATGTGACAAGGCCTGAACTTCTGCTGGATGACGTGTGGGAGAAGGTGCAAGAGGCAGAGCGAAAAGTTCTGGAAAGCGTCACGATCGAACAGCTGGCTACGAACCAACGGTCTATCGATGCTCAACGCAATCCCATGTACCACATTTGATTGGAGAAGCTGATTCCTAATCGGTGACGAAGGAGTAGAGCTATGAATCGGGTCGATTCTCTTACCATTCCGCACATTGAAACGAAACCCATCCCGCCTGCCATCCTGGAGGAAATCGAAACCTTTGAAACCGAGGCGATGCGGACGTTGGCAGGAGACATTTCGACGGACCTGTTTAAACCCTTCCGGCTTCAATATGGCATCTATGGTCAACGCCAGCCGGGGGTCCAGATGGTGCGGGTCAAGATTCCGTTCGGTGGAATTACGGCGAACCAACTCCGCCGAGTGGCAGAACTAGCAGACCGCTACGCGACGGGCGTTGGTCATGTCACAACCAGGCAAGACATTCAGCTGCACTTTGTCGAGCTCAAAGATGTGCCGACCATCATGCGCGGTCTGGCTGAAGTCGGCCTGACCACTCGCGAGGCCTGTGCGAATACCGTACGAAATGTGACCGCATGTCATCTGGCGGGTGTGTGCCAAGGCGAAGTCTTCGACGTGACGCCGTATGCAAAGACGGTTGCGTACCATTTACTGCGTAACCCATTAAACCAAAGTTTGCCGCGAAAGTTTAAAATCGCCTTTTCCGGCTGTGCCCACGATTGTGCCCTCACGCCGATCCATGACATCGGTTTACTGGCGGTGAAGCGAGCGGACGGTATCATCGGCTTTCGTATGGTGGCCGGTGGAGGCCTGGGTTCCACGCCTCGGATTGCCCAGCTGCTCAGAGACTTCACCCCGATGGAGGAACTGATTCCAAGCATCGAGGCGGTCATCAAGGTCTTCGATACCCTCGGCAACCGGAAGAACCGGAACAAAGCCCGCATGAAGTTTGTGATCGATAAACTAGGTTTTGATGAATTCAAGCGACGATGGGAGGCCGCCTACGCTTCAATGGGGCACGCACTTCCGAAAAACGGCGCTATCGCTTTACTGCCCTATGAGGATGCGCCTCCAGCCCTCATCATGCCGACTCGCAACGGTGTCGCCAATGGAAATGGGAACGGGAATGGAACGCATCCGGTCGGCCAAGAAACCCCATTTGAGATGTGGAAGCGGACCAATGTGGTCCGGCAAAAGCAGGATGGGTATGTAACGGCGGCGATCAAGCTCTTCATGGGTGATATTACTTCGCAGCAACTCTTATTTGTCGCGGATCTGGCTGAACGGTACTCCAACGGGAATCTTCGCACCACGATTAATCAGAACCTGGTGATCCGCTGGATTTCCGCCGATCAGATCCCACACCTCTATGAGGACCTGGCGTCTCGCGGATTGGCTGATCCAGGCGCTGAACTCGTAGAAGACATCATTGCCTGTCCGGGAACCGATACGTGTGGGCTGGGCATCACGTCATCCAAAGGGTTGGCGAGAGCATTAGCCGAGGTGTTTCCTGCCGGGCGGGTACCGGAAGATTTGGCGGGGGTGGATATCAAAATCAGTGGTTGCCACAATTCCTGCGCTCAGCACCATATCTCCACGATCGGGTTGCATGGAGTTGGTAAGCGAATCGGTGAACATGTCGCGCCGCACTATGAATTGCACCTCGGCGGGTCGGTCAATGGCGCGGCCAGGATTGGTCAGATGATCGTGAAGCTGCCGGCAAAAGCGGTTCCAGCGGCGCTCTCCCATTTGATCGACGTGTATCGGCGTGATCGTCAGGCGAATGAAGGCCTACCGAAATTCATTGCCCGTGCGGGAAAGATCAAGCTGAAGGACGAATTGATTCCCTACACGATCGTCCCGTCTTACGAAGCGGATGCCACCTTCTATTACGACTGGGAAGGGGAAGATGAGTTTATTCTTGAGGACCTCGGCCCTGGTGAATGTGCCGGCGGCGCACTGGAGATGATTGAAAACGGCATTCTGGAGGCGGATCAAGAGCTGTATCAAGCCAAGTTACTGGTCGAAAAGCATCAGTATTCTGTGTCGGTCAATAAATCGTATCGCGCCGTGTTGGCTGCCGCCAAGGCGATGTTGGTGACCGAGGGGCTTGAACCGTCGACTGACTCAGAAACCTTCATTGAATTTGACAGTCGGATTGCGCAGAAAGGGGTCATCCCTGCGCAGTATCGCGAACTCAATAAAAAGGTCGGCGATCTCGGGCCAAAAGACACGTCTGGTGAATCGGCACGTGAGAAGATGGCATTTGCCAAAGGCTTCGTCGAGGCCTGCCGTGCCGCAACGGAACAGATGGGGAAAGATTTGAAGCTTGCCCCGGTTCAGGAGACGGCGGTTCCTGTACAGGAAGTCGCCGCAGCGGTAACTCCAATCGCCACCGAGGTGAAGCCGGCGACTCCGGCTCCGACCGGTGCGCCGGTCTACGACCTCCGTGGCGTCGCCTGTCCAATGAACTATGTGAAGACCAAGCTGAAGCTCGAAATGATGGATGCGGGAGAGAAACTGGAAGTCTGGTTAGATGCGGGAGAGCCAATCAAGAACGTGCCGATGAGCCTCAAGAACGACGGACATAAGGTATTGATCCAAGAGGCCTTGGAGGCGGAAGCATCGCACTATCGGATTCTGGTTGAGAAGGTCGAAGGGTAACGGAGACAGGTCAACTGTGACAGTGAGCGGTCAATCCGAACAGCTTGCAGAACTTCAGGCCTGGGGTGCCTCGTTTGAGACGAAGCAACCCCAAGATGTCCTGACGGCTGCCATCGAGCGATACGGGAACATTGTCCTCGCGTGCAGCTTCGGGGCCGAGGACGTGGTTCTTGTCGACATGGTACATCGCATCAATCCCTCGGTTCCGTTGTTTTATCTCGATACCGATTTTTTATTTCCTGAAACCTATGCCACGCGAGATCAGATTGTCGAAAGGTATCGACTAAAGCCGGCACAGGTGATTCAAGGGAAATCGTTGCTGACGCCTGAGCAGCAGGCCAGGCAGTATGGGGAAGCGCTTTGGGCAACCAAGCCTGGAGCTGATCAGTGCTGTCAATTAAGAAAGGTTGAGCCGTTGACTCGTGTGCTGCAGGGGTACGATGCATGGATCACCGGAATTAGGCGCGATCAAGCCCCGTCTAGAGCCAATGCTGGATTGATCGAATGGGACGACAAGTTCAAGTTGGTCAAGGTCAACCCACTGGCGCGATGGAGCTGGACCGATGTTTGGACCTACATCAAGATCTACGAAGTTCCCTACAACCCACTGCATGATCAGAATTACCCCAGCATTGGCTGCACCCATTGCACGAAACCAGTGATGCCGGGGCAAGATCCTCGATCCGGCCGTTGGCAGGGTAATGCCAAAACCGAGTGCGGGCTTCATAAGTCGTAACATGCCATTTCACGAAATTCTCGCAAAAATTGCCAAGGGCCCCAAAGCGTCCAAAGACCTGACGTGGGACGAGTGTAAGCAATCGATGAAAGCCTTAGTCGAGGGCGAAGCAACCCCGGCTCAAGTCGGGGCATTCCTCATCGCTATGCGATTCAAAATGGAGTCCGTCACGGAATTGGCGGGATTGACCGCCGCCGCTCGGCAATATGTGCCACCGCTCGCGGTCTCACGGGAGTTGGCTGCCGTGGATGTGCCGACCTACGCCGGGAAACAGGACACTTTTCACGCGATTGTCGCGGCCTCAATCGTGGCGACAGCAGCCGGGGCCACAGTTTTGATGCACGGCTATGATGGAATCCCTGGACGGCCTGGTGCGGCCGGGGTGTTAAAAGCGCTAGGAATTCGGGTGGATGCCGAACCCAAGCAGGTCGCCGAAGAGGTGAACCGAAACCGCTTCGCGTATTTAGACATCGGACTGTACCACCCACCGATCTATCGTTTTCTGGAAATGCGCCAGACGCTTGGCGTCAGAAATGTGTTCCATCCGATTGCAAGACTACTCAATCCGGCTCGGGCGAAGGTGCAAGTGGTGGGGTTGTCGCATCCCCCTCATTTTGAAAAGACAGCCGAAGCCTTACGTATCCTTGGCTGTCCCCATGCCCTGGTTGTGCGGGGAGTCGAGGGCGACCCTGAGTTATCGGCCTCGATGGCAACGAGAGTATTGGAATTGCGCGAGGAGCGAATCACCCCGATCGGTGTGGCGCCAAAGGATTTCGGCCTGGCCTTTGCTCCCTCCCGCGAGATGGCAGGATTTCAACCGGACCAGAGGGAGAAGGAAGCAGATCTCCTTCGTGGAATACTGCAGAATCGTGTGCAAGGCGGTCAAAAGGACTGGGTGCTGATGAATGCGGCGATGCTACTGTATGCCTCAGGAAAAGGAACATCGTTTGCTGCCTGTTTCCCGGTGGTTCGCGCCGCGATTGAGGGAGGTGCTGCGGCTCGTAAGCTGGAGGATCTCGTGAAGCAGTCGGTGCCAGCCTAGAACAAGAACTGGAAAGAACAGAGGTCATGAAACATCTGCGTCAGTTGGAAGATCAAAGCGTCTACATTCTGCGAGAAGCCTACAAGCATTTCAACAATCTCGCCATGCTCTGGTCGATGGGCAAGGATTCCACGGTGCTCCTGTGGCTCGCTCGAAAGGCCTTCTTCGGGCACGTACCGTTTCCACTGCTTCATGTCGATACCAGCTACAAGATTCCGGCGATGATCGAATATCGCGACCGTCTCGCGCGGGAGTGGGGATTGGATTTGGTTGTCGGTCAAAATAAAGAAGCGTTGGCGGCGGGTATGAACCACACAATGGGTCGTGTGGTCTGTTGCACGGCGTTAAAGACGAACGGTCTCAAACAACTGCTGGAAAACAAGGGATACACCGGGGTCATCCTTGGAGTCCGCGCCGATGAGGAAGGAACAAGGGCTAAGGAGCGCTATTTCTCGCCACGAGATAAGCATGGAGACTGGGATTTTCGGGATCAGCCACCGGAGCTCTGGGACCAATACAAGACCACCTTCCCGCCTGGCACGCACATTCGCATTCACCCGTTGCTGGATTGGACGGAAATCAACATCTGGGAATACATCAAGCTCGAAAACATTCCCTTCATCGATCTGTATCTCGACAAAGGTGATGGAATGCGCTATCGCAGCCTCGGCTGCGCCCCCTGTACGACACCGATCAAATCCACAGCCAAGACCGTGGACGACATTATCGAGGAACTGCGGCATACGACCGTAGCTGAACGCTCGGGACGAGCGCAGGACGAAGGCCGCGGAATGGAATTGCTGAGGAAGGACGGGTACATGTAATGGGGAATACGACCATTACGGCTGCGGCTGCGCGAGCAGTCTCGAAGCCAGAGGAAAATTTGAACATCGTTATCGTCGGCCATGTGGATCATGGCAAGTCGACGTTACTGGGACGGTTGTATGCCGATACCAATTCATTGCCGGATGGCAAACTGGAAAAGGTGCAGGCTATCTGCAAGCAGCAGGGCAAGGAATTTGAGTATGCCTTTCTCTTTGATGCTTTTCTGGAGGAGCAAGAGCAGGGGATAACGATCGATACGGCCCGAACGTTTTTCATGTGGAAGGGCCGGCAGTACATCATCATCGATGCCCCAGGGCACAAAGAGTTTCTGAAGAACATGATTTCCGGGGCGGCCCGTGCTGAGGCAGCCTTGCTGTTGATCGATGCGTTGGAAGGGGTCAAGGAGCAGTCAAAGAAGCACGGGTATCTCTTGTCGCTGCTGGGTGTCCGGCAGTTTGCCGTGGTCGTCAACAAGATGGATCTGGTCGGCTATCGGCAGGACGTGTTTGAGGGGATCGAAAAAGAGTATCGGGAATTTTTGGGACAGTTCAAAGCCGTGCCGGCACAGTTCATCCCAGTGAGCGCCAAACTCGGCGACAATATCGCCAATCGCAGCAAGCAGATGTTATGGTACAGCGGCCCTACCGTCCTGGACACACTCGGTGCCTTCAAGAAGGAAGCCGCTCGTTCGGAGCAGCCCCTCCGGTTGCCGGTACAAGATGTCTATAAGTTCGATGCGCGCAGGATCATCACCGGTCGCATCACCGCTGGTCGAGTCAAAGTGGGCGATCACGTAGTCTTCTCGCCTTCAAACAAGCGGGCGAACGTCCGGACGGTGGAAGCGTTCAATATCGAGCCGCAACCGACCGAAGGCCAAGCAGGACAATCGATCGGTGTGACGCTGGATGAACAGATCTTCGTGGAGCGAGGCGAAATCGCCTCGCATCAAGAGAGCCTTCCGTCTGTTTCCACGGCCTTTCGCGCCAACTTGTTTTGGTTGGGGAAGCGGCCGTTGGAGAAAGGGAGAAAGTATCTGTTGCGGGTGGCCACGAAAGAAGTGGACTGCGAAGTGGTCTCGATCCACCGCATTATCGATACGATGGATCTCGCCCAGCAACAGGGTAGTCACACAGTCAATAAGAATCAGGTGGCTGAGCTGACCTTGCGTACGAAGATTCCGGTCGCATTCGACCTCTCCGCTTCCTTCGAAGCTACCGGGCGCTTCGTCCTCGTCGATGAATACGATATCTCCGGCGGCGGCATCGTGACCGAACTGGTCCATGACGATCAGGAATTTCTTCGCGAAGAGGCCCGTCGGCGTGACTTTGCCTGGGTGAAGGGCGAAGTCACGGTTGAGGATCGTGCCCAACAGTACGGCCATCGGGCGGCGATCGTCCTAATTACCGGTGGGCGGCACACCGGTAAATCGTTCTTGGCTAGAAAACTCGAAGGGCGTCTCGTGGCTGATGGACGCCACGCCTATCTGTTGGACGGCGAAAATCTTCGTCGCGGGCTTGATGCGGATCTCAGCGAAGAAGAGCGTGGGCAGACGACAGAGATGGCTCGGCGTTACGGCGAAGTTGCACGGCTTCTCATGGACACCGGCCTCATTGTCGTCTCGACAACCAATCCGTTCGGCCTGGCCTATCGTGAAGCCTCGGAAGCCATTAGGACTCTTGTCCATCCCGCGCCGGTGATCGCCGTGCACATGAGCAAGACCGCAGAGGAGCCGCCGCCCAATACGGATGTGGCTTTTGCCAGCCCAACGGATTTCGACGCCGCCACCGCGAAGATTTTGGACGAATTGAAACGCCGGGGTGTCTTGGCTCAGGCTATTGGTGCCAAACCGGTCTTTCAATATTCGATCTAGCCCAACGCTAGCCGACGGACTCGATACGCTGACCATCGATTCGTTATGTCATTGCCTCCCACGTAAACAAGACACAGAAGAGACGAAGCCGAGTACAGACGTTGGACGTGCGGGCCTGCTGCAGATTTAGGCCGGCCATGGCGAGTCTTGTTGAAGAATTGAATTGCCTGGAGGGACTGGCGTCAGGCGTTTATTGCCTACGGCAACGCAGTAAAATTGTCGGCCTCCGCATCAGGCCCTGTGAAACAAGACGTCACACCAATCCACAGTCGGTGGGACACACCCAAGATGTGAGTTTCACGCCCTTCAGCCGATAGCGCAGGGCAGGCCTCTTGACGGCCTTGCTATATACCACTATTCTGTTGTGACATACTCATTTATTCTCCTTAGGCCAAATTGATGGTCATGCAGGGCAAAGATCCGTTTCTGGTAATTCTTGGGGTATTCATCCTTGGTATGACGTTCTTTTTCTGTGGGAAAGGGGTGGTGACGTCACCTCCTCCGGTTGCACTTGAGCATCCGGCTGAGCATCCTTCACAGGCCCCCAAAGCTATTGAGCGACAACCGTCGCCACCTACAATACCGGCGGTCTCTGCGCCGGCAGTCCCCCAAAAGAAGATAGACGATCTGCTGATCGGTAAGACGATTCCATTCCGCATCAACAGCGCGACCCTTCTGTCGGACGGGAAAGTCGTCTTGAATGGAGTGGCCGCGAAGTTGCGCGAAGACCCAACGGTGACTGTGGAAGTCAACAGTCAGATGGACAACGGCAGACCGGAGGGTGCGAATCAGATGCTCTCGGAACAGCGTGTCAACGCCGTCGTCGAGTACTTGGTCTCACAGGGAATCGCAGCCGAACGGCTGATCCCCAAAGAGTACGACGCGTCGCGATCAATTGCTGCGAGTGCTACCGATGAGGGGCGCAGGCAAAACCGAAGAATCGAATTGTCCATCGGAACGACGGGAGAATAGTCGTCATGTCTGGTAGCTGGGCATGCTGGTTCTGGACGTTGGTGGGAGCGGGATGCCTTGGGTGGGGGGTCAAGGGCATGGTGCTGGGGTCAGTGATGGATGAGAAGCGGCGTGAGGTGGAACGCCTCAAGAGTAAGGTCACGATGCTGACCAATCAACCCCCGGAGGTACGAACAGTCGAGAAGCGGGTGGAGGTACCAGTCGATCGCGTAGTGGTGAAGCATGTTGAGGTGCCAGTCGAGAAGATTATTGAGAAGCGAGTAGAGGTGCCGATTGAAAAGACCGTGGAGAAGATCGTGGATCGCCCGGTTGATAACCAGGAGTATCTCGTCCGGATCAAGGCGTTGGAAGGCGAGGTTGCCATGATTGCCGGGCTGCTCCCTCAGATTGCGCAGTTCCAAACCGTTGCGTCGCAGGTTGGGGGGAGGAGCGTCGAAGGGCGGGTGGTGGTGCCGGTCGACAATCCGGAGCACCTGGCCCGGATCAAGGCGGTGGAAGAAGAAATAGTCGTCATTGCTGGATTCCTGGCACAGATCGCGCAGGCACAAACCGCTTCTTCGCAGGCAGGAGTGAAGAGTATCGAAGAGCGGGTGGTGGTGCCGGCCGATAATCCGGAGCACCTGGCCCGGATCAAGGCGCTCGAAGGCGAAGTGGCCGTCATCGCCGATCTTCGTTCGCAGATGGCGGAGCTTCGGGACCTGTTGTTGCAGGTCGGTGAGAAGGTTGCCAAGAAGCCTCTGGAGACTCCCGTAGAACAACATATGGAGACACCGCCCGCGCAGGTGAGTGAACGGGCAGTGGAATGCAACCAAGCCAGTGTCAGTGAGCAGAGGGCTGAGCGCGAAGCAGATGAAGTGTCGCCTGATGATCTGAAACACATCCGGGGGATTGGGCCGGCGTTAGAACGGTTCCTCAACAAACGGGGCGTCTTCTGGTTCCGGCAGGTGGCGACCTGGAGCCCAGCAGATATCGACAAATTCGAATTCCTCCTGCCCAACTTTGGGGGGAGGATCCAACGGGAACACTGGGTGCGCAGCGCACAGGTCGAGCACTACAAGAAGTATCAGGAATGGCTCGGCGACGGTGAGCCGCCGAGAGAGAGCCTCGACCTTCCAGGGCAGATGACCGAGATCCACGCTGTATCTTTACAGAATGAGGTCAAAGTTGCTGAGACTTCCACCGAGGAGATTGCCCTAAAGAATAGAGCTGTGGTGGATGAAGCGATCAGCGAACCAGCGGGCGCCTTGGACCAGGCCGGTGCCGCTGAGTCGGTGGCTGAGGGAGAAGCAGATAAAGCGTCGCCTGATGATCTGAAACACATCCGAGGGATTGGGCCGGCGTTAGAGCGCTTCCTCCATAAACGGGGCGTCTTCTGGTTCCGGCAGGTGGCGACCTGGAGCCCAGCAGATATCGACAAATTCGAATTCCTCTTGCCCAACTTTGGGGGGCGGATCCAACGGGAACACTGGATGCGCAGTGCACAGGTCGAGCACTACAAGAAGTATCAGGAATGGCTCGGCGACGGTGAGCCGCCGAGAGAGAGCCTCGACCTTCCTAGGCAGATGGCTGAGCCCCAAGCCGCATCTCCCCAGGCTGAGAATCAGAGTATAGAGATGATGGGGATCGAGACTCCTATGGAACAGAATGGGGTGGTGCCAACCGCTCAGGTCAATGAGCACGCATTAGATCGCGACCATGCAGGTGCGCAGGTGGATGGGGGCCAAGCGGTAGGAGAGTCGTCCGATGACCTGAAGCGAATCTACGGAGTGGGGCCAGGGTTAGAACGGTTTCTCCACAAACGGGGCGTCTTCTGGTTCAGCCAGGTGGCGACATGGAAGCAGACAGACATCGAAAAATTCGAGTTTCTCTTACCGAACTTTGAAGGTCGGATCCAACGGGAAAACTGGGTGCGTAGCGCAAAGGTCGAGCACTACAAGAAGTACAAACAGTGGCTTGGCGACGATCAGCCCCCAAGTACCACGCCGGAGACACACTAGGTTGGCCCGTTTCCTCTCTTGATTCCTCCCGAGGTATGACGCGCATCTACGTCAACATTTTCAATCTCGACGTAGGCTCGATTCTAAAGAACGCATGCGTGCTTGACCGACTGAGATTCAATCAACGGTACACAGAGTTAAAACTTCAGCGCAATTTCAAGTCGCGAGTTGCAATTCCCAAGGCAATTCAGTAGCTTGAACATTGCTTCCTCATCCTCCTTCGGTTTGACTCCCCCAAAATCCCTGTGATAGCGTAGATTACTGAAAATCTCACAGAGAGAATGCAACAGGAGTCTTTATGAAATTTGTCTGCTTGAACTGTGAAACATATATGAGCCTCGAGAAGGTGGAGAAGCCGGAGGAGGGTTCCCTTGGCGTTTTCTTTGCCTGCCCTTCTTGCAGCGCGAAATTCTCAATGGTGACGAATGCCGGTGAAACGAACATGATGAATTCGTTGGGCCTCAAGCTAGGGGCCAAGGCGGAGCCGGCGGCATCGATGGCAGGGTTGAGGGCCGTAGCCGAAAACGGTCAATCTGCTGCCGCGACAAAGCCGAGTCCTGCTGCACCAGCCGTCGCGGCAACCGCGGCGTCGCCTGCTAAGGCTCCAGAGAAGGCGAGCGGCTGTCCATTCTCCGCGATGGTGGCGGAAATGGGCCTGACCAACTCCGGTAAGCCAGCCAACGGCGGGCCTTCTGAGTTCACGTGGACTCCAGATGCCCAAGAGAAGCTTGATCGGCTTCCAGCCTTTGTGAAGCCGATGGTGCAAGCGAGTGTGGAGGGCTATGCCCGCAAGAGCGGCTTCAAGACCATCACGCTACAAGTGATGGATGACTCGAAGAATTATTCCCCTGAGGGTATGACCTGGTCACGCGAAGCCGAGCAGCGGTTGGAAAATATTCCTGACTTCATTCGTCCTATGGCCCGCAAAGAGGTGGAGCGGATGGCCAAGGAACGTGGGGAATCCACCATCACGGCCCAGGTGATGGAGGAAGCCAAAGATAAGTTCATGAAATTCATGTAAGAATAGTCTCGTTCTTTCGTGAAGGGAAAGGCCCATCCAGCCGTCTGGATGGGCCTTTCCCCTATTGTACGGGCGTTCGGTCAATGGTGCGATGGCATGAAGTGGCGGGCTTCTCTGCTGTCCCTACTGCTGCTGACGGTTTCGCTCTCCTCCTTGGGCGGCACTAGTTCTGCCCAATCATCTCTGGAATACTCTGCGATTTCTCCTCCAACCCACCAGAACCATGGGTCGCATCGTGAACAGAATGGGGATACGTGGGAAGGGTCAACTCAAGGGGTCGCTTATTCTGAGTTCAACCATCGCTTCGCCGGATTGTTCGTTCTGTTGTTTGGCCTGGCGGAGTTGGGGCATGCGTTGCAGTATCAGGTGCCGGTCTGGACTCGTTTGGTCCTGCCCGTCGCACTCGGAGTTCTTGGGGGGTATCTCTTAATTTGGAGTGACCATGAGGCCTGGCCGATCGGGTCACTCACATTTGCACAGACCTTCTCCGGCCAGGATCCTGAAATTCTTCAGCACAAATTCTACGGAGTCTTTTCGAGTGCCGCGGCCGTAACTGAGGCGCTACGTCGAATTAGTTGGGCCCGGCATCCCGGGTGGGCCGTCCCCATGCTTATCCTCGGATTTTTTGGAGCCATCCTGCTCTTTATCCACTCGCATGGGAATCACCCGGCGAATCACATCATCGAGTTGCACCATGCCTTTCTCGGCACTATCGGGATTGGTGCCGCCGTTTCAAGTGCCATGATGGCATGGGCATCCAGCGCTTCGGGGAAGACGACGAAACGCTGGGAAATGGCGTGGGCGATCTGTGTGGTCGTCATAGGTCTCCAACTGCTTGTGTATTTTGAGTAGCCTGAAGCCGCGCGGGCGTAGGTCGTAGTGCTCAATCCCGTCGATCCTGTTGCTGCGGGAGTACTCCGAATGGTGCCCCACCATCTTGCTTCAGAGGCCAGTGCGATTTGACACCTTTCTGAGGCCTGTGCTACCTCTAACCGATCACAGGTCATTCGTGCTCTATCACAGATCTCTAACCGGCCGAGAGAGTATGGCTGGATAGAGGAGGACACACATGGGTGGACATAGTCATTGGGCGACGATTAAGCGCCACAAAGGGGCTCAGGACGCCAAGCGTGGAAAGATCTTTACCAGAATTATTCGCGAGGTGACGATCGCTGCCCGTTCGGGTGGGGATCCGGATGGGAACCCTCGGCTTCGCCTGGCCATTGCCAAGGCGAAGGAAGCCAACATGCCGGGCGATACTTTGAAGAAGGCGATTCAGCGAGGCACCGGGGAGCTGCCCGGCGTGACCTATGAAGAGTTTTCGTTGGAAGGTTATGGACCAGGAGGAACCGCGCTGCTCTTGGAAATTACGAGCGACAATCGGAATCGGACCGTGGCGGAGATCCGGAGCCTCTTGACCAAGAATCATGGCAACATGGCTGAGGCAGGTGCCGTCGCGTGGCAGTTTCACAAGAAGGGGCTCCTGGCGATCGAACCAGGAAAGGTCGATGAGGATACCTTGCTCTCCTTGACCCTCGATGCCGGAGCGGAAGACGTGAAAACCGGCGAGAAATCGATCGAGATCATCACCGGGCCACACGAATTTGAAGCCGTCAAAAAAGCGCTGGCCGATGCAAAGATTGAGACGACACTAGCTGAAGTTACGTATGTTCCTCAGAATACCATCAGGCTCGAAGAAAAGGCGGCCGAGCAGATGCTGAAGTTGATGGAAATTCTCGATGAGCACGACGATGTGCAAAAGGTTCATGCGAACTTCGATATTCCGGATGAGGTCATGGAGAAGGTCGCTGCGACTGCGGCGGGCTGATGCTCCAGTGACTCTGACTTGGCATTTGTCATCGGATAACCAAACGAGATGATCGCCTTTCTCACGGGGCGGTTAGCTGTCAAAACTCCTACTCATCTGACGCTTGATGTGCAGGGCGTCGGGTACGAAGTTCATATCCCCCTCAGCACCTATTACTCGCTTCCGAATCTCGACGACAGTACGGCGCTGCATATTCATACACAGCTGCGGGAGGATGCGATCCAGTTGTTCGGCTTTCTCTCGCAAAGCGAGAAGGAGGCGTTTTTGCTGTTGACCAGCGTCTCCGGAGTCGGCCCTAAATTGGCCCTCAGCGTGCTGTCGAGTTTATCTGTTACGGACTTGGTTCATGCCATTCAGACTGCGGATACCGAGAAGCTAGAGACTGTTCCGGGCATCGGCAAGAAGTCAGCCGGGCGTCTCGCGCTTGAGCTTAAAGATAAGGTCGGTAAGATCCAAGGTATCCACCCCCGTTCTCCCGCAGCAGAGCCTGCGGAATTTGATGATCTCTTCGAGGATGCATTGTCCGCTCTGGTACACTTGGGCTACCGCGCTCAAGATGCCAAAGAAGCCCTCAGGCGGGTGACAAAGGGCACCTCCGGCTCTTTGGCGCTGAAGGAGCTGATTCGAGAAGGGCTCAAGGAATTAGCAAGGGGGTAACCATGATGCCATCGTATTCGAGGACTGCCAGGCTCATTCTGTACTGTGCGATGATGGGGGCATCGTTTGTTCCCCTCTCTCCATCCGTGAGCCTTGCGGAGGAATCCTCGGAGCCCAAAAGCATTCGGATGACCTGCGGGAAATGTCCTGACGGCTATGCGACGACAGGCCTAACCGAATCCCAAGACATTTGCAAAGACCACGATGGGGTGCTTGTACAATGTGTGCCACTTGGGACGAACATGCTGGGAGTCTGTGGCGTTTGTCCCGAGGGGTATGCCGAGATCGGCAGTTCCTCGGTTCCTGCGCGCTGTGGGAATAGTGACGGGGGGAGGCTGACACAATGTCAGTTGAAGAAAATGGAAAGCAATTTCCCCGATTCCACGCAAGGGTACAAATCCTGTCCTCCTGATTGTGGGAACGCCGCACAGGCGGGGCAGGGGGCCTTGCCACCTCCCCCGAAGTATCAGACCAAGTAGATGCGAGTGTCAGGTTATGACCGAACGGCTTGTGACTAATCGTGCGACGGATGAGGAGCGAGGTCTGGAACATGTCCTGCGGCCCCAGACGCTCGACGAGTATGTCGGCCAGGCAAAAATGAAGGAATCGCTTCGGATTTGCATCGAAGCGGCGAGGCAGCGAGGAGAATCGCTGGACCACGCTATCTTTTATGGTCCGCCTGGACTTGGGAAGACGACCATTGCGCATATCATTGCACGGGAAATGGGAGCGGCGTTGCGTTCAACCTCAGGGTTGGTGCTTGCTCATGCCGGCGACCTTGCCGCAGTTCTCACCAATCTTCAAGAACATGATGTGTTGTTCATCGATGAAATTCATCGACTCCCTGCTTCCGTGGAGGAGGCGCTCTATCCGGCGATGGAGGACTTCCAGCTGGACCTGGTTGTCGGACAAGGCCCAGCCACCAGGACCGTGAAACTCGACCTTCCGCCGTTTACGCTGGTGGGAGCCACGACGAGGGCTGGTTCCCTCACCTCCCCCCTCCGTGATCGCTTTGGCCTGGTCTATCGGCTGGAGTTCTACGAGCCATCCGAGCTGGAGACCATCGTGGTGAGATCGGCAGGTGTCTTGGGGGTCGGGATTGATCGTCCTGGTGCGGCGGAAATTTCGCATCGGGCACGAGGAACGCCACGCATTGTTAATCGGCTTATCAAACGCATCAGGGACTATGCCCAAATTAAGGCTGATGGCCGCATCACCAAAGAGGTCGCGCAAGAGGGCTTAGCGTGGCTTGGGATTGACGAGGCCGGGTTCGACGACATGGACCGCAAAGTTCTTCTCACCATCATCGAGAAGTTCAACGGTGGGCCGGTTGGGGTGGAGTCCTTAGCGGCTGCTGTTCAAGAGGATAAGGGTACGATCGAGGATGTGTACGAACCCTATCTCATTCAGGCAGGTTTCTTGGACCGTACAGGGCGTGGCCGTCAGGTGACGAAGTCAGCGTACGACCATTTCAAGCGACCGTCTCATTTGCTGATGTAAGCCGGGCACGTTCTATCCGCTCGGGTGCTTTCCGCAGGCGCCAGCTGTTCTTGCAATAGTTTCCACCGATCCTGTAGAATTCCCCACTTGTCTCAACGATCCGCGTCCTTATAAAGGGATGAGGAAGCCCTCCTGAGAACGGGTGTTTGAAACGAGACGCCGTATGCCCAAGGACATGCCAGAATATCGTAAGGAAATCGATAGGATCGATGATGAAATCATTCGGCTTCTGAATGAACGTTCAAAGAGCGTCATCGAAATCGGGCGGTTGAAAAAAGAGAAGGATGCGGATGCCAACCTCCATACCGCAGGCCGAGAGGCCGAGATTATCCAACGGCTCACCAAGCTCAATACCGGTCCTTTCCCAAGCGACGCCATTCGGGCTGTCTATCGGGAAATCATGTCAGCGTCGCTGTCGCTTGAGGCTCCCCAAAAGGTCGCGTATCTAGGACCAAGGGCCACCTTTACCCATATGGCCTGCATGCAAAAATTCGGGTCGTCCGTCCAGTATGTTCCGGTCCAGAGTATTAAAGAGGTCTTCAGCGAAGTAGAACGAGGCCGAGCCAATTTTGGGGTTGTGCCGATCGAGAACACGACGGAAGGGGTGGTCAATCATACCCTCGACATGTTTATCGATTCCAATTTGCGAATCTATGGCGAGGTTCTTCAAGAGGTCTCCCATCACCTGTTGTCAAAATCAGGTCTTATGGGAGATGTGAAGAAAATTCAATCACATCCGCATGCTCTAGCCCAATGTCGGAACTGGCTTGAAACCAATCTCCCCCATGTTCCTACGGTGGAGGTGGCGAGCACGGCCCGCGCCGCCGAAATGTGCGTTGATGATCCGGCATCTGCCGCCATCGCGTCGGAGTTAGCTAGTCAGCTGTACGGCTTAAAAGTGATCAAGGCCAGGATCGAAGACAACCTGAATAACTTCACCCGTTTCCTGGTGCTGTCTCAAAAGCCATCTGAACAGACGGGGAAAGATAAGACGTCGTTGATGCTGTCGGTGAAGGATAAAGTCGGAGCTCTCTACGACCTGCTTCGTCCCTTCGCCTCCTATGGCATTAGTATGACGAAGATCGAGTCACGTCCCTCTCAGCGCAAAGCCTGGGAGTATATTTTCTTTGTAGATGTCGAAGGCCATATCAATGACGACCGAGTCGGTAAGGCCGTAGAAGAAGTGAAGGGCCGCTGTCTCTTCATGAAGATCTTGGGCTCCTACCCGGCTCATAATTAATTATGCCACTCCAGGTCCATCCGGATATTCGATCGCTCAGTCCATACGTACCCGGGAAGCCGATTGATGAGCTTCAACGGGAGCTCGGGCTGAGTCGCGTGATCAAGCTTGCCTCCAACGAGAATCCGCTAGGACCTTCCCCGAAAGCCGTGGCGGCTCTCAACGGCGTGCAGGATACGCTGCATCGCTATCCAGACGGGGGGGCGTACCAACTGCGCCGGGCGCTTGCCGATCGATGGAAAGTAACTCAAGAGCATGTCATCCTCGGGAACGGGTCAGATGAGATCATCGGTCTGCTTGCCAGAACGTTTTTGGCGCCTGGCGATGAAGCCGTGATGGCGGACCACACATTCGTGATCTACAAGATGGAGGTCACAGCCGTCCACGGGAGGCCGCTGATCGTCCCTCTGGTCAACTGGACGCACGACCTTGAGTCAATGGTCCAAGCTATTACGCCGCGAACGCGACTGCTGTTTCTCTGTAATCCCAACAATCCTACCGGTACGATGGTGCCGTCGGATGCAGTCGAGCAATTGATGGCACGAGTGCCGGACGATGTGATTGTGGTATTCGACGAAGCCTATTATGAGTATGTCCGGCATCCGCAGTTTCCAGATGCGCTGGCCTATGTGAAACAGGGGCGAAACGCGATTGTCCTGAGAACCTTCTCGAAGATTTATGGGCTGGCCGGACTGCGAATCGGGTATGGGATCAGCACGCCGGAAATCATCGATTACTTGAATCGGGTTCGGCCGCCATTCAATGCCAATAGTCTCGCTCAGAAAGCCGCGCTGGCTGCCTTGAGTGATGACGAGCATGTGGCGAAGAGTCGGGCGATCAATGCCGCCGGGATCGAACAGGTAGGGCAGGGGCTGCGGGCACTCGGACTCCTACCGATTCCGACGGAAACCAATTTTCTCTACTTTGACGCCAAACAGGATGGACGCGGGGTGTTTGACGCGCTCCTGCGAGAAGGCATTATCGTGCGGCATATCGAAGGTACCATGCTGCGTGTCACCATCGGCCAACCCGACGAAAATACCGCCTTCCTTCAGGCGCTCGGCAAGGTCTTGGGTGGCGGTAGATAGATAGGAGTCCTAAGAGGGAACTATGATCATCGTATTGAAACCGGAGGCATCGGAGAGCGAGGTCGACCATATTATCGATCGACTGCGTGATCTTGGCCTCAAATCACAAATTTCAACGGGCCAGGAGCGCACCATCATCGGGGTCATCGGTGACGATCGTATTCTGCACAATCAGCCGTTGACGGCCCTTCCAGGCGTCGAAAGCGTCCTGCCAATTTTGGCCCCTTGGAAGCTTGTCAGTCGCGAGTTTAAGAAAGAGCCGACGATCATTGATGTCGGGGGTGTCAAGATCGGCGCCAAAAAACTCGCGATTATGGCCGGTCCTTGTGCAGTGGAGCGACTCGAACTGACGGTCGGGATTGCCCATGAAGTCAAAGCGTCAGGTGCCACTATTTTGCGTGGCGGGGCCTATAAACCACGGACGTCGCCCTATTCGTTTCAAGGGCTGGGGCGGGAAGGCCTGGACTACCTCGTCGAGGCGAGAAAGCAAACGGGTTTACCGGTGGTCAGTGAAATCCTGGATACGCGCGATATCGAACTGTTTTTAGAAAAGGCGGATATCATCCAGATCGGCGCTCGGAACATGCAGAATTTTGAACTACTGAAGGAAGTCGGCGCCTATGACAAGCCTGTGCTCCTGAAGCGGGGGTTATCGGCCACGATCAAAGAATTTCTCCTGTCGGCTGAATACATCATGTCGCGCGGAAATCAGAACGTGATGTTGTGCGAGCGCGGTATTCGCACGTTCGAAACGCAGTACCGGAATACCTTGGATCTGGCGGCCATTCCCACATTGAAAGAACTGTCTCATCTCCCAGTCATCGTGGATCCCAGCCATGCCACGGGGAAATGGGATCTCGTGGCGCCGATGTCCAAAGCGGCGGTTGCAGCCGGGGCGGATGGGCTGCTCATCGAGGTTCATTCAAACCCGGAATGCGCCCTTTGTGACGGGGAAGAATCAATCAAACCGTCAAAATTTAAGACGTTGATGGGGGATCTGAAGAATATCGCGAAGGCCGTGGGAAGAGAGTTGTAACGTTTCGATGCCGGTTCACTTTAAACACGTCGCCATTATTGGGGTCGGGCTGATTGGTGGATCGCTCGGCATGATCCTCCGCCGCAGGGCCTTAGCCGATCACGTGGTCGGCATTGGCCGTCGAGTGGAAAATCTCAAGACAGCTGTCGCCTTGGGAGCGATCGATCGATATGTGGCCGACCCTGAAGAGGGTGTGCGGGGGGCGGATTTGGTCGTGCTAGCCACGCCTGTTGATACCTATGAGCGTCATCTAAAGGAATGGGCACATTGCCTTGCCCCTGGATCGATCGTCAGTGATGTGGGGAGTGTGAAGGGGACGTTAGTTGAACGATCCGAGGCCGCCATGCCTGCCGGAGTGCATTTTGTCGGGGCGCATCCCATCGCAGGAAAAGAAAAGACAGGAGTCGCTGCTGGCTCCGATCAGCTGTTCAAAGGGGCGCGCTGTATTTTGACTCCTACGCAACGGACAAATGCTATTGCTTTGGAACGGGTCCGACAGTTGTGGGAAGAAACCGGCTCGATCATGTTGACGATGGACCCCCACCTCCACGATCAAATCCTGGGTGCCGTCAGTCACTTACCCCATGTGGCAGCTTTTGCGCTCATGAATGCCTTGTCTGAGCTTCGTGATCAAGAGTTGTCGTCGCTGGATCTTGCCGCCCACTCTGGAGGGGGGCTGCGGGATACCACGAGGATAGCCGCGAGTTCTCCAGAAATGTGGCGAGATATTTTTCTGTGGAACCGAGGGAACGTGGTGGCCTATATCGACCGGTACACAAGAGCCTTGGAAGAATTGAAGCAGCTGATTAAGGCCGGTGATGCAACCGGTATCGAAAAAGCACTCGAACGGGCAAAAGGCGAACGCGAGAAACTTGCGAGTTCGGCTGTGCGTCACTCATGACATCATTAACCATTCATCCTGGCCGTCCACTCAAGGGAACCACAAGCGTTCCCGGCGACAAGTCTCTCACCCATCGGGCGATCATTCTGACGGCATTAGCGGAAGGGACGAGCACGATTGCCGGATACTGCCGAGGTGAAGATTGTCTGAACACAATGAGGGCGTTTCAGACACTTGGGATTCCAATTACAGAGACACCGACCGAATTGACTGTCTGCGGGAAGGGGTTTTGGGGGTTGACTGAGCCGAGTGGACCGATCGATTGCGGAAATTCCGGGACCGGGATTCGGCTGCTGGCTGGCCTTTTGGCTGGTCAAGATTTCTTCTCCGTCCTCACCGGCGATGAATCGATCCGGCGCCGTCCCATGGGGAGGGTCGTCAAACCGCTACGCGAGATGGGCGCGGTCATCGCCGGCCGCAAAGGAGGAGAATTAGCTCCCTTAGCGATTACGGGCTCAGGCCTTCATGGAATCGACTATCGCTCTTCCGTGGCGAGTGCACAGATCAAGTCGTCGCTTCTTCTCGCCGGTCTTTTTGCTCAAGGGCGGACTCGCTATAGAGAGCCACGGTTGTCACGAGACCATACGGAGCGGATGTTTCAGTTTTTTGGCATTCCGCTTAGACGGGAAGAGGGAGCGCTGGTTTTAGATGGAAGGCCGTCCGTTGGATGGCGAGGGGTGGACGTGACGGTTCCCGGTGATTTCTCAGCTGCGGCCTTCTTTTTAGTTGGCGCGACGATTGTGCCGGGATCCGATGTCACCATTCGGAATGTCGGGATGAACGAAACCAGGACAGGCCTCATTGAGGTCATGCGAAAGATGGGGGCGGATATTCAGGTATTGGGTTTACGCGAAGCGGCTGGAGAGCCGGTCGGGGATCTGCGTGTGCAGTCTGCCGCTTTGAAGGGAGTGACGATCAGCCCGGACCTCATTCCCAAAACGATCGATGAATTTCCGATCCTGTGTGTGGCGGCTGCGGTTGCGGAAGGAGATACCGTCATTTCCGGTGCGGAAGAATTGCGAGTCAAGGAGAGTGATCGGATTGCGACAATGAGTCGAGAGTTGACGGCCATGGGAGCTCTGATCGAAGAGCGACCTGATGGCATGGTGATTCGCGGGGTAGGTCGCAGGGGGGAAAACGGGCAATTGCAAGCTTCCAGCAATGCTCAGAGCCATGGAGACCACCGGGTGGCGATGTCGTTAGCCATTGGTGGGTTGACGGCGGAGCAAGAGATGACGATTGCGGATACTGATTGCGTTGATACGTCATTCCCAAATTTTTCAACCATGCTGGCGGAGCTGTTGGCTCAGTCATCGTGACGGTTTGATGGGACGAGGGATGAGTGATTATTGCGATTGATGGGCCGGCCGGGGTGGGGAAGAGCACCGTGGCCAAATTACTGGCGAGTCGGCTCGGGTATCTCTATCTCGATACCGGGGCACTCTATCGGGCTATCGCATGGAAGACTTTGCAGTCGAGGGTTCGTCCTACAGACCATACTCATGTGGCTGCCCTCTTGCCGACCACGTCGATCCATATGCAGTTTCGTCAGGGTGCGATGCAGGTGCAGGTCGATGGCTTCGACGTGACGGGACAACTACGTACACCTGAAGTGACTGCCGCGGCTTCTCTTGTGTCCGCTATTCCAGCCGTTCGTGAATGGCTGCTGCCGCTCCAACGTCAGATCGGCCAAGGAGGGTCCGTGGTAGCAGAAGGTCGCGATATCGGTACCAAGGTCTTTCCCACGGCCTCGTTCAAATTTTTCCTGGAAGCTGATCCCGATGTTCGAGTGGCACGACGGCACCGTGAGTTAGTCGCTGCAGGCCGGGGGGAGTCGATTGAAACCACGTCCCATGATCTATCGGCTCGAGATCAGCGAGATCGGACCCGTTCCGTCGATCCATTGGTCCCCGCAATGGATGCACGATTTATCGACACCTCTACTCTCAGTCCCGATCAGGTCGTGGAACAGATGATCGCGGCTGTGTCGACTGAGTTGTGAGCGGGATTGTCTACGGGTTGTTGTGGGTCCTGGCGCGCAGCGTCGCCTGGCTCTGTTTTCGGTACCGGGTTGAAGGCCAGGTTCCTCCCACCGGGGGAATGTTGGTCGCCGCCAACCATGCGAGCTATCTCGATATTCCGCTCCTTGGATGCGGGATGAATCGAAGGGCCTGGTACCTGGGGCGTCACGACTTGTTTCCCATCCCGGTGTTGAGCGGTTTGTTGCAATCGCTGGGGTGGATTCCGGTGAAGCTGGGCCGTCTGGATCGGGAGGCCTTCGGGAAGGCCATTAACCTGATTCGGGCCGGTCACGTGGTGGTTATTTTCCCTGAGGGAGGACGCACTCAGGATGGTCACCTCCGACAGCCCAAGGCTGGTATCGGTGTGATCGTGTCGCAGACGGGATGTCCGGTAGTTCCGGCGTATTTGAGAGGGACCTTCGACGTTCTGCCTCCGGGGGCCTCGTGGCCTCGCTGGCGTCCCGTGACTGTTCGGCTTGGAGCCCCTATCACATTTGATACGGGAAAGCAGAAAGAAAGAGCGGAAACAAAGCAGTTTTATCAACTGGTCAGCCGTACGGTGATCGAACATATCGCAGCCTTGGGGGAGGTTCCCATTCCAACAAGGAAGGACGATGTGGCCAGCGAGACACCGAGTAGGTCGACCGCCGACGCTCACAACGCTGAGTGAGCCAGGCGACTTCACCATCAGCACCCGACGAGAGTCGGAAGAGTAGGATGTTCATATGGGTACGGTATCCAACAGTAGCGACGCGCAGTTAGACCGCAATGCCTTGGCGGCATTGTATGAAGAAACCTTTCGCAACTTGGAAGAAGGCACCATTACCGAAGGGCGTGTGGTGGCTCTGACCAAGGACAAGGTCATCGTTGATATCGGGTACAAGTCGGAAGGCATGATCCCAAACGATCAATTCTCGTCGGACGACTTGGCAAACCTCAAGATCGGGGATCGGCTCCAAGTTTATATCGAGGAATGTGAAGACGCAGACGGTAATCTCGTGCTTTCCAAAGAAAAAGCCGACAAGATGAAGATTTGGGAAGAGCTCGAGAAGATGTACAAGGACGAAAAAAGTATCGAAGGCAAGATCGTGTCTCGCATCAAAGGCGGGATGATGGTGGACATCGGCGTCAAAGCGTTTCTGCCAGGCTCGCAGATCGATCTTCATCCCGTGCGCGATTTAGATGGACTGGTCGGAAAGACGTTCCCGCTCAAGATCATCAAGATCAATCACCGACGAGGGAACGTGGTGGTGTCGCGCCGTGTGTTGCTGGAAGAAACGCGTGATAAGAAGCGGCAGACGACGTTGGCAAATCTCAAGGAAGGTCAGTTGATCCAAGGAACCGTGAAGAACATCACTGATTACGGATCATTTATTGATCTCGGTGGGATCGACGGCTTGCTCCACATTACGGATATGTCGTGGGGGCGAGTTGGACATCCGTCGGAACTGTTTACTGTCGGCGACAAAGTGGAAGTGACGGTATTGAAGTACGATCGCGAGACCGGCCGTATTTCTCTGGGCCTTAAGCAAAAGAGCGCTGATCCCTGGACGAATGTTGCCGGTAAGTATCCCATCGGGACCAGAGTGCGTGGTCGGGTCGTGAGTTTGACTGATTACGGTGCATTTGTAGAGCTCGAACCAGGTGTGGAGGGGTTGGTGCACGTCTCCGAGATGTCGTGGACACATGAAGTCCGGCATCCGTCTCGCGTCGTGGCGGTTGGAGACCAAGTCGAAGCCGCCGTGCTCAATGTCGATCCGGCGAGCCGGAAGATCTCCTTGGGCATGAAACAGACTGCTCCGAATCCTTGGGATATGATCGAAGGAAAGTATCCGATCGGAACCCGCATCGAAGGGAAAGTGAAGAGTCTCACGGATTTTGGAGTCTTTGTCGGACTGGAGGAAGGTATTGATGGGTTGATCCATATTTCCGATATGTCCTGGACGAAGCACATCAAACATCCTTCCGAACTCTTCAAGAAAGCGCAGAAGGTCGAGGCGATTGTCCTACGCATCGACAAGGAGAAGGAACGGCTCTCACTTGGCTATAAGCAGCTGACGCGTGATCCGTGGGACGAGGTGATCCCATCGAGGTATCATGTCGGCGACTCCGTGACGGGCAAGGTGTCGAAAGTCGCCGATTTCGGGGTTTTCGTTGAGCTTGACGGTGGTGTGGAAGGACTGATCCACGTCAGCGAATCAGGTCTGGATTCTTCCCAGAAGCTGGAAGAAAAGTTTAAGTTGCAGGAAGACCTGACGGCGAAGATAATCAAGGTCGATCGGGAAGAACGCAAGATCGCACTCAGCCTTCGCGATCATCAAATGGATTGGGAGCGCAAGCAGGTGGACGACTATCACTCGTCGCAGGGCGCTATTGATCAAACCCTCGGTCGAGCTGTCAAGCAGAGCCGGAAGCGCGCGCAGGCCGACGATCAAGAATAAGGAATTCCTGACTCGGAGTGGTCCGTACTTATGGCGGATGATGTGACACAGGACGTGCGCCCACCCAAACGCCATCTGTTTCGCAAAGTCATTTGGCTCTTTGTGGCAGGGGTGGGTGCAATGGTGCTGATGAATCTCCTCTATCCTGACCTTGACTTGTCAAGTGAGGATCGGATTGCCTTGATCCGTGTTGAAGGTGTCATCATGGATTCCCAAACGACCGTCGCGGAACTGAAACGTTTCAGTGAAAGTCCCTCCATCAAAGCGATCGTCCTTCGGATTGATACGCCAGGGGGTGGTGTGGTGCCATCACAGGAAATCTATGATGCAGTCAAGCGAGTACGGAACAAGTCCAACAAGGCAGTGATTGCGTCAATGGGGAGTGTGGCGGCGTCAGGGGGGTATTATATTGCCGCGGCGACGGATCGGATCGTCGCGAATCCTGGGACCTTGACCGGAAGCATCGGTGTCATTATGGAAACCGCCAATGTGGAAGGGTTGCTTCAGAAAATCGGTGTGGAAGGGGTCGTCATCAAGAGTGGGAAGTTTAAGGATGTAGGGTCTCCACTTCGCAAGATGAGCTCCGAGGAGAGGGGCTTGCTCCAAGGGGTGATGGATGACGTCCATCGGCAATTTATCGAAGCGGTGGCAGAAGGTCGATCGCTGGAATTGCGAACAGCTCAAGCTCTGGCGGACGGCCGAATCTTCACCGGTCGCCAGGCCAAAGAAGTGAAGTTGGTGGATGAACTCGGAGACCTGGACGATGCCATTCAATTGGCCGCAGATGTGGTAGGGATCCAGGGGGAGCCCAAGATCGTCGAACCACGCCGCCGTTTTTCTCTCCGTGAAATGCTGGACTCAAAGCTGAGCATGATGTTCCCCAAATTGGATATGCAGCCAGGTGTCAGCTTGAAATACTTGATGGCATTTTAGCTGTGTCATTAAACATGCGGTGATCATCGAGCGGAGGGAGAAGAGATGACGAAAGCGCAAATTATCGAGAAAGTCTCCGAGCAAGTGACCACATTGACCAAGCGGCAGGCAGAAGTCGTGGTCAATACAATATTTGATTGCGTACGAGACTCCCTGAAAAATGGGGATAAGACGGAAATCCGAGGATTCGGCAGCTTTCGCTTGCGCGCTCGTCGTATGAAAGAAGGACGGAATCCCAAGACCGGGGAGACCGTCGCTGTTCCGGCCAAGCGGGTCCCGTTTTTCAAAGCCGGCAAAGAGATCAAAGAGTTACTTAATCAGTAGATAGTGCGGTTCTCTCACGAGGATGTAGATCGATGTCTGACCCATCCCAGTTTGCAGCGACGGATATCCGGTGGACTGCTGGCGCACTAAAGCGCATGGAACGTGCGCCGCTTTTCCTTCGTGGCATGGTCCGTCGGTTAGCCGAAAAAAAAGCCCTGGAATTGGGGTATGAAGAGATTACAGAAGAGGTTCTCGAACGATTTAAGGGGCAGATGATGGGAGGAATGGGCGGTGAAGCCGGCATGACGGCGGCCGCTGAAGCGATGGAGCAAGGACGGCTCCCATGGACGGCTGCGGCAAAAGATCGGCTGGCCAACGTGCCGGGGTTCATGCAAGCCATGATCAAACAGATTGCGGAAGAGATCGCTAAGGAACGAGGCCATCTCGAGGTAAACGTCGAGTTGTTTGAAAAGGTTGAGGCACTCGGTGATATCCGCGAAGACGAGAAACCTTCGATGGAGTGGACGGAGGACGCCTTGGCGTTGCTTCAAGATAAACTTAAAGAGTCCCCACCCATCGCTGTAGACTTCGTAGCGGATATGCTGAAGCGGGATACCGAAGACTTGGCCAGGGAGAAACATCTGACGCGTATTGATGGATCAGCGCTACGGGAAATCTGGGATACCCCTGAGGCCAAAATCAGCTGGACGGACGACGCCTGGAAACGGCTTCAGACATCTCCTGACTTTGTCCGAAGTGGAATCAGAAAAGCCGCGGAGCGGAGGGCTCGTAAGCTCGGATTGAAAGAGATCGATTCTGATCATTTGACGACATTTCGAAATCAGGCCATGATGAAAGCGGTCAAACGCATTCGGTCATTCGGCTATCAAGAATTGACATTCGACGCCTTTGAGACGGCGCTCAAGAAGACCAAGCGTTTGCAGAGCAATGATCAGGCAGAGAAGCGTTTGCGGGAGATCCGCGGCCATTTTGCCGACCCAACAACCAAGAAGCCTGAAGGTGGGACGCTGGGAGCTGAGCTTATGGATCGTTTTCGGAAATATCTCAAGGGGGAAGGCACGCTCTAGTATCAGGGTTATTTTACAAGCATAGCCGTTGTCTTTGCCCTCCAGTTTTCTCCTGCCGGTTGCACACGGATAACGTTTAGACTCGATTTCTCATATCCTGACCTCTTCAACCCATCGTCATAGTGGAGCTCCCCCCGGTATTCATCCTTGGAAGGTGTCAGGGTGGTCAAGAACTTATTCATGTCGAGGGGATTCGCGTCGGTGCAGGACTCTCCAGCTAACCGAAGTGATGGTTGTGAGTACACATCAAGGAGGATTAGAGGAGAGCCTCTCTATCCATCGTGTGTAGTCCGCATTCTGGGGATCGGGAGTTGCCAGGCGTCACAGGACTGACGCCTGGTACCACGTGATGGGAGTCGCTAGTGTGCCGCCATTTCCTGGGGCCAAAACTTATGACGGATTTGGGGAAGCGGCTCATTGTCAAAGTTCGGGATGTCGTAGAGACATCGGTCGATAGTTGCCACTTCGTCTTCGGTTAACGGTACGCTGACCTTCTTTTTCCAGAATTGGTCAAGCGTGAAATAGTCCCCAGATTGTGGCTTCTGGGCCAACAGCTCCTGCATCTTCTTGAAACCTGCCGTATCGACGCCGGGAACACGCCCCTTGTTTCGATCAAGGCACCAGTTCAGCACTTCAGCAATTCCATACATCGTGATATCAACATTCACCATCTTGCTCATAGCAATCCTCCAAAGAATATTCTTAGATCATAACGTAACTAGCTGCACAAATTCAAAGGCTGACGATAGGGCATTGTAGATTGCGGGTCCAAATAGGGCATCTGTATACTGAGTCATCTGGCAGGGGCGTCTGGTGGTCAACCAGGTTTTTAGCATGTCTTTCAGGGGGCACCAACCTTCGGTGACTCTGCTAGAAGTAGCAAAATCAGTTCAAACGCTTGATGGCGAGAGAATCAACGTCGAGTGTGGCCAGCACACCTGGCGGATGAGAAGGGTCTGATTGAGGAGATATCAGGCAGTCTGCATGAATCTGATGTGTCGTTTGAGTAAGTTTATCTGCAGCGGGGTGGGACTCTACGTCCTCATGGCGATCGGTTTGTGGGGCTGTTCCAAGGCGGAGCCTTATCTCCCACCTGATCCGTTTTACTATTTTGCGAGTTACCCCGTAGGCAAGAACCCAACAACGATTACGACCGGTGATCTCAATCACGACTCGTTTACCGATCTGATCACGACGAATATTTCGAGCAATTCCGTTTCCATTCTATTCGGTAACGGCGACGGCACATTCAAAGACCAAATACAGGTTCATGTGTGCCAGGAACCACGCGCTCTTGTCATGAATGACTTTAATGAAGACGGGCAGGCGGATGTCGTTTTAGCGTGCTCGGGTGGAGATGAAGTTGAGCTACTGCTTGGCCGCGGGAACGGAAAATTTGAAGAAGGAGCCCGGTATCCGGTCCATCGCAGCCCGGTGTCACTGGCGGCAGAAGACGTGAACGGCGATCATCATGTCGATCTTGCCGTGGCCCTTCGAAACGACAAGGTGAAAGTGTTTCTTGGAAATGGAAAGGGCGAATTGCGACATGGAGCGCAATATGAGCATGGAGATACTCCAACCTCCGTGGCTCTATCCGATCTCAACGGCGATGGCAAGATCGATCTCGTGGTCACCAACGGGGGGCCGATGTCCAATGCGGTATCCGTCTGGCTTGGGAACGGAAATGGGACGTTTCGAGACCCCAAGGACTATTCCACTGGCAGACGGCCGTTGGGGGTGAGTTTTGGAGATTTCAATAACGATCACAATAGCGATCTGCTGGTCATCAATGGAGAGCAGGATAGCTTCACGACCTTTTTGGGAAATGGGAATGCGACGTTTCGGCCAGGGAAGGATGCCGGTGCGGATGCCGGTCCAAATTTTGGTCTTGCCAGGGATTTCAACGGTGATCAGCTGGTCGATGTAGCAATCGTGAATATCCAGTCGAACGATTTGTCGATTCTATTCGGGAAAGGCGATGGAACCTTTCACTATCCCCCGAGAAACTATCGGACGAAGTACGGTCCGTTTGCCCTCTGTTCGTTCCATGTCACCACGTCAGGAAGCGAGGAACCTGGGCTCGCCATTGCAGACAATGGAAGCGGCAGCGTGTCCATCTTTCTTCATCGTGGGCTCAAGTCCATCGCTCGATCCGATCCCAAGGGGTGACCCATGAGCGGACCTCAGGCTATTTCTTGACAGCTTAGGAGCCCTTCGCTAGAGTTGAAAAAGGCTGGAGAGAGCACGATTTACGAGCAGAAGAATGGCGCTTCGATCCTTCGCATGGTGGTTCATGATAGGGGCTCTGCTGACACTGTCAGTCTTGATGGTTCAGGGTGGGGTTCGCGATTTATGGGAAGGGACCCAGCCCTCCGGAGGAACGAATGTGTTCGTCTATTTTGGCACCACCCTCCTCGGTGGGGGACTCCTCGCCGGCTGTGTCGCACTCATTATGAATCGTATTCGATAGCGTAGTAGGCTGCGGAAGACTCCTCCGGACTTCTGTTGCCGTGATGGTCTTGAGGGGTGAGACGACGTAGAACACCCTTGTAGGATGCCTAGAAAGGCCATCCAGCGAGGCCACAGCAAGCAAAGGGATGAATCGTATTCTGGGCCGTACGGTGCCCTCTGATCGGCGCGAGAACGCCGCAGGCGGTTTGTCTGAATCCTGGTAGAGAGAGCAGGACATGTATGCAATGCCTCAAGTGCAGAGGGTTTATGATGGTCGAACGCCACTATACCCTCCTCAATCGAAGAATCTACGCTCGATGCCTTAACTGCGGATTCTGGATTGACCTGGCCGACCTTTTACGATTTTTCCACAAAGTCATTGATAGCGGGAGAAAAGGTGATAAGGTTCGGGAATCATTCATGTTTTAGTGAGGCGGTGGTATTTGGTGCGAAAGGATCATATCTGGCCTCCTCATCACCCGTGGAACAACACAGGTGACTTCTATCGGGTCACCCTTCTGATAGCCTTCTCATTCCTATGGAACGCCTTCTCCCCGCTTCCGGCCCAAGCGAGGATTCAACACAGTACTCAGGACACAGGTCGATCAATCAATTACGCTCCTCACGTACTTCATTGGAAGCGTATCCCAGCTCATAGCATTCTCCTCAAAGAGTTACGATCGGGACGCGTACTCTTTGAACATGACACTGAGAAGCGTCTTTCGCCTGCCAGTTTGACCAAGATTATGTCGGCATTGGTGATTCTAGAGAGAGCCCGGCTGGACGAGCTCGCAACCGTAAGCAAGAACGCCGCGAGGGCACCAAAGACGCATTTGCGGATCAAGGTCGGAGAGGTGTTTCGCTTAGGTGATCTGCTGAAGGCTATGATGATGGTATCGGCGAATGACGCCTGTCTTGCGGCGGTCGAGCATGTCGGTGGTGACGAAGAACAGTTTGTGACCTTGATGAATGCTAAGGCGGCGGTGCTTGGGTTAGCGGATACGCATTTTAGTAACGGCTGTGGGTTTGACAACCCCAATCACTATTCAACGGCAGAAGATCTCGCCAAACTCAGTGAAGTGGCTATGCAAAATGCAACCTTTAGAAATCTGGTGAAGGCCGAGCGGGAGATCATTACGCCGGTCAGCGGCTATCGCGCCTATGTCTTGCACAATACGAATCGGTTGCTTGGTCGGATTCCCGGTGTGGAAGGCGTGAAAACAGGCTTTACCTCAAAGGCGGGCCGGTGTCTGATCGCGAAGGTATCTCAAAATGGAAGTGACTTGCTACTCGTTATCCTGAACTCGAATCGTCGATGGAATACCGCGAGGAGCCTAATCGATTACGGGTTTCGCATGACCGAACCGATTCACTCGCAAAAAGCCGGTGTCATGTAACGCATCGGGCCTAGGTACTGCTCGCATCTCCAATTCATTTCTGAAATAGACAATTTCTCGGGTCTGCTAACACTACTGATCATGTGCATGCGATATTGCGCACATGGAACTCACCTAGGCTCAGTATCGTCACATCGAGCGATGCTTGCCGATACCACGCGGCAACATCACGCTCGACAATCTGCAGGTCCTGAACGCGATCTTCTACGTCGCCAAGCAGGGCTGCGAATGGCCCAGCCTGCCCAGGCGGTTTGGGAACTGGCACACCATCCAGGAGTTCGCGTCTGGGTGGAAATCCAATTCTGAAGGAGCTCATATGGCTGAGAGGAAGACTGATCGTGTCCGTATCGGGCTTCTAGTGGTCTTAGTGCTATGGCCCGCACCGGACTCTATAGCGGGTATGACGATACGTTACGATCCGCAAGGAGTCTTCGACTTTACCGGGACCATTGAGCGAGTCTTAGGGCGTGCCGAGTCCTACCTTAAAGCCACGTCAGCTAAGGATGTGGACGGTAATCAGCTGAGTGTGTGGAAATCTGAATTGGCAGCTCTAGAATATCTTCAGCCTCGGGTCCAGCAGAATTCAGATATAGAATTACAGACGGCAGTGGCGGTTCTTGCCTGGGGTGTGTCATCCCAGAAGGGGCAGCAACAAATGGAGCAGATTATCCGAGCGAATCCGTCATATGCCACAGGGCACTGTCTCCTAGCGATTTTTGCCATGCGCGAGAGGGATTTAGAAAACTACGGAAGGCATTTTGAGGAGGCCATTCGGGCTGACCCCAATTATCTTCCCGCCTATAACAGCCTGTTGCTCTATTACGGGCATGTTGGGAAACGCGATTCAGCTCGTGAGCTATTCGCCCGCGGTAACGCACAATTTCCGAAGGACTCTTCCCTCTTATACAACCAGGGACTTAACTTCCTAAATGATGAGCGCTGGGAAGAGGCTCAAGGAAGCCTTCAACAGGCTGTTTCACGACAACCGAGTGATCAGAACCGACTGATACTTGGATCCATTCAGCTTCGGCGTCAACAGTACGAGCGTGCACAAACGGCGTTTGAGTCGATTCTCAAGGCAAATCCCAAGAACATCTTTGCGTTGGCAGGACTTGCTGAGACGTATAAGGAACGGCAGAATTTTGCAACATCGATTAGTTTGATGAAGCAGGCCATCGCAATCGAGCCTACAAACACGGATCTGCAAGATGAACTTCGGGTCCACGAAGAGGCCTACCGAAAATATAGTCGCCATAAGAGAAGCGATCCGTGAGAAAACAGTGAGGTCCGTTCTCGACTTTATACCGAAATGGACTAAGTCTACGGCCCTTCGCTTGACCGAGCTTGCCGCCGGTGCTCACCACGACCAGCTACAATGCGAACAATCAGCAGCTGATATTCGGAACGAATACCGAGACGTACGACTTCAACGGCAACCTGGCCACGGTGACGGATGCCAGCGGTACCACGACCTACAGCTGGAACGTGCGCAATCAATTGACGAGCATCACCAGCACCAGCTTTACCTATGACAGCTTTGGCCGCCGCACCGGCAAAACGGTCCAAGGCGCCACCACCAACTTTCTCTATGACGGGCTGAATCCCGTGCAGGAAAAGAATGGGGCCACGGTCACGGCCAATCTGCTCACCGGGCTGGGGATCGACGAGTTCTTCACGCGCACCGATGGCGTGGGCGTGCTCCTGCCTGATGTCCTCAGCTCGACGGTGGCTGAGCAATGGCACTGGCTTTGGAAGCGAGTGGTGAGAGTGAGCAGAGAACGGCTATGACTCAAACTGCCTTATGCGGGATGTTGGGAAGTGGAAGATCCTCTTCCGCTGACGCGGCGGCAGATGCGATAAGGGCGCACCGATTGCTCAGTCAGAGTCGGCAAATCAGCAAGGCTCTCTTGGGTACTGGCATCTTCTGCGAGACAGGCTAGCACTGTGCGAACGATAATCCATGTTCATTTGACTACAGGCTCCCCTCCGCAGATCGCCTTGTCCGGCACAATATAATCTTCGTGGTCCACGCTCGACTCCATGCCATGCCACGGCTTCGTCGCTTTCCATCCGATTTGTTCAATAGCAATCTCAGAATGGCGAACAGCTAGGCAGCCATGACAGCGTCGTTTGAATCCATGTAGCTTGGGGGAGGCATGAGGTAGGGCAGTTACGCATGAACGTCATGAAAAAACAACATTAGCGGGGGAGAGTAAACTCAATGTTGATGTCTTTCCCCAAATAGTTTACTTGGAACCCTTGCGTGTCGTAAGCCATGACGGCTCCCATCACGTTCTCATCGCCATATTCTTCTTTGCCCAATAACTTTCTGATGTCGTCAGGACTTTCGCTATTGAGCACATTGCGAAAGATTCCCCTTGTCCGGTGGGCAAAACGGTTATTGATGAACAGCAGGTCGACTTTGCCGTCCTGAATCCGTACCCCGGCCATCGGACCAGTCGGTTTGCGTTGATCAAGCAGGAAGATGAAGGTGGCTTCCTGTTCGACTTTAATTCCAAGGGCCTTCCGATTTACCAGCGTCTCAAGGGTCTCAGCGGCCTTACCCTCGGGATCGCCGAGTTTGACACCAAAGAGGGACACCGTGCTGCTGGAAATAGTCTTCGACTCGGTAACGTCATGCTCGCTTAATTCATAGGGCTCAGCTCGAGCGAAGGAGGAGATGGACAGAAGGCTGATGAATACGGCGAGCATGAAATGATGCCGAGTCCTGTGCATGGTGTGGTCACTTTCTATCGTAGAGCCAGGTAGCCTATCTAACCTGTCGTCACGAGTTCGACTGAAAATACATCTTAAATAAATTGTAACGAATCATCGACCATGCCTGCAAGAAAGTCCCTTTTGGACTGTCTGCATCCCTACAGCTTCTGTGGGTCATGACGTAGGGCTTGTATCCAGCAACAGGCTTCCGAGGTGTCGAAGTCGAAGAAAGTATGGCTGACACTCGGCGTCGATCTCCTCAGTTAAGGTATCTAAGTCGTCCAAACAATCTTTCAGAATGGCACGTCGCTGAGGATCGAGATCGTCAGAGCCGTCGAGATAGAAGACGACACAACCACCAATCACGGTGTCGATGGTCATCAATGGTCCTTGATGGGGGCTTGAAAACTGTGGCCAGCCATCGGCGCAATGGACTTCCCACGCACTGAGAATGGCGTTACGATCCACGAGCGGTTCCTTATTCGATCAACCGGCTAGCAGACTGCGTGAAACATCATGTTGACCTCGGTAGCTGTCGCCGCTATCGAGGTGTGAGCCGACGCTGAACAGCCAGGCAGGATGCGTCAAAAATCCGTCCAGCAAGCCGCAGCAAGAGAAGAGGCAAATCGTACTCTGGGCCGTACGGTGAGCCTCTGAGCGAGATGAGAACGCCGCTGGCGGTTTTTCCTACATCCTGCTAGATGTTCAAACCCTAACGCAAGGAGAGGGCCAGGAGCAAGTCATACGTGAGGAGATGAAAGGGGCATCTGCAACCAATAGGATTGCTCAGGGATAGAGCCCTCGTTGGAGATGCGCTTGGGCAACCTGGTCAATCCCGCTCATGAGCGCTGCCATCCTCATGGAAACGCGACGATCGGTAGAGAACCGGAGGGTACGGTGAAAGGCAGAGGTAATGATGTCTTGCAGGCGATTCTGGATATCGGCTGCATTCCAGAAAAAGCGCTGCAGGTCTTGCACCCACTCAAAGTAGGAGACGATGACGCCCCCCGAATTGGCGAGAATATCCGGGATCACAAAAATACCCTTATCGGCCAGGATACGGTCGGCTTCCAGTGTCGTTGGACCGTTTGCACCCTCGGAAAGGATGCGACATTTGAGGCGATCGGCATTCTTGCCGGTGATTTGTTCCGACAGGGCGGCAGGCACAAGGACGGTGCAATCCACTTGAAGCAATTCCTCGTTCGTGATGGCGTCTCCAAGTTTGGTCTGATGCAGAGGTTGACGCGGGTCGCGTTGCATCAGCCGCATGATATCCAGTCCATTTGGATTGTAGATTCCACCAGAGACATCGCTGACTGCGATCACGCGTGCGCCATGTTGCTGCATGATACGAGCCGTGTGTGAACCAACATTGCCAAACCCCTGCACTGCTACGGTCGCAGCCTCAATGGGTAGCTTGAGATGGCGCAAAGCCTCCAATGTGACATACACCACACCTCGGCCGGTGGCTTCCTCACGGCCAAGACTCCCGCCAATAGAAAGCGGTTTGCCGGTTACGACTCCTGGAACCGCATAGCCGACCTGCTGGCTATAGGTATCCATCATCCAGGCCATGATCTGCGCATCGGTGCCGACATCAGGAGCCGGGACATCCTTGTCGGGCCCAATCAGCGGGAAAATTTCTGCAGCATACCGTCTGGTCAACCGCTGAAGTTCACCGAGTGAAAGGCTCTTGGGGTTCACCTGCACCCCGCCTTTTGCTCCGCCATAGGGAAGCCCGGCAAGGGCGCATTTCCATGTCATCCACATGGCAAGAGCGGCCACTTCTCCGAGACTCACATCCGGGTGGTACCGCACGCCCCCCTTCGAAGGCCCTCGCGAGGAATCATGTTGAACACGGTAACCGGTAAAGACCTCGACCTGTCCGTCGTCCATTCGAACCGGGAGACTGACCACGAGAGACCGTTGGGGAAGTTTCAGTCGCTCACGGAGGTTTGTATCAAGCCCCATGGCCTCCGCTGCTTGATCGAACTGGGCCACAGCTAAACGGAAGGTTGGGGTATCAAGCTCCTGCATAGGTCTCCTTCAAGGGCAATCCATCCACACGTGTAGACCGGTTTATCATTCCGCACTGGTTTCAGAAAGAGAAAACACTTCCGTGAAGGCTTGAGCCAGTACTTGCTTGACGGCATCAACTGAGATCGAAGTATGACGCAGAGCTGCCATTGATGTGACCAGACAGTCGGTCAGTCCACAGGGATGGATCCGATGAAATGGCCGCAGGTCGAGATCAGCGTTGATAGCCAAGCCATGCAAGGTGACTCCCCGCTCGATCCGAATTCCGATGAAGGCAATTTTCCGAGGTTCCGGGGTCATCACCCAAACACCCGGCTTGCCCTCGAGACGACAGCCAGTGATATCCCAGGAATGGAGTAACCGAATCACGACGTCTTCGAATAGTCGGACAAGCTGTTTCGGTCCTGCAGCATGCCGATCAACCTTGAGAATGGGGTACGCCACAACTTGTCCGGGACCGTGATACGTCACCGAGCCGCCACGATTCACCCGATGCAGCTCGGTGCCAGACTGACATAATGCCAGTTCATTTCCACCCCAATCAGATTGTCGGGTCCGTCGTCCCAGCGTATAGACGGGCTGGTGTTCCAGGATGAGAACAGTATCTGGTTGCAGGCCGAGAAGGCGCTCCTCGTGCAGGCGACATTGTAGGTCCCATCCTGTGAGATAGGGGACTGGTGCGGAGAAGAGACGAACCATGCCTCCCTGCATCAGGTGGTTATTCATCTGTGGAGTTCTCCCGGGAGGAGCATGGATCATACGGGCTAGACTCTACAGAAGATCGGTGCTCTGTTAAAAACCAAGCAGATCTACACAGATGTGGATGCTGGGCAGTGGCGGGAGATACGAGAATACCTAGCCTCCGCATAGTGGAGTCATTCTGGCATAACTCCCCATGCGGAGGGAAGGCAAGTTGTATCGGGAACGGAGCTACTCTAAAACCTCTCTTGGCCCCTTGCACATTCCAATGTCTACCTAATCGCCGCAAACAGTTCCTTAATCGCAGGGGTCTTCAGTTTCTTCAGCGCTTTCGCCTCGATCTGACGGATTCGCTCTCGTGTGACAGACAGGCTTTGTCCCACCTGTTCGAGGGTACTGCCTTCGTCATACCCGATGCCGAAACGTAGTCTGATCACCGTCTGTTCGCGAGGGGTGAGTATGGTCAAGATACGATCCAGTTGTTCCGTCAGCTCACTGCGATTCACATTGGCGTCTGGTGGAACGGCTTGGTGATCCGGAATGACATCGCCAAACTGGGTATCCCCATCACCGATGGGCGTCTCCAAGGCCACCGGTTCCTGGAAGGCCTGTACGGTCTCTCGCAGTCGCTCGGGGCGCATGCGGAGCACATGAGCGACTTCTTCCAAGCGGGCCGGCCGTCCCAGTTGCTGGCACAGTCTCCGCATCACTCGAAGAATGCGATGCGACGCTTCGGTTTGATGGACCGGAACGCGGATCGTTCGAGATTGGTCTGCAAGGGACCGAGTAATGCCTTGACGAATCCACCAGGTGGCGTAGGTGCTGAACTTGAACCCTTTTCGGTATTGGTACCGTTCCGCCGCTTTCATCAGCCCGATGTTGCCCTCTTGTACGAGATCCAGCAGGCTCAACCCTCGACCGGTGTAGTGCTTAGCGACATCGACGACCAACCGAAGATTGCACCGTACAAGCTCATCCTTGCCTTGTTCCAAAACTACTCGTGCAGTGCGTATTTCATCCAGAGCTGCCTCCAATGGCCTTACAATGGAAGCCGGGGGAGGAAGGCTCTGGCCAGAAGGATGCAGAACGGCATCCAACGTCCGCTCCGCACTGTCCAACGCGGTGGCAGACAGACCACTTAACCGTCGAACTGACTGGACCACCTTTGCGCTGTCCTCACAACCAGGAATCCGTCGAGCTTTGAGTAACGTTCTACCGGCTTGCCGTAACGCGGCTCGAATGCGTCTGGTGCCCTGGTCTACTCGCTTGGCAATCAGGATTTCCTCTTCACGCGACAGGAGTCCCCGCTCACCAAATGAACGGAAGTACAACGATTCTAGGAGAAATGGACTGGCCGCCTGACTCGTCCGCATGGCCGGTCTGGATTTCCCCTTCGAACCGGACGCGTCACCCTCGCCGCGACCGATTCGGCCCAACATTCCGCTTGCCCTGGCATCATCGGAATCAACATCGGAGGCAAACTTCTGCTGCACATCTATCTCGTCTTCGACTCGCAATTGTTCTTTCATGGTGTCACCCTTCCTATGAGGTTGCACATCCTCTTCCACTCGTTGGAGCCAAGATTGGCCAAGAAGATTCATCCAGGTTGAGCCCGTATTTAGTGGTTCAAAGAAGCAAAAGTGATGCTGGCTGGAAGATGAGAAATGAATGCGGGGATCAGCCCGATAAATCGAAAAGATTAATATGGCTTAATGAGAAGAATCAGACGCGACTGTCGCATGAATGCGGCATCTATGCGGAATTTACATCAGTCCTCTACCGAACCGCCACACTATTTCGACAAGAGACCCTTTATAAATGGGGCGAGTGTGTCGATGGGAATCGGAAAGATCGTCGTGGAATTTTTCTCTGCTGCGATTTCCACCAGCGTTTGGAGATACCGTAGTTGAAGCGCGGCTGGATTCTGCCCGATCACGTTGGCGGCCTCAGCAAGTTTCTGTGCGGCTTGAAACTCTCCTTCCGCATGGATAATTTTGGCACGGCGTTCCCGTTCGGCTTCGGCCTGTCTGGCGATGGCCCGTTGCATGTCTTGCGGAATATCGACGTTCTTCACCTCAACGGCCGCGACCTTCACTCCCCATGGTTCGGTCTGCTGATCGATGATTCGCTGTAGTTCGGCGTTGATGTCGTCACGCTTCGATAGCAAATCATCGAACTGGCTCTGCCCCAGCACGCTGCGCAAAGTGGTTTGGGCAGCCTGGGAAGTGGAGTACAGGTAGTCCTGAACCGCCAAGACCGCACGTTGCGGATCAACCACCCTGAGAAAAATAACGGCGTTCACCTTCACCGAGATATTGTCGCGCGTGATCACATCCTGCGAGGGAACCTCCATGGTGACGGTTTGGAGATTAACTCGAACCATCTGCTGCAGCCCGGGAATCACCAATCTAATCCCTGGGCCTTTGACTGTGTGGAATTTGCCAAGGACAAACACCACGAGCCGTTCATACTCCATGACGCGTTTAAAGCTTGCATAGAGCAAGAGGCCGAGCAAGACAGACGGGACCAGTAATGACATAACAGCTCCTTGTCTTCAGGCGGGTTATGGATGAGGTGGGGTTACGGTCAGGGTCAATCCCTCGACCGACGCCACCTCCACGGTCTCCCCTTGTCGGATCGGATGCTGACTGATCGCCTCCCAAAGTTCTCCATGGACCGTGATCTGGCCACGTGGGCTCAAGTCTGTCTTGGCGATTCCGACTGAACCAATCATTCCCTCTGTTCCGGTGACCGGTTTGCTCCGACCACTCTTGACGGCCATCCACACCACTGCTCCGATCAAGCCACCGGCGGTCAGGACCGTCGGCAAGAGGAATGTCAGGGATAGTTGCAGGTAGGGCGCATCACTTTTGATAAGTAAGAGGCCGCCCAGGGTTATTGCTGCCATGCCACCCAGGGCCAGTAGTCCATAGCTGGTGACTGAGATTTCGAGCAGCAGGAACACCACGCCGAGGATGGCAAGTAAGGCTCCAGCATAGTTCACGGGAAGCGATTGGAGCGAATAGAAGGCCAGAGTCAAACTGATGGCGCCGATGATTCCAGGCAGGATCGCTCTGGGACTGTAAAGCTCAGCGATGATCCCGATCGTCCCGATCGACATCAGGAGATAGGCGATGTTTGGGGCACTCAGGATCTTGAGCAGCTCGAGCCGTGTCCCCATCGGAAATTCATGAAGCGTCGCGCCGGCGGTTGAGAGTGTAAGTGAGCCGTTGGGAAGACTGACCTTTCTGCCGTTCAATTGTCTCAACAGAGCAGATATGTTCTCAGCAACAATGTCAATGATCTTGAGCGTAAGCGCTTCTTGCTCTGTGACAGAGACGCTTTTACGAACTGCCTCTTCGGCCCAGGAGACATTGCGCCCGCGTTGTTCCGCGATGCTTTTGATATAGGCCACGGCGTCGTTCTCTACCTTTTTTTTCATTGCACGGTCCATTTCACCGCCACCCATAGCGACGGGATGGGCGGCTCCGATATTGGTTCCTGGAGCCATTGCCGCGACATGCGCGGCTATCGTGATAAAGACGACGACAGAGGCAGCACGGCCTCCCGAAGGGGCGACGAATACGATGACGGGAGTGGTGGAGGCGGTCATATCTTTAATCATCAGGCGCATGGAGGCGTCTAACCCACCGGGCGTATCCAGTTTCAAGATGAGGGCTTGGGCACCGGAGGATTGGGCAAATGTGAGGGCATCGTGCAGATACTCCGCCGCAACGGGATTAATGACGCCTTCATAGGCTGCCACCACAATCTCAGCGCCATGAGCGGGACTTGGGGAAGGGATTGGACAGAGGGCGCACTTGGTTGCAAACCGAGGAAGGAACCACCTAGAATGCGCGCCATGTCTCAGCTTGCCAACGGCGACCGCATCCATCTCGTCGATCAAAAAAGACGGCAGTATGCCCTCACACTGAAGGCGGGAGAAACGTACCAATTCAGCGGGCAACGAATCGCCCATGATGCGCTCATCGGCCGCCCTGACGGGTCCATCGTGACGCTCTCCGGCGGGAAGAAGATGGTGGCGCTCAAACCGACCTTCGGCGACTATGTACTCAAGATGCCGAGAGGGGCTCAGGTCCTCTATCCCAAAGATCTTGCCATTATCCCGATGTGGGCGGATGTCTATCCTGGGGCTCGAGTGTTTGAGGCGGGAACTGGTTCAGGAGCCATGACGATGGCTCTCTTGCGTGCGGTGGGGCCAAGCGGTTTGGTCGTGACCTATGACATCCGAGAAGACTTCTCGCAGACGGCACAGACCAATATTGCTCGCTATATGAACCCCACCAACTTGCGCTGTTTGAGGAAAAGTGCCTATGAAGGCATCGACTTGCTGGAGGATCAGGTGCCGTTTGATCGGGTAGTGCTTGACCTGCCGGAACCATGGCAGGTGATCCCGCATGCCGTCAACGCTCTTCGATCCGGCGGCATCTATTTAAGTTTTGTCCCAACGATCCCGCAAGTGATGCAAACCGTCGAAGCGCTCGAACGAGCGACCGTGTTCGGGATGATAGAAACCTTTGAGACATTGCTGCGGACCTGGTCCATACAAGGCCGGAGTGTCAGGCCGGATCATCGTATGGTTGCCCATTCGGGATTCATTACCGTAGCGCGCAAGGTGGAGCCTGGGTTGCTGGGTCCAACGGCCAACAAATCCAGGTCCACCATCGAAGAGTCAGAAACTGTATCGGAGGAAGCGGAAGAGGAGCAGGAAACATGAGCAGGTTAGAAGGCAAGGTGGCCGTCGTAACCGGGGGGAACGCTGGGATCGGTGAGGCCATCGCAAAACGATTTGCCGACGAGGGCGCATCGATTGTCATCACCGGGCGTCGGCAACAAGAGTTGGACCGTGTCGCCAGCGTGATCCGATTAAATAAGGCTAAAGTACTCGGGGTGGCCGGATCCGTGACTGATGAGAGTCATGTACAGGATGTGGTTCGTCGGACTCTAGACAGTTTTGGGCGGATCGACGTGCTGGTCAATAATGCGGGAGTCGGAGATTTTGGGAAGCGTCTCCATGAAACTGACGATGCGACATGGGCCAAAGTGTTGGATATCAACTTGACCGGAGTGTTTCGCATGACGCGAGCGGTCCTTCCTCATATGCAGAGGCAAGGACGAGGTGCGATCGTGAATATCTCGTCAGTCGCCAGTCTCGTCGGGCTTTCCGGATTGGCTGCCTATACGGCATCCAAAGGTGCTCTTGATGCGCTGACGCGTGCCCTAGCCATTGAGTATGCGAAGGAAGGCATCCGTTGCAATGTGGTGAACCCCGGTCTGATTCATACACCGATGGCAGCTTCCTTGCTGGCAGACCCAGAGAGACTACAGCCCATTCTCGCGCAGTACGCGATTCGGCGAGTCGGGACGCCTGAAGAAGTGGCGAATATGGTGCTGTATCTTGCGTCGGACGAGGCCGCGTGGGTTACCGGAGGAACGTTTCCTATTGACGGGGGCATGACCGTCAACAAAAGTTAACGGTTTCCTGGGCTAACAGCGCAGGCGCTCAGAGTGAATCACCCAATGGATATCGATACGAAGACGCAGTTTTGTGGTGTGATCGGAAAGCCGGTTGGCCATTCGCTGTCTCCAGCTATTCACAATGCGGCATTTAGAGCCCTAGGGCTCAACTTTGTCTATCTCGCGTGGCAGGTGGATACCGTCGGCGATGCCGTTAAAGGGCTTCGTGCTCTGGGGAATTTCCGTGGGGCAAGCGTGACGATTCCTCACAAAGTCGCGGCGATGCAGTTCCTTGACCATGTGGAGGCTACAGCCAAGCGGATTGGTGCGATCAATACCATTGTGGCCGATAAGGGGGAACTGTCCGGGTATAACACCGATGCAACCGGTGCATTGCGGGCGCTACGTGAAGGCGGAGTTGAGCTGAAGGGACGTCGCATTGTGGTGCTTGGCTCTGGAGGGGCCGCGCGGGCGATTGCTGTTGCGCTGGCTGCTGACTCTGGCGTGGAGAACTTGACGTTGCTGGGCATTGAGGATTCGGAGCGAACTCGCTTGGCTCAAGATATTCGTTCTGTGGGAGTGGCTACGGTAGAGGATTCTCATCTAGATGAGGCCGCCCTTCGCCGGATTCTCCCTGACTCGCATGTCCTGATTCATTGCACCCCAGTCGGGATGTCTCCTAAATCCGATTCGACGTGTGTTCCAGCCTCGCTGTTGCACTCGGGACTTGCGGTTATGGATATCGTCTATAACCCACGGGAGACGCAGCTGCTGAAAGATGCCAAATTCGCTGGGTGCAAGACGATTCCAGGGTTAGAGATGTTTCTCAATCAGGCCGTTACACAATTTGAACTCTGGACCAATCAAGCCGCTCCGGTTGCAGTGATGCGGACTGTCTTGGAGTCTCATTTTCAATGAACGTCGTGTTGATCGGCTATCGTGGAACGGGGAAGAGCACGGTCGGGAAGATTGTGGCGGCCCGCCTCGGTCGAGAACTGCTCTCCACCGATACCGAGATTGTGAAGTTGGCGGGGCAAACCATTCCCCAGATCGTTGCACAACATGGGTGGGAGTACTTTCGTGACCTTGAAAGCAAGATTTGTCAGGATCTGGCCAGCAAGGCTGGGGTGGTGATCGACACTGGCGGGGGTGCTATCCTTCGACCACAAAATGTCGAGGTGCTAAAACAAACCGGGAGGCTATTTTGGCTAACTGCCTCAGTTGAAGCCATTGCGAAGCGGATTGGGTCCGATACGCAACGGCCTTCGCTTACCGGGACCAAGTCGTTTGTGGATGAGATTCAGGATGTGCTACGGGAGCGTCTGCCGAAGTACCAAGCTGCCGCTGATGAGACGATTGAGACGGGGGGAAAGTCCGTCCTGCAAGTTGCGGATGAGATTCTCGCGCGGTGGTAGTGGGTCCATCTGCTTCTCTCAACCTTGACAAGTCTTGCCTGAACATGATTCATGTTGAGTCTGGTTGCGCCCGTAGCTCAGTTGGATAGAGCGCCGGGCTTCGAACCCGTAGGTCGCAGGTTCAATTCCTGCCGGGCGCACCATAGATTCAATGAGTTAGCAGAATCTTCCACCCCGACATAGCTTCCTGGTTGCGCGGGGGATGCGGATCCGATCCCATTCCAGATTCGACTACCAGGTTCACCGAGTCAATTCACTACCTGCCGATTGGTTCCAGGGATCAGGTGTCAGTACAGTTTCGTCCATTACCTAGTGCTGTACGGAGTTATCCGCTCCTCAAACCGTCCATCTCTGAAAACTCACGGCTTTCTCTAGGGGTTCATAACTGGTCAGAGGTACGCTCGTTCCGAGAGGGCAGGTTTTCAGCCTTTATAGCCACTCCATAGCTAGGGCCTGTTAACGCTACCGCAAGCCTTCGACGATTAATGCGAAATTGATGAACGCAAGAAACATGACATCGAGTTTGTCAACCCGCGAGAAGAGGCGCCGAAATCCCTTCAGTCGGCGGAACAACCGTTCGATCTCATTGCGATGCGTATACAGCACGCGATCGTACTCCCAGGGGGCGCGTCGATTCTGTTTGGGCGGCACCACCGGCACATACCCGAGTTCCACGGCCAGGTGCCGTGTCTCATCGCCTTCATACGCCCGATCCAGCAACAAGGGGGTCGGGCAGGGCCGTTTCCCGAAGCGCTGTAGCAGCTTGCGTCCCTCCGGGGCATCGTGGGCCTGCCCTGGAGATAGGGCACACGTCAAGGCCGTTCGAGCATCCGCGGCAACCAGATGAATCGTGGTGGGCCACCCACCGCGGGATCGGCCAAGGGCTTGCGGGCCGTTTTTTTAAGGCCCCCGTGCCATCCGGATGGACCTTGACGATCGTACTGTCCAACGCCACGGCTTCAAGCTTCACGCGGAGGATCTGCGCCTGTTGCAACTGGGTAAAGATGCGCTCCAGTACCCCGTTTTTCGACCACCGGTTCAGGCGCGTATAGATCGTGTGCCAGTTCCCGAACTGCTTGGGGAGCCCGCGCCATTTGCCGCCGTGTTCGGCAACGTACAAGATGGCAGTGAGAACCTGCAGATTGTTGAGCGTGACGTTGCCACGCTGGGTCGGCAAGCATCGCTCGATATGACGATACTGAGCCTCGGTGAGTTCCATGGGCGCAGTATCGCAGAACCATGTCAGTAGTGTTAACAGGTCCTAGTTCAGTAAAGCGAGTTCGAGGGATTTCACCGAAGTCGTAAAAGGGACAATGGCAGTCAAGTGGTAAGGATCCGCCTTCCTCCCCCCCCCCTCTTTAGACGTAACTCCTTCAGATCTGGACGGGATCCTCCTCCCTGGTACAGTTCTCCTAGGCCGGATGTGACCACCAAACAGGAGGGAGCTGCGATGAACTGCACACGTTGCCAAGGATTGATGCTGAAAGAGCACATGATTGATATGGAGGGGGCGTATGGTGAAATGTGGAGTATGAGCACTCGCTGTATCAATTGTGGCCATCGGGATGATGCCGTCATTCAGCACCACCGTCAGTTATCTGCCAAACTAGTGATGGAGACGATGCCTGCTCTCGAGCCGTTTAACCTGGACTGGGCCTCAGAGGAAATGGAGTCGTTGGCAGCCTAATGAAGCCGGCGTGTGAATTGCGAGTTGCAAAACCGAAAGGGATACGGTGATGACACCACGCACGATTCTGGTGATCGAGGATGATACATCGGTGCGGGTGTTGCTGTCGCAAATCCTTGAGGATGCCGGGTATCAAACCTACGAGGCCGCCAATGGTCGAGAGGGGCTTGAGCAGTTCCGTGCAAAACCCATGGATCTGGTCATTACGGACTTGGAGATGCCTGAAATGAATGGGTTGGACCTAATCTTGGAATTGACCCGCGCATTCTTGAATGTAAAGGTCATTGCCATGAGCGGACGCTCTCCAGATGAACTGCAGACGGCCAGACTTCTGGGGGCACGGCAGACCTTTACGAAGCCATTGGATCTTTCCACGGTACTTCGCGCTGTGCAGTATGAATTGCTGCATTAGTTACCGTATGGGCCAGAGTCTGGTTCCCAGTCGCGACCACAGATTTTCTCACTCATGTCTCAGTGAGCAGATCAGAATCAGAGAGGAAGCCGAATCTTGCATGGCGCATAAGCGTAATGGTTGGTCTATTGCCTGTGGCTGTTGCCCCGAGGTAGCAGCGTAGGGAAATCTTGCCTTGATTTTCTCTCGTTTGCCTGTGTAACGTCCGATCAGGGGCGCTTTTCAGCACTGATGCTGTCAGCTACATTATCGAATAATGTCAGATGGATGGTGAATTTCTGCTGACGTACCAAGTGGTTCCAAGATCCTGCAGCGCTTACAATGGGTTGTGGGTATATTGAAGTTAGTCACAATAGGAAGCGGCATGGACCACGCCCTAAGCATGATCTACACTTAACGGGGGACAGGGTAATCCCGTGGACTGGTTTTACCGATATAGCAGTCAGAAAACGCGGGCAGCTATAGGCGCTGGTCAGCATGTGAGGCAAGTGTGGACTCGGCAATGTCCTTGTTGTGGGCGATCACTTCAGAAAGTCGATCCAATGAGTCCATGGGTCTGTGTCTGTGGATGGCGCAGTTGATGCATCGAGCAAGAGGAGGGACGTGGTATGATCCCTGTTTTGCACGACATGAGAGCGGTATTTTTCCTGGTAGTTGCTCTGGCCATGCTGTTGTTTATCTGCGCGCTCGCCGGAGTGGGAGCCGTCTTGCAACCTGTCCGCTGGGCTGATCGTAACGGCTCTCGCTGAGTACGGCGATGGTCTGTCGGTATAGCTGATTGCGTCGACTGATCCGTGTGCGCCCCGTTAATCGAATGGTTTCTTCTCTCCTGTCTATCCCATTTCGACTCGTTTAGAGAGATCATTCCCTACCGACCCGATGATCCGGCCGGATATAAAAAATTGTTAGGCATCCTGTTGGTAATCGGCTAAACTGCTGTTACTGCATCGCTTTATCATCATTGATGTAAGCTGTACTTGCCGCAAGGGTGAGGGCGCATTCTGAGGTTATTTCTGCGTCAAGTGGCGGTGAATGGGCGACGGGGCTGAATTGTGGGCTTAGGAGACCATAAAGAGGAGAAAGGCTATGACCAGATTCGTGGTGAAGTTGGGAGTGGTAGTGGCCGTGGGATTTCTTTTCTTATCGAACCAGGGCTGTAGCAAGAAGTGGGTGCAGTCCGAGAGCGAAGGGGGATCCGGAAGCACCAGTTCAAAGACTCCAACCATTTCCGGTGGAAGCTCAAACGGAGAGCTCAAGGGGTTCTCTCGCAATCCTGGTGAGGAACGCCTCTCGTCAGGCGGACAAGGTGGACATCCAACGAGTCTAAATCCGTCAGGCCTCGGGGGGCGGCAGCAAGCGGAGTTAACGAAAGAAGAACGATCTGCTGTCGAAGCTGGGTTGCAGGATGTATTCTTTGGGTATGATCAATGGACAATATCCGAAACAGGCATGGAGGCGCTCAATCTCAATGCACACTATCTGAAAGATCATCCTGGGGCAGTGCTCAAGATCGAGGGCCATTGTGATGAACGAGGGACGAGCGATTACAATATGGTTCTCGGCGACAAACGTGCCAAAGCGGCTCGCAATTATCTACAGGAAGCAGGGGTCAGTCCCAATCAGCTCGCGATCGTGTCGTATGGGAAGGAACGGCCGTTCTGCAGCGAACGACAAGAGTCCTGCTACCAGCAAAATCGACGGGGACATATGTTGTTATCGACGAAGTAAGAAATGGTTTCTGGCAGCGACTATCAAGGCGTACCTCGATCCTAATGGTCGTGCGGCTCGATGAGGAGTCGTCGGTGGTGAAAAAGCTGAGCACATTCTTCAAATCAAAAGACGTTGAATCGACCCCGGAGCAGCCGGGGCCGGATGAGCGTCGAGTTCAACCGCGGTTCACCGCCCAGTTTCGCAGCACGTTTTTCGGGAACAAACAGGAAGGGCAGGGGCGAACGGTAGATATTTCTGCTGGGGGCTGTAAGATTGAAAGCGATATAAAGGTGGAGCAAGGCGAGAAATTCGAATGCCGTCTTCACATCCCAGGTCTTGATTGGCCGTTACGGGTAGACGAAGCAATTGTGCGGTGGGTTGGGGCGAATAGCTTCGGACTCGCATTTTCGCGCATGGCCCCAGACGAGTTGGTCAAGCTGACATCGGTGCTCACCGATCTCGAACAGGAAGAGTAATCTCCCTCGTTTCATTGGTTTGTACATCCTATCCACGTCCGTTCCCACAAGTGGTTTGTCTCTTCGCGACTTCCGCATGGTTGACACAGCCACCATAACTGTCAGAAAGTACGAAGTCATGCGATGCTTGAGGCGCAGGATATCGTGTAGGCTACTGGAGAAAGGAGTTGAGAGTGGAACAGCGGTATGCAATCACTGTGAAGTTTGTGGTCGATGCTGATTCAGCGGAAGACGCGGAGGAAATGGTTGAGACGGCCTGTGAGAAAGCATCGGCTTCGTTCCCAGAAATGAGCTACGAAGGGATCGAGGATATCGAGGAAGAAGAGGATTAGCTGCGCTCTATCTCCTGAAAGAATCCCGCACACCATTCGACTGAATCACACCATGGGCGACGAACTATCATCGAGCTTACCAGGTAAGGATATCGCCATCCTCGCGGGTGGCTGTTTTTGGTGTCTTGAGGCTGTCTATGACCAGGTGCAAGGTGTAGAGGCGGTCGAATCCGGATACCTCGGTGGAGCCATGGACAATCCGACATACGAAGCGGTATGTGGGGGACAGACCGGTCATGCCGAAGCCGTGCGCATCACATTCAATCCGGCAGTGATCTCGTATCAAGAACTTCTCAACATCTTTTTTGTGGTTCACGATCCCACCACGCTCAATCGACAGGGCAACGATATCGGCACGCAATACCGTTCGGCGATCTTCTATCGTAGCCCGGCCCAGCGAGAGACGGCTGAGCGGGTTATCAAGACCGTGACAGCTGAAAGTTTACATAGGGCTCCTATCGTGACGCAGGTTATTGCGGCGACACGATGGTATGAGGCAGAACCCTACCACCAGGGGTATTTTGCCCGAAACCCGCTTCAGGGGTACTGCCAATTCGTGGTGGGACCAAAAGTGGCGAAGTTTCGCAAGCAATTTGCCGCGAGGCTCAAGACCTAACTCCAACGATTCTATTTCCTACTCGCCGAACCATTTCAGCAGCGTATCCCTCACCGTTCCCAATACTGCCGGTTTTTGAAAGACTTGATGAAGGGTGAGCCGTACTTCGGCATGCACCGGACAAAACGGCCATTCTGGGGCCGGGCTCCCCTGTACTTCTGCTTTGATAAAACCATCTGGGTCACCTGTTGAACTCTCGAGCACGATCAATGGACTGTTGGGATCGAGTAAACAGGTCTCATCGGGTTGAGGGGGCAGGGACGCAATCGGCTTGGTGAGATGCGCGCGCTGTTGGCCGTCCGAAAAGACGGTGTCGCCTATCCGAATAGGGCCGGCCGGAGCGAATGAATACAAGATGATGGGAGCAAGCAGAATGATCAGCATCGCGATCCCGATTGACCACAGAGGCGGTTCAGTCGGGCTCTGGTCTTCGTGTGCCATGCGTGGCTAGATCGTAGCGGATTTAACAAGGGCGTAACAACTCCGTAGCATCATCTTAACGTTCATCATCTATATCCACCCTCGGTTCAGGAGATGATTAACTGAGGGAGGTCGATGAATGAAGAGATGGGGGTTGGTAAGTGTCTTGTGTGCGATGAGTTTCGGAATGATCTTCACGGCTACTGTAGCCCAGGCGAATGTTGAAGATCTCCTGTATGAGAAGGGCCAGATTACGAAGGAGGAATGGCTCAAGCTGAAAGCTGAGCATGAGCGAGACGACGCGATCATTGCAGAGAAGGCGGCGATCAAGAAGTGGTTTGACAAGATCAGCATCCGCGGGTATGTGCAAGCCCGCTACACCTACCTGCCCGGAGATAAATCCATCCGGAGCGAGTACGATAACACTATTCGGGATAATACCGGCTTTGCCTTCCGCCGTGTCCGCCTCGTTTTTTCAGGCGATATCACGGATTGGCTCTCGTTCTACATCCAGCCGGATTTTTCCGGTGCGGTGCCTGGTACGACAGGAGATGGGAGCAATAACTTTGCCCAACTGCGCGATGCTTATGCCGATATCTTTATGCCAATACCCTTCCTGTTCTTTGAGGAAAAAGAATTGCGTGTTCGTGTCGGGCAATCAAAGGTCCCGTTTGGGTTTGAAAATCTGCAGTCCAGTCAAAATCGACTTACGTTCGACCGAGCTGATGGTCTCAATAGTGCGGTGAATGGTGAGCGCGATCTTGGAATGTTTATCTATTACACGCCGAAGGAGACCAGAAAACTCTTCAAAAAGCTGGTCGACTCTGGACTCAAGGGGTCCGGGGATTACGGAATGTTAGGTGTCGGGGTTTACAATGGTCAGACGATCAATATCAATGATCGCAATGACAATAAACACGTCGTCCTGCATGCCACCTATCCGATGGAATTGCCTTATGGGCAGATTATTCAGTTCGGCGTGGATGCATACCGGGGAACGTTCAATGTCGGTGCGACGACGCCGTTGACCACAGGTGGTCCCGCAATTGGTCGGGAAAATAACGGAAACATTCTGGACGAGCGAGTCGGTGTACATTTTATCCTCTTTCCGCAGCCAATCGGATTCCAAGCTGAGTGGAATTGGGGCAATGGTCCTCAATTGAACGCAACGCGAACACGAGTAGAGGAGGGGGACATTCAAGGTGGCTATGTACAGGGAATGTATAAGTGGGACGTGAATAAACCCTGGTTGACTAGCCTGATCCCCTACGTGCGGTACCAGGAATACAGCGGTGGAAAGAAGCACCGGACCAATTCACCCTTCAATGTCGTTCGGGAGTGGGAAATCGGAATGGAGTGGCAAATCGCGAAATCGTTAGAGTTCACGATCGCCTATGCGCGGAGCAGACGCACGGACACCCAGACTGCGCCCTATAATATTCGCGAAGGCGACATTGTCCGGACCCAGCTACAATATAACTTTTAGTGAGAAGAAGGGGCAGGCTGGGGCTTGCCCCTTCAAGGAAAAGCAGAATTCAGTCTCGATGCCCTTGATGTAACACGCATGTAACACTCACGTAATCTGAGCGCAATAAGACTGGAATAGAGTATTGGAAGCTAGAGGTGCGTGATCATGAAAGGACTGGCTATGAAAATATCGACCACCAGGTCTGGACTCTCCTGTTTCGTCCTGTTTGGAGCCCTTGTTTCGGCTATCCCGTCGGTCTATGCCGATGACGCGATCGTGTTGGACCCGGCCTTAAAAGGCTATGTGAAAGTCACTGGGGTAACCGGCAATGTTAATAGTATTGGTTCAGATACGCTCAACAATCTGATGACGCTCTGGGCGGAAGGATTTCGCAAACAGTATCCAAATGTGAAGATTCAAATAGAAGGTAAGGGTTCCAGCACCGCGCCACCGGCTTTGATTGAAGGCACGGCCCAGCTTGGACCAATGTCCCGAGCCATGAAAAGCACGGAGGTCGATTCCTTCGAGAGGAAATTCAGATACAAACCGACGGCTTTCCCGGTGGCCATCGATGCGTTGGCAGTGTATGTCAATAAGGATAATTCTGTCCAAGGACTCACGATGGCGCAAGTGGATGCGATCTTTTCCAAGACTCGTCGATTTGGGGCGCAGCAGAACATTGAGCGGTGGGGGCAACTAGGAATTACCGGCGAAGTAGCGGCCTCACCGATCAGCATTTATGGTCGTAATTCAGCATCCGGCACCTATGGGTTCTTTAAAGAGTTTGCTTTAAAAAATGGGGATTACAAGGATGAAGTCAAGGAACAGCCAGGGTCAGCATCTGTCGTGCAAGGCATTACAGAAGATCAAGCTGGCATTGGGTATAGCGGGATCGGCTACCTGACCTCCGGTGTTCGGGTTCTTCCGCTAGCCGAAAAAGAGGGAGCGCCCTTTGTGGCTCCCACACAGACCAATGCAATGAATGGGTCCTATCCCCTGTGGCGCCATCTGTTGGTCTACGTCAACAAGGCGCCAAATAAACCGCTTGATCCGCTTGTGAAGGAATTCATCAAGTTTATTTATAGCAAGGAAGGGCAAGCCGTCGTCATTAAGGATGGGTTTTTCCCCCTTCCACAGTCTGTGATCGAAAAAGAGTTGCCAAAAGTCGAATAATTTGGGAGTCGGCTGTCGGAGTGGATCGAAGGGATCATGATTACGCTCGATCTTGTGAGACGTGCAAGGTTGGAATGTTGAAAAGACAAGCTAAGGTCAGCGCATGAATGTGCCGCCGCTCACGCCAGTACCGGTGCCGCAAGGAGAGTCCTCTCCAGGCCGGGGCCCCATGTCGGCCCCGGCCCTTCTGGAGGAGCTTTTTACCCGCCGCCAAATCAGGTCACTGACTGACGGAGTCACCCGCTTGATCATCAAGACGGGCGGGGTCAGCATTATCCTCTGCATTCTCGGGATGTGTGTCTTTCTTGTGAAGGAAGTCATCCCGCTTTTCCTTCCGACCCAGGCAACTCTGAGCGAGCCGGTTACCCTTTCTCCGATCAAGCATCCAGTAACCTCAGCTCTCATCGGTATTGACGAACATCAAGAGCTTGCCTATGTGCTACGGGATGACTCCTTGGAGTTTGTCTTCCTCGGGGAAGGCATGGCTGCCATCTCCAAGGTGCCATCGCGTGGGTTACTTCCGGATGGAACGGTTACCGCATTAGCACGAGCCTTAGGGAAGGGGCACAGTCTTGCCCTCGCTACGGGAGATAGTCGCATCATCCCCGTCACAATCGAATTTACGCAGGACTTTCACGACCAAGAACGGTCGATCGCTCCATCAGTCAAAATGGGGACTCCCATTACTGCGGCACCGACTCCACAGGCCGTTACCAAACTCGCCTATCAGAGCACGGAGTCCGAAGCACGTGTTGTTGCGCTACTGCAAGATCAACATCTCTGGCTGACCATCAGCCACAGCGTCTCTCGCCCAGATGGAACAACCTCTGCGTTGACCACGCAGGTTGATCTGACACCCAACATCTCCGGTCGGGTAACGGCGCTCGCGCTTGCAAGCCGGGCAGAGCTTCTTGCTGTCGGCACGGCGGACGGCAGGGTCTACCATTTTGATCTTCGGGATGTTACCAAGCCTCTTCTTGCTGAGACGACACAGGCATCCGGACAAGACCAGGCTATTACCGCGCTGGCATATCTGATGGGGGACCGGAGTCTCGTGGTTGGTGATGCGGCCGGGCAGGTAGTCGTCTGGATGCCTGTGCGGGAGCATCCAGGAACAAACCAGACCAAGATGACGGCGGTCCATCGGTTCACTTCTCATCTAAGTGCCGTGACGGATATCACGATCTCACAACGTGATAAGGGATTCATCACCACGGATGCAGAAGGAGAAATTCGGCTGCACCACTCGACGTCTGCACAGACGCTACTCACGTTGGCTCCTAAACAGGGGGCGCTGCGCAGTACCTATTTTTCGCCTAAGGCTGATGGCCTGGTCAGTGTGAGCGAAAATAATCACTTGCTCCATTATCATATTGCGAATCCATATCCGGAAATCACCCTAGCGACCTTGTTTTCTCCAGTAATGTACGAGGGCTATGAACGACCGGAACTGGTATGGCAATCCTCCAGTGGTTCAGACGACTTCGAGGCCAAGTTTAGCTTGACACCGTTGATCTTTGGGACAGTGAAGGGTACATTTTATGCGGTTCTTCTCGCGGTGCCGTTGGCAGTATTAGCCGCCATCTACACTTCCATGTTCATGCATCCGGATTATCGAGCCAAGATCAAGCCGATCATTGAAATCATGGCAGCGCTTCCAACGGTGGTCCTTGGATTCCTGGCAGGGCTCTGGTTCGCGCCGGTGCTCGAGCGGAACTTTCCCGCCATGACAGGGATGGTCTTGGTGACTCCCTTTGCCGTTGCCATTTCCGCCGGACTCTTTCTCATGCTGCCCGCGTCCCTTCGGCATCGAATTCGGCCTGGCGTCGAAGCATTTCTCATGATGCCTGTCATCATCGCGGTGGTTGGAGGATGTTTGGCGACGAATGGCTGGTGGGAGTCTTTCCTGTTTGATGGCCATTATAAGCCGTGGCTTCAGGCCCACCTGGGCCTGAATTATGATCAGCGCAATGCCATTGTCGTTGGTGTTGCCATGGGGTTCGCTATCATTCCCATCATCTACAGTATTTCGGAAGAGGCGCTAACCAATGTTCCCAAGAATCTGATCGCTGGCTCCTTGGCGCTTGGGGCGACGCGCTGGCAAACACTGATTTATCTCGTCCTCATCTCAGCCAGTCCGGGAATTTTTTCGGCCCTTATGATTGGACTCGGTCGAGCGGTTGGAGAGACCATGATTGTCCTGATGGCGACAGGGAATACTCCGATCATGGACTGGAGCTTGTTCAACGGCTTTCGAACGCTTTCTGCGAATATTGCTGTGGAAATTCCTGAGGCACCGCACGGAGGTACCCTGTACCGCACACTCTTTCTTGCGGGATTGCTCCTCTTTATCGCAACCTTTCTACTCAACACAGTCGCGGAGCTTGTTCGACAGCGGCTTAGGGAGAAGTATAGTCAGTTCTAGACATAGAAGTGGTCAAAAGATGCGAGTCGAGATGAGTCAAAAGAAGCCAGGTGTCGTGCGTAGATCCGGCCTTGCCGGTGAACGAGTGATTCAATGAAACAGTGGGTCAGACAATTCATGGCAAGCGGGGAGCTCTTCATTTGGGGCTGTGGGGCAGGGTTGTCTTTATCGCTTCTGATGATCGGAGGACTCCTTGCTCTTATCCTTATGAACGGATTCGGGTATTTCTGGCCGGCTGACTTGATCGAATTGACCCTCAAGGACGGCAAACATGTGATCGGTCAATTGGCTGGAGAGGAAATCGGTCCTAAAGGGATTCCCCGTATCAGAGTGAAGATCGGGAATCGGGATCTGTATGGATTAGACTATCGATGGATCAATACCGATCAGATCACCGAGCGAGGTCAGCCATCTGATCTCGTCATGGTGGAGCGGTGTGAATGGGGGAATTTCTATGGACGTCTCCTGACGATTACCAAGGAAGACCAGTCCGTAGCTGAAGGGGCGGAAGCGGTTTGGCAGTCACTTCCGGCTCTGATTCGGCAGGCGGAAGGAAGTGAAGTAGAGAGTCTCTACACAGTACTCGTGGCCGATGCCAATGGGAGAGAAAAGTCCATCGGACTGAGCCAAGTTGTGCGGGTCTTACGCCCCAACAATCTCTCAACGTGGGAAAAGCTGTGGGTCTACGGCGGCAACGTCTGGATGATCTTGACCACGGAACCACGAGAGGCCAACACGGAGGGCGGAATCTTCCCGGCCATTTTCGGCACCGTGATGATGGTACTGATCATGAGCCTCATAGTGACCCCATTCGGCGTGATCGGGGCCTTGTATCTCAGAGAATATGCCCGCCAGGGTGTCATCGTGAGGACCGTCCGCATTGCCGTCAACAATCTCGCCGGAGTTCCTTCCATCGTCTTCGGGGTATTCGGGTTAGGGTTTTTCGTGTACGGTGTCGGTGGGACGATCGACGCGCTGTGGTTTTCCGACCGGCTGCCGACTCCGACCTTCGGCACTGGAGGTATTCTCTGGGCCTCTCTCACATTGGCGCTTTTAACCGTTCCCGTCGTGATTGTCGCGACGGAGGAGGGGCTGGCGGCTGTGCCACGGGAGTACCGCGAGGGGTCGATTGGCTTGGGTGCAACCAAATGGGAAACCATATGGAAAGTCGTGCTTCCCACCGCGCTTCCTGGAATCCTGACCGGGTTGATCCTTGCCATGGCCCGTGCGGCAGGAGAGGTCGCTCCCTTGATGTTGACCGGTGTGGTGAAACTGGCGCCGGCCCTGCCGATCGACTGGGTATGGCCGTTTTTGCATTTAGACCGGAAGTTCATGCACTTGGGGTTTCATATCTATGACGTGGGGTTTCAATCGCCGAACGTCGAAGCGGCCAAGCCCATGGTCTATGTGACGACGTTGGTGTTGATTCTCGTTGTGGTGGCGCTGAATTTGACCGGAATCGTCTTGCGCAATCGGATGAGGAGGAAATATGCTGGATCAGCAGTATGATGTGGAGTCCAGTGTCCGGACTATTCCCCCGGCTGTTTCCTCATTGGAGATCGAGAGCATGGACTATCCTGATTCTACCCTACAGTCTCAGCCCGGCATTTCGGGCAAACCGAAGCTCCGGGTAGAGGGCTTTAACTTTTATTATGGCCTCGTCCAAGCCCTGTTTAAAGTCGACATGGAGATTCCTGAACACCAAGTGACGGCGTTTATTGGGCCGTCCGGATGCGGGAAGTCCACGTTGCTCCGATGCATGAACCGATTGAACGATCTGATCGAAGGGGCGCGGCATGAAGGGAATATCCTTATCGATAACATGGATATTTTTAACCCGCTTATCGATATTACCGACCTTCGAAAGCGGGTGGGAATGGTCTTTCAAAAATCCAATCCCTTCCCTAAATCGATCCATGAAAATGTCGCATACGGGCCACGCTTGCAAGGTTTGAAGAACAGGGCGGTGTTGGACGAGATCGTCGAGCGCAGTCTCCGAGGGGCAGGCCTCTGGGAAGAGGTGAAGGACCGGCTCCACAAGAGTGCACTCGGGCTGTCCGGCGGTCAGCAGCAACGACTCTGTATCGCACGGGCGCTCGCCGTCAAACCGGATGTTCTCCTGATGGATGAGCCCTGTTCGGCGCTCGATCCGATCGCTACAGGGATCATTGAAGAACTACTGTTTTCGCTGAAGAAGGAGTTGACCGTCGTCATCGTGACGCACAATATGCAACAGGCTGCTCGAGTATCCGATTGTACTGCCTTCATGTATCTTGGCCGACTGATCGAGTTCGGTCGTACCAAGCAGTTATTCACGAATCCGTCGAACAAACAGACCGAAGACTATATCACCGGACGATTCGGGTGAGGCTATGATGCAACGACATTTCGACGAGGAACTTGCCGAGTTAAAGACGAAACTGGCCCGTATGGCCGGCTTGGCGGAAGATCAAATCGACAAAGCCTTGACCGCCTTGGTCAACCGAGATTCGGCTTTGGCCTGTCGTGTGATCGAGCGGGACCACAAGGTGAACGCGTTGGATGTAGAGATCGACGAAGCCTGTATCGAGTTGTTGGCGCTCCATCAGCCAGCGGCGCGTGATCTACGGTTGGTCACGACGGCCATGAAACTATCCACCGAGCTCGAACGAATCAGCGACCTGGCGGAGAGCATCTGTGAGCGGGCGATAGAGCTGAATGAAGAGCCGCAACTCAAGCCCTACATTGATATCCCACGGATGGGGAATCTGGCCCGGGTGATGGTAAAGGACAGTATCGATGCCTTCGTCAAGGAAGACGCCAAGCTGGCCAGGAAAGTGATCATGGATGATGACTTCGTCGATGATCTCATGGAACAGTTGTTTCGTGAACTGCTCTCTTTCATGATGGAGAATCCGCATACGATTTCTCGTGCCATTCGGTTGAGCTTTATCGCCAAGTCTCTCGAGCGGGTGGGGGATCATGCGACGAATATAGCTGAGCTCGTCGTGTATCTGGTGGAAGGCAAGATCATTCGGCATACATCAACACCGGCAATTTCAGAGCGCTGATGGTGTCGATGCCGTTGTAGGCGCCGGTACGGAAGTGTCTCGCCCGGCAACTCCTATGGCTTTCCACAGACGAACACAGAATAGGTCGCAAGGCACGCTGTTGGGTTGACCCTCTCTTCATTCCATTACCCGCAGGTTCGACGAATGGGTAACCTTACGCATAAGAAAATCCTGGTTGTTGAGGACGAGCCGGAGATTGGGCAGCTTGTCACACATTACTTGGAGAAAGAGGGATTTCGAACGACCACGGCAGGCACCGGGTTCGAGGCAATCAAGAAAGTCAAAGAGGACAAACCCGATCTGGTCGTCCTCGATCTCATGCTCCCTGAGCTAGATGGTCTTGAGGTATGTAAACGGCTGCGTTCTGTTCCCAATACCGCGATGCTGCCGATCATCATGCTGACGGCCAAAGCCGAAGAGTCGGACACGATCGTTGGGCTTGAGCTGGGTGCCGATGATTATGTGACGAAGCCGTTCAGCCCGAAGACCCTCGTCGCACGGATCAAATCACTCTTTCGCCGATTGGAACGGACTACCGATCAAAAGCCAACCTCCGGAACGTATGGCCCGCTCACGATTGATCTCACACGACACGAAGTGAGGGTAAACGGGACAGAAGTGCTGCTCACGGCGAAAGAGTTCGGGCTGTTGGAATATCTGTTGCGTCATCCTGGGCGCGTACTGACGCGCGAGATGCTTCTCAATGAAGTGTGGGGATACGATTACTATGGGACGACGCGAACCGTCGACGTCCATATTCGCCGATTGAAAGTGAAGGTCCCGTTGCTCAATGACGCGATCGTTTCGGTCAAGACACTTGGGTACAAACTGTTGGACCATGTTCCGCCACAGTAGATGGTTCTGTTGTTTTGGACGACAACCACGGCATGCACCGCCCTTCTTCGATGAACCTGGCTTCTATTCCTGTGTTCAGGTCACATATGGCGTAGATACTGAGCTGGGCTCCGACAATTGATCAGCCTTTTGCAACCACCCATGGATTTGCTTGCCGATCTCATCCCGTACTCGCCGGAAGACTTGCACGCGTTCAAGAACGGAACCTTGTGCATGGGCAGGATCATCAAAACTCCAATGTAGTCTGACGTCTCCTCGTGGCTCGGTTGGGCAGGATGCCTGGGCATGATCACACACCGTAATGACGTAGTGAAGTCGTCGTCTCTGAAATTCCGCGATGTGCTTCGACTGCTGGTTGGAAATATCGATTCCCACCTCCTGCATCACCTCGACGGCCAGCGGGTTCACCCCGACCGGATTGGTCCCAGCACTTAGAGCCACAAAGCGATCGCCCGCGAAGTGGCGCAGCCAGCCCTCTGCCATTTGGCTGCGACAGGAATTACCCGTGCAGAGAAAGAGCACGTTCGGTTTCATCGTGCGGCATCCGGCGGGAACCAGTCTCTTGTTCTGTTGCAAGCCGCGCACACCGACAGCATAACGGGCACTTCGACCAAGACTCCGACCACGGTGACCAGCGCGGCTCCGGATTCAGCACCAAAGAGCGCGATCGCGGTTGCAACCGCAAGTTCAAAGAAGTTGCTGGCACCAATGAGAGCGCCGGGTGCGGCCACCGCATAGGGTACCTTCAGCCATTTCATCAATCCGTAGGTCAGGGAGGCATTGAAATACACCTGTAAGAGAAGCGGGACGGCAATCAACGCCACATGCCACCCTTTGCCGCTGATATTGTCGGCCTGAAACGAAAAGATAAGCACCAGTGTCGCGAGCAGGGCGATAGTAGTGACAGGGGAAAAACGCGGAAGGAAGGTCAGTTCAAACCAATCTTTTCCGTGGTTGCGGATCAACCATTGCCGGAGCAACAGGCCGATAGTCAACGGAATCACGATGAAGGCCAGCACCGAATAGAGCAGCACTTCATAGGGCACGTGCAGCGATGATGCGCCATTCACGAGAAACGCCACCAGCGGTGCAAACAGCACCAGCATGATGAGGTCGTTGACGGACACTTGTACCAGCGTGTATGCCGGGTCGCCGTCGGTGAGGTAACTCCACACAAATACCATCGCCGTGCAGGGAGCCGCTGCGAGAATAATCGCCCCTGCAATATATTGGTCGGCATCTGCGGCCGCTATCCATGTGGAAAACACAAAGCGGAAGAATAACCACGCCAAGAAGGCCATCGAAAGCGGTTTGACTATCCAGTTGACAACCAGCGTCACTAGCAACCCGCGTGGCCGCTTGCCGACATTGCGCACGGCGGCAAAATCCACCTTCATCATCATCGGGATGATCATCAGCCAGATCAGGACGGCGATAGGGAAATTGACGTGGCTGCCCTCACCAAACTCCATGCTGCGCAGGAGCTGCACAGCAGCCGGAGCGGACTGGCCGAGGATCATTCCGGCTACCATGCACAGCCCTACCCAGACCGTCAGATAGCGTTCAAACAGGTTCAGCCGCTTCGTATTGGCTTGAGTGGGAAGAATTGTCGCAAGAGCGGTGTCCATAAGCTATATCGCTTTCATCAACCACAGCACCCGGCGGACTTTTCAGAAGGCTCGCAGCAGTTGGGTGTCCCCATCGTTTCCGGTGTACAGCAGGCACTTTCGGTCATGACCGGATTTGTTCCATAAATTTGCACATCTTCCATTGTCCGGTAGGTTTCCCATGCCAGTCCCGCTGGGTCTCGCACCCATGTTTTGTCGGACTTGGCATAACAGCAGACGGTTTCTCCTTCATCAAACGCGGGTAAGGCTGCGCTTTTTATCCGTCCGCGCACTTCATCTAGCTCGCTCGTGTCATCAACTTGAATCCCAAGATGGTCCACGCCCTTCTTGCCGGACCGGGTCGAAATCGCAAAATTGACGCGCGGGTCATCGATCAGCCACTTTGCATAGTCAGCTTTCGTCTTTACCGGAGCACTGCCAAAGAGGGCACTGTAGAAGGAGATGGCTTGCTCAATATTGTCCACACCGATATGGATATGTAGGCGTTTCATGAGGTCTTCTCCTTTCTGCTAGGTGTGCAACAGGTTGGCATTTCAATCACGGAACAGCCCCGCTTTTTATCTTCGCGGATACTGGCGAACTCCATGCGGCAACAATCCTTCACCATGTAGCGAATGAGGTCGGTGAAAAACTCAAAATTCGCCCGGTAAATAATAGAGCGTCCTTCCCGCCGTGAGAGGACCAAACCGGCGTGGCTCATCTGCGCTAGATGAAAGGACAGCGTGTTATGTGGAATGCCGAGAGTCTCACTGAGAACTCCGGCGGCTGCACCATCCCTCCCATGCTCCACGAGCAAGCGGAACACCCGTAACCTGGTTTCCTGTGACAGTGCGCCAAAAGCGACCACCGCATCATTAGTATCCATATGTCCAGACTAATAGACTAATTAAATATTGTCAAGTCCAAGGCCTATGCCTGTTCGCTCAATTATGATGAGCCGAGAACGTCGCCGGCACAAGCGGCGAAGCTGCCGCAAACACCGCTGCGGAATGTGAACACTCACATGCCATTTGCATCGGGCTGATCCAGAGGGTTCGACTCAGGATCAAACCGGTCGTTGTCACGTGAGCCTAGCGAAGACTCGGAACAATCGAGTGCCGTACAGGCGTTCCTCTTACAACTGGTGCGGACAATAATTCTTATCTGAAGCCAAACCATCTGGTCGTGCGGTTCTTCACCAATGGGGCAGGTGAGCTGCGGAGAATTCCGGTATTCCAGCATAATATAATTCGTCATGAAGCCAATCAGTTCCTCCGGATCATGTGATCGGTCGAATCGGATGGAACAACCGACATCCAGATTTGCAATCTTCCCCACATACTTGAATAGATCGTTGACCAACAACATTCGGTGAAACGCCACCGGTGGATCAGAAAGAGGTGACACTCGCGGTTGATTGCCGACTGCGTGTAGCCGATGCTGTGCGGGGCCGTCTCATATTCAGTCGACCCCGCACGAGCGGTTGAACTGGGGAAGAAGGCTCATCCCTTAACTCCCGATTGGTCCACCATCATCCTTCGTCACGACAATCAAAGCCGAGCGAGGCCGACCGCCGTCTGGACCGTCAGGCCAGGAGCTGAACTGCTTAGGATTAAGCGGGTCCCCCGGTTGATCATCGGGTCGTTCGCCCGGATGCTGAATGCCGACGAACATGGTCCGACAATCCGGCGTCATCATGACACCGGTGATTTCGCACTGATTGGGTCCCACCAGAAAACGACGAGTCTCTCTCGTTTCCGGATCAGCCGCCAGCATCTGATTATTGCCGAATCCCGCGTAGGCACCAGCATTAATCGTTGAGGTCGAGACATCGGTCTGAATCCAGATCAGACCGCTTCGATCCACGTAAATACCGTCAGGCGAACCGTATTTGTCACCGAAGACCGTTGAACCGTGCGCTGGGTTTGCTGGATCACCGCCGAGGGCAAAGATATCCCAGCCGAACGTTGGTTCCGTCCAGTCCTGGCGGTAATACCAACGGATGATGTGTCCGTAATTGTTTGCGGTGCGAGGATTCGTTGCATCCACCGGAGGTCGCGCTGAGCCGGCGCTGGTGCTCCCGTCAGGACTATTAACGGATGGTGGAGTTGTTCCGCGCCGGCTGTTGTTGGTCAAGGTGGCAATGGCGGTGAGGTCTTTAGGGAACGTATCGATCCATTCCGGCCGATCCATCATGGTCGCACCGGCCGCATCCGCCGCGCCGCGTGTATTGATGAGAATGTCATTGAGCGACCAACCTGCCAATCGGGGATTATCCGTCGTCAGGGGCAACCATTCGCCCGCGCCTTCCGCATGGAACTTCGCGACGTAAAGAGTCCCATCGTCGAGCGGATTGATCCCCTGGGCCCGAGCCTGTTTCCAAGGTAGGTTTGACACATAGCGGTAGATATATTCATTTCGTTCGTCGTCTCCCATATATACGACGATCTTACCGTTCCGTGCTTCCTGGACCCACGCTCCCTCATGCTTTAAGCGGCCGAGCGCCGTGCGTTTCACAGGAGTGGAGTGCGGGCGGAACGGGTCGATTTCCACCACCCAGCCGAATCGGTTCGGCTCATTGGGTTCCTCGTCAACACGGAACCGCTTATCGGTCGTGTGCCAGAGGTAGCCGAAGCCCGCCGCTGTAATGCCGTAGCGCTTCTCAAGATTGGTCTGGGCTCCGTTCTTCCTGAAGTATCCGTTGAAATTTTCCTCGCAGGCTAGATAGGTGCCCCAGGGCGTGAAGCCCATCGCACAGTTATTGAGCGTGCCAAGCACCCGACGTCCAGTCGGATCTTCGCTCGTGATCAACCGAACATCGCCGGCAGCCGGTCCGCCGATCTCGATCGGTGTCATGCCGGTGATGCGACGGGCAAAAGGAGAGGGGCGAACGACATCCCATTTACCGCGCCGACGTTTCCAGTCCCACGGGAACCCCGTCCGCTTCGTGACTTCAATGACGGAGACACCGTGGGCATTGAGCGACTTGTTGGTTTTCTCTTGAGTCCAGTTATTCACGCCGTCTGGGAACAGGAGACCATCATCGGTGTATTCATTGTTTTGCACGATGAGACCACGTTGAGACCCCACAATGGGAAAATACACCAACCCATCATTGTGCATGCCCCACTGCCGTGCTTGGTCGGCTGCGGTATTGCTCGCATCCTGTTTGAATGCCGGGCCGTTGGAGATCGGATCGCCCCAAGCGATCAACACTTCGGCAGTGTAGCCTTTCGGCACGACCACGTCGTCGGCTGTTGAAACCGAGACGCTGTCGAATCCCAATACAGGCCGGCGCCCGTTGCGTCCGCCCCTCTTGGTCTCTGTATCCTCAGCTTCTTCCGTCTCCTGTGCCGCCGCCGGCACTACCCGTAAGAGCGTTTCTACTCCACCAAGCGATGCAGCGGCTGCTGCCGCAAATCCACCTGTCAAAAAACTGCGGCGAGACAAACGCGCATTCACAATGTTTTGGAAGTGTTCATTGCCCGAGGTATTACTCACGTTGTCATCATCGATCATCGACATGGATCTTCCTCCTATAGCAAGTTCGGATGAGCGTCTCATTGACACACAAGGGTGTTGGTTCTGCATTCGCATGGGACTCTCGCATCGACCCGTTACAAGGCGGTCAATGGCGAGTAACGATCATGTAAAAACTCATCGTCGGGCTGAAGGGAATGCCGTAATCGTGAGTGGGGCTGCCAGACTGGCAGGTAGGCGGTCGGGGATTCTGTTAGGCCACGAGAAAGAAATTCTTTAGTTGGGATAGCTCACCCGTACACAGGATTTTGTACAACTACTCATCCTGAAACGGAATCAGCGCACTTCTAAGATTGATCCTTGTTTGGATCGTTCCACGATCTTGTGTGAGTCCCAGCAGGAAAATGACCCGGGAAGGGGGAGCGCCGGTCAAGAGCCGGGACATTGCTTGAAAAATGAGCAGGGATTTATCTCTGCAGGCAGCGTACTTCCTCTTGGCCTTCCGCATTCCGAAACTCATGGGTTATGTAGCCTACGTCTGCATGGATGGCCAATTAGCATGGCGCTGGTTCACTGAGAGGGACATGACGTGGTTAGTTATTCGCACCGGTCTTACTGGTTGCTGAAAACCAGGGAATTCGACTGGTATCAGGAAGTTGCTTGATAGTCTTTGCCGCAACCCGCCTGAAGTCCCCTACTCTCGTGAGGCTCCTCCAGAATTGGCCGATGGATAGCCGATGCTTTGAGCGTTTTCTTGAAGGCATGAGCAACAGGCTATCATCGGTTCATTCCGGGGACGTTGCACCTGTGTTAATTGTGGATTAACTCACAAGAGGTGTCCCCGTCTAGGCGAGAAGCATGATATTTACCGGCGAGGACGAGCCTGGACGTTTTCCGGTGGGATAAACACGGCCAGCGCGATGACCGTGGTCCACTTGCCCTTTTTCCCGACGGCCGACTGGGTCATATTCAATGTCTGGACGATCTTCCCACCCATCTTGAACACCTGTTCCCGCTCTTTCCAGGCGACATTGGGATCGAACTCGACACCTAATGTCGTGGCCAGCATCTGCGCAGCGAGGTCTTCCGTGTATTCCCCTGTCTCCTCATCCGTCTCACCGTGGGCATGATGTTCAGAAAGATACCCGTAAGTGCCGTGATCGGTGGGCTTGGCCACTCCGACTGAAGCTGAAACCAACTGGTTCCGTTCATTGGTTTCAGATCGAGCCATCACACAAAACGTAATTTCTCCGGGCTTCAGCAGTTTCTCTCCTTGCTTCCGAGGGATGATCTTACAGTGCGGTGGAAGGATCGACGACACACTGACCAGGTTGCAGTATTCTACCCCGGCGCTGCGTAGGGCTTCCTCGAAAGAGGTCAGCTTTTCCTTGTGAACGCCGACTCCTCGTGTGAGAAACATGTGCGTAGGTACCATCATTTTCCTTTCGTCCGGCAATTGTCCGTTCTTGTTGGTTGGTCGGTTGTTTGAGTGCCGTAAGTTCCGAGGTGGCCGGTCAGGACACAGGCCCGACCAGATTCACGACAGTATCGGGCACTTCTTGTAGCAAGATGGAAGTATGCTTCGCAAGATCTTCCGGGTAATTTTTCTGTACGCTGTACGGACGCTCTGATGCGTCAGTCTGCAATATCCCACGCCACCCTACGGTATATGACCGGCTCAGAACGTCTGAATTCCATTGGCTAATATGGACTCGGCCTACACATCCCGAGCGTCAAGAAGAGTAGGCGATCCCCTTGCCAACTCCTAAAGTTTTACTGTGCGTTCACACGCCCGTAACAGATCTGTAAAGTGCCCTGTTTTAAAATTAGACTTTATGATTCTCCGGACTGGGCTTCGTTTCAACACACATTCAAAACCGAGCCGGCTGTCAGTACATACAGGTGTGATTGCATGTGTGCGAGATGTGTTCTGCGGAAGCGTAGCGGCAGAATCTTGAAAACAGGAGTTGACCATGAAACCGACTTCCATTTCGCAATTCATAGACCATCACTATCGGCATTTCAATGCGGCGGCGATGAAAGATGCGGCCCATGCCTACAGAGCTCACTTGGATCGAGGTGGCACAATGCTGGTGACATTGGCGGGTGCAATGAGTACAGCGGGGTTGGGCGTATCACTGGCTGAGATGATCCGACGTGACAAGGTTCATGCAATCTGCTGTACCGGAGCCAATCTGGAAGAAGACTTGTTCAACCTGGTGGCCCAGAAACATTATGAGCGAATTCCACATTATCGGGAATTGAGCGTCCAGGACGAACAAAACCTCCTGCATAGACATCTGAATCGTGTGACTGATACCTGCATTCCAGAAGCGGAGGCGATGCGACGCATTGAAGCGGCGGTTGCGAGCGAATGGGCAGCCGCGGATCACGCGAGTGCCAAAGCCTTCCCCCATGAGTTCCTCTATAAGCTCTTGGTCAACGGCGCGCTGAAGGAGCACTATCAGATAGATCCAGCCGACAGTTGGATGTGTGCAGCGGCAGAACAGAATCTCCCGCTGTTTGTTCCAGGGTGGGAAGATTCGACCTTGGGCAATATGTATGCGGCACATTGCATCACGGGAACCATTGAAAACGTGCACACGGTACGATCGGGGGTCGAATACATGATGCATTTGGCCGAGTGGTATCTGAAAACAGTACAGGCCAATTCGATCGGATTTTTTCAAATCGGTGGCGGGATTGCCGGTGATTTTCCCATCTGTGTGGTGCCGATGCTGAGCCAGGATCTCCGCAGAGAACAGGTGCCGCTCTGGGGGTATTTTTGTCAAATCGGCGATTCAACCACGAGCTATGGGTCGTATTCCGGAGCGGTCCCGAATGAAAAGATTACCTGGGGAAAGCTGGGTGTAGAGACCCCAAAATTCATTGTTGAGTCCGACGCCACCATCGTTGCTCCATTGATTTTCGCATATGTTCTCGGTTGGTAAACTGCCGCGTTTAAGGAATGTGTGCGTTCCCGTCGCGGGTGGTGGGGAATGTATGGAATGCTGCCATGAGCTGCCTCCTATTTGTCATGCAATATCTGCATGATCATTGTTGCTCTTAGCGTTCGACTTCTGCTCTGATGGGGTAGTGCCGCGTTGCGACGAGTCTCTCGATGTTCACAAGTAAAGCGTGAATAGTTCAGTGGGCAGATAGACAATGACGACTTCGTCGCGCCGAAATTGAGAGGCGATTTGAAGCTAGCACGGTAAATCGAGCCGCGATAGTCTCCTTGGTGGTCATGTTCATGGATGATAAGGCGAGAGAAGGTTCAATAAGCCGTTTCAGATAATCCTGTCGCAAAGGATCGTCAAAGGGTATGTCAGCGTCTAGTCAAGCATGGTTGCCGGAACACAAGCCGTCAAATTGTTACAATGGTAGTGTGCAAGGAATGACCATGCTGGAACATGTCACCATTACCAAGGGAACGTGCTTTGCCCTGTTCGCTTATGACATCGGACTCTCCATCAACTTGACGGAAGCGGAGCGGCGCACCCTCGCAGGCACCGAACGCAGTCACCTGCGGCATAAGACCAGGGCCCCGCAGTACTTTGAATATCGGCCGGCTCCGCTCCGGCTCATTCAGGAAGGGAACGTCTTTGATGTCGGTCAGTATCAGGTCAGCCCCACGATCGAAGTCATGGTGTATGATTTCGGATCCGTCACCATCACGTATCGTATTCCCATCAATGGACCGTTCACGCAGCTGTTGGAACTCAGTGAGTCTCTGTACGAGAATGAACGGTTGCTGACCGAGTCGCACATCCGCGTAGAGCAGTTGGTCCAGGCGTTAGGCTCAGCCATCGAGCGACCGGCCATTGCCGCGGACGTAGAGGACTACATTATTTTCTCGATTGAGTCTTCCGTACCGGAGACACCACCGGTATGGAACAGCAATGAGACGGACTTGGCCCAGGTTCTGCGGGCTGAGCGGACACCGTTCTCCGATCAGGAAGTGGTGGACGCAGTGTCGTGCCGGATCTCGTTCGGACAAGAAGACGCGGCCGTCATTGATTGGCATTCGGCGGTTCTGTTTGGAAAGGAGATGGACGACGTCCGTGCCGTCCTGGAATTCGCCAACGTCGAACTGTTGGAGATGCGCATCCTGGATGAACAACTCGATCGAGCCCTCGACGAAGGATATGAAGCGTTGTCTCGAAGGCCGCGCCTCCTGTCCTTGCCCGGCTCATATGAAAAAGATCTGACGCACATCGCAGAGTTGCAGGTCGACAGTGCGCTGATCTTCGAGCGCGTCACCAACACCTTGAAGCTGCTGGGGGACCAGTATCTTGCTCGGGTATATCGCCTCGTCTCACAGCGCTTTCACTTAGAGGAATGGGACGCCAGCATCCTTCGTAAGCTGGAAACGCTGGAAAGCATCTACGGCAAGATGTCTGACCGCGCCGCTACTAGACGTATGGAGGTGATGGAATGGATTATCATCATTTTGATCGCGCTTTCCATCGCCGTATCATTATTCTAGACGGGATCAATCATGAAGAAATCCAAGGGAGCGCCGCGTTAGTCTGAGAGTAGATGCACGCAAAAAGAGCCACTCAGTCCGTTCTCGGGGTCCATCTCTTCCTGTCCTTCATCGATCCAATCCACCGATCATGCTTGGTCCTCCATACATCAAGAAATGCTAAGAACTTGCTTTTCACCAAGGCGTGCTCATCCGACATCTTCTCTAGGAATTCGGAAAGACGTCTGGATTTGAGGATCGTATACAGAGTGACGGCCGTTGTTGGGATCAGAACCGACAAAAAAATGAAAAGTTTTCTCACCAGTGGCGCATCGGCTTCAGCGATGAGATTCATGCCAAGAAAGCCTGTCGTCGCCATGCCGATCAAGCCAACCGTCGTCACGACGGTCAGGCGCACCATCGTCTCGCCTTGCCGTCGTAGCACATCACTATCTAAATACTGACTCATATCTTCGATGGCTTCTCGAACCTCCGTGTATAACCGGGCAGTTCCAAGATGCTTATTCGTCATGCGAAACAATTCCCTCACCTGAGTGTGCTCCGAGACATCCTGAAACCAGTATCGATGGGTGAAACGAAGGAATACGCCGAGTATCTGTCGTGTCATCTCCCGGAAGTGCCTGATCGATTCCAAGTTGTCGGGCTGTAATCGGTTGAGTGCATCGACCAGACGATCAGACAGCATGAGCATGGCGGCTTTATGAAAATGGGAGATCAAAAAGAGCACAAAATACTCGTGCCGAAACTGTTCAAGTCCCGTTTTTCGGCTGGCTGACAAGGAGTCACTGCAACCGGTCACTTCCGTAAAGACTCGTCCGCTACAGATGAAGCGGGTTCCTGGGGGTACACGGTCTCTTTTCCAGTAGCGATCATAGAAGCAGCGTTTTTCATGGTCATGGCGGTCGTGTTCAGAGTATGGAAAAGAATCTGATGAATCGGGCGGGGCAGCCAACCCCAGCCGAATAAAGTCCTCTCGGGTGAGCAGCGCCGGATTGTCGATTGCCAAATAGGCCATCAACGGCAGTAGATGAGATTCGATCTGTCGATAGCGAATGAGGCCGACTTTACCCGAATGATGGAGCACCAGCGGAGTCAGGAGAAATTCCCAGTGCGAGGCGATACACGGCGCCCGGTACCGACAGGCAAAGGAGAGATATTTCATCTTATCTTCGTAGTCTGAGGATGCCAACACCGTCCCATCTTTGGCCAGCCAGTCGACCTTCTTGAGGCAATGACCACCGTGACCTTCATCTTCCCAGTACGTGGGATATCCTCTGGCAAAACGAAGCAGGGTGTCCTCTACACATGTCAGCGGAAGGTGGTCTGCAAAGATCTCCATGGCCAGGATGACGATATCGATATCGTAGAAAAAATATAAATCGATATGTGCCACATCGAAGATGATTGTCTGGGTACCAGCATCGGGGTAGGTCATTCGGACCTTTGCCACATCGCTGCGACGGAATACACGAATGGGTGACTCCTGATTGATGTCTGGCCCGCGACCGGTGCCCTCGCCATAGAGAAAACGTTGGACAGAGGGCAGAAAAGTAATGAATTCACTATAGTGCCGTTCCTGGAACTGCGAGGGGTCTCCGGTAAATTCGTCCTCGACTTCACGCCAAAGCGCATTGAATTCATTCGACTGAAGGAAATCACAATGTTTCTGAATGGGAAGATCCTCATGTATCGGCATCAATTGGAGCGGCCATAGGACGACCTGTCGGAAATGTTTGACTATGCGGTCATGGCCGTGAGAGGCAAGATCGCCCAACGCACTCTCCTCGGATTGCGGCGACTGTTCGACGAATGGCCTTGGCAGCGGAGGCTTCGCTGCGAGATCAATGGTCATGGATATCTCGAACTATATGCGGCTCGTCATGGTCGGGGCTTCCAATGATCTAAAAGCCACTGCTGAGAATTCAGGGAGACTTCCCCCGTGGCAGGCTGTACATGTTCGTAGGTCCCGTCCACGAGTAACCGTCTGGCCTGCATAGTGTCCCGTAGTCCAATACCGAGAATCTCATTGATAACGACCTCACGCCACTGAGGATCCTCAATAGGGAAGATGACTTCCACTCGGTGATCCAGGTTGCGAGGCATCAGATCCGCACTCCCCATCAATACTTCCTTGTGACCACCGTTGTGGAAATAATAGATCCGCGCGTGCTCCAGGAATCGTCCAACGACCGATGTCACGGTAATGGTCTCACTGATCCCTGGAAGACCTGGTCGGAGACAACAAATACCTCGCACGTGAAGATCAATCCTGACGCCGGCTTGGGATGCGTCGTAGAGCGCCTGGATACACTGCGTATCCACCAATGCATTCATCTTGAACACGATATATCCGTCGCCGTATTGACGGTGGCGGTTGGTCTCACGCGCGATTCGAGCAAGGATTTCTTGCCTCAGCATTGTCGGCGCCACGAGCAGCTTGGAATAGGAGTTCTTACGAGAGTAGCCGGTCAAGGAGTTGAAGAGATCGGATACGTCACTGCAGATCGCTTCATCGCACGTGAAGTAGCTCGCATCAGTATAGATGCGACTGGTGATCACGTTATAGTTTCCTGTGCCGAGATGAACGTAGCGTCGAATGCCTTCCGGTTCGCGACGGACAATGAGACAGACCTTCGCATGGGTTTTGAGCCCTCGTACGCCATACACGACGTGCACCCCTTCATCTTCAAGCTTCCGGGCCCATTCGATATTATTTTCCTCGTCGAAGCGAGCCTTGAGCTCAACCAGCACTGCAACTTGCTTGCCGTTGACACGAGCTTCCAGGAGCGCATCAATAATGGGAGATTTCGGATTGACGCGATAGAGGGTCTGCTTTATGGCAACCACATCTGGGTCGTTTGCCGCTTCTCGGAGAAACTCGACGACCGGCATAAAGCTGTCGTAAGGATGGTACAGGAGCACATCTCGTTGGCGGATTGCGGCCAAGAGGCTGCTGGATTTGCTGAAAGAGGAGGGTACGGATGGCAAAAACGGAGGATCCTTGAGGTCTGGACGTTCAAGTGCATACAGTTCGCGAAGCCCCGCCATACCGATCGGACTATTATTGGTGTAGACCAGGTACGGTGGGAGTTGAAGATTTCTGGTCAAGACCTCGCGGATAGGGTCTGGTGTCGTTGCATCCAATTCCAATCGTACGGCTGATGTGAAATCCCGTTGATCGAGCTGTTCTTCCATGGCTTCGATGAGGTCCGATGCCTCATCTTCCTCAATGGCGACGTCCGCATCTCGCGTCACACGGAACGGGTAGGATGCAATCACTTCCAGACCGGGAAACAGATCGCCCAAGTTATTTGCGATGACCTCATCCAGCCAAACAAATCGTTGCATCTTCCCCGGTTTACCCAACCCCAATTGCTGTAGGGCAACATCTTCATCAGTGGGAATAGGAACGAGTCGGGGAAAGGCGTCCGGAACTTTGACACGGGCAAAGCAATCACCACGTTCCGGGTGCTGGACCAACACCGCAAGATTGAAACTCAGATTTGAGATATGCGGGAACGGATGGGTTGGATCAAAGGCCAGAGGCGTGAGTACGGGAGAGATCTCACGCTGAAAGTATTGTCGTATCGCCCCTTTCTCCTCCGGGCTTAACTCCGTGTAATGAAGGACACGAATGCCTGTGTCTCGCAAGGCCGGCAGAATATCGTCCTTCCAGCATTTGTTATACCGATCATAGTGTAGATCCAGCTCTCGGTTGATCATTAAGATCTGCTCGGACGGTGTCATGCCGTCGGGTGTGGCACCACCTGTTGCGGCCACTACTTGGCGACGCAGACCGGATACGCGAATCATAAAGAACTCGTCCAGATTCGTGGCGAAAATGGTCAGAAACTTGACACGCTCCAGAAGGGGATGCTGCTTGTTTTCTGCCTCCTCCAAGACTCGCAGATTGAACTGCAGCCAGCTGATCTCGCGGTTGAAAAACAGACTTGTTTTGGCAACCCCTTCTGATCGTTCGGGGGCTGGCCCTCCCGGCTTGGCAGACTGATTGATCATGCAACTCCTTCACAAATACGGACTGCGGTATGCTCTCTTCATCTTCTCGGCCCATAGTCTCGATCGGTCGAGGACCTTGTCCGTCAAATAAAGCTGATAACTGTATCCTACCTTCGATCACAGCTCCGTTGCGAGCAGGTTACAAAACTGTAACATTATGATTCTGTTCTTCACCAATGTATGCCGTGCCTCTATTTTATCTATCTTGGTATCAGCGATGCCGCCAAGGCTGTATGCCCCTAGTCAGCTGCCTCTCAGTGAATCTTCCTGCGACAGGCCGGATCTGGATTGTAAGAAGCAAGGTTACTCCTGGTCAGCGATCTGGGCACTAGAGTAACTAACAGACTCGATTAACGAAAATTTACCGCTCTGAAACCTCACTGTAATCAAGCAGGCGTATAAGAGGATCGCAAGCGGTACAGTCGCTCTTAGTGAGAACCGCATTCATCTCTTATTAAACGAGCATATTGCACTGTAACCATAGCGTGGAGGTGATGATGGCATCGATAGGTCCGGCAGCTATCGCCATGAGCCTAAGCCTTCTCTGTACGATCTCAGCTTCGGACGTCTTCGCCTTGCCGGAGTTTGTGAATGGGCTAGCACTTGACGGTGCGATGCTGGACCTCAGCGGTGGGAGTACGCCGAATACAGGTCGCGTCGGATATTTCTCGGATATCTACTATGATTCGCAGCGCAATCACTGGTGGGGACTCTCAGACCGAGGTCCGGGTGGAGGATTCCTTGACTACGAGACCCGCGTACAGCAGTTTCGTCTGAAAGTCGACAAGAACACTGGCGCCATTAGTGGGTTTAAGATTCTCAAGACGATCATCTTCAAAGATGAGGCCGGCGGCCCTATGAACGGGTTAGCACCGAGCCCGACGAACGCCCTCGGCCATGCCTTCGATCCGGAGGGATTCGTCATCGGACCCCACAACCATAATTTCTATGTGTCGGACGAGTATGGGCCGAGCGTCTACCAATTCAACGACAAAGGGATTCGTATAAGAGCATTTGCCATGCCGACCAATTTAATCCCTCGCAACGATGCCGGCATGCCCAACTTTGCCGGCGATACGGGGAATACGAAAGGCAAGCGCACGAACCGCGGTTTCGAAGGGCTCGCGATTAGTCCGGACGGAAACTATCTTTATGCCATGCTGCAAAGCGCCATGCTCGACGAGGGTGGCGGCAATGGTGTGTGCAATCGAATCATCAAGTTCAGTACCGAGACCGGTACGGCGGTCGCTCAGTATGCCTACCAGATGGAAGGAGCCAGCCAGGGTCGAGGCATTTCGGCTCTTGTCGCAATGAATGATCATGAGTTTCTTGTATTGGAACGCAATAACAGGGGAATAGGAGTCGGCGCGGAGCTTTCACCTCCCAACAAGAAGCTCTACCGCATCGACATCACGGGAGCTGTTGATTTTAGTCCTCCTTCGCCGCCATTTCCCTCTGTCAGTTGTCCCGCAGGAAAGGTCATCAAGAACCCTATCCCATTCCTGGACCTCGCAGCCGACACTCTTCTTGAACTTGGAAACAAGGTGCCGGAAAAATGGGAAGGGTTGGCCATTGGTCCGCGCTTGAAAGACGGCAATTATGTGATGGTGAGCGGCACCGACAACGACTACAGCGTGACTCAGAACGGCAGCGATCAGCAGTTCGATGTATACTTTCGCTTCACTGATGCTGATCCATTTGCGGGATCGATTCAGTGTCCGCTCGGTTTGCTCACAGGATGCTTTTCAACAGCGGATCTCATCGCCGATGGTCACATCGATGTGATGTTCGACCTGCCTAACGATGGTAGCTACAAACTCCTCCCCGCTGTTCTTCATGCCTACAGGGTATCAGCGGACGATTTAGGCAACTTCATCCGCTCCGCACATCCGAACAAAGACAGGGAGGACGAGAAGAATGACGATGACGAGCGACGGGAAGAGTAACAGCAGGTGGTGTCGTATTCTCCATTACTCAAGAGGGTGCTCTAATGGCAGCCTCCACGATCATTTCCAGAAACGAGACTGCAGACATTACTCCCTTTCCACAGGAGGTCGATGATGAAAGCCCAACCTTCAAAACGTCGAACAAAGAACACACCCGTCATTTCCAAGGGGAGTCAAGTCGAGGAGTACTCATCGCCCGAAACTGTGGCGACACGGAAGCACCAGGTGTTTAACGATTTGCACGCGCACATTACCGTACGGGCCTATTATCTGTACATGGAGCGAGGTCGCCGTGAGGGCTGTGCGGAGCAAGATTGGCTGGATGCGGAACGTGAGATTCTGAACCGCACCTTTGCGGTGTAACCCTGACACACATGGCAACCAACTGCTCAGCTCGGATCTTTACCGCGTTGTGTAAGGACAACTGTTCATGAGCAGCACGATATGACACGAGTTTGATTCATGAGCCCGTATACATCCATTCCCTTTGTTCCTTATGTACGTAGGCGCTCCGTGCCTACTCGGACAAAGCGAATGAGCCATTGTATGGTATCGGCCTTGAATAGGGAGGTTGTGAGTGCTATCCAGTCCAAGCTTTTTGACCAGGATTCATGTGATTCCGTTCAATCGTATTGTTCTCGATCAATACAGCCAGATTAAGTGCCCAACCACGTGGTTGTTCGGTCGTTGAATTCGTTGGGCTGATATTTCACCAGCAATACGGCATATCAACACTGATTGTACCCAAATGATCCACGTGAGGAGTCGGCGAAGAGTTGACCGACGCGTAATCTCTGCATCACCTCCACATGTCACAGTCCATCTGTCTACACCTTCACATAGGAGGCAGAAACCATGGTCCCCAAAAATTTCAGCACTCCTCTGTATCGCACATCAGCCTTCTCAAGCGGGCAGGTGCTGGATGAGCTAAGTCGATCACTCATTTGGAGACCGTTTCAAGGTTGGCGAAGGTCGAGAAAGATTCGGCGGGCCGCACGAATCGGTGAAGGAAGACGAAAGGCACAGGCCTTGTTGAAGCGACTGGATGCGGAACAAGGCAAATAGTGATTGCATCGACGACCTAGCTCTCTTCCTTGTTGGCTTCCCTCGCCCGAGCTATGTTCTGCAATAATCGAGGTTCATCCTGAGGGAAACTCGATCTTCTCTTTCCAGATTTCCCCTAAATTTCACATAGAATTGCCACGTTTGTAACGAAAAGGAAACAAGTCCTAAGTAGACTCACCCTATGTATGGTGGAACGCGACGGCCAGAGCACTCTGCGGAGCTATCGCACACAACCCGAAAGGAGGTGAAGCGCAATGACCGGATGGATCATCGAAGCGTTTCTGTTGAGCGCCATCTTGGGGATCACGTATACCGTGTTATCCGTGGGTCGAGAGTAGGTGTAGTGCATGAATAAAAAGAGGAGAATCGGCAGTGAATAGAAACGGTCGGACGAGAGTCGGAATGGGGAATGCGTGCCCCACCGGCTCTCGGCAGAGGAAGAATTTCCATCCAGTAATCGACTGTGAATTGGCGTCATCGTTACAGCCCAGCCGGTGACTATAGGATGTGCTCTGGAAGAGTCTCATCACGGTTGTTCCCTTCGCTTTCTACGCCTCATTGTGTGTGATGCCGAATGCCAGGTCACCATTCTATCGATGTCTCATAGCGACTCCCTGGGAAGGGAACATTGGTAGGATGGCAATCGAAGCCCGTCTGCTCCAGCATCGTCGTCGGAGGAAGATACGAGGACGCGGCGGGATGACAATCAGCTTAAGGAACCCACGCTGATTCCAAGTCGGGATGCAGGTCTGAGCGAGTTTTCACGTCACTCAATATTTTCTCTAACAGTCGCGCTGTCCCGATCAGCAGCCATGCTCTGTGAATTACCTCACCCAGCTGGCCTGAGTCGAACAAATATCCCACAGAGGCGTAACACGATAATGGCCAAACAGGTCATGAGGGACTTCACGAGCGAGAGCCCTATTCGCAGCCGAGTAAACATAAGCCTTCCCTCCCTCTGTATTCTTGAGAGACGCCGTTACTCTTCCTATTCACCACGCCAGATAAGAGGCTATCGCTTGCGTGTCACAACTTGATTGCTGAATGGTTAATATCGTGTGACATTCCACCTTCTCCTGTGAATAGTTTACCGAGCTGTAATGTCTAGCTAATGCTTGCGCAACGGATCGTCGGTAGATTGGAGTCAATACAATAATAAAAATGGAGGGTCAGATGGTAACAGTAGGTAACGTCATGCAGTCAGATTCCGTGACAGTGGAGACCGGTACGTCGGTTGTCGAGGCAGCGAAGTTGATGAAGTCCTGCAAGATTGAAAGTGTGCTGGTCACTCGTAAAGCCAAGATCATCGGTATTGTGACGGAATCGGATGTCGTCAAGAAGTTCCTTGGGGGAGAGAACACGTCGTACTACATGCCGGTGGAGGAGATCATGAGCAGCCCGTTGCCCGGTATCGAAGAAGGGCGGCCTTTGATGGAAGCGGCCGACCTCATGGAAAAACATCGCACGCTCTATCTCGGTGTCACCAGAGCAGGTTCATTTATCGGTTTGATCTCGGTCCGTGACTTTCTTCGACCGGTCCCTATCGACGAGTTTTAATGGCGTTAACTTGTTCTGCCTCCTGTTTTCGACGGAAGGCGATACCTCTCCTCACATGCCCTGCATGCATGGGTGACCTCATCCGGATAATCTTTAATGCCCTCCCTGTCTCCGTACACGTCCACACTTACACGCGCTCTTTGCCTAGGCGGGTGTTCGAATGGCTCGATCTCACACGCCTCAGCGGTTGCTTGGCGGTCCTTCTCGAATTTCCTCACATGCTGAACATGAACTCAAACTGGCGATTGACGATGACTTCCGTCTGCTTCGGCTACCAGGCATGCCGCTTCCTCGACGCCTGCTGCTCTCGACCTATTACGACACAGAGTTTTACGATTTATCCAATGCACGGATCACCCTTCGTCATCGAATCGAACGGGGGAAGCAGTCCTGGCAGCTCAAGCTTCCGCCGGGTGATGATCGGCAAGAAGTGGGGATGGCTGATACGCAGACTGATCTGCGGTCCGCACTCCGCGAGTTGCTGATTCTTCACCTTGGTCAGCGGAAGCTGGGGCCGGTCGTGGCACTGCCTGTCTGGCGAAGCGGCATCCTGGTGTGTCATGGCCTGGTGTCCGTCGCTCAGTTCCTCAAGTACTCGACCAGTGTGCGCGCCGGATTTCTTGCCGGACGCATGGTCGAACGACAGCGCCATCGTCGAAATCTGCTACGGCAGGATATGAAACCGCGCTTCAAAATGTTGCTCAAACGAGGGAAGAAGGTATGGGGGTGAACGGTATCACACCGCAGCCACACGTATCGGTAAGCGGTCCGGCACAGGCCTGTTATCAAGATCCAGCAGACCTCGTCTCAGGAATCCTCACGTCCCTTGACTCGCGCTCGCTTCCCGAAGGCCCGTAGTTGCATGGGCTGCAGCCACCAACGCAATCGCCCCTGGCCAAGGGCCATGAGCTTCTCTGACTCAATACAGGCAGCCCCGGCTTTCTTGAGTGGAAAGTTGGGAAGGGCTTTCCCACAGAGCAACAGACTCACCACCTCGCCAAGCTGAGGTTCATGTCCCACGCAGATCACCACCGCGTCAGGTGGGAGCGTGCGGAAAAACGCCACAAGTCGCTCTGGCTTCGTCCCAGCGGCCAATTCGTCTCTCGTCTCGATTTTGAGCGTCGGACAGCTGACCGTCTGCAGCAGTCTCGCCGTATCATAGGCCCGTACGAATGGACTCGTGAAGAGCCGGGTCGGCGTACAGTCTAGGGTGGCCAATCCTTCAGCCGCCTGTCGGACACGTCGCTTCCCTTTCTCCGTGAGCGGGCGATTCTCCTCCGTTCCTTCCCATTCATGAGGCTCCACAGCGATTCCATGACGAACAAAAATACAGTTCATAATTCCCGCTCCAATGACTGGGACACAACCCTACCACGAAGAGACCATCCAGTTAACAGAAGTTTTACCTGTTCGTGACCTCCCTGGAATGAGTATTCGATAGCTTCATTATAAATAAGAAGAAAGCAGAAGAAAGGAAGGACGCTATGTCAGCACTCGAAGCACTTCGTCAGTTTGATGGTGAGCTTCTGTGGCGCCGGCTCTCTCATCTTGATCTCTTGGAGATGTGGGGCACGGGCATGAAAGGAGTACTCAGTTTAGTGATGCTGACACTTCTGACCGCCCTGACTGGCGGCGCGTTGAAGACCTTGTGGGAGGTTCGGCTCCTCATAGATCACTCCGCCGAAGTTGTTTTGCGCCAAGTCATCGTCAATACGCTCATGTTATTGGCTCTTGTCGAGGTCTTCAAGACCACCGTCACTTACTTCCGGGAGGGGCGCGTCAAGGTGACCTTCATCGTGGATACGATCCTTGTCGTCATGCTGACCGAATTAATCTCCCAATGGTTCAAAGGCGGGGATTGGTACCCTCTGACGGTGCTCTTGGGAATTCTGGTGATCCTTAGCGTTGTTCGCGTCATGGCTGTGCGATGGAGTCCCACCATAGGAACACGGTCGCACGATACGGGGCCTGTTGATCTCTGATGCAGGAGGAGCTGCTCAATGACTCAATCACCGACCACAAAGCTACTAGCCATCGTTCACGAGCGGCAACGTATTCGGCTCGAAGAGCTTCTGACCTACTGCCTGAACTCACCTGGAATCAGGTTTTCTCGCTTGTGGATGACCTCAGTCGTCACGCGTTAATCGGCTTGCATCGGCTTGGTGCCGACTACGAATTACGAGCGCTTTCATAATTCAATAGGCGGCGGGCTCGCTCATTGAGAGCGTCTCAGAATGGTGGGTTCTGGACGAGTATGGTGAGATGCTTATGTCGAAGGCCAGGGCTTGGCCGAGGCTTTCGTAAAGAGCCTGCTTCAAATGGTGACCCAGATACATGTTCGTTTGAAATGACCTCCCCCCTATGCTAGCATTCATTTCTTATGGGTGCGACCACTTCGGGTAAGCGGGGTGAAGCCCGCCGGGCCCCTTCTTCCTCTTCTCATATTCAGCGGGAAGTCTTCGGCGTGATCCTCATCGCGTTGAGCTTGCTCATGCTTCTGAGCCTCTTGTCTTTTGTCCCGGGAGAGGCGACGGTGGTGGCCAGTGGAGATCCTGTAGCACACCCGCCACGAAACCTCATTGGTTCGTTTGGGGCGTTGTTGGCCGGCGGTTTCTTTTATGGGATCGGTGGCGCCGCGTATCTCTGCCCACTGCTGCTGGGGCGATGGGGTCTTCGCTGTTTCTCTCAGGTACCGATGAGCCTTGAGCTGCGGACTGCCGCAAGTTCGTTGGCCTCCGTCGTGTTTTTTAGCGCATTTTTGCACCTTGAAGCCAATGGCATTCCAACGATGACCAGTGGAATCATCGCCCAGGGGAGCGCCGGTGGTATCGTTGGCGAGACGATTGCCGAAGGGCTCCGGACTGTGTTCGCAGGGACCGGCGCTCACATTGTGATCATCGCAGGATTCTTGGTGTCGCTCCTCTTGTCGGCGCCGCTCTCGCTAGGAGAGGCGGTGCGGCGCATTCCACAATCCTGGGCCACAGTCCGCGAAGGGGCGGCCTCCCTGATGCCTGAACGCTCAATGGAAGTTGAAAAGGTGGTCAGCAATCGACGGGTACGAAGCAAGTCTGCAAGGTCGGCCACTATCAACGATGAAGACGAATCAGTTGCGGGAAGAGATCAGGAGCCGGAGGTGATCTCCGCGCTACCCGCTCCGATCATTCAGCCCTTTCGTGTTGCGAGTTCATCCAGAGACGTAGAGGCTACCGACTCGGAGGTGATGGTTCCGACAAGAGAGTCCGAAAACTACCGCCTTCCGGATCCGGAGATGTTAAGTGATTCCTCGGGACCACTGGATCGAATGTCGGATGAGGAGTTGAAGGCACAATCCGAGGTCTTGTCTCGTGCGCTCAGAAGCTTCGGAGTGGACGGCACTGTGACGGAGGTAAGGCCGGGCCCGGTTGTGACGATGTATGAGTTTGAGCCGGCGCCCGGAACGAAAGTGGCCCGCATCGTGAATTTGGCGGATGATCTCGCATTGGCGCTGAAAGCGATCAGCCTACGAATTGTTGCGCCGTTGCCCGGCAAGTCGGTGGTGGGGATCGAGGTGCCGAATCGCTCGCGAGAATCTGTCTCGCTGAGAGAAGTCATCATGAGCGACGCATTTCGTCGTGCCCGATCAAGATTGACGATGGCCTTGGGAAAAGACATCTTCGGTGCGCCTGTTACGGCGGATCTCAAGACGATGCCACATCTCTTAGTGGCCGGCGCGACGGGGGCCGGGAAGAGTGTCAGCCTGAATACAATGTTGCTCAGTATCCTCTTTTCTGCCAAGCCCAGCGAAGTCAAACTCTTGCTGATCGACCCAAAGATGCTGGAGTTTCAGTCCTACGATGGCATCCCCCATCTCCTGAGACCGGTGATTACGGACCCCAAGTCCGCCGCGAGGGGATTGGGGTGGGTGGTGGCTGAGATGGAACGGCGGTATAAGCTCTTGGCGGAAGCCGGAGTACGAAATATTGATGCCTATAATCGGAAGGTCGCCGATCTGCATGAGACGTTCGCGGAACAGGATTCGTCCCTTGGGGGACAGACGGAACGTTCGATGACGTTTCTCTCCGAAGAAGCGCGTCTTTCAGCCGGGGAGACGTCGATTGCCGAAGGAGAGCAGGGGTGCATGCAGCCGAAACCGACACCACCGGAACCTCTCCCTTTTATTGTGGTCATGATCGACGAGTTGGCGGATCTGATGATGGTGGCTCCCAAAGACGTGGAGGATAAGATCGCCCGTCTGGCACAGATGGCGCGTGCCTCAGGGATTCATCTTGTTCTCGCGACACAGCGTCCGTCGGTGGATGTCCTGACGGGCTTGATCAAGGCGAACTTCCCGGCCCGGATCGCCTTTCAAGTATCGTCAAAGACCGATTCTCGCACCATTTTGGATGCGAATGGAGCCGAGGCGCTTCTCGGACGAGGTGACATGCTCTATCTGGCCTCTGGAACCGGCCGGCTTGCCCGCCTGCATGGCTCCTTTGTTTCGGATGACGATGTACGTTCGGTCGTTGAGTTCGTGAAAAAGCAGGCCCTCCCGGTCTATAATCCAGAGCTACAGTCGCTGAAATTAGATGACGCAGCAGAAGAGGAATCCAAAGACGAAGTGTATGAGCAAGCGAAAGAGTTGGTCCTCTCGAGTGGTCAGGCGTCGGCATCATTGATCCAACGGCGACTACGTGTCGGCTATCCTCGGGCAGCACGCATGATTGAACAAATGGAAGCAGAGGGGATCGTAGGGGCGGCAGGGCGTGATGGGCGACGGGAAGTGCTTGGGCGACGCGGCCCCGTCGGTGCGGCGGAAGCATGATACGTTGGTGGGCGGCAGCAGCAATCTCTGCGCTCTTCGTCTTGCCGGTCTTTGCGGCTGATGGAGCAAAAGATGAGAAAGCAACGCAGGAGGTTCGTGACGTCGTCAAACAATTGCAGATGCGATACGAGAAGACAACGGATCTCCAAGCCGACTTTTCACAAAAAACGAAGATCGAAGGGTTTGAACGCCCGGTGACATCATCCGGAAAGGTGTACATCAAAAAGCCCGGTCGACTGAGATGGGATTATCTTGATCCTGCAACCGAGCAGATCTATGTGAATCAGGATGATGTGAAGGTGTATGTGCCTGAACACAAGCAGGTGCTGGTTGGAAAACTCACTCACATGGCTGCCTCCAAAGCACCGCTGGAACTGTTGCAAGGCGCCGCTAAATTGGATGAGTCGTTTGAGATTGAGCCGACGAAGGGGAGGGAGCGAGGGGCTACCGGTTTGCCGCTGTTGACCCTGATCCCCAAGGGCAAGGAGCATGAATCGACGCAGAATCTGCAAAAGATCGTTGTCGAGGTGTTCCCCAAGACGTACTATATTCGAACCGTGTCTCTCTATGAAATCAGCGGAAATGTCGCCATCTTTGAGTTCTCGAACTTGAAGCCTAATCTTGGGCTAGGAAATGAGGTGTTTGATTTCAAAACACCTCCGGATGCCGAAGTGATGAAGGCTCCGGTATTGAATAGTCCGTAGCCGGCCACCGGCACGTGCGATGGGGGCATTCTTTTGAGGGACCAGGGGAATAGTTCAGTTTCTCAATGACGAACGTGGTGTCATGGATCAGGGCTCATCATCTGGAGCAGAGATCGAGGTGAAACATGACGGTAGAAACAGGCAGCCTGGTTGAAGCGATTGATCATGCGGTGGCGCGGTTGGATTTCGACCGTCTCCACCAGGAATATTGGGAGCAAAATGAGTTTTTGGTTATCAAGCAGTTCCTGCCGCGTACCTTCGTCGAAGAGGTTTTCGTCCCCCAAGCTCAGGCCGTCAAATCCGAGCTGAATCGTAATTACATTCCCGGCCATAAGAAAGGCGGGAGTGTCAGCTACTATACGGTGCAGGAAAAGGCTCCGCGCTTTCTAGAATTGTATCGTGCTGACTCGTTCAGAGGATTCTTAGATCGCCTTGTGCAGGCGAAGCTGATGTTCTGTCCGGAGAACGATCCTCACTCCTGTGCCCTCTACTACTATACTGAGCCAGGTGACCACATCGGCTTTCATTACGATACGTCCTATTACAATGGTGCGCGCTACACCATTCTCATGGGGCTTGTGGATCGATCGACCCAATGCAAGCTCGTCTGTGAGCTCTTCAAAGATCATCCGACCAAACAGCCCCGTCATCTTGAGCTGATCACCGAACCTGGGGATATGGTGATTTTCAACGGGGATAAGCTCTGGCACGCAGTGACGCCCCTAGGAGAAGGCGAAGAGCGGATCGCGCTGACGATGGAGTATGTCACCAACCCTGAGATGGGAGCTGTCAAGCGGCTCTATTCGAACCTCAAAGACTCTTTCGGGTATTTCGGTTTTGCGACAGTCTTCAAGCGGGCGCTGGGTCTCGATCGAACGAAGTAACGACACAGTATCTGTGTCGTGGGCGTGCTCCCCCCCCACCTCAGTCATTCTGCAATCGATGTTGATATCGCGTCGAGAGCCCGGTGTATGACCCGACAGAGGTCTCTTCTCACCCAGGGTTTCGTCACGTGGGCGAATGCAGGCAAAGAGCCAATCTCTCTGTTCGACGCGGTTAAGATGATCACGGGAAGTAAGGGATGGGAGACGTGGAGCTTATCCAAAATTGAACTCCCATCTCCATCAGGTAATCCAAGGTCGAGCAGAACCACATCGTAAACATTCTGTGCGATTGCGGCGAGGGCTTGACGACAGGTTGGTACACAATCGACGTAAAGTCCCTCGAATTCGAGTAAGTCTTGAAGGGCCATGGAGATATCTGGGTCATCTTCAACGACTAACGCGGAATGCACGGCCCTGAGTTTTCTTCTTCCATCTGTTGCCTGAAGCAGCTCAGGCGCATCGCTACATGCCGAATCTGACCACCTCGTTTCAGAGTCAACGTAACAGGAGGCAGGGTGGGTTACTTTCTCCGGTTCTGCTTCTGTGACCGCCAGCGCCATAGCGTGCTCCATTCCAAGGATTGGGTTAGGGGTGAATCAGGAACTCCCCGTTCTCCTAGTTCTAGGTACACAGCAATCTCCATTCCTATGGAGCATAGACTGACTGCCAGCTAAGTGATTGATTCTTCAATCGGTTGGCTTGGATTGTCGTTGGGTTGATAGACGGAACTGTATCTGATTGATACAAAGGCTGTCTCATGTGAGACAGGAGGAATGAGCACAGGTTAGCGAAGACTGCTGTGGGATGGGCTATTGATGGAGATGTTTCATGGCGGCGGCGCACAGAATGATGAAAAATCCCATCCAGAGGGCCGCTCGCTGGAAGGGAATGGCTTCATAGGACTCTCCCTCCTCAGCCTCATCATCTGACTTGAAAATCACGGTGTAGAGAAACAGCGTGAGAAGGCCCAAGACAAGGAGCAGCTTGATCATGAAGACCATCAGATACTTGGAGTGGTGCTGCACCCCGGTGCCCGTTTGCGAAATAATGACTTGATTGACGTAGTGGAGATTGACTCCCCCGGTGAACAACAGGACGACGAGCAAAATACCGGCGACCTTTTTATAGTGCCGATAAAAAATATCCGTGATGGGCTTAATTTGATCCTTCGGTACGGCCTTCTCCAGACCTGGGGTGACCGCCATGACGAGAAACGCGAGACCGCCGATCCAAATGACTGCGGAGAGCAGATGAAACCAATGATTGATGATCGGAATCAGGATATTGAGATCGGTCGCAATGCTTTCAAGAGTATCCATAGTCAACAGCGCGAAAGGTAAAAGGTAATGAGTGAAAGGTTGGGCTATGCCCGAATATCCAAGAAAGGGAACGTCTGACGTCTCGCTTAGAACTTAAAGACCGGGGCGTCGTTGCCGAACCGCTTTTTTCGCAGTTCCTCCATCAGCTCAACGGTGATCGTCTGCACATTATGCTCACGCGCATGCTTCTCTACGCCTTTCTTGACCATGGCGCGGAGAAAGTACGGAATACGGCTCAATCTGAGGGCGGAGGATTCGTCCCACACCACTGCGGTCTCCTCCACGACGTTGAACGCCACCTTGATCTTTTCTCCGCCTTTGGGTTCGTACAAGCACCACTCATCTTCATCGAGCCAGTCGCCATGGTCGACATAGGGGCGGGCGCGGCAGCCACCACAGATCTCACTGTATTCACAGTCGCCGCATTTTCCCTTCAGTTGGGGATATCGGAATGAGTTGAAGATATTCGAGTGTTCCCACAGATCAACGAAGCTATGCTCCCGAAGATTTCCTGCTGATAACGGCATGTACGGGCATGGCGTGAGTTCGCCATTCGGGGTCACTCGGGCATAATTGGTCCCGGCCAGACATCCGCCTCCCATATACCCGGTTGCCTTCGTGATCGGCGAGTTGGGATCTTTATCGTAGGCCAGTCGTTTAAAGTGTGGAGCACAACGGGCACGGACCAGCATCCCCTTGTAATTGTCTTGGCAGTCAATCAGATAACCAAGCACTTCTTCATACTGGGCCGGCGTGATATCGGTGAGTTCCTCGCCTCGGCCTGTGCAGACCATAAAGAACACGTTAAGCACCAGGGCTCCGAGTTGATGCGCCCAGGTGATGACTTCCGGCAGTTCTTTGTAGTTCATCGGCTGTGCGCTGAAATGAACTTGGAACTGCAGGCCGTTTCGTTTACTTGCTTCAATGCCTGCAATCGCAGCTTCCCAGGCACCTGGGACCCCACGAAAGGAATTATGCTTGGCGGCATTCAACGAATCGATGCTGATCCCTACTCCCATGACGCCGATTTCAACAAGAGTCTTGGCCATCTGATCGTCGATCAGCATGCCGTTCGTCCCAAAGACCACCATGAAGCCGAGCTTTACGGCATACCGAGCGATATCGAGAATGTCGGGGCGGACCAGCGGCTCTCCGCCGGTAATGACCAAGAGACACCCTTTGTTGACCTGGGCAATCTGATCAATCAACCGGTAACATTCTTCGGTAGTGAGTTCATCGTCACCACCTGCGGCTTTTGTCGTGGCATCAAGATAACAGTGATCACATTTGAGATTACAGCGCTTGGTCAGGTTGAGTGCGACGAGGTAGGGCTTAAAGTCATCAACAGTCCGGCCATCAAACGGTCCCTCGCCCTTTGGAGTGGGGGTGAAGAATTTAGCAATCTGTTGCTCCAAAGCGCCTAGAGTGCTTGAAGGACCGTTGAAAATAGGGAGAGATTTTCCCATGACGTGTTAGTACTTCGATCTGAGGATTGAGGGCCGAGTAATGGAAAGGGGCCAGACCGAGGCCTTCCCTACTCAGGACTAGGCACTTCCCTTGCCGGTCAGGTCGGCGATCATATCTTTGAGGTTGCCGGTCTTCATCGCGTCCGCCATGTAACCCTTCGCTTGTTCGATGCCTTCGTTCGCAACTTCAATCGTGATTACGGTCGCGCCGATTTTCTCAGCATGTTTGAGAATCAAGGCTTTCGTACAATCGCGCATAAAGCCTTCCGGAGCTCGATCTAATCGAGCCTGTGCGTCGCTTGTCCAGGTATAGGGTGACGTGTTTTCCGCATGCCCGTTCGTCCCATTTCCATTGGCCGCAGTCAGCATCCCTTCCGCTGCCGGAGCAGTCCCGGTGCCTTTATTGGAGAAAATCGGGGTATAGTCTTCAGATGCCGCTTCTTTGATCATTGGGGCTGCGTATTCGAGCGTGATGGTCGTCATTCCCAATTTCCGCGCGGTCTTTTCAATCCTCGCCTTGGCCCGTCTCCGCTGGAAGCCGGCCGGAACAGCACGGATGGCTTCTTTCGCATCCTTGGTCCATTGCATCGGCACATCGTCGTAGGCCACGTCGGTTTCCAGCTCACCTTCCGCTGTCGCCGCCACTTCAAAAATCTTCTTATCAACTTGCTTAAATTTGGTCCCATCGGCACTGCATACGGGACATTTAACAGGCGTATCACCTTTCCCGATGTACCCACATCCGTCACATACGAAATAGATCTGTGCCATACGGTCAAGGTAGGCCTGCGTCGATGCGCTGATTTCCTTTGGCTTCTCTTCCACGATCTGGGTCATGATTCCACTTAAGGTCGGACCCATGAGATCTTGAGTCACTGCCTGGTCGGCCTGCATCTGATCGCGGTCAATCCCTGCAGCATCCAAGCTTCCGCCCAGCGCCCGCATTGCGTCCATGGCGCCTTTGGGAAGAATGTGTCCTACTGCAGCATCGACCACCGTGTTGCTGATAATCGTGTGGCCCTTTTCAATGGCATACCGATGAATGGCTGTTTTTGCCACGCCGCGAGCAAACACAGGAATCTTTTCCATCCGCCGCAACGCTTCTTCGGTCCAGGCGATCGTGTACTCGGCTTGCGTATCGATGGGCGGTACATATTTTCGGTTGGAGACAAGAATGTTACAGGGTGCGCTTCGGAGCAGATTCTCCGTGTTGCTGCCCACATCCATATCCTCATCGCTGTGCACGCCGATACGGCCCACGATCAGCAGAGCGGGGACATCCTTGCGGACGTACTGAATAATCTTTTCAAAAGCTTTGCCGTCGAGTAGCGTCGTTTTTACGTCAGTTTGTTCGGCTTGAGCAATCTCGCGGGAGATGTCCAAGTGTGATTGATAAATCTTAGCCAAACCACTGTCGATGATCTCCTCGTGGAGCTTTTCCTGCTCCTTGAAGCGGAAGACCTTGCCGGCCTCCTCGTTCAAGACCCCTGAGATGCTATGGAACGCGGCATAGTGGAAGTAGGGATCAAAGGCGGAAATCGCTTCAACCGGCATGTTCAATGCTTTGCCGAGCTGCAGGCCCGTCATTAAACCACCGAACGAATAAGGGCTGCCATCCACGGCGACGACGATCTTGCCGCTGGTCATAGGCTGGATGTTCTTAATGATCAGCATGTCGGAGTTCCGAACACGGCGGATGACTCGCTCGGTGTTGCTGCCGATCACGCTGTCTTTCACCGCCCCTACTCCCAGCGCACCCATGATGACGAGATCGTAGGCGTTGGTATTAATATCTTCGGACAAGACCTTCCAGTTACGCCCTTCCAACGAGCGCCGTTCGATGGGCAGGTTTGCTTCGTTACACTTCTTATCAACGTAATCGAGGTAGGAATCGGTAATGATTTGCAGCCCACGTGTAATCAGAGAATCGTGGATCTGGCGTTGGCGATCGAGTTCCTTCTCGTCGTGGTATTCCTCGGGGAGGCCAGCTTCCATCTGTTTGAAGCGTTTATCATGCATCTTGGCGGCATAAACATGGCTTCCCACAATCTTGGACCCAAACGTTTTCGCCAGGTGGACCCCAACATCCACCGCTGTATTGGAATGGTCGGAATTATCGACCGGAATATAGATCGTCTTATACATGGAGGCGCCTCCTTAAGGCGCAGGTTGTACAGAGGTTCAGGGCCGTAATGGTCTGAAAAACAAGATGGTTGAAGCGTTCCCCCCAGCCTCTAGAGAGGCGGAATGATAGCATCGGCTTAAACTGGATTGCAAGACGCGGAACGGTTAATAGTCAATGGTCATCAGTGATTAGCAGCCGAGACTGCCAGCTTGTCACGTGACAGGGACTCATACCCAATGACGGAATTAACCGACCGAACTTGCCCTTGGCTCAGTGGCCTGGGAAGGCGGTGAAGCCGGTCGGCGGGAACGAAGGATCTCTTCGAGGGAGAGGAGGGCATCTCGTCCAGAGTTGCCTTCAATCCCGTTACTCAAGCTTTTATCGGCATAGGCATGTGACTGGTCGGTTGTCTGCGACAAAGAACCTGTCCATTTGCGTGGATCACGGCTTCCTTGCTTTCGTTCCCAGGCACGAAGGCATGCCCTGGCGATGAATGAATTCAATGGCGCTGGGTTATAGAGGAGCTTTCGGATGCTGGTCGGGGTCAGCATCAAGGGGTTGTAGCCCGCTGACAGATACCCCTCTTCCAACAACCGTTGTTCAAGGTCGGTATTGGGTTGGATGCCCAAGAAAAACATCAAGGGGAAGACCCGCTCCTCGCCAAGGATTGAGGCCACCACTTTGTAAGACTCGACACTTTGGAGTAGGGTTTCCTCCGTCTCCTTGGGGCTGTTCAATGAATAGTTGAGGATCACCTTACCCTTGAAGCCCGCTTCCGCCAGGTAGCGACACCCATCATAGAGCCGCTCCAGCTTGAACCCCATGTGGAGATTGTTCAGGACCTCCTGCGAGCCGGAGGTGATGGCGACTTCCAGGTCGCCGACTCCGGAACGAACCATGAGCTTGGCGAAGTCGGGGGTGATCAATGAAGTGCGGATATAGCCGGACCACTCGATCTCCAGCTTCTCGTGGATGATGCGTTCCATGATCTCCGTACATTGTGGGTAGGCTTCCTTGCCCGTAATGAATTGAGCGTCGGTAAACCAAAAACGACGGGATCCCCACTGGTGATAATGTTGGGAGATGTCTTTCACGACCATCTCCGCGGGCCGGTACCGCACCCGCTTGCCCTCAATGTAGGGATAGAGGCAAAAGGCACAATCATACGGACAGCCTCGTTTCGACTGCACCCCGATCGATTCTCCCCTGTACTCCTGCCACTGCGGGAAGATAGAGGTCAAAAAGGGAAGGTCGACAGCCGGTGCATCGAGCAACGGGGGCGAACCATGGGATCCTTTTCGAATTCGGCCCCCTTCTTTGACGATGTAGCGTTCGTCGTCGATCGAACGACCTTCAAGGAGCTTGAGGATCGCATCTTCCCCTTCACCCAGGATACCGATCGTGCCTTCCGGAAGCTTTTCGATGAGCTGATCGGCAAACGCGGTGAACGCCCCGCCTCCGATCATGATCTGAGCTCTTGGGAATTCTTTTCGAATCAGGGCCGGATAGGACAGGATCGTATAGATATGGCTGTAGTATCGGTACAACTGTTTGATGCCGGCGAACGAGGCGGCGACGCGTTTGATCGGGTTACTGGCGAAATAGAAGTTGAACGCATGTTCCAGCGATGAATCGCCTTCATGCGGCGAAAAAATTTGGATATCCCGCCATGAAAAGCAGACCAAATCCGGTTTGAACTCCGTCGCGGCATCGCGGATGGCCTGGCTCCGTTGACTGACCGGAAACAACGAGAGGTCGAGGATGCGTTGACGAACATCCGGCTTCCGCCGATGGATGAAGTCCGCCAAGTAGGTGATGCCGATCGGATAGACCTTTTTGCAGGGAAGAAAAATATAGAGAATGGAATTCACAGCGGCAGACTACTTTGTGGCGATATGGATGGCGACGATGCCGCCACTGAGATTTTTATACGAGACCTGACGAAACCCGGCGTCGCGTAGGATCTGACACAGCCGTTCTTGATCGGGAAACGTCCGGATCGAGGCGGGAAGATATTCGTAGACGCCGGTACGGTCGCGGGCGACGATCGTGCCGATGAAGGGCAATAATTTGAATGAATACCAATCATAGAGGGTTCGCAACCAGCCGAAGATCGGGCGGGAAAACTCCAGGCACACGAAACGGCCACCGGGCTTCATCACCCGACGAATTTCCCGCACGGCTTGCGGCAGATCTCCGACGTTTCGCATGCAGAACCCGGTGGTGACCGCATCGAAGGTATTGTCACCGAATCCGAGATGTTCCGCGCTGGCCTGCAAACAGGTGATTTTTTCACCGAGGCCTTTGTCGCTGATCTTCTTGAGGCCTTCAGCGAGCATGGCATGGTTCAGGTCTGAGGCGATCACACGGCCCTTCGGTCCCATGCGAGACTCGATCAACAGTGCAAGGTCGGCTGTGCCTGATCCGACATCAAGGGCAGTTCCTCGGCCAACCGGAGTAATGAAGGAGGCGGTAATCTTCTTCCAATAGTAATGGAGGCCGAAGCTCAAGAGCGTGTTGTTCAGGTCATAGGCTCCGGCAATGGACGTGAACATCCTTTGGACGGCGTCCTCTCGGGCCTGGCCAGACCAGGTTGACACCACCTTTGCCGGAGTTTGCGGTTCCTGAGGCATAGAACGAGGCTCGGCTCCCACCATGTGACGGTGGTAGCACCCGGTTTTAAGCTTTGTCAAGGTGAGATGGCTGCAGGGATGATCGAAATCATCATCCGACTGTGCAACCGTTTTGGTTCCTGATTGCCCTCAGGGTACCAGGAAAAGCGGCGTAAGCGGAGCAGGTCTTACGCGGCCTTAGCAGTATCGCGCGACGGGGTCGAGCCTTTCCACTGTCCTACTTCAAGACTGTCAAGCCAGTCGAGCAATGTGGTGACCATATCGCCCTGAAAGACGGATCCGTGTTGTGGGCAGATCATCCTGGGCTTGAGGGCACGAATCCGTTGGGTCCAGCTCCGTAAGGCCGTGGTCGAAGGCATCCACCTGAGATGGAACCCTTTCATGTATTGGATGTGCTGATCGAAGTCCGTCACGATCAAGCCGGCTTCATGACTGGGGACCAAGGCGGAACCGATGTCACCGGAAAACAAGATGCCGGCGAGAGGGTCGTAGAGCGAAAAGTTGCCTGAGGAATGGCAGTAATGGGCGGGGATTGCTTCGACTTCTACGCCGAGATCGCCGATCTTGATACGCATACCCTCGTCGGGAATCGCGTTGAGTTCAATGGCAGTACCCGTGCTGAAATGACTGATGAATCCGGTCCACAGCCACGAACAATAGGTCTTGATGCCCGGGTTGAGATCAAGCCACATCGCAAGCGACGACGAAATATCGGGATCTTGATGGCTGGCAAAGATGACGCGGATATCCTGGACGCGCACATATTTGGCCAGCTCAGCGAGGACTTGGGGGAATATTTGGATTCCTCCGGGGTCCAATAACATGGCTTGGCCGCGACTGATGATCACGTACTCGTTCGTGTCGATGACGTGAGCGTCTTTGTGAGGGTCGCGACCGATCACGATCCATTGGTGTCCGTTTTCATTGAAGAGTGTTTTGCTTTGCATCACTATTCCCTTTCAGCAGCAACTCCACCAAGCTCTGACCATCGTCGATGGAGTTCTTCATGGCACGAGTTCTGGCGTCCAGTTCGTCCACCACATGACCGATCTCTGTCGCAAGCGTCTTGAAATTCATGCCGCCCTCATCCAGTGCCGCAGCTTCGGAAGCAATGCAAAAGGCCATATAGCGGGCGGTGAGACCAATCATCTTCAGGCCGTGCAATGCACGGCCTGTGTCATTGAGACAGCGTAAGGTTTCGCTCAATCGTGCATGCAGTTCAGTCAAGTTGGCCTGACAGATCGCCGCGATGGAACGTCGGTTATCCCGTTCCAGCGGTTCACCCAACTGGAACGTTGGGTCCGACATCAACAGGGTGATGTCTTCTAGGGTTGTGAAGCGCAGATGAGAAGACTGGTGCCTGTCCGCAAGACAAGACGACTGGCCGCCCTGGGGCATCGCCGCCAGCACACCGGCGATCAGCTGGTAGTATCGCCATACGATATTCGAGCTGTGGGCGGTGAGTCGAGCCAGTTCAGCGCAGACCTGTTCGATGGCTTCCACCTCAGGTTTAATCTCTCGAGGTGTTTGATTGAGGATCTCAACGAGCGCCAAGATGGGGCGGCCTTTGCCGCCTCCGATCTTCGCGGCTTGGGCGACGCCATTAATGGCAAGAATCTGCATGGATGACGACAGCAACTGGAGCGAGCGTCCGGTATTCATGATATCGACAGAGATTCCAAACAGCTGATTGATATTCCGTTTGAAGAGACTTAACGCGTCAAGCATGGTGTCCAGAGGGTATTGGTGCGTTGGGGAGATTGGACCGGCCTTCATGTATCGGTGAAAATCCACAAAACTGAAGGGGCGTGCCAGCCGGGTCAGGCGAAGTGTCCTCGCACAAAACCGAGGTGCTATAATCGCGCTTCGTGTGGGAGCTCCATCGGTATCAACCGGTTCGAGTTCCAGGAAGGAGATCCGGATCTTGGCCGTCTCGTCGAGTCCACTGTCGTCACCAATGACGCACATCCTGCCTATCGCCGAGCCGTAGCTTCTCGGTCGGAGGGGTACCACATTGCTCTTGCCGTTGCGTTGGCCCTGGCGTGGTTGGCTGTCCCGCCCGCCGAAGAACACGAGCTCGTCACGGCATTTCTGAGCTGCTGGGGGGAAGCTCTGGACGGGCCGCGTCGTAGATCAAAAAGACGATCGTAGCTCTCACCGATTCGCTGCTACAGAATGGGTTAATCCCACGCCTATGGCTAGCTCCATCGACAAAGGGGTACGGGAATACAACCTCAAGTACATTGACATGACGATCCGATCACTATCGAGATAGGCAAGCAATCATCACGGATTGAACTGCTCAATCAAAATAACGGTATCTACGAGGACCGAGAGTTTTGTTATGTTTCAAATCTCATCCGGGACGTCTGCAGTCAACTGTCCGTGCCGCTGTTTTCGGATAACGGCCACGTAGGGCAGCGCTGTCTCCCTCGTTCATGTGCTCGTGCCGGTTGATTTTTTTCCGAACGAGATTTTTAAGGATCGTGACGGGATACATGCCATTCCGTTGGACGTCCTGACAACTACTTCCTCCAACGCCAGGATGAAGCGAAAGTGCTCAGTGTTTTTTCTTGATCTGGTGTTGGGTGTGCCCGACTCATCCTGACTCGTACATAAATTATATGTGCAGAAGCGAGGATCCAGCATTCGGGCTACTGTAGTGGGACCTGTCTCATATGGCCAATTCAATCAGTATATGGCCGACGCGTTTCGGCTAAAAGCATTGCCGAGTGATTTTACACGCATTGCATCGATTCGCCGGGTTAGCGAGTCGCTCCTGTCTCAGATCTCCTGATGCACTGAGGTGGGTATTTGCAGTTTGCAAAATGGATCGATGGTCCCACCACGACCGGATATGAATTTGGCAGAGAAAGCAACACCCCTGTCGGTTCGTGGTCTTGCCTTCTTCGTTCAAAATAGTTAGATTTGCGTATTGTTAGTATAGCGATAGCTAGAAAGCGAGGCTTGCTTTGAAATTGACTTGCAGAGGGATGAAGGACGAGTCGATTCAAAAGATCACACGAGCACCTCTCTCCTCTTGAAAAGAAAGGAAAGGTCGCTATGTCAAAGTACAACGACACCGGCATGTCTGATTTGGAGCGAGAGTTTGAGCTTGAGATGGAGGGAGATGGGCCCGAAATAAGGCAGGTCGAAGCATCTGAATCAGATTCAGATGCAGAATCGCAATCGGATTGGGAAGAAACAACCCAAAGTAATGAAGGAGCTGACGAGGAAGTTGACGAGGAGTGGGAGAAGGAGTCGGTGGAGGTGGCAGGCTATGCCGATCGCTTCTTTGAACTTACGCAGCGAGAGTTTGAATCGGAGTCGGAGCTTGATGATGAGGTGCGAGGGCTGGTTAACGAGATGGAACGAGATTATTTCTGGGGCAAATGGAAAAACAGGTTGAAAAGGATCGGAGGGGGGCTTCTCAGGAAAGGAGTCGGCCAATTGGCCGGAAGAATTCCCGGATTTAAAGGACTTCAAGCTATTACGCAATTAGCGAGAGGGGATTTGAAAGGGGCACTCGGCTCTCTAGCCAAATCCGGATTAGCGAGTCTTGTTCCTGGCGGGGCTGTTGCGCTTCCGGCCTTGAAGGCGTTGGGCTTTGAGGCCACAGAGGATTCTGATCGCCACCGCGAAGCCTGGGACAATTATGTCGACGTGGCACGCGAAGCCTTTGATTACCTCGGCCGCCATATGAGTGAGCGTGCAGCTGATCCGCTCGAAGCCAGTCGACTGGCTTCGGCGGCATATCAGACGGCGGTGCGCAAGGTTCAGGCAATGGGGCGTTCCGGGCAAGAGGGTGAGATGCGCAATTCCCGCAAGCGGACAATGACCATCCGCTTACGGCGGGGAGAGAGGATTATTATCGAAGGAATCTGAACCGAGCATGGACAGTCTTACCCGATATCTCAGGAAGCGAGCTGAGGCCATGCGTCTGCGAATCGATGCCCTTGCTCGAATGAGAACGCTGGTGGCATTACCGAGACAGCAGGACATTACCGCCCGTCAGTGGTCCGTCCTTGAGAGGCAATTGAATGTGGTTGTCGATCGCCTAAGATCGGATCTCGATGGTACGGTAAACAGGCCTGTTTCTCAATTGACTGAGAGACGGGCAGCTTGCGCGTTGAACGCAAAACTCGGCCGGATGGAATTTGACCTGACCAAAGCGTTCACATTTTTTGATACCTATGTAGACGTGCTCACGCAGCGGGCATCCCCCGTCTTGGGGGGGCTACTCGCTGGTTGTGATGTGCTCGCTTGGGACGCGCTCAAAAAGGACCATCCGGCGTTAGATCGGGTTGAGCCACCGTTAGTGCACTGTGACCGTGGATTTGGCGCCTCCATTCTGCGTGAAGGCGTTCGGCTTCCAGGCGCCGCACCGAATCCAATACCGCTCATTCAGATCCCTTATGCGAAGCTCAAAGAAAAATACAATCTCACGTCCGTGCATCATGAAGTCGGCCACCAAGCGCTGAGTCGAACGGGATTGCAATCCGCTATTCCTAACGCCTTTTGTGCCGCCCTAAAGCGCGCAGGGGCATCACAAACGCTGCAACGGTTGTATGCCCTTTGGAGTTCGGAGATCGGGCCGGACTTCTGGGCTTTCTGCTGCACTGGCTTGGCCCAGCCGGCAGCGATACGAGAAATCCTATCGCTTTCACCTGGCGATGCCATGCGAGTCTCCGATTCCGATCCCCACCCTCCGCCCTACCTGCGGGTGCTGCTCAGTTTTGAATGGACTCGCCAGCTCTGGGGACGAGGTGACTGGGACACGTGGGAGCGGGACTGGGAAGTTTGCTATTCCATGAAAGAGGCATCCCCCGACAGCAGGAAGGTCTTGGAGGAGGCCAAGATCTATTTGCCGATTGTAAGCAGCACATTACTGAATACAAAGTTCCGTGTGCTGGAGGGACGGGCCATACCCGATCTGTTCGACATGAGCGTGCTGGCCCCATGGAAGCTGCGGGCCGTCGCGGATACGGCAAAGAGCGGCTGCCTGAATCTCACCGGGCTGTCACCGTCTGTACAGCTTGCCGTGTTTCGCGTTGTGCGGGAGAGGAGCCCATTGACCGAGGATGCATTGAACGGCGTCATGAGCAAGTGGCTAATCAAATTGGGACAGCAACGAGATGTTTGGAATTGATGTGCAATTGACAAGAACGGAAGGAGTCTAACGATGCCAAGCAATCCACAGCCCCAGGTGGTCATCCTGCAGGGGCTTCCCCCTTCAAGGGTTGAAACGATAAATGCGCCAAAAGGTCTAAATGGAAAACCTCCCGTAACCGTCCTATTTCCGTCTTGTGCACAGGAGCTGTTATCGCTCATCAAATCTACCGGTGTTACGACTAAAGATGAAGTGACGATATTTTTTGATGAGTATTTCAAGTTTGGGCAACGCCATCAGACCGTTGCAGGCGACGTGCTCGGCGAGATCGATTCCGGTATGGTCACCTGCTTAAAGAGGCCAGGTGGAGATGACGTTGGAGTGCCAACCGCGGCTTGGCCAAGCGGATGCTGTGTCTGTTCTCCCTGCATCACCATCGATGGAAATCGGAACGGGATTGAGGGTTCGACTCCAAGCCTTAAGCGGCTGTTTGTCGGAGATCTTGTCTGGCTATTTTACTTTGAGCGATTAGGTATCTTTCAAATTCTCGGGACCATTTTAGATGCCTTTGCGACCAACGGCAGGCTTCCCATATCGAACGGAAGTATCGATCTGGGATTGAAGGACGACATCGTTGCAGTAGTGCTCGAAGTGATGGTTCGGCAGATGAAAATGGGTCTGTCCTCCACTGTGCGAGATCGAGCCGGGGCCTACCGCACTGCTCTTGGTTGGACTTCTGACACCGGGCGAAAACTCGATCTTCAAACAGAAGTGAATACCGGCTTTACTGCCCAGTTTCATAAATTCGTCTTTCATGCGCTGGAATTTTACAAAGACAAGCGTTTGGCCGTTGCCATTCAGGGAGCCGCCGGTGGGAGTGCCCGAACCTCGGTCGCCACATTGATTACGATCAGTGACACGCTGGAAGTGTTGAAGAAACGGTTTGAACCGTTTGCCTATGGGCGCAACTATTACAATACGCTGAGTGGAATTGTATGGGCTATCGCGGGCATGTCGGTGATTCGTGATTTGCGCGCGACGTTTGGGATCCCGCCGGCGTATGAGAGTCCGGACGAATACATTACGGCGGCCTACGATGTGCTGGTTCTGAAACGTCCAGTGACCAACGGTGAGACCAATCGATATATCGTCCATCGAGAATGCGCAAAAAATGCGCGAGACATTCTGCTGGATCTGGAAGTCATCAACCATCAGGACAAGCGATCGAATCCTCCAGGGGAACTCGAAAATTGGCTCAACCAAATCGAGGCCAAGGTCGAAGGGTATCGGACGGCCTATCGAACGTTGACGGGTGTCGACCTTGGTGCGACTGGCGCGCAGACGATTGAACAGCAAGTATAGCGGAGTGGTGAGCGAATCATGGCTGAAAGACAAGGATTTGAACGGGAGCTTGTGGATCTTGGCCTAGACCGAACCAAAGAGTGGTTTTCGGAAGTGGAGCGGTCGGGTGATAGAGGGGGAGATCAAGCCTATTTGGTCGTAGTCGATGGTGAGGAATCTCCAATCACTGAAGGAGAATATGCGTTCATTCAAGGGCAGGTGGTGTCGAGGGGTAAATTTAGTCAAGGAAATAGAGGGTGTGCGTATCTTGGAAAGATTAATCCTGCCTTACCGTTCGTTTTTGAGGTCAGGGACCGTGTGTGTGCAATTCGTGCTGGGGCCTTCTTAAATCCCGATGATCCAAAGATCCAGTATGGTGGGACGTGGTTCGACTGGACTTTGGTGCGCGACGACAAGAACCCGGATAGGAACTTCTGGCCGTATTATCGGCAAGAGATGGATGACCTTGCCCTAAAGGGCATGGAAGCTCTAGGGCGTGGCGGAGTCGAGCGGTTCATGCAACATGAGCATATTACACGGAGGCCGATTCAGATCGCGAAGCCATTTCTTGCCACGCTCAACAAGGTGCGAATCCGTGCCGTTCCTATGGAGATTCGCGTCGGCCCTTTTGTGCGATATACCGACTATGAACGTACGGTGGTATGGTTGGAGACGGTGACCCCTGCGATAGTGCGCTTGCGATGCAAACTTTCGTCTGGAGGCTCCGAGTCCGCGCATTATGCCTCTACGGTGCGCGTCGGTGGTCGGTATTTCGCCGCAGTGGAAATAGATGGCTTGAGAGAGGAAACGTTCTACAACTACACGGTCGAGCTAGCCCCGCTGCCAGCAGCCGGTTTGATTCCTGTTAAACCCTCTGAATTTTCGGATGTATTTCCCTCGCTGACCCTAGCCGTTCTCAACTCGATAAAAGACCAGTTGAGGTTGGCCTCTCTCGATGAAAATGAGTGGCTTACTTTTCGCACGCTCCGACGGGTGTATGACAAGAATTTGCTGTTTGTCACAGGTTCATGCCGGTGGTACCCCGGTGATAAGAAGGGAGGTAAGGACTGGGGGCCTGATATGCTAGATGGATTGGGCACTTGGCTCCGTGCCAACAGGAAGGACAAGTGGCCAGCATTCCTATTTTGGGGAGGCGATCAAATCTATGCAGATGAAATTGGGGATGACACCGGTGAGATGATAGTTCGGGCGCGTTTCGCCTCTCGAATGCCCGGACCTTTTGATTCCGTTTCTCCCCTGCGGAGTAAGCTGATCGACGGTGCTTGGGCTGGCCGGTTTTCCCACCGCTATCAGACATATAAAGATCCTGATATTAAGCGCTACCAGTCAGTTGCAGACGGGGTCAAAAAGCTGGATGAGATCCATAGGCGATATCCAGACATTAAAGGCATCTATCGTGAGTATCCAGATAAAAACCCAAGAGAGCAACTGAAGGAACGCTATCAGACTCTGAAAAACCGTCGTGACCTATCGGGTGCCCATGGTGAGGCATCTGATGAAAGAGCGGCGAGAGAAGCTGTTGGTCTCTTGCCCACAGTCGATACTCTTGAGATCAGCACAGAACCCTTCCGAGTATTTCTGCCTTATTGGAAAGTCGGCTTCAGTACAGCTCTTCGTCGTAACCCGATGGCAGGTCGATATCTCTCTTACAACTTCCTCTTGTGGAGGCTTCCTGATTTTGAGCACCAGATTCCTATTATTGCTGACAGGAAGTCTCATAGCCTTGTTCGTAAGGCAGATGCACACGGGCATCCATCGGCTGCTGACGGCGTTCATGCAGCCGACTTCGCGGAATTTGCCTCTTTGTATGAACGTGCATGGACGAGCTCGCGTAGCGTTCGAGTTTTGCTCGCGCAAGTTCCTACTTTTCTCATGTTTGACGACCACGAGGTCACTGATGACTGGAACTTCGATTCGTCTTGGGTGCGGATGCTTCACAACGAGAAAGACGATTTTAGAATGTGGCCCAAAACCTTGACTGATAGCTTGGCCGCGTATTGGATGTATCAGGGTTGGTGTAACAAGGCTCCATCACAATGGAGGAAGGATGATCCACGGGTAAAGGCTCTTGCAGCCGCGCAGCAAGCGGGATCCGATGCGCTACCGGAATTGCGTAGCTGCATCCATAAAGCCTGTTTTTCGAAGGTGCCTTCGAAAGATCCAAAAGCTACATTCCAGACTGGTACGAGCTTAGACTGGCACTACCAGCTCCCTTTTGACCCTCCTTTCTTAGTCCCCGACTGCCGAACGCGCAAATTCATGGTCCCCACCGACGACGATTTGCGAATCATCGACCACGACAATCCCAAAAAACGCCCTATGTCACAAACAATCGACAATGGGCAACTGGTTTGGATGCGGGACATTCTTGTCGAGAAGAAGCGGAATGATTCTGTGGTTTTCATTGCACCATCTACACCGCTCCTCATGCCAATGAAAGTGACGCAAATCATGACGAAGCCTGAAACTGCCGCTGGAGCATGGAGTCAAGGTGGTTTGTTAGATTTTTATGCAGCTTTGACTGGTTCTACGGGCAGTGGCAGGGCCTCTAACGCTTTACTCCGTGTTTTCCGAAGATCTGTAGATCTAGAGCACATGATTCGCGATAGGAGTTGGCGTGATCTGTGGGGATTGGTTGAGGCTATGCGCAAGGTAGGTAGTTCAGTGAAAACACTGGTGCTTGTGTCGGGTGACGTCCACCACAACTACTGTATGACTGGTAATCTCCCTGGTGGTTCGAGGCTCAAGCCAGAACTCCTCCAGGTCACCTGCTCCGGACTGCAGACGACCATTCGTTCTTCAGCAGATAAGTGGGTAGCTGAGAAACAAAGCTCGCTGGTCTGGAACGAAAATTTTAAGATGGGGAAGTACACCCTTTCTCATGGCTTTCTGCACAAGAATCCACCTGGGGTTCCCATGGGAAATCCGATAGGACCATCAAGCATTTCCCTCTACGAGAACGCTGTTGCCTTCGTCAACGTCAGGATGAAGTCTCAGGTCGAAATCAGTGTCGCCTATCTGGCGGGTGATAACACATATAGCTATAAGTACACCTCAGGATGAGGAATCGAGGGCAAGGTCGAAGGCTATCGAACGGCTTAGCGCACAATGACCGGCGTCGAGCTTGATGTGCCGGGTACACCGAGAGTCGAGCAGCAAGCGTGGCAGTGCCCTGCCCGCCGGAACATCCACGATTTGAATTTGTGGAAGCACTTTATAAACACTGTATGCGGCAGGCTTCATACCAGGAGAGCGAAGATGAGAGAACGAGCCAGCTTTGAAGCTGAACTCATTGACCTGGGCTCACGAGAGGTAGTCGAAGCGCTCGCTATACAGCAGGAATTAGCGGTGAGCGAGCCACGCGTGTACGAAATGATCGAGCCGTATGTGATACGAGGTGGTCTCTATGGTCCAAGAGAGAAAGCCTATCACGCGGAGCACCGTGCAGGTCTAATCCGTACATCTTCTGTCGTCGGGAAACAGGAGCGGAATTTGGCCGGACGCGCTCCTTATACGCTTTCTATCGGAAAAGAGATAACGCGCTTCGAAGCCGGTGAGATGGGCAAGTGGGTGACGGAGTACAACGCGTTCACACATTACTTCGAAGAAGTACTTCGTTCGATCGGGCGATTGAGGGACCTGCTCAGTGCGGGAGCGCCGGAAGCCCCTACCGACTTGACGCCGGTACAGAAACACGCTTTGCGGCCAACAGATGATACGAATCCCTCCGGAGACAAAAAGGATAAATATAAACAGTGGCGAGACGCACAGGATAGGTATGCCACTGAGCGCCAAGGGGAACTTATCGGTGGGTTCGTTTTCGAGGTGACGACGACGGGCCGTAATTTTGATTTTGCGCGCCAGGCCTTTTGGCAAGCTCAAGGTAGGTTGGCGAGAAGTGTCGCCGAAGGTAAACGTCTCAAGAAGCCGCAGCTCGAGGGCATAGATGTAAGTTTGGCCGACCTCGCCGGCGTTGTGTCGGCGGGGTCGGGGCCAGGAGCGGTGATTGCCGGCCTTGGGATCTTGGTCGACTGGGCATTGGAGGCCCGTAAGCATCGAAAAGAATACGATGCGAAGATGAAGCAATTAGAGCAGATGGTGAAAACCGCAAAGGGCGCTATTGCGGACGATTTTGAGGCATTCAAGGGCGCCGGGGAAAAGTATTGGGCGCACTATTCCAACCACTCGATGAGTATCTGGGAACGCGACAAAGCACGTGGCGAGGCTCGTCAAGCAGCGGCCCGTCTCGGACAGGAACTCGCTCCGTCATCAGAAACCCGAGGTAGGGTTCTGGCTGCGATTCGTATGCCAGCATTGGTTTCCGATGCGTGGCGCTCGCTCGCGATCATCGGCCCGACAGCACTCAAGAAACTCTCGTCGGTGCTTGCGGCTCGCCCTCTCATAGAGAAGGCAAAATTTCATTATCCACCGCGTCCTCTTACTGAAATGGATGACATCATAAAGGCCTACAACAGGGCAAACTCCTGGAAAGGAGTACTGACCAAGGAGGAGGTTGATGAATGGAAAACGACGAACATGCTCTGGGTAGAGACCTTCAATACGTTCAATGTGTAGTGCCCTCGGTTCCCAATGCCAGGTGCAATGAGTGACTGCTGGCGTAGCTGCGCCTGAACTTTCAAGGGGTGTGGCGCACTCGGTATGGTTTATTGGGTGCGTGTTGAGCTGATGGGCAATGGCGTTCAAAAGCGCTGGGTGTAACCGGATAGATTCACCCCTTTCGTGAGATTTTGGCGCAGCAAGCCATTGGTGCTCTCATTGGTTCCCCTATGCCAGAGCGTTTGGAGATCAGCAAAACACATATGGATGGCCAATCGCTGAGGCAACCATTCGTGCGAAACGATGTCTCATTGCTTTCGTGGTAATGTGTTCTTTCTCCAGATTCTCGTGTGAGTCAATCCCATCTCTGTACGAGCCACTCCATCGTCATCAAGCGCCTGTGCGAAAACAATCTCAAATATTGACCCGACAGCCCCGTACGACAAACTGGTGGTGATTATTGGCTGGGGAGTCGGCATATCCTTCGTGACCCTTTCCTCTTCACTCCGAACCTCATTGCTGACGGTCCAGATTACGGCGCACTCGTTTTTGACCTTTCTGGCGATGACGCGTGAGTGGTGTGTCGGTGGATGGAGTTTTTGATCCGAGAGATGGCGTGCTACATATTGTGCGGCAGTTTTTACTCGCAGACTCCATGTTATAATTTTGCATTCTTGAACGTGCTGGGTGGTGAGTCCGACGGCCTGACTCGGGAACAAAAAGAAGCAATGGGACATTCGATCGTCATAAAAGGCGCCCGCGAGCACAATCTCAAGAACATCGACGTGGAGATCCCACGCGATAAGCTGGTAGTGATCACCGGCTTGAGCGGGTCGGGTAAGTCGTCGCTCGCCTTCGATACGATCTATGCCGAAGGCCAGCGGCGCTATGTCGAATCGCTCTCCGCCTATGCTCGGCAGTTTCTCGAACAGATGGGGAAGCCGGACGTCGATTCGATCGAAGGGCTGTCTCCCGCGATTTCTATTGAGCAGAAAAGCACCAGCCACAACCCCCGTTCCACCGTCGGTACGGTTACGGAGATCTATGACTATCTCCGTCTCCTCTTCGCCCGCGTGGGGCGGCCCTATTGCTTTCAATGTGGTGAGGAAATCACGGCGCAAACTGTCCAGCAAATGGTCGATGCCATTGCCGCGCAGCCGGAAGGGATGAAGTTCCAGATCCTGGCGCCGATCGTCCGAGGGCGGAAGGGGGAGTATCGGAAAGAGTTGCTGGAGATGCGCAAGGCCGGGTATGTGCGCGCCAGGATCGATGAGAAGATTGTAGACCTCGGTGAGGACATCTCGCTCGATAAGCAGAAGAAACACACGATTGAAATCATCGTTGATCGGTTGGTGATGAAAACGGGCGATGCGTTGATGCGCCGCTTGGCGGATTCTGTCGAAACGTCGGTCAAACTGACTGGTGGGCTGGTCGGTGTGTTGACGGAGGATGGTCACACAAGGCTCTACAGCGACCGGCTTGCCTGCATCAAGTGCGGGGTGAGTTACCCTGAGGTCACGCCACGCGTTTTTTCCTTCAATAGCCCGCATGGAGCCTGTCCGGCTTGCGACGGAATCGGTTATGCCGTGACGCCGGGCGGTGAGGAAGAAGAGGACTTCACGCTGCTGGAGCCGTGCGAAACCTGCCACGGTGCGAGGTTGAGACCGGAAAGCTTGTCCATCAAGCTCGCAAAGAAATCGATCGCCGAGGTGACCAAGCTATCCGTTCGTACGGCGGCTGACTTCTTCCTGTCGCTTAAGTTCACCGATCGTGAGTTGGTCATCGCACATCGGATTCTGAAAGAGATTCGAGAACGGTTGGGCTTTCTCGTCAATGTAGGCTTGGATTACTTGACGCTCGATCGAGCGGCGGCGACCCTCTCCGGCGGCGAGGGGCAGCGTATCCGGTTGGCGACGCAGATCGGGTCCGGTCTGGTTGGCGTGTTGTACATCCTCGATGAACCATCGATCGGTTTGCACCAGCGGGACAATCGGCGCTTGCTACAAACCTTGTTGCGGTTACGCGACCTCGGCAATACCGTCGTGGTTGTTGAACATGATACCGAAACGATGATGGCGGCCGACTATGTGCTGGATATGGGGCCTGGTGCCGGCTCGCAGGGTGGGTACGTCATTGCACAGGGAACACCGCAACAGATCATGGGCGATCCCAGGTCGCTGACCGGTCAATATCTACGAGGGACGCAGACGGTGTCCGTACCGCAACGGCAGCGGAAGCCCCGTGGAACGCTCTCGGTGATTGGGGCACAGAAGCACAATTTGAAGAATGTGACCGCACGTATCCCAATGGGGCTCTTCACCTGTGTGACAGGAGTCTCAGGATCAGGAAAGAGCACGCTGGTGCTGGAGGTGCTTTTCCATTCGCTTTCGCAACTGCTCTACCACAAGAAGCCGAAGATCGATGGGTGCAAAGAACTCAAAGGGGTCGATGGGCTTGACAAAGTGATTGATATCGATCAATCGCCGATCGGCCGCACACCGCGTTCCAATCCCGCAACGTATACCGGACTCTTTGGCTATATCCGTGATCTCTATTCGAATCTTCCGGAGTCACGTGTTCGTGGCTATAAGCCAGGACGATACAGTTTCAACGTGAAAGGTGGGCGATGTGAGGCCTGTCAGGGCGACGGACTGATCAAGATCGAGATGCACTTTCTGCCTGACGTGTATGTGACTTGCGAGGTTTGTAAGGGGCAACGATACAACCGCGAAACGATGGAGATTCTTCACAAGGGCAAGAGTATTGCCGATGTGTTGAACATGACGGTAGACGATGCGTTGGAGTTCTTCGAGCACATTCCCTTGATCAAAGCGAAGCTGCAGACCCTTCATGATGTCGGTCTGCACTATGTGAAACTCGGCCAGTCCGCCACGACGCTTTCCGGTGGTGAGGCGCAGCGAGTAAAGCTCTCGCGCGAGCTCTCCAAACGGGCGACTGGACGGACGATGTACATCCTCGATGAGCCGACCACAGGCCTCCATTTCGCCGACGTACAACGATTGCTCGATGTGCTGGATCGATTGGTCGAGGCTGGCAACACCGTACTCGTGATCGAACACAATCTCGACATGATCAAGAACGCTGATTGGATCATCGACCTCGGGCCGGAAGGCGGCGATCGCGGCGGCGAGATTGTCGCCGAAGGGCCGCCGAAAGAAATCGCCAAGTCGAAGCGGTCGTACACAGGACAGGTGTTAAAAGAAGCTGGGTTGTAAGAGCCTGGTTCCATGGGGTTGCCGAATAGTGTCTATCTCCATGAAGCGAGTCATGACGCATCCGGCATGACTTTGCTAAGAATGAATGCTACCATCGCACATGTGTGTGATGTGCTTTTGAGCGGGCCGATGTGTAGCCAGGATTGGTCCGAAATAGGCCACAATGACAGCTCAAGAAGCGATTGATACTGCGGTTCGACGGCTCGTGACTGCGGCCAATCCGAGGAAAGTCATTCTCTTCGGTTCCTTCGCGGAAGGAACAGCCACGGCGGAATCCGATGTGGATTTACTGGTGATCGAACGTGAGATTGGCTCCAAACGAGCAGAAATGGTTCGTTTGCGGAAAGCAATTGGATCAATCGGGTTGCCCGTCGATGTGCTTGTCGTTTCGGAAGGGGAAATTGCTGACTGGGGACATCTCCCCGGAACGGCTATGTACTGGGCTTTGAAGGAGGGGAAGGTCCTCTATGAAGCGGCCTGAGGATCTCGCTCGCCGCTTTCTTGCCCTGGCTGACCGTGACATCAGAGCGTTCCGCAAGCTGTCGGATGATCCGGAAATCGACGACGAGGTTGTCGGATTCCACGCTCAGCAAGCGGTTGAGAAGTCTCTCAAAGCAGTGTTGGCTAAGTACCGAGTCGAACTGCGCAAAACTCATGATCTCCAGTTTCTCATAGACCTACTCGCTCAAAACAATCTTCCGAGCCCCCCGTTGTGTGACGGAATCCACACTCTGGGTCCCTCCGCAGTCGAGTTGCGATACGATCTGATGGCGACCGATCCACTGGATGGCGAACAGGCGCGTGCAGTTGTAGTAGCTGTTCGGGACTAGGCAGAGCAGCAGGTCTTGTAAACAGCGACGTTGAACCGTATCCCATAATAGATAGCGATCGGTGCAAGACCGTCGTTGAAGGGCCGCCCACAGAGATTGCGAAGGCAAAGCGGTCGTATACGGGACAGGTGTTGAAGGAGTCTAGACTAGGCTAACAATGAAAGAAGTAGGAATCTGGGCAGTACTTCCTTTTCTCGCCCTGACCTTTGGTGCCTATTATTTGTTCGTTCGCCGGAAGAAAATGAAGTTGTCACGATACTTTCTATCTAGACCACAACTTACACACAAGGAATTTGGCCAAGCCTATTTTGGTGAGAGTAAGTCCAGAGAGATCTTAGCAACCAAAGTACGAAAAATCCTCGCCCAATATATACCAGTCTCTATTGACGGTCTTAGCCCGGAAGATAAATTTCAACAACACCTCATGATGGACACTTTTGACTCTCTGTCCAGTGCGGAATTCATTGTTCAACTGGAGAAGAAGTTCAATATTTCGCTTCGAGACGATGAAGCTCTGAAGCCAGATCTTACTTTTAGGCAGCTAGTTGACCATTTAGCCCTGCGGCTAAGTGAAGCCAAAATCGCTGATCCTGTCAAAGAGCAATCATCATGAAGGAGGCCCATGCACACAATCCTCTTGCTGATCGTCTCCAACATCTTCATGACGTTTGCCTGGTATGGGCATCTGAAATATAAGGATTCGCCCTTGTGGATGGCGATTGTGGTCAGTTGGGGCATTGCGTTTTTTGAGTACTGCCTGCAAGTGCCGGCCAATCGGATCGGCCACTATGAATTCACGGCGGCCCAACTGAAGACGATTCAGGAAGTCATCACGCTCGTCGTGTTTTGTGTGTTCTCCGTGCTCTATCTACGAGAACCGCTGAAGTGGAACTATCTGGTTGGCTTTGGCATGATGATTGGCGCGGTGTTTGTGATTTTCAAAGAATGGTGATGGTGGGCTTATGCCACGATAGGTCTACGTAAGTTGCAGCCTCCCACAGCACCGTAAGGTCTGCGGTCACAATTCTGTTCTCTATCACACCCCTGTACTTCTGCTTGCAGCTCATCCGTGAGCCCACTAAAATACGGTCCTCGTTATCATGACAGTCGAGCGAAGGGGGAGAGCGGTATGCCAAAAGCAAAGAAATCAGAGTCCGGCACAAAGGCTGAGAAGGGAACCACGAAGTCGGAGATGCCTGCAGCAACCACCGCCCAGACTTCCGAAGGCTTCGAAAAGCTCGGCGTTTTTTATCTCGGACGGCCCTATGAGCTCGCGACGAAACAGGCGAAGCCAGGGTGGCTCCTCTACGATTCAAAAGATCTCGTGACCCATGCGGTCTGTGTGGGGATGACCGGCAGCGGGAAGACCGGGTTGTGCTTAGCGCTCCTCGAAGAAGCGGCGATCGACAATATTCCAGCCATCATCATCGATCCGAAGGGTGACCTGGGGAACTTGATGCTGACGTTCCCAAGTCTGAAGGGAGAAGACTTTCAACCATGGATTAACGAAGATGACGCACGCAAGAAAGGGTTGGCTCCTGCCGACTATGCCCAGGCACAAGCGGAATTGTGGGCCAAAGGCCTCGCAGCTTGGCAACAGAACGGCGACAGGATTCAGCGGCTACGAGACGCAGCCGATGTGGTGATGTACACACCCGGCAGCAACGCCGGGTTGCCGGTGTCCATTCTGAAGTCGTTTTCGGCGCCAACTGCTGATGTGCTTGAGGACTCGGAGCTTTTGCGCGAGCGGATCAGCACCACCGTGACCAGTTTGCTCGGCTTGCTTGGTATTGAGGCGGATCCCATCCAGAGCCGTGAGCACATTCTCCTCTCCACGATTCTCGACCAGACCTGGAGGAACGGACAAGATCTTGATCTGGCGACCCTGATCCAAGCGATTCAGTCGCCACCGGTGTCGAGGATCGGCGTGATGGATGTCGATTCGTTCTTCCCGTCTAAAGATCGCTTCGCTCTTGCCATGAAACTGAATAATCTGCTCGCCGCACCTGGCTTCCAGGCCTGGCTTGAGGGGGAAGCGCTCGATATGCAGTCGATCATGTATACCCCATCGGGCAAGCCACGGCTGGCGATTTTTTCCATTGCGCATTTGAACGATGCTGAACGCATGTTTTTTGTGACGCTCTTGCTCAGTCAGATGGTGGGGTGGATGCGCGCGCAGTCAGGCACGACCAGTTTGCGAGCGCTCCTCTATATGGACGAAATCTTCGGCTACTTTCCGCCGGTCTCGAATCCACCATCCAAACTCCCACTGATGACGTTGTTGAAGCAGGCACGTGCGTTTGGACTCGGAGTGGTGCTTGCCACGCAGAATCCCGTCGATCTCGACTACAAAGGGTTGGCCAACACCGGGACCTGGTTTATCGGACGATTGCAGACGGAGCGAGACAAGGCGAGAGTCCTTGAGGGATTGGAGGGCGCGTCGAGCAGTGCCGGAAAGAAGTTCGATCGTGGCCGTATGGAGCAAACGCTGGCCGGTCTCGGCAATAGGATTTTTCTGATGAATAACGTGCATGAGGACGAACCGGTCGTGTTTGAGACACGCTGGTGCCTGTCCTACCTTCGTGGCCCGCTCACGAGAACGCAGATCAAGCAGCTGATGGACCCTGTTAGACGTGAAACGGCAAACGTCAAACGTGAAACATCTGGGGCTCACTCCGTAGCCCTCAGCACACAGTCCTCAGCCGTGACAGCCCGTCCCATGCTGCCGCCGGAGGTCCCGCAGTATTGTGTCCCGCTGCGCGGTTCGAAACCGGATGGGAGCGAATTGGTCTACGCGCCTATGTTGCTGGGAACGTCGCAAATCCGATTCTCCGATGCCAAGAGCGGAGTGGAGAGCGCCCAGGACCTGACGGTCCTGGCCCCCATCACGGACGGGCCTGTGGCGGTCGATTGGGATAAGGCCCTTGCAGCAGAGATAGCGGTGGCCGACCTTGAGCGCGAACCCTCGGCGAAGGCCCAATTCCTGGCCGTGCCGGCTAGTGCGGGCAAAGCCAGGAGTTATGCCGACTGGAACAAGGAGTTCAACGGCTGGTTGTTTAGGACGCAGAAAATAGAGTTATTGCGGAGCCCCAGTACCAAGGATGTATCGAAACCGGGGGAGTCCGAACGGGATTTCCGCGTCCGGTTACAACAAACCGGCCGGGAACAACGGGACAAGGCGGCCGACGCGCTTCGGCAAAAATATGCGTCGAAGATCACCACACTCCAAGATCGCATCCGACGTGCGGAGTTGGCGAAAGAAAAGCAGCAGGCCGAGTCTCGCTCCAGCCAAATGCAGGCCGCTATTTCCGTCGGTGCCTCCATTCTTGGTGCGTTCATGGGGAGGAAGACGATCAGCGCTTCAAACATCGGTCGGGCCACGACGGCCATTCGCAGTGCCGGCCGGGTGATGAAAGAGTCAACAGATGTTGGAGCAGCCGAGGAAAATGTAGCGGCACTTCAGCAGCAACTCGTCGATCTTGAAGCGCAATTCAAATCCGAGAGCGATGCCTTGGTAGCGGCGACGGATCCGCTGAATGAAAAGCTTGAAACCATCTCCATCAAGCCTACTAAGGCCAACATTGCCGTCAAACTCGTGGCGCTTGCCTGGATGCCGCATTGGCGAGATGCAAACGGCAGCCTCGCTCCCGCTTGGACCTGAGTCACCAGACTCCCCAGGTGTCCCGCTGATGTCGCGACCCATTAGCAGGCTGCTGACAAAGTCCACCAGCGGCGTTCTCGCCTCGCTCAGGGGTTCAACGTACGGCAGAGAGTACGATTCGCCTCGTTGAGAAACTGCTCGCGGCGAGTGAGCTTGCGAGACTATTCGAATAAGACTTCTGCACAGGTTTGTTGGTGCAGGCGCGTGTCTCCCGTTCAGTGCCGCATTCCTCATCGCGTATCACCTACGGGGAATAAATCAGACCTTCCCTAGCAGCGTCCGTTCGGTCTTCCCATCCAAGATAGCGCCTTGACGTCGTTGAGGACTAAACGCGTTAGCCGTAGGGGCATGGGCAACTCCGATGGTATACCGAACTGCCTTCCGAGCCCGGACTGTATCCACTAAGATTCAGTATCCAATTAGATTCACGAAGTCGAAACAATCCACCTAGTCTATTCATGTAGGCACAGGAAGAGAGCCGCTGCATTTTACCTGAACCCCGCATTCACGTGAAAAGACACTGAGCTCTTGCCAATCCATGAGAGACGTATTGTGGGGTTCCTCGCTGAGCGGTAACCACGTAATTCTTGGAAGCTCATGCATCTCTCAGGGATGCTTCCCGGTATGATAATTGCGGGCATAGCACGAGCATACAGAGCTGGACGGCAACAATCCGGACGAACGCCCTCGGCACAGAAAACTGATCTTCTTCGGGGTATGAAGGAAGGCAGCATTGGAGGTTCGACTGGCTTCTGCTGAAAACCCTGAATAAGTCAGGCCTTCCCTAGGCATAATTATTCTGCTATTAGGTATATTTAGTTCGGTATTAAGCATAATTATTCCGCTATAGTGTGAGAATCGCTCGGTTGGCTGTGGGCGGAGAACTGAAATTCGCGATGATTTCTCCTCAAGAAGCCGAAAGGCTTGTCGAACTCTATCGGTATGAGATGCTTGATACGGTGCCGGACAAGGCACTCGATGACCTCGTCCAGCTCGCCGCCTACATCTGTCATGCCCCCTTCGCAGTCATCAGTCTCGTCGACGCCGACCGGCACTGGTTCAAGTCCAAGATCGGGCTCAGCGAGCCACAGACCTCACGCATCATCACCTTTTGCGCACATACAATCCTAAGCGATGCGTTGTTCGTCGTTCCGGATGCGTCGGTTGACGACCGGTTCACCGATAATCCACTGGTCACCGGAGACCCGCATATCCGATTCTACTGCGGCGCCCCACTTACGACGCCGGAGGGACGTCACATCGGTACCTTGGGGGTCATCGATCGTGAGCCGCGGAATCTTTCGCCAGAGCAACTCGATGCCCTACGTGTGCTGAGTCGTCAGGTGGTGAGCCATCTCAACTTAAACGGTCGTTACAAGGAGCTGCTGACGGCGGTCGGAGCACGGCTCAGGGCGGAACCGGCGTTACGTGCCAGTCAGGCAAAGTTTGAGCGGTTGAGCGACTGCACAAGCGCGGGGCTGTATATCTACAGCGGCGAGCGTTTTCGCTATGCCAATCCAGCCGCCGTTGCCATCACCGGCTACTCGTTGGAGGAATTACAGTCTCTGACTCTATGGGATCTCGTGCATCCCGATTTCCACGAGTCTCTAAAGACCGGGCTGAAAGCTCTGGAGGCGGGTGACGGCACGAATAGCCATCTGGAATTTCCCATCATCCGCAAGGACAAGGCGATTCGATGGTTGGATTTCACCGCCGCGTCCATCGAGTTCGATGGCCAATCGGCCTGGATCGGCACGGCCATCGACGTTACGGAACGGAAACAGGCCGATGCGCTCAATATGGCGCAGCGGCAGGTCCTCGAGATGATCTCGAAGAACGATCCCCTGCGCGAAATCATGAATACGCTTATCCGATCGATTGAGGCGTTGTCCAATGGGGGCGTTTGTACCGTCCTTCTTGTCGATCGTGCCACACAGACCTTGAGGCACGGTGCCGCGTCTACAATGCCGGAAGCTATTTGCCGCGCCGTGGAAGGTGTGCCCATTGGCCCGACGGTCGGATCCTGCGGCACCGCCGCCTACCGGAAGGAGCCCGTGATCGTGACTGACATAGCGAATGATCCACTGTGGGCGCCATGGACGGAAGCGCGGGAGCTTGTCCTTTCCCATGGATTCAAGGCCTGTACCTCAGTGCCGATTCGCGACTCGCACGACGACGTGCTCGGCACCTATGCCATGTACTATGCCGAAAGCCGAGGGCCGACGGCCTTCGAACTCGATTTACTGAAGACGTCGAGCCACCTGCTCGGGATCGCCCTCGAGAGTACGAGAAGGGACGATGCGCTGCGCGCAACCGAGACCAGTCTTCAGCGTACGTTGACGGCGACGAAATCCGGCACCTGGAATTGGAATATTGTGACCGGGGAAATCTGGTTCGATGACGCGTGGCTTGCGGGTCTCGGATATAGCCGAGAGGATGTTCCTCCGCATATTTCCTCGTGGGAGCGACTTGTTCACTCAGAAGACCTTCCCCGCATGAAGAAGTTGATTCAGACCCATTTCACGGGAACGCGTCCGATATACGAATGTGTCAATCGCCTTCGGAAAAAGGACGGGACCTATCGATGGAACCGTGGTCGAAGCCAGGTCGTTGAGAGGGATGCCGAGGGGAACCCTCTCCGAATGACCGGGGTGGATACGGATATCGACGAGCAAATCGAGGAACAGGAATCGGCGCTCCGTTGGGATCAGGTCTTCCGGCATGCGCAATTCGGTTTGGCGTACGGCCGCGTTGCGGACAATGTCTTGATGGCCGTGAATGAAGCCTTCGCCGGACAGCGCGGCTATCGCGTCGACGAACTGGTCGGCAAGCCGATCCTTCCCATATACGCGCCAGAGGTACGAGAGGAGATGATGCGGCGGATCTCCGAGATCGACCAATCCGGTCACCAGGTCTACGAGTCGGTGCATCAGCGCAAGGACGGCACGACCTTCCCGGTGCTCATGGAAGTTACCGTGATCAAGAATGCCGCAGGAGATCCCGTCTCGCGTGTCGCCTATGCGTTGGATATCACCGACCGCAAGCGCAACGAGGAAAAGTTGAGGCTGAGTGAAGAGCGATTTCGACTCGTGGCGGATGTGACGAACGACGTCTTGTGGGATTGGGATTTGATCACCGATGCTCACTGGTGGTCGCCTAATGCTCGGGAGAAATTCGGCCACAATCCGGCCAAGGAACCGAGCATTGAGGCGTGGAGCTCCCGTTTGCATCCCGGAGACCGCCGTCGAGTGCTGCATCATGTGGACGAGTGTTTGAGATCCGGAGAAAAAGCCTTCTTCGACGAATACCGGTTTCTCTTAGCCGACGGTTCCTATGGCATCTTTTTAGATAAGGGGCAAGTCGTCCGTGACACGCAAGGCAAGCCGGTACGGATGATCGGGGCGATGATCGATGTCACGACGGCGAAGAAGGCCTACGCGACTTTGGAACGAGCGTATGCCAGGTTGCAGAGGTTGGGGCGGGAGCTTCAGAGGGCGGAAGAGAACGAGCGCCGTCGTTTGTCGCGTGAGCTGCACGATGAATTCGGCCAACTCCTGAGTGCGCTCCGGCTTAGTCTGGCTCGTGTAGGGGGGGAACTTAAGAAACACTCAGGATCCAAGGGGTCGGTGTTGAAACGGAATCTGACGGTTGCGACGACGGCGGTTGAGCGGCTGTTTCTGGCTCTCCGTGAGTTGGTTCGCGGTCTACGGCCTGCCGTATTAGACGAGCTCGGACTGGCGGCCGCTCTCGAATCGATGGCCGAGGACACGCGGGAAGTCTCCGGGCTCGATTGTCGAGTGTCGGTTGAGCCCGACCACGTCGCCGTCAGAATCGGGCGCGAGCTGGAGGGGACGCTCTTTCGGATCGCGCAGGAATTGATTACGAACATCGTACGCCACGCAGAGGCGACGAGCGCAACCATCGTCCTGCGTTACGCCGATGGAGACCTGACGTTGACGGTTCAGGATAACGGAAAGGGCGCGAAACTCTCCGCCTTCAAAGGGGGTTATGGGCTACGTGGTATCAGTGAACGAGCTGAACTACTTGGAGGCCGAGTCGAGCTGCGGTCAGTTCGCGGGAAGGGAACCACCGTGGCCGTCACCATTCCCGTGGAGTCTCGGTCGAAGCCTCCGGTTCGATCCGATCTTCTGACCACGGGGACAAAGTCGAGAAAGGGCCGACATGGGAAGACCGCGTAAATGTTTGGTCGTCGACGACCATCCGCTCATCCGCAAGGGAATTAAGGATTTGCTGGTCGAAGAAGGACTCTGCCAGGCTGTTGTCGAATCGGCCTCTGCCGAAGCCGCTCTGGAGGCTGTTCGACGAGAACCGTGGGACTTGATTGTGCTCGATATGGCGCTTCCGGACAAGCATGGGCTGGCAGTATTGAAAGAGATCAAACTGCTTCGTCCGACAGTCCCTGTCCTCATGTTGAGTCTCTATCCTGAACGCGAATTCGCCCTGCGGGCTATCAAGGCCGGCGCATCGGGTTATCTGACGAAAGACCGTGCGCCATCCGATCTCCTCACGGCTGTAAAAGCCGTTCTGGAAGGTCAGCGATATGTCACGGCCTCTTTGGCGAACCAATTAGCGGACCATCTTGAAACGGGGCAACCCATCTCTCAGCACGCACGGTTGTCCGACCGGGAGATGGAAGTGCTGCGGTTGCTCGGCCAGGGTAAGACCGTCTCGGCGATTGCCAACGACATGGCCCTGAGCGTCAAAACTGTCAGTACCTATCGAGGTCGGTTGCTGGAAAAGCTGTACTTACGCACGACCGCAGACCTCGTCCGCTATGCGATCGAACACCACTTAACCACCTAACCCTCAACCCCTCCTTCCTGGATCGTGTTCGGACGGCTTCCAACACTTACCACGGACATCGATCTGTAGCCGGCGAACAGGGCGGTGATCGTCGCCGACCGTCCTCTGCTTCGCGAGGCCATCAAGCCTGTCATAGAAAGCCACCTCCCTTCTCCGGTGGTGCGGGAAGCCGCTGCCGAGGAGGAGGCGATCCGGATCGTGCCGGCAAAGTCCGTGGAGATGGCGATCCTGGATATCGGGCTTCCGGATTCCAGCGGCGTGACGATGTTGAAACGCATCAAACGACTGTGTCCCTCCCGTAAGTGTCTGGTGTTGACCAGGCATGACAATGCTCAATACACGCGACTCGCGAGGGGCCATGGGGGTTCCGATTATCTCACCAAAGGAGCGACTTCCTGGCAACTGTCCGACGCCATACGGACCATTCTGTTCGACCGTCGGGTGATGATGGACCCGTTCCATGCCGCAGGCACTTCTCAAATCATGTGTAGGAGCAATACTTATATCACAATGGAGGTCCTTCCGATGCCTAAGTTAGGTAAGTTCTGCTAGCATCAAGACAGGAATTGAATTGATACGGTGGTTCGTTACTCAGGGAGGTTATTTAGATGGCACGGAAGACCCAACATAGACGAGGGCAACTGAACGAAGAGGGGTGTGGTCAGGATCCCTTGAGGATTACCGGACATTCCCCCCATCCGATCCGTATTATTATTGCGGATGGTCACCAAGTTGTCAGAGCCGGCATCCGTGCTCTGCTCGAGAGTGAGCGAGACCTGACAGTCGTGGGTGAAACCGACAATGTGGACGATCTGTTCACCGAGTCCAGGCGAACGAAGCCGGACATCACGCTGCTGACATATGGGCTCCCCGGCTGTAAGGATGTTGAAGCGTATAAGCAACTATTCCGCTCCCTTCCTGATGTACGAGTCATCGTCTTGGTCAAGGACAATGACGCCGCTCTCTTTCGCCATGCCGTCGAAGCGGGAGCACAGGGAATCATACTGGGGAATATCGGTCGTGAAGAACTGATCAAATCGGTTCGTGCCGTTGCGCGAGGGGACTCCTATCTCGATCCGGAGGCGGTTGAGAAGACGTTTGGGTTGCTCAGGCAACGGCAGGAGGACGTATTCCTCCCGAAGGAGCTTCATAGCTTGTCGCCGCAGGAACGACGCATCATCCCGCTCATCGCCGAAGGGTATACCAACAAAGAAATTGCGGTGAAGCTGGCGCTCTCGGACAAGACAGTCAAGAATTATGTGGCCAATATGTTCGCCAAGCTGGCGATCGAGCGCCGGACCCAAGCCGTGGCGCTCTACTATAAGAGCCCGGCAACGGTATAAGCTCGATGGCGAGCAGGATTCCTGCGTAAGAGGGGAGTGTACTATGCCGACGATTCTAGTCGTGGATGACGACCTGCAAGTTCGGCTGTGGTTGCGACAGCTCCTTGAGGCCAAGGGCCACAAGATCGAAGAAGCCGGTGATGGGTACGCGGCACTGACCTACTTGGAGCATGCCGAGCCCGCGCTCGTTGTGCTGGACCTCTTCATGCCCAACGTGGAAGGTCTGGAAATCATCTTGCACCTGCGGACAAGTGCGAGACCTCTTAAGGTTCTGGCGATTTCTGGAAATCCGCTTCCAGCGTTCGATGCTTGTGTGGTAGCAAAAGTATTCGGTGCTTGTGATGCCTTGGCCAAACCCTTCGATGCAACGACGTTTCTGAATCATGTCGATACACTCCTTGCCCATTCATGACCACCTATCGCTGTCCCTGAGCGGAGCCCCTGTATTGGGAATGCCGCTGTTGGGCTGCGCCCTTCTTGCGTTGAAGCCGTCCCTGAGTGCGCGGGTCCGAGCCGCCTATGTGACGGTCTGGCAGACATCCAGTTTGAACAACTGTTTCACGGCATCGTCGAACAGGCGGGCGTCGGAATTGCCTTGATGAAATCGCCTCCGGGCGATTTCTCCGCGTCAATCACCGGGACTGTGGCATCCTTGCTTGGTTGCGTGAGGATATGACTGTCACGACCTTCATGGCCGTCACTCATCCGGACGATTTACAAGCCAATCTCGACAACATGGACGAGTTGAAAGCCGGACGTATCCGCTCCGCAACTTCACCAGGGAGAAGCGGTACAGCCGATCAGATGGGTCGACCCTATGAGTCGATTTGACCGTGGCTCCTCTCCGGCAAGTCGAGGAGCAGTCGACGTTTCACATCGCTGTAGTGCAGGACATCACTGAGCGGAGGCGGGCGGAACAGAATCTCACCACATGCAATGCCACTCTTGAGCAAGAAGTTTCCCGGCGGACCCAGGAAGGTGTGGAAAGCCGGCAGCGATTACAGGCGATTCTTGATGGGACCTCTGATACCGTGTTTGTCAAGGACATCGAAGGACGATCTCTGCTCCTCAATCATGCGGCGGGTCGGTGTGTTGGGACAGTTCAAGAGGAAGTAATCGGTCACGATAATCGGGTCATCTTTTCAGCCGCAGATACTCAGGCTATGATGGCGGCAGATCGAAAGATCATTACCAGCGGGGCGACCATGACGTATGAGGATAGTGCAACCACTGCAGACGGGGGCAAAGACCATTCTTTTCGACCAAAGGACCTTTCTTGGACGACCAAGGTTGTGTGATAGCGTTATTCGGTATCTCCCGTGACATCACCGAGCGCTTTCGGAATATTTTCCAGCATGCCGACATCGGCATTGCCATCACCGATCTTGAGGGCCGGTTTCTGCGCTGTAATCCCGCGTATTGTGCGTTCCTTGGGTACTCTGAAGAGGAGTTGCGGGGGTTGACGGTTCCAAAGCTGGTGCATCCGGACGACCTGGCCAGGAACATGTTCGAGGTTGAACAGGTGCTTTCAAAGGAGTTGTCCTGGTTCGAGATCGAGAATCGCTATTGTCATAAAGACGGGCATGAGGTGTGGGTACACAAGTTTGTGTCGGTGCTGCGGGATGATGCCGGTCGGCCCACGAGCTTCTTCGCACTGGTCACCAATGTGACGGAGCGGCATCGGATGCATGAAGTCCTGGAACAGCGGGTTGCGGAGCGAACAGAGGCGTTACGGGCCAGAAAAGCCTTCAACAGAGAGATCTTGGACTCACTGTCTGCCCATGTGGCGGTACTCGACGCAGCCGGCGAGATCGTCGCGGTCAATCGGGTCTGGGAGAAGGCGGCGATGCACAATGATCCGTTGGGACTGGCGCAGATCAGCCTCGGTGCCAACTATGTGAGGGTCTGCGAGCACGCAGCAGACGACAGTCCCGAGGTGCGATGGACGTTGGCGGGGATCCTTGATGTCTTAGCTGGGAGAAAGCAGGTGTTCGAAACGGAATATCTCTGTGCATGGCCAGGACATCGACAGTGGTTCAACATGAGGGTCACGCCACTGAGCGATCGAGGGGGCTGTGTCATTACGCATGAAGATGTCACCGACCGTAAGCGGGCGGAAGAAGCGCTCCGGGACTCCTTCCAACGCCTTCAAGCGCTCAGCCGGGAAGTGCAGCTTGCCGAAGAGCGAGAACGGAGCCGGCTCTCACGGGAGCTGCATGATGAATTCGGGCAGGTGCTGACCGGGCTGAAGTTCGATCTGATGGATCTGGCCAGAACAGTCGTCAAGCCTCGCAGGGGCTCGATTACGGCATCACGCCGGAAGGTAATGCGTGCGCTTGGCATGGTCGATCGGCTCTTTGCATCTCTCAGGGAAATGGTCTCGGGCCTCCGGCCATCGCTATTGGATGAGCTGGGGATGGTGCCGGCCCTGGAAAGTCTGGCAACGGACATCCAGGAGCGGTCAGGCCTGTACTGTCGAGTCGTAGCGGATCCAATTTCTTTCCAGTCTCGTTGTGGGGTGGAAGTTGAAAGTGCGATTTACCGCATGACACAAGAGTTGCTGACCAATGTGGTTCGCCATGCCAAGGCGACCATGGCCACAGTCACGTTGGGCCGTACTGACGGCTGGATAACGTTGAGGGTCGTGGATAATGGCCGAGGATTCAACATCCGGAGCGTGAAAACCACAAAGCAATTCGGTCTCAAAGGCGTAGAGGAACGGGCTGAGCTGCTGGGGGGCAAGGTTGAAATACATTCCAAGCTGCGAAGGGGTACGATGGTCACCATCCAGGTTCCCCTCGACCTCCCTACGACTCGTCGCGGGCCTGTCGCTCAGGCCCGGCGGCCGAAGTCTGCCACAACCAGAAAGAGGCGCCGGAGTGGGATCTAGTTGCCACTGTCTGATTATCCCTCATGGCATCCGAGATCGGCCGTGTGATGAAGGATGCTGTTCGCCCATCGAAGAACCAGGGACTGTCGCTGGTGCCGTATCAGCTGTCCGCCGCGAAGCCTGGGATCTCCTCATGCTCGATGTTGCACGGCCGAACAGGCATGGCTTGGAAGTGTTGAAAGAGGTCAACCTGTTGAGGCCGACGCTCCTGGCTCCAATACCTAGAGCGTGAATTTGCCTTGCACGTCTTGAAGGCCTGGGCCTTCTGGGTACCTGACCAATGATCAAGCGCCTTCCGAACTCCTGATGGCTGTGAAAGAGATCCTGGCGGGCCGGCGGTACATTCCGGTACGCCAGGCGACCTGGTTGCTCACCATCTACACAGCACCCATCCAGCGGTGCAGCATGCGTTTCTCTCTGACCGAGAGATGGAGGTTCTGTGGCTGCTCGGGCAGTGCAAGACAGTCTCGGCTATCGGCGCCGAGACGACGCTCAGTGTCAAAACCGTCAATACCTACCGCACCAGACATCCCAGCAAACTTGATCTCCGCACGACGGCCGAACTCATCCATTACGGGATTGAGCATCATCAGACGACCTAGCCATCACGCCACTGCGGCGGCACGCTTTTGTACGATATTCGTCAAGTCCTCGCCCCATGATCATAGGAATGCCCACCAGCACCCTATGGAGCTGGTCTGATGGCGCTGTAGGACGGGTACGGACATACCGATAGGCTCCGGTCTGATATATCCCCGTAACATCCGGCGGTATGCTGACCGATAAGAGTCCACGGGCCATAACGTGGTGATCAAGAACGCCTATGCATATTCTCCTTGTTGATGATCACCCCTTGCTTCGTCTCGCCGTCAGGCAAGTGATTGAGTGCCACTATCCATCCTCCACCATTCGTGAGGCTGCGACTGCTGATGAGGCCTTGCGAATCACGCGTGCCCAGCCGATCGAGGTGGTGATTCTCGATATCCAGCTTCCGGACCACAGTGGTCTGACGTTGCTGAAACAACTCAAGAAGGTACGCACGAAGATCACCTGCGTGGTCCTGACCATCCACAGCGATCCGCAGTATCTGAGACTCGCGTTCCAACATGGAGTATCGGCATACCTGACAAAAGAGTCTGCTCCCGAAGAACTCCACAAGGCGATTCGAACCGTCTGCTCCGGTGGCCGATACATCTCTAAGGACCTGAATGGATCCATTGACGTAAAGGGGCGGCCCCTTCCTGCCATGCTCCCCAACCCTCAGCTCTCGTCTCGTGAGCTGGAGGTTCTCTCTTGGTTGGCAAAGGGACGAACTGTTTCTCAGGTCGCCACACGGTTGAAGCTCAGCGTCAAAACCGTCAGTACCTATCGATCCCGTTTGCTCCAAAAGTTGCAATTGGAGACGACGGCTGATCTCATCCGGTATGCCGTTGATCGCCATCTTGCGAAGTAATGTCTGACCCCATCACCAGCATGCGACGTCGTATCGGGCAGGTAAAATAAATCTCCAGATCAGATCAAAACCTTCACTATTTTGTGTCCGTCAGCGTGTTCGAGTGAGCTGTCAGCCGAGTGGTGGCGGAACCGAACAGGATGGGCTAACGGGGTTTCTTGATGCGTGGTAAACCACGTAATTCTCAGACCGGCCGATTAGGGATCGAGCCGCGCAAGACCGGCAAGGATCATCCTTGCCCATCGTGTCCGATTCGAGTCCTTACTGCCCACAGTCATGATCTCGTCAGGCTCGGTGTGGGAGCGATGCCTGAGGGGGAAGAAGACATTGTGCTTGTGGGGGAATCCCATCGCCGGGCCGGCGCGATATCTCAATTCCCCAGGATCAAGCCGGATGTGGTACTGATTCAGCCACGCGTCCCTGGCGAGTCCGACGACACACGCGGCCGCCTGTTCCGCGATGCTGATTCCGGGATACGACTCGTCGTGATAGCGATGCCTTGCACATCCTCGAGGTTCAATCGCGTGGCTGACCCTGGTGCGTGCGGCCATGAGATCAAAGAGATGAGCCGTCTCGAATTGCTTCGTGTGATCCGCCGCATGGCCAAGCGTACACCATCTGTCTCTGGAGAAAAGGTCGCTCGGACCGTCACCTCTCCGAGGAAGGCCGCAGACGGCCCGAAAAAATCAAGGCTCCAGGAGCTGTCTCCCCAGGAGCGGCGCCTGATGCCGCTGGTGGCGGACGGAAAAACGAACCAGCAAATCGCGATGGAACTCGCGTTGTCTCCGAAGACGGTGAAGAATTATATGGCGAATATGTTCAGAAAGTTGCAGATCGCGCGGCGGGCACAAGCCGCAGCTCTCTATATGGAAGATCTCAAGTTGGGCGGCCGCCGGTCTGTGTTTCATGGGAAATAGTAAGGAGCCAAATCGCACCTATTGAGTGCCGAATCTGATCAGCAGCTTCGGGTATGGATGCGCCACATCCCGGAGGCGGAGGGTTCTCCTCGTGAAGACGCCAGCGACGGATATCAGGCGTTGGCGCGTATCGAACGTGGTCAGCTGGTGCTGGTCAGGCTGGATCTCGATCTCCCCAACGTACATGGGATCGAATCATCATCGACCTGCGGGCGCATACCCCATCTCTGAAGACCCTCGGGCTCTGCCACAATCTAATCGAGGGCATTGATACGTGCGGGACGGCAACGGCTCTCGGTGCCGAATATGCTCTGGCAAAATCATTCACGGCCGAAGAAGTTCTTTCACGAGTCAAAGGCTTCTTTTTCCCATTCGTGATCAAGCGCTGGTGTGCCTGAGCTCCCCTATTGAGAGGACCGCACAGAGCCGCATCCAGCTGTTTCGAGCCAGTCGTCCTTCCCGGCGACCGTATCGTCGCCTATCCCCGCCCTCGTGATTACTTCGATCAAGTTTTCGGATCGAACGACCGAAGCAATACCATATTGGTTTGCCGAAACTGCCGAAGTCTCAGGTAGTTTGGTAATGGGACAGGTTGTGACACCATTAGCTCTTTCTGGTTACACCAGGCAGTTTTGGGAAGCGTTGCCACGGGGAGACTCGCTGGAGACAGTCGAGTGGGCGCGACGTCACCGGGGTATTGTCTGGCTGTTAGGGAGCCATGCGGTGGGAGTCCCGCTGTTTAGCCTGATGACCGGCTTGTACGTCTGGCCTGGCTTTATTGGCGGGGGGCTGTTGGCGGCCTGTGCCATTCTTGCCCTTACACCTTCACTGGGTGCGCGGTTCCGTGCTGCCTTGGCGACAGGTGGGTTGATATTGGCGTCGACGCTGCTGGTCCATCTATCTGGTGGATATATCGAGTCCCATTTTCATTTTTTTGTGATGATGGCGGTCATCGTCTTGTACCAGGATTGGGTGCCCTTTCTCTTAGCACTCATCTCGATCGTAATCGATCATGGGATCATTGGGACCCTTGCTCCGACCATGGTGTACAACCATTTCGGAGCTCAATATCATCCTTGGATCTGGGCCCTTATCCACGGCGGATTCATCGTAGCCGAGTGTGCGGCTCTCTTGGTCTATTGGCGAGTCAATGAAACGGTACAGGGAGATCTCTACAAAGAAAAAGAACGAGCAGAGGCTGCGAGCAAGGCGAAATCTCAGTTTCTGGCCAATATGAGCCATGAGATTAGGACTCCGATGAACGGAGTGCTGGGTATGGCGGAGTTGCTCTCGCATACGCCACTGACGGAGAAACAACGGCGCTATGTCGACCAGATTCGTGGTTCAGGAGACGACTTACTGCACATCATCAATGACATCCTAGACTTTTCCAAGATTGAGGCAGGCAAGATCACGTTGGAGCGCAAGCCGTTCAACCTGGCTGTGGTTGTACACGAGATTGTGGAATCGTTTCGGGCCAGGGCTCAAGGCAAAGGGCTCACGCTCTCCTGCAGGACCGAGGAGGGAATTCAGGCCAATGTCGTGGGAGATGTCTATCGATTCCGCCAGGTTTTGACTAATTTGATCGGCAATGCCATCAAATTTACGGATGCAGGCACGATATCCGTAACCCTGCAGGGCAGCCGTTGTACGGCAGGATCGTTCCAGATAGTGGTCCAGGATAGCGGGGTTGGCATTTCACAGGAAGCTCAGGCGGCTCTTTTTGCAGAGTTCTCTCAAGTCGATGGTTCTTCGACGAGGAAACACGGAGGCACGGGGTTAGGTCTGGCGATCTCCAAACGACTTGTCGAGCTGATGCAAGGGTCGATCGGAGTGGAGTCGGCACCGGGAACCGGGTCGAGATTTTGGTTTACGGTGCAGTTTGCTGAGGAAGGAATGGACGGCTCGGTGATGGATCATGATTCGGGCTCAGGGGAAATAGCCGCGTAGAACAAGCCACAAAGGAGGCTATGAAATGGAAGTCCATACGCTTGGGTTCGATCAGCAGAAGCGCTGGTCTGTCAGCCATCGACCAAAGATTGACTCGTCTCGAACGCTCGTGGTGCTGTTTGGATCGTCAAGCCTCCTCGATGCCGATGGTCCGATTGCTGAATTGCTCAGCGACTATCCGGGCTCGCTTGCCATTGGCTGTTCGACGGCAGGAGAAATTCTGGGAACACGAATTTGTGATGAGAGTGTGAGCGCGGCGGTCGTGCGATTTGACCGTACCGATATTCGGATGGCCAGTGCTCCGGTACGGTCGGCAGAAGACTCGTTTGCTGCGGGACAGGATATTGCTCGACAGCTGAACGATGCACGACTCAGGGGCATCTTTGTCCTTTCCGATGGGCTTCAGGTGAACGGAAGTGAGCTGGTGCGAGGTCTCAACTCTCAGGTGTCTTCGTCGGTGGTCGTCACGGGAGGTTTAGCCGGGGATGGAGATCGGTTTTGTCGGACGTGGGTGTTACAGGACAGAAAACCCAAGCCAGGATTTGTCACGGCGGTCGGCTTCTATGGCGATCACATCCGAATCGGACATGGATCAAAAGGAGGCTGGGATCGATTCGGGCCGGAGCGCCGAGTCACCAAGTCGAAAGGGAATGTGCTCTATGAGCTTGATGACCGCCCTGCACTCGAACTGTACAAGGAATACCTTGGTGATCGAGCCGCTGGACTTCCCGCAACCGGCCTCTTGTTTCCGCTCGCACTGCGCGCTAACACGTCGGATCTCAAGAGTCTCGTCAGGACCATTTTGGCCGTGAATGAACGGGACCAGTCGCTCACGTTCGCGGGGGATATTCAAGAAGGATCGCTGGCTCAGCTCATGAAGGCGAATTTCGACCGATTGGTTCAAGGGGCTTCGGAAGCCGCCACATCAACCAAACTCTCGGCCGACGGGGCTGCCTGCACACTTGCGCTCGCGATCAGTTGTGTCGGCCGGCGGCTCGTGCTGGGTGGCAGAACGGAAGAGGAAATCGAGGCGACACTCGATGTATTGCCAAAAGGGACGCAACAGATCGGATTCTACTCCTACGGCGAGATTTCCCCCTATGCCACAGGAACGTGTGACCTGCATAACCAGACGATGACCTTGACGACGTTGAGTGAGGCTGCCTGATTGCCTATGCATCCCTTGCTGGCTCGACAACTGAAACGCCTGGATCTGGATGAGACGCATCCCCCATCTCCGGTGGTGTGGGATGAGCTGCTGAAGAAGATCAATCAGAGTTATGTCGAAGCTGACCAAGGTCATGCGCTTCTGGAGCGGTCATTGGCTCTTTCCTCTGCGGAAATGCAGGAACTGTATGCTCAGCTCAAGCAAAGCAGCGAAACTCAACTCGAGCAGGAGCGGAACACACTCCAGACGGTGCTCCAGTCGCTGGGTGATGGACTCTGTGTCGTGGACGCGGAGTGGAAGATTCAGTTGGTCAATTCTCAAGCCGAGCTATTGTTTGGGGAAACCGGTCCCGCACTCATCGGGCGTTCGGTATATCGAATGATTTCACCTGGCCCCGAAGAATACCGGTCCGAATGTCTCATTACCGACTCGACGTTTCCTTCACTCGCGTCCGGTGATCCCTATCGGACGGATGATGGAGTGTTGTTGGCCAGGAATGGCGAACTGCTGCCCATTGCCCTGGTCGTGACGCCTCTGCTGTTGGCAGGAAAGGCAATCGGCGCGGTGTTGGTGCTCAGAGACGTTTCGCATCAGAAGCGGGTTGAACGGGAACGTCAACAGACTGAGGGCGTGCTTCGGCGTATTAAGACCGGCTTGTCTGAATTGGCAGAAAGTCCAGAAATCTATAATGGGAACCTCGAGGAGGCCTTTCAAACAATCACGCGTGTGGCCGCGGTCTTTCTGTGTGTCGAACGGGTCAGTATTTGGTTTTTTACAGAGGATCGTTCCGCGATTCAATGTGCCAAGCTCTTTCATTTCACCACTCAAGAGTATTCGCAGGGCACCGTACTGACGGCGACGGCGTATCCACATTATTTCAGAGAGTTGGCGGCGGAACAACCTGTGGTGGCGGATGATGCGCAGCACGATCCAAAGACGGCGGAGTTTACCGCGAGCTATTTAGCTCCCCTGGGAATTACCTCAATGCTTGATATCCCGATCCGTTCCGGAGGTCGGATGGTGGGGGTGATCTGTCACGAGCACATTGGTCCCTTTCGGTCTTGGACGTTGGAGGAGCAACATTTTGCCGTGTCGGTATCCAACACGCTCACATTGGCACTTGAGGCGGCTGATCGGAAAAAGGTTGAACAGGCCTTACGGACCAGCGAAGGGCGTCTGACGATGACGGTCCAGAGTACGAACATTGGGATTTGGGATTGGGATCTCACTTCCAATGAGATGTACTTTTCCCCTGAATGGAAGCGGCAGCTGGGATATGAGGATCATGAGTTTGCCAATTCGTTTCAGGAGTGGGAATGTCGAGTCCACCCAGACGACCTCGAGCGCTCTCTTGGTGCGATTGAGGCCTATCTCAATGGGCGCGTGGGAGCACTCGAGAATGAGCATCGTCTTCGCCATAAAGACGGGTCTTATCGATGGATCCTTGCCCGTGGGACCATCATTAGGAATGAGGGAGTACTCTCGTCTCGCATGGTTGGCATCCACATCGATGTGACCGACCGGAAAACCGCTGAGGAGGTGCTACGTCAAGCCAAAGACGCGGCGGAAGCAGCGAGTCGTGCCAAGAGCCAATTTCTTGCCAACATGAGCCACGAGATTCGGACACCGATGAACGGTGTGCTGGGCCTGGCGGAGTTGTTGCTTCGCTGTTCACTGAACGAGAAAGAGCGGCATCTGACTCAATCGATTCATCGATCTGGGTCCGTTCTCCTGGCAATCATCAATGACATTCTCGACTTCTCCAAAATCGAGGCGGGGAAATTACAATTGGAGGCCATCCCCTTTGAGGTTCGACGGACCGTTGAGGAAGCCTTAGCAGTGTCCTCCCCTACGGCGGAACAGAAAGGACTGAGACTATCCTGTCACATCGACCCGCGCATTCCAGTTTCCCTGATCGGTGATCCGACAAGGCTGAGACAGATCCTCGTCAATCTAGTCAGCAATGCAGTCAAATTCACTGAGCAGGGTGCCATCACCGTCAGCGCCGAGCTGGAGGAGACAAGAGAAGGGCGATATGGGTTGTCCATCAGTGTGACTGATACAGGTATCGGGATTTCCCTTGAAGCCCAGACAAACATCTTCGATGCCTTCTCTCAGGCAGATGGGTCGACGACGAGAAAGTATGGTGGGACAGGATTGGGCCTGGCAATTGTGAAGCAACTGGTGACCCTCATGGGTGGGACCATTAAGCTCCAGAGTCGCCCAAGAGAGGGGACCTGTTTTCGATTCACGGTCTACTGTAAGCCCGCTGATATGCCGAGTCAGAGGCCGATGGAGTCGATCGCTGCGTCAGACAACCGTGGTGAAGCGGTCAGGGATCAGCGTCCTGTGAGAAGGAGAGAGGTTCGTATTCTCCTCGTGGAGGACAATCCTGTGAATCGCGAAGTGGCGGGCGGCATGTTAGAAGTACTCAATTGTCGCATCGACACGGCGGAGAATGGGCGAGAAGCCGTCGATGCGATAGCCAAGACAGAGTATGCACTCGTCTTTATGGACTGTCAGATGCCGGAGATGGATGGATTGACGGCGACCAAACTGATCAGAGCTCGTGAAGCGGAACAGACCCAACAGACCGGAGACTCTGCAGTTGCTCCTCCGCCACGACTGCCGATCGTGGCGTTGACGGCGCATGCGATGCAGGGTGACAGAGAGCAGTGTCTCGCCGCAGGCATGGACGACCACCTGAGCAAACCATTTACCCTCGTGCAGCTTGAACACATGCTTTCTCGATGGCTTCCGAACCGGCTTAGGGGTGAGGTCAGTCAGCAGACGATTCCACCCGGTTCCATGGGGAAGGAGATGGTGGGTGATTTGCAGGAGGATCCGCGTGGCGTATCAGAGCCGGTAGAGCCAGCCACCGGATCGATCATTGATCAAACCGCGCTGGCGGGAATCCGTGCGCTTCAACGTTCCGGACAGCCTGATATTGTCGCACGTGTCGTGACGTCGTATTTCGAAACATCGCCGGACATTGTCGACCGAATACGTTCAGCCGTGCGGTCACAGAATGCCGCGGAGCTGCGTGCTGCAGCGCATCGCCTTAAGTCGAGTAGCGCCCAGCTTGGAGCCATGGCGGTTTCCGCTGATTGTCGAGAATTGGAGCAAATGGGGGAGCGCCAAGATTTAACGCATGCCGATGAGGTAGCAGCCAGACTAGAGCAGCATTATGCGACGGCCTGTATTGCGCTTCGAGGAGAAGTGACCAAAGGAAGTATTGCGGCATGACCACCGAACGACGCCCGACCGTCTTGATTATCGACGATGATACCATCGCCCGCATGCTCGCGCGCGAGGCGCTTGAACAGTCCGGCTGGTTGGTGGAAGAGGCAGAGAACGGGCGTCTCGGAGTCGAGGCGTTTGTCCGTCATTATCCTGATCTGGTGCTTCTGGATATCATGATGCCGGAGATGGATGGGTTTGCCGTCTGCGCGGAGGTGAGGCGGTTACCCAAAGGAACGCATACTCCGGTGCTCATGATGACCGGGCTGGAGGACTATCAATCGATTACCCAGGCGTATGATGCCGGAGCCACTGATTTTATCGTCAAACCGATCAATGGGCTCTTGCTCAGCCATCGGGTCCGCTACATGCTGAGGGCCGGCCACGCCATGCGCGAGTTGCGTGACAGCCAGGAGAAGCTGGTTCAGGCTCGTGACGCTGCGCTGGAAGGAGCGCGGTTGAAATCTGAGTTCTTGGCGACCATTAGCCATGAGATCCGGACACCGATGAACGGCATCATTGGGATGGATGACTTGCTCCTCGACACAGATCTGACATCGGAACAGCGAGACTGTGCGGAAACAATCAGGACATCTGCCAAGGCACTGCTGGAAATCGTCAACGACATTTTAGACTTCTCCAAGTTGGAGTCGGGACGTGTAACACTGAGCCAAGATGAGTTCGAGATCCACCGGATGCTGGAGGACTACCTGACGCCGCTTCGTGCGCGGGCAGAGGAGAAAAATATCCTGCTTCGCCATGAGATCGTGTCAACCGTTCCAGTCAGGCTCTGGGGTGATCGGGTGCGCCTTGGTCAGCTGCTGTCTGTGCTACTCAACAATGCGCTCAAGTTCACGGAGCAGGGGGAGATCTCCCTACATGTAGGTCTCACCCCACAAGCGACGGCAGGCATGGAGCTCAAATCTTCAGATGAAGCAAGCTGGATACGATTCACTGTCACTGACACAGGAATTGGTATTGATAAGGCCGCTGCGGATCGTTTGTTCCAGCCTTTTGTCCAGCTAGATGGATCCTATCGAAGAAAATATGGAGGAATGGGACTGGGATTGGCCCTTGCAAAGCAGTTAGTGGAAGTGATGGGCGGAACCATCGAATTTGAGAGTGAGCTCGGGCGAGGAAGCCGGTTCTGGTTCGATCTCCCATTTGCCCCGGCAGATCAGAGCCCACCACAGGTTAGGGTGCAGCGAAATGCACTCATGTATGTGAAGGAAGCGGTCAGTCAGGCGATTATCAGAAGAACTTTAGAAAAGCTCGGCTACCAAGTCGTGAGCCTCGTGAATGTGGCAGATCTGTGTCAGATTGGCCCTGAGCGCGTACCGAGTGTATTGGTGGCGGAGTGCAGTCTGTTGACCTCGGAGACTGACTGTCTTCAGGTGCAACGGCTGAAAGAACGGGTTCCTCAGCTACGAATTCTTGGACTGACCCACGATATGTCCTGTGGCGAAATCCCACCGGAGCTTCCATTTGTCGTCGAGGGCTATCTCAAAAAACCTCTTACCGTCGAAGCTATCAAGGCTGCGGCGGGAATCGAGGCCGCCTAGCGGTGCGTCTCCACACTCCTGGTAAGAATCAGACGGTCCTTCGGCCTGCTTACCGTATCTTGAGACAGCCGACGAAGAAGTGAGTGACTTCGCCGGCTGTTGACAAAGTCCACCAGCGGCGTTCTCGCCTCGCTCAGAGGCTCAACGTACGGCAGAGAGTACGATTCGCCTCTTTCCTCGCTGCGGCCTTGCTGGATGGCCTTTCTGAACAGCCTGTGCGGTACTCTCCAGACGTTCGTGACCTCAGGCAGGGTTCGATTTCTGAGCTCGTTCTTGGGTTTGTCAGCACACTGCTAGCTGACCATACTAAATCCCTCCAATGAGGTGTTCCGCAGCGTACCGACTTGTTTCGAGCCGACAAGCGTGACTCTCATCTGTCCGCGAGGGAATCCCCGGCTCAGTGCTTCTTGTCCTTTTGCATAATCTTGTCTGTCCATGCAAGCAAGATGGCAGAAGCGAGGAACGTCATATGAATAAAAATCTTCCATTTCAAGTGCTCTGGGTTCTCATTGGCCACATCCACGAATCCCTTCAATAAATGAATGCTGGAGATTCCGATCAAGGATGCCGCCAATTTGATCTTGATCGTGCCGGGATCGACGTGCGTCAGCCAATCAGGACGATCGGGATGGTGCTCTAGATCCAGCTTGCTCACGAACGTTGCGTATCCGCCGATCACGACCATGGTGAGCAGATTGGCAACCATGGTGACGTCAATCAAGCCCAAGACGCCAAGCATGAAGGCCGTTTCATCCACCTTGTGGATATGAATCACCATTTCCCACAGTTCGACGAGAAACTTGTAGGCATACAGCAATTCTGCCACGATCAGTCCGACATAGAGGGGCGCTTGAATCCATCGACTGGCAAAGACAATCGATTCGAACGTGGCTTCGACCTGATTGCTGGCGGAGTGGGTGGGCTTATGCAAACGGTGGGTTTCCCGGCTATCGGGTAAACCGGAGTCGGACATTACAAGGCTCCTTTCAGAAAAAATGATGACGTGTTCAATCGAGAGTCGTCCGTATCCTAGTCAGGCGAGGATGGCCTGTCAATTCGTAAGAGCAGTGGGGAGATCAGGTTGCCGAAGCGTTGTTGGCTGGCTTTGATAGGTGAGGAGCGGGGGCCGTAGTGGTGATTTGCGGTAACTGCTTAATCAAACCCGCAGCGCGTGTGCATGCCAGTTTGATCTGTCCAGCGCAATATTGTGACGGATCTTCCGCCGACAGTCGTGCGAGGAGAATGTCGGTAAACCCATTGATGGATGTCAGGCAGTTGTTTAAGTCGTGTGCGACTTTCGTGAGGGGGAAGGATGAGGTCGGGAGAGCTTCAGTCGAGGGCACTCGTTCCGTAACTAGCTGAGGGCGAGCGGCTCTGATCAAGGCGCTGGTGATAGACAGCCGGAGCGTCTCAGCTGAGGGGGGAATGATGGGCAACACTTCATGGGCTCCAGCACGGATGGCATCAGATAGCTTTGTGGGATCGCTTGTTTGGTGGAAGCCGATGATGGCACTGGACATGGCTCTCGCTCGTACCCGTTCCACTGCTTCTCGTCCGGAATTGCCCGGCAGCGAGAGATCCATGAGAATCACTGAGACGTGATGGGTCTCTAGGTAGGTGAGACCCTCCTCAAGAGAGAAAACGACATCCAGTGTCGCCGACGAATGGTAAGCAAGAACTATCAGCTCTCGGAATGTCCGGACAAGGTCCGGATCAGGCTCGATCAAAAGCGCCGCACTTGACGATGATAGCTCTGTGAGCATGTTCAATATGGCAATGGTCTACCGGGTACGATACTGGACGGCGTATCATACGAAGCCCGTGTTCTAGACTAGCAGAATGCTGAAAAAGTCCTCCAGCGGCGTTCTCGCATCACTCAGCGGCTCGACGTACCGAAGCGTACGCCTCGCCCCTTCGCTCGCTGTGGCCTTGCTGGACGGCCTTTTTGAGCATTCTGAGGTGTAGAGTGCCACAGTTCCTTCTGGCATCGTGCAACGATGTGCGAAGCAGAAACCGCGTTTTTCACCACACTGCTAGAGTGACTCTGTTCTTATCGGAATAAGGCACAGAGTTCTTTACCAGGAGCAGTTTCCCAAGAATCTGCCGTCGGCAATTGTTTAGGTGCGGCCTCGCGGTAGACGGGGCTCCGACCCCTTGAAGCTTCCAGCGTAGAAGGCAGCGATTTGCGATCGGCGACCTATACTCAGTTTAGAGTAGATATTGGCGAGGTAGTTCTTGACTGTTTTTTCGCTGAGTCCTAAAAATTTGGCGATCTCTTTGTTGGTGAGGCCCCTGGCGACGAGAGGAAGAAGACGCTGCTCTTGGGGCGAGAGGAGGGGGCGTTTGGACTGTCCTGGCTCGGTAGGGACATGCTTCACCCAATCCAATGTGTGTTGGGGCAAGCGAGAGTCCATCAGCCTCTTTCCGGCTGCAACCGATCGAATGGCGCGCACGAGCGCCTGAGAAGCGATGTCTTTCAGGAGATAGCCATGAGCGCCGGCCAGAACGGCTTCGAGTACCGTATGATCATCGGCGAAACTCGTGAGAAACAACACACGGGTTGTCGGGCATTGTGCAAGGATCTCACGGGCTGCATCCACACCGCTTCCGTCCGGTAATCGGATATCAAGCAGGATGAGGTCCGGTTTCAGGCGAACGCAAAGCTTTTTGGCTTCTGCCATTCGCTTTCCCTGCCCAATGACTTTTAGTCCAGGAGTCAGGTTGAGAACGGCGCAGAGACCGATTCGCACGACTTCGTGGTCATCGACGATCACGAGTCGAATCGCTGGAGACTTACTCATACAGCACATCCTTTTTCAATGGCACGTCGATCGTGATCGTAGTTCCGCGTCTTGGCACGCTTTCGAGGGTAAAAGCGCCGGTCATGTGCTGTGCACGAGCCTCCATATTAGCAAGCCCATGGCCAGTGCGGCGTTTGCGTGAAGGAGAGAAGCCGATGCCATTGTCTCCGATGACTAACCGGATCGAGTTGTGCGCGAGGCTCAGATGCAGCCAGCGACGGGAGGCACGAGCATGGCGCAAGCTGTTGCTTAGGGCTTCACGAGCGATATTCAACAGCTGTTCTCCGATCTGAGGAGTGATAAAGGAAAGTACGGGGCTCGTAATGTCGAGCTCTGCTGTGTCACCTTCGGTGTCAGCCGTGGAGGCAATCAGTTCTTGAATTGACTGTCCAAAGTCCAGTCGAACGGAAGTCCGTTCTGTGAGTAGGGTAATGAACCGTCGAACATCGACCATGAGGCCGTTTAGCTGGCGGATGGCCTGGGAGATATGCGTTTTCGACCGGCGCGGTGTTCGTCCCATTGCAAGCTTGCTGGCTTCAAGCTGCATCCCGACTGCGTACAATCCTTGAAGAAGGTTATCATGCAGGTCTCGACTGAGTTGCTCTCGTTCTTCCAGCGCTAGTTTACGCTCGGTAATATCCTGTACCGCAGCAAGAAGCAGTGGACCTTGCCGGCCAGGCAGGTCGACTCTGGTGGTTTTGACTAGAACCCAAATAATTTCACCTGATTTTCTGATATACCGTTTCTCATGGGTGTAGCCGGATCTGACTCCACGGTAGAATTCTTCAGTTAATCGAATATTCGCGGAGAGATCCTCCGGGTGGGTATACAACGCATAGGTACTGCCGATGATTTCCTGAACATCGTATCCGGTCAGTTGACAAAAGGCGAGATTCGCGGTGACTACCCGCCAGTTTTCATCGAAAATGCAGAGCCCAACGGGAGCTTTGGCGACGAAGCGCTGGAGCCTTAGTTCGCTCTCCCGTAAGGCTTGCTCGGCACGTTTTTGTTCGGTGATATCCCGAAAAATCCAGACACGGCCGACTATTTCGTTGTCAAGGATCTGCGGTCGAGAATACCGCTCAAACATTCGCCCATCTTTGAAAACGGCCACATCAAAACTTTCCTGTTCCGGATGAGCATACAGCTCACGGACTTTCTGCAGAAATACAGTAGGTTCCTGAAGCTGGTCCATCACAAAGGCCAGCAGTGCGTCGGCGTTCCCGCTGTCTGCGAGCGTTTGGGGAATGTTCCAGAGATGCAGGAAGCGCTGATTTGCACTGGTGACCTTCCCTTGTCGGTCAATGACCAATATTCCGTCGGCAACCGAATTGATGGCGGCTTGTAGGAGTGAGTACGATCGTTTTCGATCAGAGATGTCACGAACGAAGGTGAAATTGTACTCCTTCCCTTCTACGGCGATAAAATTAGCGACAATCTCTACAGGGTATGTTTCACCAGATTTGGTGCGATGGCGCGACTCAAATCGGAGACGTCCTGTCCGACTCAAATGCGCCCAATGTTCAGGCCACCGTTCCGCTTGGTATTCGGTATCAATCTCATTCACGGACATCCGCAGCAACTCTTCACGAGAGTACCCAAGTCGTTGACACGCGGCATCATTGACATAGAGAAAACGAGCCGACTGATCGACCCAGAACACGAGGTCTGCAGATCGATCAACTGCCAGCTGAGTTAGCCGGAGGGCTCGTTCGGCTTGCTTCAGGTCCGTCAAGTCGCGGGCGACTCCCACCAGCCCGATCACGCATCCGGTCTGATCGCGGTGCGGTGTCTTGATCACATGAAAAATGCGAGGCGTGTCGTGAATGGGCACAATTTCCTCGAATTCCCGTTGGGTTGCGCCGGAAACAACATCGCGATCCCCGGCTATACAGCGATCAGCAACTTCAGGAGGAAAAAGTTCGGCATCGGTCGTTCCGATGATAGCCTCGGGGAGCTTGCCGAGCGTCTGTGCAAATGCCGAATTGACGAATCGATAGCGGCCGTCTAGACCCTTCATGAAAATGGCGTCGGGTGCTGTTTCAATGACGGATCGCAGCAGTGCTTCTTGTTCTTGGAGGGCCTGTTCCGCCTGTTTGCGATCATCAATATCTTGGATAACGGCTATCAAATAGTCCGCATCGGAAGAGCCGCTATGGACACGCGAGACGGTCAGATCGACCCACGCCCATGTGTCGTTGCTTTTACGATACCGTTTCTCCATAGAGAAGGAATAACGCTTGTCTGTGAGCAGTTCGTCGATGCAGACAAGGCTCGCTTTGAGGTCATCCGGGTGCGTGAGATCTTGAAATGTTCGCTGGAGCATGACTTCCGATGAGTAGCCCAGCAGCTGACAGAGGTGCGGATTGACTCGAAGAAATCGTCCGTCCAGGTCCAGTTGGGCAATGCCGACCCCCGCATGTTCATAGAGCGCTCTCCATCGAGCCTCGCTTTCTCGAACCTGTGCCTCGATGAGGCGGCTCTCGGTGATATCGCGCACGAGACAGCCGACAGTCGCCGGAGACGTTTGGCTCCCTGGAATTAGGGTCGAGACCCCAGAAAAATAGCGTATGGCTTGATGCGATCGAACGGCGTAATTAATCGTCGCAGGTTTACCGGTTGTAAAGACCTGGCGAATTGTTTCCACATAGTGGGAACCTGCTTCCGCCCCGAACACGTCGGTGAGGTGTCGACCGATGAGTTCCTGTTTGGGCACCAGAAGTTTGTCGTTACTGTGAGTCCAGATATTGAGGTATCGTCCATCCTGGTCAAACTCAAAGGCGAGGTCGTCCAGCGTGTTTAAAAACGAGTGAAGACGAGCTTCAGCTATCAGGGTCGCCTCCTCCGCCCGTTTGATTTCAGACTGATCCACATAGAGACCGACAGCCAGAGACAGCTGTTCGAATTCGTCGTAGACGAACACGGGCCAAAGGAGAAGGTTCAACATCTTTCCATCTTTGCGCCGGCGCAGCAGCTCTATCGGGCCGATTAACTCTCCCCGTACTCCTGCTTGCCAGAGGGCATTCGCCTCGACTTCTTCCTCAGGCTGGATATAGGGAAGTTCACGCCCGAGCACTTCTTCCTTCGACCATCCGAACAGACGAGTTGCGGCGTGGTTCCAACTGACCACGCGCGCTTCTCGATCGAGGCTGACAAGCGGCAAGGCGGATTCCTCGACGAGAGTCTGGAGCAGGCGAGACGTTTCCTGGAGTTGCTTTTCTGTCCGCTTGCGCTCGGTCACATCCTCACAGGCCACAAGGACGAGGAGCTGATTGGTGTGGTCGTGGATCGCCCGCGCGCGCTCTTTGACCCATATCCTGACCCCGTCTTTCCGGAGTTTTTGAATTTCCCACTGAAACACGGTGTAGGGGCTGGCGATGCACGCGATCAACTGTCCCAGCACAGTCTGGTGATCCTTCGGGTCAAATAGCCGCAAGATGGACTGGCCGATGAGATCTTCTTTCTGGTATCCGAGTTGATCCGCTCCAAAATTATTGACAGATAACGTGGTGCCGTCAGGAGAGAGCGTGAAATACATGAAGGGGTTTTGATCGTAGAGGGATTGGTAGCGCTGCTCACTTACTTTGAGTGCCGATTCTGCTTGTTGTCTTCGAGCGATTTCAGTCTTCAGTTCATGGACGGCCTGTTCCAATCCGGCTGTTCGTTCTTGGACAAGAATTTCAAGGGTTTCTCGGGTGGCGCGCTGAGTCAGCTCGACTTCTTTCCGGACAGTAATATCTTCGATTGTGCCCGTCATGCCCGACACCGGTCCATTCTCACTGCCCGTCGCACGACCACGGCAGGCTACCCACCGAGTGGTTCCAGAAGAAGTGAGGATGCGATGTTCTACTCTGTAAGGAGAGTGGTCGCGAGCGGCCTTGGTAATGGCTGCACTGAGACAATGGCGATCATCAGGATGCACGAGAGCCAAGAATCCTTCATATGAGCCATCAAATGTACCGGGAGGAAGGCCGAAGATCCGTTCAGTTTCCTCCGACCATATCATCCGATTTGCTCGGCTGTCCCACTCCCATGTCCCTACTTGGGCAGCCCCGAGTGCCGTGGTTTGTGTTGATTGACGGTCTTGTTTCGCATGAACAAGCGCCTGCTGTAGATCAAGGATCTGGTGGCGAAGTTGGGCGAGCTCGCTGAGGGGTGAAGGGGCGGTCTTCAGGGGTGAACTCATAAACAGAAACCTCTGGGTAGTCCAGACGAGATCCTAATGTCAGTATCGTTGCAATCAATGATCTGAGAAATGGGGGAATAGTATAGGACCCGGCGATCTGACAAAGCCAGGGGGGGGATGGAGGCTGAGGGGTTGGCAATAAGCGCTGGACGCGAGAACTCTGGTCGTCGCAGGCGAGTCAGAGTTTCGGGCTTTGGCTCACACCCGGCATATGAGATTCCTTCATGAACCAGGCCACAGCTTCGGTACGTCGTTTTACATGGAGCTTGTCGAAGATATTGGCCAGGTAGTTCTTGATGGTTTTATCGCTCAAGCGCAGTTGGACGGCAATTTCCTTGTTGGTTTTGCCTTCTGCCAAAAGCGGTAGGATTAAGCGTTCCTGTGGAGAAAGCCGAGAGACTCCCTGTGACGAGACTCCCAAGTGTGAGCTGGTCCGAATCCAATGCAGCGCTTGCTGTGTCACTCGGGGGTCGAGATAGCCCTGACCCGAGGCGACGGTACGAATAGCCCGAATTAGGTCGTCCATGCGAACGTCTTTGAGTACATAGCCATGGGCCCCGTTCTGGACGGCAGCCATGACAGTCGTGTCCTCAGCGTAACTTGTCAGAATAAGAATTCGCAGTTTTGGTGAAACGGCCAGCAAACGGCGGATGGCTTCCGTGACCGTCGCATCGGGAAGTTTCACGTCGAGCAAGACCATCTGAGGCATCAGTCGCTCGACAAGGCCCACACCGCTGGCGACGGTTGCAGCCTCACCCACGATTGCTAGGTCTGCCTCGAGATGTAGCAGGGCGCGCAATCCTCGGCGGACCATTTCATGATCGTCGATGAGTACGATACTGGTTTGTGGTTGTTTCATATAGATGTCAGTAAGGGTTCCAATGAAAATTCTGCCGTGATCTGCGTGCCTTTCCCGGTCCTAGACTGAACACGTAACATCCCGCCGAGTTTCTTGGCGCGTGTCTCCATGTTGGTCAGTCCGTACCCACGTGACGACCCTGAAGCCGGAGAAAAGCCGATCCCGTCGTCTTGAATGCTGACTCGGATTCTTGTGTCCTTCATACGAATCGAGACCATGGCTTGGGTTGCGTGGGCATGGCGGGCACAGTTGCTGAGTGCCTCGCGAACGATATTGAGAATTTCTCGCTCTTCTTCGTGGGTAAGCATCTCAATGGCGTGGCGCTGAAGATCTAACTTCACATCCAGGTGTCCTGCTTGCTCGTAGGTCCCCTGGAGCGAGGTGAGTTCAGAGGAGAGGTCAAATTCCCGTACGCTGTCAGACTCCAGTTCGTGGATCATACTTCGGATCTCATGGATGAGTCGATTGACTTGCTCGATAACCGGCGCATGAGACATATAGGGTTCCGTATCACTAGTATGCCTAAGTCTATGGGATGATTCAATAGTGAGTCCAAGGGCATACAGTGATTGTAATATGGAGTCATGTAGATCACGCCCAATACGGGTACGATCTTCCAATAGTTGGTGTAAGCGTTGCTCCCTTGCCTTGAACACAGTCGTTAATTCTCCAGCACACGGTTCCAATTCATTCATCCCCAAGGATCTAGGAGACGGACGAGCAGATTTGGCCTGTGAGACCATCGACGTAGCCAGGCGCCCTCCTTTTAGCAGCTGGAACTGGGCTTTTTTTTCGATCACGACCCCTCCTTGTAGTTCACCGCTGACAGTATTCAGTTGTTTGTAGCTCTAGCCCTAGCGCACTGACCTGAGGTTTACACCTTTAGACTGCAGACGTCACCTGGCGGGTCCGCCAGGTGACGTCTGGTACCAGAGGTGAAACCATCCGCCTCCTTCATGGGGCGATCAGCCCTGTCTTCAAACGCAAACAGACTAGTCCAAAGGGAGGCAGCTATGACCATTCTCGTTGATCGAGCAGTACACAGCATTGTATTCACCGAGGGGGATCTTATCGTAAAGACCATTGAGGCGAAGGATGAGATGGTCAAAGCGTATCAATTGCGACATCGTGTTTTTGCCGAACGGCTGAAGTGGGTTCCAGAGCGAACGGACCGACTTGAAGCAGATGTCTACGATGCGTGGAGTACGTCGATCGGGGTATTCAACCACAGAAAAGATTTGCTCGGATTAGTTCGTATGACTCATGCACCGGTTCCATTCATGCTGGAAAGCGAATTCAGTGCCTGTCTAGTGGGACGACATCAGGTTCGCAAGGAGACTGATACAGCTGAGATCACCAGGCTGGCCATTGATCCGGAGATTGCTGATCGCGGCCTTTCGGCTCGGCTCATGAAAACTGTGTTTAAAGGTATGTATCACTGGTGCCTTCAGCATGAGATTCGGTACACCTATATGGTGGTGGAACATAGGCTGCTCAAGGTCGTTCAACGAATGGGATGGCCATGCCGGCCGATTGGAGAGCCGGTGGCATTGCCACCAGCTCACGTCCTTTCTATTGGGGGCTTATTGGATCTGGATGAATTTCGCCTTCAAGCGGAGAGCACCCGTCCGGACATGCTTGAGTGGCTCACAACCACCACACCGATTCTCCATTCGGCAGAGGGGCAATCATCAGCGGAGAACAATATGGCGGGATACAGTGAATTCGTGAAGGATCGGCAACTTGTCCGCGCGGCATAGTCAAAACTGACCTGCACAGGATACCGGCATCCGGCCTACTTCCTGCCAGGAGACAAAGAGATGTCTACATGGCAGATGGCAGACCGTGAATCGCTGGCAGACCATGTTCGATGGCGGTTGCGACAGCCTGGGAACGGGATGTTACCTGGAGCTTCGAGAAAATACTCTCGATGTGGAACCGCACGGTTCGCTCGGTGACTCCTAGAATTTTCCCAATCTCCCAATTGGTTTTCCCGTTTTTCATCCAGTTGAGGATCGTCACTTCTCGGGATGAAAGTTCTTTGACGCAGCGTTCGGTTGAGGGCATCGATTTTGGGGCAGTTCTCAGAAGGGCTAAATGGATATAGTAGCCCAGGTACTCCACAAGTGGAACCAATCGTTTGGCATCAAGCGACTCATCGCTGGCGAATGAGCAGAACGTCGCAACCCCGCAGGCCTGATCAACGGAGCCGGTGGTGATCCCGTCACAGAGACCGAATTGGCGGGCGGTGGAGATGAATTCCTGTTCCTTCTCGGAAGACATGTTTTGGTAGATCGCTTGCCAATGCTGAGTACCGGGAGATTTTAAGGCGGACTGAAACACCGGATCGACATCGGCAAATCCGTTTTTCCAGTACATATATAGCCATTCGTCAGGATAACTCGCGTTGACAACATTCCCGAATCCCGCAAATGTCCGGTTGGGTCCAAGCCGAACCAGCCCTCCTAAGGCCTTCGTGAACGAGAAATAATTCTGGAATCGAACAAGGACATCTCGTACGTGCTCAGGGGTCTCCGCGTGCATGACATAATGCAGAATCTCGATGACGTGCTGACATTCAGCATTTGAGAGATTGGCGAATGTAGTGCGTGAAAAGGGCAACGGAGCGTGTGCGTGTGACATACGGTGAGTCTCCTGGGCTGTGGACGATATAAGCAGGTACCCTAATCTAGCCCGAACGCGATGAGAAGCACAAGAGCGACATATGAGGCAATTGATAGGGCCCATTGTCCCTACCTGGATAGGTCAGGCCAGGCTTACTATCCCCACGGGAGGAAGGTATCACTTAGCTGGATTACCGACCCTTCAGACAACGGTGCTTTCAAAAATCAGTTTGCCACATATGCGTACGTATCGTATCTGGTGCATGAATAGTATCCTGGCAGTCTACTCGCTGATGCTTGTTGCTCCAACAGATAGCCATGCGCAGGCATTTCGTTTTCAACCTCAAGGCGCACGCGCGGCTGGGCAGGGGAATGCATTCGCAGCGGAGGCTAATGACCCTTCCGCCATCCATTACAATCCAGCGGGGCTGACTCAGGTTGAAGGGATTCAAAGTGTATGGGGCTTTAATGCGGTTGGAGGATCGGTTAGGTACAAGAGTCCGACGGGGCTCGACAGCCGTGGCGATTTACATGGCAGTGTGAGCTGGCCTCCTCCAAGCAACTTTTACCTCAGTGCGAATCTGGGGGCCATGGGCGCCTCTAGGCTCTCGTCGGTGACCGTTGGAGTCGGTGTCACTTCGCCATTTGGGTTGAATACTCGCTATCCCGTCGACGGACCTTTTAATACGGCCGTGACGTCGGTGGCTCTCCCGTTAATCAATATCAAGCCCACGATCGCATACAAGGTCAATGATTACCTGTCAGTAGGCCTCAGTGCTGATATCTACACCTTCGCGAGTTTTCTTGGCGAGGGACATGTGGAACAGAAGCAAATCAGCGCCGGAACCTTTGGTATTCCAGCCGGTGATTCCATAGAAGTAAACGGCAAAGGAACTGGGGCGGGTGTCACCGCCAGCCTGCTTATGACTCCCCTGAGAAATGGGAGTGGGCACCCGGTTCTATCCATCGGATTGGTCTATCGTAGCCAGGCTGTGGTTCCTCTGAACGGGTCGTTCCTCGTGAACGGTGCCAAAGTGGCTGATGCCTCCACCGATCTGGTGTTGCCTCAGATCTTTACCGGGGCCGTCGCTCTCTGGCCGATACGTACTCGTGAAAGTGAGTGGAAGGTGGAGTTGGACGTCGAATATGTGGGCTGGAGTTTGTTGAGACATCTTGATGTACGATTGTCCAATGGGGCGAGGATCCCTCAGCCACAGCAGTTTAAAAACGTTCCGGTGATTGCCATCGGCACTGAGTATAAATGGTTGCATCCACACTGGTTGCCCGACTGGGAGGTTGCCGTTCGGTCCGGGTATACACGCACCGAGGATCCTGTCCCTAATCAAACCTTTAACCCCGGTGGAATATCATTGTCGTCCAACATGCTGTCGCTGGGTGTCGGGTTTCTCTGCCAGGGCGCAGGACGATTTCTGGGCCTGATCCCTTGCAGTGGAGACTCAGCTTTCTGGCCAAAAGGTATTGGAGTCGATCTGGCATATCAGGAATGGTTTTATGACTCAAAAACCGTTGTCGGCAACTTGAATCCAAGCGTGAACGGGACCTACCATGCGTTTGTGCACCTGGGAACGTTCAGTTTTCGGTATCTCTTCTAGCGGTCTGCTGAAAAACTCGCTTGATACCAATCGGATGGTTGCAATGTTCTGTGCGGTGTAGGCACTCACATCCTGTCAGGATGCTCAAAAAGGTTGTCCAGCAAGGACGCAGCGAGTGAAGAGGTCATTCGGTGCAGTGGGCCTCGGCGCGGTGTGAGAACGTCTCGGCGGCACGTGAGTATTTTGCTGACAAGTGGCCCGGGACGGATACCGATCAATTGCCGAGTGTCTTGCGGAGATTGGCCATGGTTTCCATATTCAATCCAGCCTCCCGTAGAGCTTCGTCGCTGGCAGAGGCTAGTTGTTCGAGGCTGCCGAATCGCTCTAAAAGTCGATCGCGGCGTATTTCACCGATTCCGATGACGTGATCAAGTTTGGAGCTGACCAGCGCTTTACTGCGTAGCTTTCGATGGAAGGTGATTGCAAAGCGATGGGCTTCATCGCGGATGCGTTGGAGCAGGTGAGTGGAGGGAGATTGCGGTTTGAGGGCGATAGGATTTTTCCTCCCTGCGAGAAAAATACGCTCTTCCTTTTCGCCGCGGGCCTTCGCCAATCCGAGGATCGGTAAGCTCTGTTGTCCAACCGTTTTGAGCCCCTCGAGCGCCGCCGCCAGTTGTCCTAACCCGCCGTCGATAAGAATCAGATCGGGCTGGGGCAGGTTCTCTTCCCGCCCATATCGACGTGTGACCACTTCCTTCATACTGGCAAAGTCGTTGGCACCGACGACGGTTTGGATCTTGAACCGTCGATAGTCCGATTTCTTCATCTGTCCGTCTTCCCAGACGACCATCGATGCGACCGATTGGTTGCCCATGGTATTGGAAATGTCGAATCCTTCAATGCGACGCGGAGCCTGATCGAGTCGTAGCATCCGCTTCAGTTCCTCACCGGCTTGTCGGTCAAGTTCTTCGTCACGTAAGTGGTTGGCCACAGCCGCGGCCGCATTTTCCTCGGCTAAGAGGACGAGTTGATGTTTGGTGCCTCGCTCGGGCGAGCAAACACGAACCGGTTCGCCTCGCTTTTCGGAAAGCCATTGTTGAATCAATGTCGTGTCTTCGAGGTCGGTTGGGATGAGCAGTTCTCTCGGAGGTTGCCCATCCTTGTTATAAAATTGTTCGATGGCTGAGCGAACGAGCTCCTCGTCCGAGGCATCAGCCGACTCAGGCCAGAAGAAATCTTTCCGTCCGATCAGCAAGCCGCCGCGCACGAACAGAATCTGAAGGTCGACGGCGGCGCCTTGTCTGGATAGGCCGATCACATCTTGATCAACGGCTGAGGTCTGCGTGATCCGTTGCTTCTCCAGCATCCGTTCGATCTTAAAGAGACGATCCCGTAACCGTGCGGCTTCCTCGAATTCCTCCCGGTCTGCTGCGGCCTCCATCCGAGTCCGAAGATCATCCAGCAACTCGTGGTCTCGGCCTTCCAGAAACTGACGGACCTGTTTGACGATCTGATGATATTCGGTTGTTGTCTGATTCCCTGTGCAGGGCGCCATGCATCGTTTGATTTCAAACTCGATACAGGCGCGGTCGGCCGTTCCGTTGATATCGATCGTGCAGGTGGCGAGCGGAAAGACGTGCTTGATGACTTTCAAGGTCTCTCGCAGGGCGTTGGCCGGGGTATAGGGGCCATAGTAGAGCGCCCCGTCTTTTTGCACGCGGCGTACGATCGACAGTCGAGGAAAGTCATCCTTGATCGGCAGCCGCACGTAGGGATACTGCTTGTCGTCCCGCAGCACAACGTTGAACCGGGGTTTGTGGCGCTTGACTAGATTGCTTTCGAGAATCAGCGCTTCGAGCTCGGATCGCGTCACGATCGTTTCCAGGTCGGCCACCTGATCAACGAGCAAGCTGGTCTTGGGGCTGTGGTCGGCACTCTTCTGGAAATACGATCGGACACGGTCGGCGAGTACTGCAGCTTTCCCGATATAAATGATGTCTTGGTGCTCGTTCTTGAACAGGTAGCAGCCGGGACTCTCTGGTAGATGGGCGAGTTTGGATTGTAAATCCGATGAGAGAACCATCAGCTATCAGCCTTCAGGTAGGAGAAACAATAGGATGATCTTGGACATTGTACGGCGTGAAGAGGGCATGAGCAATGTAGAGACGGCGATTAGGCTGACAGCGGTTAGTTCCGTGCGTACTACTTCAGCGAGCGGACAAACGATGGACTCAACGTGCCACGGGCCACCTCGGCAACAGGGCCTTTCATGGTGAGACTAAAGTCAGGAGCCACCTCGATATTCAGCGTGCCGCCGGGCATCTTTACCGTCACAGGACTCTTCACCAGCCCGAGACGTACCGCTACGCTCGCTGCCGCGCAAGATGATGAACCGGAGGCCTGTGTTTCTCCGGCCCCACGTTCCCAAATCAGAATGAAGATTTCTTTGGGCCCGGTTGGAACGGCCAGTTGCACGTTGGTTCGTTTGGGAAACAGTTTGTGGTTTTCAAGAGCCGGCCCAAGTGCCAAGAGCTCCTCGCGCGACCAGGATTCGCCCGCCGGCTTGAAGACAACGCAATGGGGGTTTCCGACGCTCACGCCGGTAAAAGTCAGTGGAATTCCAGCTGCTTCAATCGGCTGCTGAATCAACTCTGGGACGGCAAGCGAACAGGGGAGCGCCTCGGGCTTAAATGTGGCCACTCCCATCTCAACCGTGGCAGCACCGGCATCACCGTGTCGATCGACATGCAGGTCAATGCTGACTAACCCTCCTTTGGTTTCGACCGTGAAACGCTTTTTCTTCGTTTTGCAGGTCGCATGGAGGTACCGGGCGAAAATGCGCAGTCCATTCCCTGACTTCTCGGCCTCGCTACCGTCCGGATTAAAGATGCGGAGGCCAAAATTCGCCTTTTTTGAGGGGACCAGGGCTAAGATCCCATCGCTGCCGAGCCCCCAGTTGCGGTCACAGATCGCTTTGATAGTCTTCGGCGTCAACTTGAACGTCAGCTCTTTGGGGTCCATCACAACATAATCGTTACCCAACCCGTGTCCACGGAAAAATCCGTTCTTCATTTCTGTAATCCTCCAGATATGTCAATCGGCATGGGGCATCCGAAGGAGAGAAGGTACTGCGGGGAGAGCCATGTCGTCAATGTGGACAAGAGATTGAAGGTTAGCCGTTTGAAGAGTTCTTCGGGCTAGACGATGTCCACACCTGCTGGCCGTTCGATCAGCTCAATCTCATAGCCGTCCGGGGCGTCGATAAAGATGAAGCGACTCCCGGAGGAGGATTTCGTTGGACCATCAGTGATCTTGACCCCCTGCGTTGTGAGTGCGCCGATTGTTTCATCAAGACTCTCGACTTGAAAGGCCAGGTGAACCAGGTCTTCTTGTACCCTCACTGGTCCGCTTGGGGGGAAGCTGGTCAGTTCGATCAGTTCGTCGCTGTTGGGTACTTTCAAGAAGGCCAGTTGAGATCCACGTGGAGAGGTTTTTCGCTCAAGAACCTCAAGCCCCAACACAGTTGTGTAGAACCGGATGGTCTCATCCAAATCGCTGACGCGCATTCTTGTATGGAGTAATTTGGCGACCTTCATGCCCTCATTCCTTTCGCGGCTGTTGAAAGAAGATCCCGATCGCCGGACTCGTAGAAAACATAGCCACTGTATATAGCTTTCTGTTAATCAATGTAGACTCTTGAATAGGTCTTCCTTGATTTCATTCATGCCGTGAGTAATCCATGCACGCCGAGCCCAGCGAGTACCGATATTAATAAATTCATGTGAAGACTATCCACTTGGCCTTGCGCGCTGAACAGTCTCCGTGATGTCTGCCGTATACGACCTAGTTCAAATCGTCGGACTTGTTCCTTGAAAATTGAGTGAAACAAATCCGGACCCTACGAGCCCATTCTACTTACAAAGCTCGCCGGAATAGCGCAGCACAACTTTGCCCGCACCGATGTCGAACAATCCGACGCTTTGAAAACGGCCTTTGTAGCCGCCGAAAGACCCACTTGACTCAAGCACATCATAGGCGATTTCAAGCATGTACGTCTTGTGTTTTCCAGGGATCGCTGTCAGCGTGGCGGTATCAGCAGTATGTAGCATGCCACCCGCCGCTGTGAAGAAGTAATGTTCCAAATCCATGGTCAGACCGGTTGAGGTTTCTTTCTGCGCTTTAATTCGGGCACGAGCGCCACCACTGAGTGCGCCACTCAACGACGCGACCAAATTGCTCTCATCGATCGCACTGCCCAAACCAGTGCCACCAATTGCGAGGCAGTCAGCATACGCTATTTGAACTCCGACACCGTTGCCCGAAAACAGAATCGCTAAGAGAATTGCGCCCAAAGTGTAGTTCATTATATAGGTTCCTTTCGTACGACTTTGTAAATGGTTCGTCACTCAGTAGGGGGCAGCTTGTCCAGCTAACACAGCGCCGATCTCGCTGTTTGTGTAAGCGTGTCCGTTGATTCCCCATAGGCCGTCAACGGCATAGGTCACGTTACCCCAAATGCGATCTTTGCTGATTGTTCCGGAAGCAGCTTCCAGGACGATTTCGGTGGCGCGTTGAATCCAGGCCAACTGAAGATCGCGGGTGGGCAGCACAATCGATGGAACTTTCAGTTCAAAGATCACGATAGCGGTGGGCTTCCCTCCAGAAAAGGTGCGTCCTTTTGGAATGATCGTTATCTCTCCAATAACGTTCGGTTTCATAAACGTACTTTTGGACAGACCGTTGAGTTCGAGTAAGAGGTCTGTGAGTTTGGTAAAGATCTCCTGTTCGGCTGATGCGGAAAGGACACCCTCGCTGGCAATGACTTGGATCGGCATAATGCACTCCTTCTTAGTGAATGTTGTTATGATGCTGCCCATTGCTCATGGAATAACGATCGTTATATATTGACCGTGTCGCACGGTAATATAGCGAACGTTATATTGTCAACCATAAAATAACGACCGTTATAAGTATGAGGGAATCATGGTGAAAAAACAGGGCCGAAAGGAAGAGACGAGACGTCGGATGTTGCAGGCGGCGAGCCAGAGCTTTCGATCTCATGGGTTTGTCGGAATTGGAGTGGATGGTATCGCAAGGATGGCAGGCGTCACATCAGGGGCATTTTACGCACACTTCGGGTCGAAGGAAGCTGCATTCAATGTTGCGTTGGATGTTGGGCTAGAGGAGGTCATCGAGGGAATTCCTAAATTTCAAAGAGATTTCGGAGGGCAATGGACCAAGGCGTTTGCGGACTATTACCTTGGTCAATCGCATCGAGAGAATCTCGCCTGTGGATGTGCATTGACTACCCTTTCTCCCGAAGTCGTGCGCGCAAGTTCTCAAACACACGCGGCCTTTGAGGAGAAGATAGGAAAGATTGCCGATCTTATTGCCGCGGGTCTCGATCAAGGTTCAGGAGAAGAGCGTCGTGCACGGGCCTGGGCGATGCTCGGCATTTTGATTGGAGGACTTACAATCGCACGAGCGGTGCAGACATCCAAAGCCTCCGAGGAGATTTCAGCGGCAATCCGTACTGCCGCGGTGCAGGCGGCGGGTGTTGCGCGAAAAATATACCCCCAAAAGTCAGTGGTTAAAGAAAAGAAGTAAGCCGACAGCACGATATTGCATTCTTTTTGATACGACTCTGTGTTGTCCCAGACGGCTAATAGCTATGAGTTTGGCTCTCTGGCTGGTCCCGCTGTTTTCCGGAGGAGTATCTCGGCACTCCCGGGTATCAAAAAGTTCGGCATGGGGCCGATTTCTTGGTAGCCCTGTTTCTTGTAAAATGCCCTAGCTGGTTCATTGAAGTCCGACACACAAGCAAACAGATTCCTGGTTCTTTGAAACACGAGAGTCTCGATGTGCTGCAACAGCTGACTGCCGGTTCCCCTCTGTCGGGCCCAGACGGCCACACCTAAGAGTTCAAGGTAATCACCCAAGAGAAACTTCTGCTTGACGATCGCGACGCCGGCCACTTGTCCCTCAAATTCAGCGACATAGCAATCCCGCCCTTGAGGCAGCGGGCAAAAGATACGACTCCAATCGTCCGCTCCATAGCCAAGGCGGTTCCAGGGTTCAGAATCACTCAATAGTTGAATGACCGGTTTTCGATCATCCGGCACCATGGTTCTGATGGTCGAAGTCGTCATGGGGTCCGGGAAGTACAATCCAATAGTTCGCTCACGGTCATCGGGCGAAGGTTCTTGGCCGGGAGAATCTCACGTGTAAGGTGCTCGATCACCTGTCGAGTCTGCTTACCTTTTCCATTGGCATGAAACACGATGACGCTGCCGGGTTTTGTCCGCTTGGTGACTCTTGCCAAAATACTGTCAGCGGAAAGGGTCGGGTCTGGGTCTCCTGACTCGATATTCCACTGAATAAACTGCAGGCCAAGCAGCTTGACCACAGCGACCGTCACATCATTGTACTCCCCGTACGGTGGGCGAAAGAGTGTGGCGTCATGGCCATAGCGCGCCTGCAGCAGTTTCACGGGGCCAAGAATCTCTGCACGTTGTTCGTCGGCATCGTGCATGGGAAGGTGAGCGTGCACCTCACCATGGGTCCCAACTTCAAAAAAGTCGAGACCCAGCAGCTGTCCCACTTCCGCATCATGTTTGGCCATCCACTTACCGGACATAAAGAAGGTGGCTGGGATGCGATGGGTAATCAGATAGTCCATTAACGGCTGATCATACCCGGATCCTTTACGCACGGGACAGAGATCAAACGTCAGGGCCACACCGGGACAGTTTGGTGGACCAGAAGTGATGACTTGGGCAAAGGTGGGGGACGGAGGCATCAGTTCAAAGGCTATGAGGGAGATCAAGAATAGCAGTGCAGGTGTTCGAACGAGTCGATGCATGAGGGCTAGTATACATGAACCCAGAGAGAAGATTGACCCCTTCCCCGTTCCACTGTTACGGTGTGCGGTATGCAGATGCGTTCGTGGGAAATCGGCCGAGCGTTGGGCATTCCCATTCGAATCCATCCATCCTGGTTTCTTGTATTTCTCCTCGCCACGTGGACGCTCTCAACAGACTACCTGCCGGAGACCCTCCCCGGACTCAGTCCTGGTCGCTATTGGGTGATGGGAGCCGTCGCGGCGGTGCTTCTCTTTCTGTCCGTCCTTCTGCATGAACTGGGACATTCCTACGTCGCACTGTACTACCGGATTCCGATTGAGCAGATCACGTTGTTTCTCTTTGGCGGGGTCGCGCACATGCGCCAGGAGGCCCCGTCTCCCAAGGCAGAGTTTCTCATTGCGATCGCTGGACCGATCGTCAGTTTCGTGATCAGCGGGGGCTGCTTGGCGATTGTCGCTCTGGCTGAGGCGATTCAACAGGAACAGGCGCTCCGTGGGGTAGTCATGCTCGGGCTGTTGCTGGGAATGGGGAATCTTCAGCTCGGAGTGTTCAATTTGATTCCCGGGTTTCCGTTGGACGGAGGTCGAATCCTGCGTGCCGGCCTGTGGGCTTGGGGAAAAGATTATTATCGCGCGACGAAACAAGCGGCAGGGGCAGGCCTTGGGTTTGGTGTAATCTTTGTGCTGTGGGGGCTGCTGCGCATCCAGCAAGCGGCAACCGGTGAGCTGGATGCGTCGATGGTCTGGACGGGAGGATGGCTGGCACTGATCGGTATCTTTCTCTACATCGCGGCGCTGGCGAGCCGACGACAAGCGACGTTGCGGCACTCCATTTCAACAACCCGGATTCAAGACATGATGGTGACGACGGTTGTGTCGATTCCAGCCCAAACCACGCTTGATGAGGCGGTCAACCGGTATTTCCAGGCCTATGGTTACGGGGGATTTCCTGTGGTTGAAGATCGGCGTCTGGTCGGACTTGTGACCGTACCCGACATTCAGTCTGTGCCGGCGGAGACCTGGTCCTGGCGTCGGGTTGATCAAGTGATGCGTCCATTTTCAGAATCGATGGTCATTTCGCCTGAAGTTCCAGCGATTCAAGCGATGGGGCGCATGGCTCGTGAGGGATGGGATCAACTCATCGTCGTGCAGGATGGAGAAATTGTCGGACTCGTGACACAATCAGCCCTTGTGCATTTTCTGCAGCTTCGTAGCCACCCCATCCGTTGAATTGCGGCATTCACCTTAGACTATTGTTATCGCAGCATTTCCATCATCGTCATCAACCGGTGGCGATGGCCAGGCAATCTGTTTCAGATTGTGCGCAATGATGCCACCGAAGAGCAGGAGCCCTGCAGAATAATAGACCCAGAGCAACAAAAGCACGATCTCGAGCAACGATCCATAGAGTCGCGCATAGACCGTCGCAAAATCTCCATAATTGACGAACAAGAGCTTGGCTGCAACCCACAGCAAACCGAATGTGAGGGCGCCGGCCATGGCATCCCTCCATCGTGGACGACGTCGAGGTACAAGACGGTAGAGCAGGCTGACCGCCAGGAATGCAAGACCAAAAGGGAGGGTGTAGGTCAGATGAAATTCGTGGGCGGCTAAGGCGACAAGATCCAATCCCCAGAGCCGAGGTGCATAGGCCGTCAAAAAGGCAATGGCTTGAGTGGCCACATAGGACGTGAAGAGTAACAGGCCGGTGGATCCCAGCAGCGCGATGGAAATTGCAGTGGAAATAAGCGGGTGGCGCTTTTGCGTGCTCTGAAACACGACATTCAGCGCATAATCGAGCTCGTAGAACACAAGTCCACCAAACCAGAAGAATGACAGCAGCACGATCCACCGGACGCTTTCCAATGAACTGATCCGATGGAGTTCTTGCGCCAATCGTTCCCCTAAGGAAGGCAGAAACCCTTTGAGAAAACTCAGCATGAACTGCTCGCCGATCACGTTCTGACTTACAAGGAACCCGATCCCATACAAGAGGAGAAAGACGAGGGGAAACAATGAGAGCAGCGAGAAAAAGGCCAAGGCTGCCGCGAGGCTGGGGCATCCTTGACGTAAAAACGATGTGACCGCCTCACTCAGGAAGCGAACGACAGGCATACGATCCTTACCGGCAAATAGTCAGAGTCTGGATGGCCTTACTTCAGCGTCAACACGGCTTGCTGGGCCAGATTGACGAGTGGGTTGGGGTAGATACCGAAGACCACCACCCCAGCGACTGCACAGGCTAGCACAATGGAAAGGGTTGGGGACATCACCAAGCGCGGGACAGGGTCCGTTCCATCAATAGGATCTCGCATGTACATGACCATGACGACCCGAAGATAGTAATAGGCTGAGATTGCCGCAAACAGGAGGGCAATGGCCGCCAGCCAGGCCATGCCGGCTTCCACGGCGGATCTGAAGACGTACAATTTTCCGATAAAACCCGCAGTCGGGGGAATCCCCGCAAGGGAAACCATGAAGACCATCATCAGCAGTGCCGGGATAGGATGACGTTTGGCCAAGCCAGTGAAGTCCTCGATCTCTTCACCTTCAATCGTGCCTTTGCGCAGCATCGCGACAATGGCGAATGCGCCGAACGTCATGAACGTGTACAGGGCAATATAGAGCAGAACGCTGGCAATGCCGGACGAGGGCTCTGTGCGTCCAGCGGAGACGACACCGATCATGGCATAGCCGGCGTGTGCGATGCTTGAATAGGCCAGCATCCGTTTGATGTTTGTCTGGACCAGAGCAACGACGTTGCCCGTAACAAGGGTGGCAAGACAGAGCAAGAGGAAGATGGCGGACCAATCGGCTTTGACTCCGCCCAACCCGTCCACAAACACACGGAGGAATGCGCCGAAGCTGGCGGCTTTGGATCCCACAGCCATGAACGCCGTGACCGAAGTTGGAGCGCCCTGATAGACGTCCGGTGTCCACATATGAAACGGAACGACGGCCAGTTTGAATGCGAACCCCACCGCCAACAGGATCGTTGCAAATAACAGCAACGGATCGGTGAACCCCTGGGTCGCAATTGCCGAGGCAATCGCCGGCAGTTTCGTACTGCCGGTCGCTCCGTAGAGGAGAGAAATGCCGTAGAGGAGAATGCCGGAGGAAAATGCGCCCAAGACGAAGTATTTCGCCGATGCTTCGAGGGAGCGAGGTTCATTCCGTTTGAGACCTGCCAGGACATACAGGGAGAGCGACATCAATTCCGTACCAAGATAGATCGTCAACAAGTCGGCGGCGGAGACCATCACCATCATGCCGCACAGCGAGAGCAATATGAAGCCATAATACTCACCGAAATACAGCCGCTCTTCTTTGAGATAGGAGTAGGACAGTAGGACTGTGAGTCCCGTCACAAAGTACAACAGCAGTTTCCAGAATGCTCCAAAGGCATCGATGACGACAAGGCCACTAAATATTGAGGCATGCGTTCCCATTTGGGACGCCGTCAGGCCCATGCAAATGGCGAGTGTTCCTAGGCTCACCCATACCAGGCTATCCTTATCGGATGGTCGTAGCACTGGGTCGAGCACAAGCACGACACAGGCGGCCGTGATGACCAGTAGCTCGGGCAGGACGAGGAGGAGATCTGCTGCAGAAAAGGTCATGGGCGTTTCCCCTGCGTTTCCGTAAGCGGCAGGTTGCCGATGGGATTAACGGTTGAGGCATGGACTACGTCGAGCGTCGAGAGCAGGTCGTCTTTCTGCAAGGGCGTTGTCTGCTCGAGACCAGCTCGAATGGAACTCTGGCGAGGGGAGGAGGGTGCAACGCGAGCGATGACTTGCTCGACGCTTGTGTGCATCCGGCTGAGGAGAGGGTTGGGAAAGATCCCAATTACGAAGATCAGGACCGCCAGAGGTAACAACGTCGCCATTTCTCGTTGGTTCAAGTCGGAAAGTTTGTGAAGCATGTGAGGGGCCGGTGTGCCAAACGCGACTCGCTGAACCATCCACAATAAATATGCGGCGGCCAGAATGATGCCGAGTGAGGCGAAGGCTGTTGCCACTTTGCTCCAGAGAAACGTACCGACGAGAACCATGAATTCTCCAACGAAACTGTTGGTTCCGGGAAGTCCCAGTGAGGAGAGTGCAAAAATCACCAGAAAGATCGCATATCGAGGCATCGGCTTGGTCAATCCGATGTTATCGGAAATTTGCCGGCTATGGGTACGCTCGTAAATCATCCCGACACAGAGAAAGAGTCCGCCGGTCGTGATGCCGTGATTCACCATCTGTAGGATAGCACCCTCGATACCTTGGATATTGAACATAAACAGGCCAAGGGTGATGAATCCCATATGGCTGACGCTCGAATAGGCAATCAGCTTTTTGAGATCAGACTGGGCCAGCGCCATGTAGGCCCCGTAGATGATCGCCACAATCGACAGGACGACCATGAGGGGGGTGAAGAGGCGTGAGGCATCCGGTAGCATCGGCAGGCTAAAGCGTACAAAGCCATAGGTACCCATCTTGAGCAGCACACTGGCGAGGATCACGCTGCCGGCAGTGGGGGCCTCCACGTGTGCGTCGGGCAGCCAGGTATGGAAGGGGAACATCGGGACCTTCACGGCAAACGCGGCAAAGAAGGCAAGAAACAGCCCTGTTTGAAGAGAGAGGGCATAGGTTTGCCGGCTCAGGGCAAGAATATCGAACGTATGGCCACCCTGGAAATACAGCACCAAGATCGCGACCAACAGCAAGACGCTTCCGGCAAGCGTGTAGAGGAAGAACTTGATCGCGGCATACAGGCGATTCGGCCCACCCCACACTCCGATCAGGAGGTACATGGGGATCAGCATCGCCTCCCAAAACACGTAGAACAAGACGAAGTCGAGTGCTGCGAACACGCCGATCATGGCGCCTTCCATGATGAGCAACACCGCCATGAAACTCCGGAGCCTGGTTTCGATGGCATGCCATGAAATCAAGACGCAGAGGGGCATGAGGATGGTCGTCATGAGAACCAACGGCAGGCTGATTCCATCCAAGCCGAGACGGTAATTGATGGACAGCGACGGGATCCATGCTGCTGATTCTAGGAATTGCATCTCACCGGAAGTGGCGTCGAATAGCCACCACAGTGGGAGAGAGATCAGGAGATCGGTAATCGTCACGGAGAGCGCAGTGAGCCGGACAGAGGTATCTTTCACGACAAAGAGAGCTGCCGCTCCCAGCAAGGGAAGGATGATCAATGCGGTTAACCAAGGAAAACCAGTCATCAGGGTTTCAATCCATCACATATCTAGTACAGTGTGTCAAAGGTACAACGTTACTCATGCGTTTCAGAGCAGCAGATAGGCCGTGATGATCACGATGCCCATTGCCATCGCCAATGCATAATGTTGGGTTTGTCCGCTCTGGATCAACCGTAAAATCCATCCGCCCCACCGGATCGTTCGCGCGACTCCGTTGACCGCACCGTCGATGATTGCGACATCGACTCGTTTCCAGAGTGCCGAAGCTACGATGCACGTGGGTCGGACGAACAGACGGTCGTAGGCTTCATCGACATACCACTTGTTCAACGAAGCCTGGTACAGACTGCTCCACTGCTGAGCCAGGCGATTCGGGAGCTCCGGCTTGAGCACATAGGCGTAGTAGGCCGTGCCAATGCCGATCAATCCAAGAACTGTGGCTGTCATCATGATGATGCCGCCGGCTTTCCCGTGGTGCTCCACCGGGTGCTGATCGGTGGCGAAAACCGGTTCGAGAAATGAGGGAATGCCAAGATAACCGGTGGCGATACTAAAAAATGCCAGAATCAAGAGTGGAGTTGTCATCGTCTTCGAGGGCTCATGGATATGGCCTGCGTGATGGGGATCGACATGGGACTCGCCCCAAAAGGTGATAAACACCAGCCGGAAGCTGTAGAACGCGGTCAAGAGAGCCGTAAGCAAGCCCGCAATTGCCAGGATCTGCCCAAGATTGCCAGCAGACCAAGCCGCGACCAAGATCTCGTCCTTGCTGAAGAACCCAGCCGTGAGGGGGAATCCAGCGAGAGCCAGGGACCCAACCACAAACGTCCAATAGGTCGTCGGCAACTGATTTTTAAGGCCACCCATGTGGCGGATGTCCTGCTCGTGGTGGAGTGCGATAATGACCGATCCACAACCGAGGAACAACAACGCCTTAAACGCTCCATGCGTGAGGAGATGGTACATGCCGGAGGCGTACGCTCCGAGTCCGCAGGCCATGACCATGTACCCAAGCTGGCTGACTGTCGAATAGGCGACGACACGTTTGATATCGGTTTGCGTCAACGCGATGGTCGCACCAAGGAGCATGGTGAGCCCTCCGGTGACCGCGACAACGTTCATGGCGGTCGGAGAGAGGTTATAGATCGGTGCTAGACGAGCGACCATGAATACGCCGGCCGTGACCATGGTCGCCGCATGAATGAGGGCTGAGATCGGGGTCGGGCCTTCCATGGCATCGGGTAGCCAGACGTGAAGAGGCACCTGTGCCGATTTTCCTACCGCTCCGGTGAAGAGCAAGAGCGCGATCATTGTGAACAAGGAAACTTCCCATGTGCCACCCAGAGGGCCAAGGAGGTTCATCGTCAGACCACTTGCATCATGAAGGGCCGGAAAGATGTCAAGATAGTTCAGAGAGCCGAAGTGGTACCAGACCAGGAGCAGGCCCAGCAGGAATCCAAAATCTCCGACACGATTGACGAGAAACGCTTTGGTTGCCGCTGCGCAAGCTGACGCACGTTCGTACCAATGACCAATCAAAAGGTAGGAGCAGAGGCCGACAGCCTCCCAAAATATAAATAATTGCAGGAGGTTGTCCGCCAATACCAGCATGAGCATGGAGAAGGTAAACAGTGCGATATAGCTGAAGAAACGGGCATAACCTGACTCCCCATGCATGTAGCCGATCGTATAGATGTGCACAAGGGAGCTGACTCCGGTGACCAGGAGCAACATGACGGCGGTTAGTCTGTCGATGTAGATGCCGATATGGATGTCAAGATGGCCTGAGGTCAGCCAGGTATAGAGGGGGACGGAAATGACTGAACCGGAAGCCACTTGGATAAAGGCTGACAGCGCCAGCACCAGCGACAAGAGCACCGCCGGGACCGCGATCACATGGGCGTTCTCTTTGAACCGTGACCCGGCCAGTCCAAGGATCAGGAACGCGGCGAGAGGAAGAAATGGAATCAGTGCGTAGAGCATCAGCGTCGGGTTCTCGTTATTCGTCGTTCGTGAAGCGGCATGGGGCCAAAGGGTTGGACAATTCTACGGCTCCCGGCAAAAAACCATGTAGGCTCCACGAGTAACGATCTCTTTACCATTTCAGTAAATTGAATTCTTCAATATTGATGGTGGACCGCGAACGATGTAGGGCGATGATGATCGCCAACCCCACGGCTACCTCCGCAGCAGCAACGGTCAGGGCAAAGAAGACGAACACCTGTCCAGCCAGGTCTCGAAAATAATCGGAGAATGCGACGAAGTTAATATTCGTGGCATTCAGCATCAGTTCAACTGAGAGCAAGATCGCGATGATGTTGCGACGAATGAGTACGCCGACGATTCCCGTCAGGAAGACGATCCCGCTCAAAAGAAGATAGTAAGAGATGGGGATGGTCATTCGGCAGCCTTCGTTCGAACCATGGGGCTGGGATTGTCCTGTTCGCCGATCTCTCGCTTCGCGAGGACGATCGCACCGATCATGGCGACTAAGAGCACCAAGGAGGCAACCTCGAACGGGAAGAGGTAGGTTGAAAACAGTGTTTGCCCGATGGCTAACGTATTATCCGGAGCAATGGTCTTCGCTGATGAGGCGACGGCAGCCCGGGTCCCGGTCGTACTTGTCTCTGCCCCACCGGAGAGGAGGACCATGACTTCGATCAGCAAGGGAACGCAGACGAATCCTGCGATCCGCCATTGACTGTGATAACGGTCGTCTTGTTTGACGTTCAGGATCATGACGACGAACAAATACAGCACAAGAATCGCACCGGCATAGACGATAATTTGCACGGCGGCCAAAAACTCGGCGTGAAGGGTAATGAACAGCCCGGCGACGTGGAAAAACATGACGAGGAGAGACAGGGCGCTGTAGACGGGATTCTTCAAAGCCACGACGAGAACGGACGCGGCGATAATCATGCCGGCGAAATATACAAAAAAGAGTTGCGACATCTGACGGTTCCTGTGTTCGAAGTCGACTGGCTCGGACTAGCACACGGATGCTGCAGCCATTGGTCTGCCGATACGTAATTCCTTGGTTCAGTTCGGCTTTGGCGGTACGTGGCTGAACGCTACGTTAAAGAACGCCACGTTTGGATGCTGAAGTTCCAAGCGTTTCTCACGAACTGGAAACGAGCGGTCTCCGATGGCGAGCAACTGTTGTTTATTTAAGTGGAGTTGGCGCTTATCGTACACCGCCCATTCAAACTCTCGAGTCATCCCAAGTGCATCGACGGGACAGGCATCCACGCACATCCCGCAGAACAAGCACCGGGTCATATCCATGTAATATTCTTTTGAATAGCGCTTCGTAGGCTCACCCGGCACTTCCGCGCTGACCACCCGGATGACACGGGAGGGACAAGCTGCCTCACAGAGATCGCACCCCACACATTTCTCCGTTCCGTCATCGTAGCGGAGCAGAGCGAGCATGCCGCGATAGTTGTCCGGTAGTGTGCGTTTCTCGTGAGGATACTGCAATGTCACCGGACGGTAATTGATGAGGTGCGAAAGTGTCGCCTTCATGCCGACGAGGATTTCGTAAAACGTAATCGTCTTGAACCATTCGGAGAGGCTCAGGCGCTTGGTCGTAGGCGTGGTTCTCATCATCATGGCTCCGTACGCTAGATCCGTTGATAGATAAACACGGCGATGGCCGTCACAACGATGTTGGCCAGCGCAATGGGTAACATCACCTTCCAGCCGAATCGCATCAGCTGATCGTAGCGCAGTCTCGGCAACGTCGCTCTGAGCCAGAAAAATAGGAACAAGAGTGAGTAGGTTTTTACCGCGAACCACATGGTGCTTTCGATCCACGACCAGGATGACAAGCCGACAAGTTCCATCAAGGTTCCTGGATAGGGTGCGTGCCAACCACCGAGAAACAGGGCTGACGCCACACAGGATACGAGCACCATATTGGCGTATTCGGCGAGGAAGAAAAAGGCGAACCGCAGCCCGCTATATTCGGTGAAAAACCCTGCCACCAGCTCGCTCTCTGCCTCAGGTAAGTCGAATGGTACGCGGTTCGTTTCAGCGACGACCGAAATCACGTAGACAACGAAGGCAAAGATTTGCGGGGCCGGCATGGCGAAGATGTGCCAATTCCAAAACCAGCCGGCCTGGGCATCAGTAATTGTTACGAGACTGAGCGAGCCGGCTAAAATCAATACACCGACAATCGCCAGTCCCACGTTGAGCTCATAGCTGATCACCTGTGCGGCCGATCGGAGGCCCCCCAATAAGGAGTATTTGCTGTTGGAGGCCCATCCGCCAAGAATGATGCCGTAGGCAGCGAGTGAGGCGAAGGCTAAGACGTAGAGGATCCCGATATTAATGTCGCTGATGACGAACGGTTTTATCGAGATCCCATTGATCTCAAACGTCCAGTTGGGTCCCCAGGGAATGACGGCGAATCCGATAAACGTCGGGATTAAGCAGAGGATCGGCGCCATGGTAAAGATGAACTTGTTGGCGCCGGCTGGTACGATATCCTCCTTAAAAAACAGTTTGATGGCATCCGCAAACGGCTGAAGAATGCCGTAGGGACCGACTTCCATCGGGCCCATGCGATCCTGCATCCATCCTAAGACTTTTCGTTCCGCCAAGGTGAGGATGAGCACCGTAATAACCACGATGCACATGACCGCACCGATTTGAGTCAGGGAAATAGCAAGACGTAATCCGAATTCAGTCACCATTGGGACTCCTCGATTCGCATAGTCGCAGTACTCAACAGCTTCTCAGGCTACCCTCATCATGGACACCGTTGCCGTACGGAGGGCTGGCGCGTGAGTGATGGGATCAATGACGCAGTCAAATAACCGGACGGCAGCTTGGCCGAAATGATCCGGGAACCAGGCCGTTCCCTGTGGGACCCGTTCCACAAGCGTCACTTCGGTGGTCATTTCTCCGGATGTGCTGGAGAGGCGAACTCGGTCGCCGTTCACCAAGGCAAAGCGGGCTGCATCAACTGGATTGATTCGAAGCCGTCCTCTGTCTTCTATTTGTAACAAGCCCTTGGAACGGGTCGAAAACTTTCCCGAGTGAAACAGGCTCTGTACGAAGTCGAGTCGCAACGTTCCATCCGGGCGGGTTTTCGGTACCACGAGTCGATATCGTGCCGCAAGATCGCGCTGATAGCCATCTGTGAGATACCGTTCCGTCGTCGCGTGATCGACTTTCAGAGGCAGCGGGGTAGGTCCAAGCGATCCATAACCAGGAATAAGGCTTCGGATCTCCTTGAGAATCTCTTTGCTCTCGCCGTATTCCATCGGTGAGCCTAATAAAATAGAGAGAGCTGAAAAGACTTCCCAGTCCGGCCGGCTTTCGCCAAGAGGATCAATCGAGGGACGAACGGCTTGTACATGCCCTTCAGTATTCGTAAACGTTCCGCTTTTCTCCAGAGATGATGCGGCCGGTAGTACGACGTGAGCGAGCGCTGCGGTTTCAGTTAAAAAGAGTTCCTGGCAGACCAGCAGATCAAGCTTGCGCAAGGCTTCCTCGGGGCGTAGTGAGACCGGTAGGCTCCCGACCGGATTTTCTCCGACGATAATCATGCCCTTGAGCGATCCCGATTTGGCGCGATCCAGCATATCGACGAGGGAGGCGCCGACCTCGGGGGAAACGTCCGCGTTCCACTGCTTCACGATCCGATTGTGGTCGGTACGGCTGGTTACGGAAGAGGCGCCAGGAAGAAGTTCTGCCACGGCACCCATCTCTATAGCCCCTTGGTCATTATTCTCTTCCGCAAGCGGCGCGAATCCGCAACCTGGTTGATCCAGCTTGCCGGTCAGCAGCAGCAGATCGAGGAGACTCAAGGATCCGGCATATCCCCGTTCACTGCGCAGAAGTTGTTGCCCGGCGAGCACGACTACTCGCCGCCCGGCCGCGAGAACTTTGGCGGCCTGTACGAAAGCATCGAACTGTATTCCCGTTGTCGCCTGGAGGTCGTGCCAGGAGACTTCTTGTAGTGCAGCTGTGATCGCGCCGACATAGGCGGGGTGCTGCTGCATCAGATTCGGCTGAATCAGGTTCTCTTCGATGATGGCCTTCAGCAAGCCAAGGATGGTGGTGGGGATGTCGCTTGGCAGAGTGCGGAAATGATGGTGCGAGAGAGTCGCAATGTTGCTGATCGTTCCAATCACCGGCTCCAGGGACTCAATCGTGATCAAGGTCGCGCGACGCTTCTTGACGGCTTCCTTGACCTTGAGGCCAGTGACCGGGTTGGTTTCGGTAATGTTCGTCCCGACGAGGAGCAACACGTCGGCATCCAGGATGTCATCGAAGGTCACGGTCCACCGATGAGTGCCTTGGACAAGTTGCATGGCGTAGAGGCCGTTCACATGGCCATAACGGGCGCTGCTATCGATATGGTTGGTGCCGACGGCGACGCGCAGAAATTTTTGGAATAGGTATAGTTCTTCATTCGTACACCGGCCTGAGATCAATCCGCCGAAGCTTGTTCCTCCGTGCGTGGTCTTGATCGTGCTGATGCGATCGGCCACATATTCCAAGGCCTCTTCCCATGTGGTCTGGACCAATGCCCCATTACGACGAATGAGCGGGTGAGTCAGGCGTTCCGAATGGCTGGTCGCATGGAACCCGAAAAATCCGCGAGCACAGAGATCGCCGTTGTTGCGCCCAGTTCCGTGGGCTGAGTTGACCTCGATCAACTCCTTTCCCTTCGTGTGCACAGTCATCTGGCACCCGTCGCCACAGTACCCGCAGATGGTATCAGCTCGCTTCAGCATCCAGGGCCGATATTCATACATCGACAGCCGGCTGGTAATGGCTCCGACCGGGCAGATCTGCACGCAGCCTCCGCAGAACTCGCAGTCCAACGGGTGTGGACCGAAGTGCTTGATCTCCGTCATGGTGCCGCGCCCGACCGGCGCCAATGCCTTGACGTCCATCACCTCGTCGCAGTATCGGACGCAGCGGAGACATTGCACGCAGCGATTCATCTGTGTTTCGATCAGCGGGCTGAAATATTCCTTCTGAAACACGCGCTTGGTTTCAGCGAACCGGCTGGTGGCCGTGTACTGATGAGAAAAATCTTGAAGGTCGCACTTCCCACCTTGATCGCAGACCGGGCAATCGAGCGGATGGTTGGCGAGAATAAACTCAAGGACTGATCGATGGGCATCGTTGACCACGGTCGTGGCGGTACGCACACTCATGCCCTCGTCGACAGGGGTACTGCAGGCGGTTTGGAGTTTCGGCATCTTTTCGACTTCAACCAGGCACATGCGGCAGTTGGCATCCGGTTTGAGCTTTGGATGGTAGCAAAAATGGGGAATCATGACGCCGACACGCCGAGCGGCTTCGATCACCAAGGTGCCTTTCGGAACCTTGACGGTCATTCCATCGATCGTTATGCGAACCATCGGGGCTGTGGTCTCAGGCATAGTTGAACTTTGTTATCTGATGATCCGGCGATCTGAGGGATATCTTCCACTTAACAGATCATGAGATTGACAGGTTCCCATCAAGGTCTTCCTACCGGCTCAGGTTTGATCAGATTGGCGGCCTCCGCTTCGTGGATGAGGTCCACATACTCCTGCCGCCAGTGTTTCAGAGTGCTCTGAATCGGAGCGACTTCCGCATCACCAAACGCACAGACCGTTCGGCCTGCGATGTTCTTACATAGATCCAACAAGGTTTCAAGGTCTTCCATCCGACCTCGTTTGGCCATAATCCTGCGCAATGTTTGAACCAGCCACGAGCTACCCTCTCGACAAGGACTGCACTTTCCGCAGGACTCATGGTAGAAGAATTCCATCAGCCGGAGCGCCGCCCAGACCATACTGGTGCCCTCTTCCATGATGGTGACACCACCGGATCCCAGCATCGACCCTGCCGTCGCCACATGCTCAAAATCCAATTTCACATCGAGATGCGCCGGCGTCAGAAAGGGAGCTGAGGCCCCACCGGGAATAAAAGCCTTCATCGGTTTATCCGATCGCATCCCGCCGGCATGTTCGTACACCAGTTCTCGAACGGTCACCCCCATTGGAACTTCATAGTTGCCCGGCCGCTTGACATGTCCGCTTACACAGAACACCCTGGTTCCAGTGCTTTTCGGCGGGGACCCGATCGCTGCAAACCATTCGGGGCCACGGTTCATGATGTGGGGAAGGTTGGCCAAGGTTTCAACGTTATTAACGACCGTTGGTTTATTGTAGAGGCCATGCGTGGCAGGAAACGGCGGTTTAATGCGTGGGAGGCCGCGTTTGCCCTCAAGGGATTCCAAGAGGGCCGTTTCTTCACCACAGATATAGGCGCCGGCTCCACGATGCACCCACACGTCTGCGTTAATACCGGTACCGAGAATGTTCTTCCCTATGTATCCGGCTGCTCTCGCTTCATTAATTGCCTGCTCCAAAATCCTTGATCCCAGAACCATTTCTCCGCGGATATAGATGTACGCCGTTTCCGCTCCAATGGCATAACAGGCCAACAGGATGCCTTCCAAGACTTGGTGAGGATCGCGCTCCATCAGCTGTCGGTCCTTGAACGTGCCGGGCTCGCTCTCGTCGGCGTTACAACACAGGTATCGGGCACCTTGGTAATCTTTGGGGAGGAAGCCCCACTTCACACCGGTCGGGAAGCCAGCGCCACCGCGTCCGCGGAGGCCTGATTTGCGCACCATCGCGGTCACATCCGCCGGGGCGATTTTCCCCAGCGCGTTGCGGATGGCTTGATAGCCTCCCGTCTTCTCATAGTCCTGCAGCGACCCGGTATAGCCGGGTCGCATCATGTTTTTTAATAAGATCAATTCGTGTTGTGGCATCTTAATCTCGTGAATCGAATGTCCCGTCAGCTGGGTTGTTGCTGAACAACGAGATACGCATCACGCTTCACGCGCCCCGCTCTGAAGGGGCTGGTTCTGGCCACATAAAGGGCCCGCTCTTCAGTGTGCTGGTTCCTGTCGATCGCAAATCAGCCAAAATTCGGTCAAGCTTGTCCTCGGTGACCTGTTCATAATAGTCCTCATTGATTTGCATCATGGGACCGGTCCCGCAGGCTGCCAAACATTCCACTGCGCTGAGGGTAAACAGGCCGTCTGTCGTTGATTCGCCCGGTGCAATCCCAAGTTTGGTCTTTATCCATCCAATCAGCGTATCTGAGCCGACTAGTGCGCACATGAGTGACTTACAGACCTGAATATGGAACTTGCCCACCGGCTTCAGGTTGAACATGGTGTAAAACGTGACGGTCTCGTAGACCTGCGGCGGGGTTATCCCGAGTAACCGGGCAATTTCTTGCATGACCGCCTCGCTCACATACCCCTGATCGCGCTGAGCGACATAGAGCAGCGGGATCAACGCAGAACGCTTGACCGGATAGCGGCTCAGGATCTCGTCGATTTCTTTTCCGTGTTTGTCCTTCAGCACGGTTCCTCCACACACCCCTTTATCGAGGCGGCGGTCAGGACGTTCCAAACTGCGCGCATTGACCGAGCACATTCTGATCGTGCGCGGGCAGCGAGCACTGGAACATCCTGACCGTATGCCTCATCTATCACATTCCCCCATGACTACATCGTACGTTCCGAAAATCGTAATGATGTCGGAAATCAAATAGCCCCGCGCCATATGGTCGAACGCGCCCATGTGGATGAACGAGGGCGAGCGAATTTTCAGCCGGTAGGGACGGGGGCTCCCGTCGCTAATGATGAAAAATCCCAATTCCCCCTTAGGCGCTTCGGTTGGGCAATACGTTTCACCTTTTGGCGGTTTGAACCCTTGCGTAAAGATAATGAAATGGTGAATCAAGCTCTCCATATCCCGCATCACGAGCTGCTTCGGCGGCGGAATGTATTGTGGCATGTCCGCGATGATTGGGCCCTGCGGCATCTGGTCGAGACATTGGGCAATGATCCGCGCGCTCTGGCGCATTTCCTCAACGCGTATCCAATACCGGTCATACGTGTCGCCGTTTTTTCCGACCGGGACCTCCCAGTCCACTTTGTGGTAGGCCCCGTAGGGCTCGAGCTTGCGGACATCGTACCCCACGCCCGATCCTCGCAGGGTTGGACCGGTCATGCCGAAATTGATAGCGTCTTTCCCTGAGATCACCGCGATATCTTTGGTCCGTCCCAGCCAAATACGGTTGCTGGCGAGAAGCGAGTCATACTCGTCGACTTTCTGTGGGAAAGTTTCCAAGAAGGTCTTCAGTCTGGTCACCAATTCCGGAGTGAAGTCACTATCGACCCCGCCGATCCGATAGTAATTCAGGGTCAGCCTGGCTCCGCAGAGTTGCTCAAACATGTCGAGTAAGGTTTCCCGCTCGCGAAACGTCCAGAAGAACACCGTCATTGCACCGATATCCAAGGCTTGGGCACCCAGCCAGAAGAGATGTCCGAGAATACGCTGCATCTCCGCGACGATGGTACGGATATATTCAGCGCGCTCGGGAACGGTGATTCCGAGGAGTTTCTCGACGGCTCGGACATAGGCGTAGTTGTTTGCCATCGCACAGACATAATCCAGTCGGTCGGTGTGCGGAATGATCTGCATGTAGGCCAGGCCTTCGGCCAGTTTTTCCACGCCTCGATGCAGATAGCCGAGATCCGGGGTGGCCTTGACGATCCGTTCGCCATCCAGTTCGAGGACGACTCGTACGACGCCATGGGTGCTCGGATGTTGCGGCCCCATGTTCAGCAAGAGTTCTTCCCGGCGATTGGGCGACGAGGCATTGGGGTTCGCCAGGAACAGCTTCCGCTCGGCTTCCGGCACCTCGCTGTCGATTTGCTCCACCGGCGGCTCATCAAGTCGCGGGATAAAGTCAAACTGACTGCGCCAGCCACGTCCCTCAGCGGGGAAGTCTTTTCGTAAGGGATAGCCTTCCGCATAGTCTTCCGGAAGGAGAATACGGCGCAGATCCGGATGCCCGATAAATCGGATCCCCATCATGTCGTACACTTCACGCTCCAAAAAGTCCGCGCCGCGCCAGATGCTCGTGACAGAATCGAGCGAGGGATTCTCTTCCGTGACTCTGGTTTTGAGGCGGATCCGTTTCCCATGTGGGAGCGAGAGTAACTGATAGATGACCTCGAACCGTTGTTGATCGGACGGATAATCGGCGGAGCAGATATCCGTGATGTGATCAAAGCAGGCTTCCGGAGCATCATGGAGGAAATGCATGACTTCCAGGATCCGAGGCGATGCGACATGCACGGTCGTCTCCGAGCGCGCTGTGTCGACGTCAGCCGAGAGCACGGCCTCAGGAAACTTGTTGAGCAATGTCTCGATCAGTATCTGCATCATGTCACATTGCGAAAATCACGTGACTTGCGCGTCGCGCCCGGTTATTTCACAAACACTCTTTCACGCTGGATCTTTTCCTGTAACTTCAACAGCCCATCAAGCAAAGCCTCCGGTCTCGGGGGGCATCCGGGCACATAGACGTCAACCGGCACGATCTGGTCCACGCCCTGCACGACCGCATAGCTGTTGTAGTGATTGCCGGAGGTCGCACAGGAGCCCATACAAATGACATAGCGCGGCTCGGGCATTTGATCGTAGATCCGTCGAATGACCGGCGCCATCTTGCGCGAGACCGTCCCCGCGACGATCATCAGATCGGATTGTCTGGGGGAGGCTCGAAAGACACCGGCACCGAAGCGATCTAGGTCATAGCGAGAGGAGACGCTGGCGATCATCTCAATGGCACAGCAGGCCAATCCGAACGTCATGGGCCAGAGCGCCGATTTTCTGGCCCAATTGACGACTGCGTCCAGGTTGGTCGTGACAATGTTGGCGTCGAATTGTCGTTCAAGTAGACTCATGAATAACTCAAGTGAGACGTGAGAAGGTGAAACAAAAGACGGCCGTTTCTACCTTTTCACGTTAGTTAATCCCATTCCAATGCGCCCTTTTTCCACGCGTACCAAAACCCCACGACCAAAATGGCGATGAAAACGACCATTTCCACTAATCCCACAAGGCCAAGACTTGTGAAGGCAACGGCCCAGGGAAACATGAAGACGATCTCGATATCGAAAATGACGAACAGCATCGCAATGACGTAATACCGCATTGGAAACTGCACACGGGCGTCTTGGAAGAGCGGACTTCCACTTTCGTACGGCGCCAACTTGGCGCGATAGGGGTGGTTGGGGCGAAGAAACTTCCCAACATAGAGCGTCAATGTGCCAAGGGCAATCCCTATGGCAATGAAAAGGAGAATGGGTAAATAGTTTTCAGGAACGGGAGCGATGACAACGTCATGAAGTGTGACACGTGAACTGTCACTGAATAATATTGGAGAGGTCATCATGCTTTAGCCCTTACGCCGCCGACTGTGTTGTGAGTGCCGAACGAAAGAACGGCTGATACTGCAATCCATCGAGTTTCAGATTTGGCACGGTTTTATGCTGAATGAGAACTTTGAACGTTGTGCCCATTCCGTTTGGCTTCAATAGCTGAATCGCTGCTCTGAGCTCCGGGCCGTCTTGGCTCAGCCCTGTAAGCATCTGCTCAATACCGAGCCCCATGAGAAAACTCATCTGGTTGGTGAAGCCGGTCGTCTGGAGGCCCTGTTCCTCGCCGGCAGTCGCCAAACTCGAAAAATCCACATGGGCGGTCATGTCCTGTTCTCCCACATGCAGGAACGGATCCTCGTGAACCGCATGTTGATGGTAACAAAGGAATGTTCCGCGTTTTCGATCGGCGGAGTACAGGTCCTGTGCGGTATGGCCGTAATCGATGGTAAGCACAAAACCACGATGGAGACGTTGCGCGACCTGAGTCATCCAATCTACGGCATGGAGATTGACTTCCGTGCGGTACCCTTGCGGCCAGTTCGAACCGATATGGCCAAGATGAGACGCGATTCGATCCGAGGACAGAGGTTTCAGACACTCAACGAACTGCCCATTCCGATAGTCCACCCAAAGTTCCTCAAGGCCACGCGCTGTCATCTGAATGCGGTGAACCGGAAAGGAGTCCACGAGTTCATTGCTGAGACACAAACCGGTCAGGCTGTGCGGGGAGATCTGCGCGAGATCATCAACCCAGTGAATGAGATCAGGTCGCTCAAGCCAAGGGGCCAGACTGATACGTTGTGCCTCGCGCATGGCTGGGCTTCGTTCAATCAAGACATAGCGGAGGCGGTGGAACAATGAAGGATAGTCGCGCTGAGAAGTCGATAAGATATGTCGTGCCAATAGCCCTTTACCTGGCCCCATTTCCACGATGGAGAAGGGACTGGGTTGCCCGAGCAGCCGGTCCATTTGCTCGGCTTGTTTGGTCAACGCTTGTCCAAGAATCGGATGGACATCTGAGCTAGTATAGAAATCACCTTTTCTGCCGATGCGTTCAGCCGCCGGTTTCGACGATCGCATGTAGTAACCCAACTCCGGGTGGTACAAAGCTAATTCCATGAACCGCGCAAACGGAATTGGACCGGAGGCGATTACCTCCGATGCAATGGCAGCAACGAGTTCTGGATGCCCAGCACTCACGAAGAGCTCCAAAAATTGCAGTCACTATGGAAAAAAGACACCCCGAGAGCATGGGCCAAATGTACCCATCTCCTGGTATTGAAAGGGAGATAGGGTAGCCTCTTGAACTGCGTTAAGTCAAGGTGAGATCAGGGAGAATTGCCCGTCGCTGGATAGGCAATTGAGTCATATTTGTATACAGAATGAGGCCCTGAGCGAACTCCTATATTGGCGGTCTTTCCAGCCTGAGCTTCAGGGGGCGCTTCGAGAGATGAAGGAGGAAGTTAGCGTGACTGCGAACACTCTTTCTCATGTTCCGTGACACTTCTTGTATTTCTTCCCGCTGCCGCAGGGGCAGGGGTCGTTGCGGCCGACCTTATTCTCAGTCCGTTGAGCCGGAGCAGGTGCCGCGACCGGTTCATCGCCACGGTTCAAGGTCAGCTTGGGTTGTGGGCGTTGAGGGATTGGGTCAGGTGGAGTCGTTGGTTGTTCGCCTTCATGACGGACGGCCTGCACATGGAACAGCCGTTCCAGCGTATCGGATTTGACCCGTTCCATCATGCCGGCGAACAGATCGAACCCTTCCCGTTTATATTCGATTAAGGGGTCTTTCTGGCCATAGCCACGAAGCCCGATGCCGTCTCGCAGATGGTCCATCCCTAACAGATGGTCCTTCCAGTGATGATCGATGACCTGGAGCATGAACGTCTTTTCCAAGAAACGCATCAACTCCGGTCCCAGCTCCGCTTCTTTTTTCGTGTAGGCTTCCCGCACGTGGGTTTTGAGATCTTCCAGTAGCGCGTCGCGCCCCACATCGCGCAGAGAATCTCCCTCATCGTGCTTGCCCTGGGTGATGTCGAGACCGAATTGCGCATGGATAACCTCGGTCAACCCTTTAACGTCCCAATCCTCAGGATATTGATCCGGCGGGCAATAAACATTCAGGGACGATTCTACCGATCCGGCCATCATATCGTGGAGATCGGTGGTCAGGTTTTCTCCGCTCAGCACGGCCCTGCGGTGACGGTAGATCACTTCACGTTGCTTGTTCATGACGTCGTCGTATTCAAGCAACTGTTTCCGGATTTCGAAGTTATGGGCTTCAACCTTCTTTTGTGCGTTGGCGATCGCTCGGGTCACCATGCCATGTTCGATGGGGACGCCTTCTTCCATGCCGAGTTTGAGCATCAGCTGAGAGACCCGTTCGGACGCGAAGATCCGCATCAGGTCGTCTTCCAGTGAAAGGTAGAACCGTGACGTACCTGGATCCCCCTGGCGGCCGGCTCGTCCCCGGAGCTGGTTGTCGATGCGGCGGCTCTCATGGCGCTCCGTCCCGAGAATGTGCAGTCCCCCCACGCCGATGACTTCCTGCTTGTTCTTTTCGCAGTCGGATCGAATATCTTCATAGACTTCAAGCTTGCGGCTCTCGGAAATATTCTCCTCGCGGTAGAGCACCTGCTTGTACATGAAATCCGGATTGCCGCCCAATAAGATGTCGGTTCCGCGGCCTGCCATGTTCGTGGCGATGGTGACGGCTCCTTTGCGTCCGGCCTGCGCGACGATTTCGGCTTCCCGTTCATGCTGCTTGGCGTTGAGGACGTTGTGCTTCACGCCATTGCGATTCAGGAGTCCGGCGAGTTTCTCCGATTTTTCGATCGAAATGGTGCCGACCAGCACCGGTTGTCCGCGCTCGTGACATTCTTTGATCTCTTCGACGATCGCCAAAAACTTTTCTTTCTCGGTGCGGTACACGACGTCGGCGTAATCCTGGCGGATCATCTGGCGATTAGTCGGTACGACGTTAACATCGAGGTTGTAGATTTTTGCGAACTCGGCGGCTTCGGTGTCGGCGGTACCGGTCATGCCGCTCAGTTTGTTGTACATCCGGAAATAGTTCTGGAATGTTACGGACGCGAGCGTTTGATTCTCGTTGGCGATCTTCACCCCTTCTTTGGCCTCGACGGCTTGGTGCAACCCGTCGCTCCAGCGTCGACCCGGCATCAACCGTCCCGTGAACTCGTCCACAATAATGACTTCGCCGTCCTTCACCACATAGTCCACGTCGCGTTTGTAGAGCGTGTAAGCCTGCAGGGCCTTGACGACGTGGTGGACCATGTCCATGTTGGCCGGATCGTAGAGATTGTCCACGCCCAGCAGTTTTTCGACGCGGGCGTTGCCGTCTTCGGTCAAGGCCGCCGTCTTAGTTTTTTCTTCAATGGTGTAGTCTGTTTCGGCCTTCAGTTGGGGGATGATCGCATTAATCTTGTAATACAGGTCCGTAGTCTGATCGGTCTGGCCGGAAATGATCAGTGGGGTGCGGGCCTCATCGATCAAGATGCTGTCGACTTCGTCCACGATCGCGAAGTTCAGTTCGCGCTGGACGCACTGGTTCAATGCCGTGACGACCAGATTATCGCGAAGGTAGTCGAACCCATATTCGTTGTTCGTCCCATAGGTAATGTCGGCGCGATAGGCTTCGGGTCTTGTGCAGGGACGCAGATGCTGCAACCGTTTGTCAGGCGCCTCGTAGGTCGGGTCGTACATAAACGAGGCATCGTGTTGGATGATGCCTGTGGAGAGTCCCAGCGCATGGTAGAGCTGCGCCATCCACTGGGCGTCACGTTTTGCCAGGTAATCATTGACCGTCACGAGATGGACGCCCTTGCCCTCCAAGGCATTGAGGTAGATAGGCAAGGTGGCAACAAGGGTCTTCCCTTCGCCGGTCTTCATCTCGGCGATGCGGCCACGATGAAGGATCATGCCGCCGATCAGCTGGACGTCGAAATGGCGCATGTTGAGCTTGCGTCTCGACATCTCCCGGCACACGGCAAACGCTTCGGGCAAAATATCGTCGAGCGTCTGGCCTGCTTCAACCCGCTTTTTGAAGTCCTGGGTCTTATCGGCGAGCGCCTCATCGGAAAGAGGAGTGAGCCCGGCCTCCAGTCCATTGATCTGAGTCACGATCGGCTTCAGGGTCTTGATTTCACGATCGTTTTTGCTGCCAAAAATTAGGTTGAGTACTTGTGTAACCATAAAAAAATGTCGGGGTGAAGACGATGATGAATAAAAATAGATCGTGGAGTATACAGCATCTTTTCGGTGAATCCTACCGGATCCTCCGGCAGCATCTCCGGTGGCTTGACAGGCGTTGTTTCGGTCGCCTAGTATGCGAGAGTTGTTGCATCTGTAGCATGTGTAGGCATGTCAGTGGTTAATCCGAACACTATTTGAGAAGTGCGTTCGCGCATGAGTCAGACATTCCGAAAGTTTCTTTCAATAGCTCTTGTACTCTGTGTTCTCGCTATTGGGGGATTGGCCCAGGCGCAAGCCGCTGAACATGCCGGACACCATGCTCAGCATCAAACGGCCACGCACGGGACGGTTCTCTGTTCCTGGATGTGTGCTGCCGGTACAGTGCTCGATAGCAATGTCGTGGTTCTTGAGGCTGAACGCAGCCCCATTACTCTTCTTCCTCTTCCTCATTCGAGTGACCTCGCCGCTGAGCCGGTTCGTATTTCTTCCAGTCGTGCGCCCCCATCCCTCTTCTTGTAATCTTTTGTCTTTCGTCGCGTTAGTCAGAGTCGTTTCATCAAACTTGGCTATTGCGACATATCCCGCAGCAGGAAGTTTACAGGTCGTTTCTGGGAGAGAAGGACTCCGTTGATCATGGCAGTCAAGCGTTCTATATGTTCGTTCTTGCTGGTGCTGATTCCGTTCGCGCTGGCCTGGCCCTTGGATCGGCCAGCTGAGGCGGCCTGTGGGTCGGTGACCTGTTTTGTCGTGGTCGGTTCCCAGCAACAGGTACCACAAGCGGGGCTCCTGACATTCAACACGATGTACAACTACACGCCGATGCGTTTGCTCGATGGGACCAACGGGGTGATTCCCGCCATTGACCAGGCGAACCGTCGACTGATTTTGGATCACCACCAAGAAGTTCGTACCATCACGCAGACCGTCAACTTCGATCTGAATTACGGTATCACGGATCGGCTGGGTGTCCAGGTGACAATTCCGTATCTCTGGCGGACCCATAAGCATATCGATGGGTTGGGAGAAGATGGAGACAATGGGCGAGGAGAACTGGTCCCATTTCGAGACAATGGGATCGGCGATATGATCATTACGACGAAGTACAATGTGCTCCCTACGCTCCGAAGCATGATTGTCCTGGGGTTTGGTGTACAAGTGCCGACTGGTCGGACCAGCGCCAGAGACGATGCCGGTGAGTTGATGGAGTCGCCGACCCAATTGGGACGTGGCCAGGTGGGGCTCATCGGATCGCTCTATCAAACCTACGAATTGATCCCTCACCGGCTCAATCAATTTTTCTACGGCAGCTATCGGCATACGTTCCGGAATAACGATGGGTATCAGTTTGGGGATGAGTACAACCTCAATCTCGGTGCGAGCGGCGTCCCATTCGAACAAGCGCCCTGGTTGGTCCTGACGGGTCAGTTCCACTGGCGGTATCTGGTTCATGACAATATCAGCGCATCACTGGAACGATCTGCCACGCCTGCTGATGCTCCTGACTTCCCAGGCGAGACGATCGTGCTTGATCCTACGATCTCCAACCGCCGGGTCCCGACCACCGGCTCGACCTACTTTGCGTTTTCACCGGGATTTCAGGTCAGTCTCGATGGATTAATTGATTCCCCGTTGACCAAGTGGACGTCGATCTATTTCCACTCACAGATTCCTATCATGAGAGATTCGAATAACGGGCTCGCTCAGGGGATCAGCTATATCTTTGGCGTGACGAGGTCGTTCCAGTTAACGAAGACTGGCACCTAAGAACGCGAGCAGCATGCCGAATGGAGAGATGACGATGAGAACGTACAATTCAACGAACATTGCAGCACTGGCACTGAGCTTCACACTCCTGACCTGCACCAGTCTGGTCTGGGCCATGGGCTCCCGCGTGCCGGCGGTCGGGACGACTGCCGAGGACTTTCGCTTGGCCGATTTGGACGGCAAACAGCAAAGCCTTAGTCAACATCGCGGCAAGATCGTATTGGTGAATTTCTGGGCGACCTGGTGCAAACCCTGTACGACGGAAATGCCGGCCATGCAGGCCATCTATGAGAAGCTACGGGACCAGGGCTTTGTGGTGTTGGCGGTCAACGAATTGGAAGACGAACTCAAGGTGCGTGAACATATCACGCAACATGGCCATACGTTTCCAGTGCTGATGGACCGGGACAACAAGGTGGCAAACCAGTTTGGAGTCTTTGGATTACCGGTCAGCGTGTTCATTGATGAAAAAGGTGTCGTGCAAGAATACATCAAGGGCGGGCTGCTGACCGAGCAGGTGATTCTCGACGCGGTGGCGCGGATCCAGAAATCGGAACCGATGAAGGCGGCATCGCTTAAGTAGTCGACGCAACATGTTGGCACGGTTGAAACAATCCTGGTTTGTCTGGCTGCTGTTAGTGTGTCTCGTGCTGGTGAACGGGGCAATGGCTGCGCCAAGCGTGGGCCATGCCCAGCACCATGCAGACCATCAGGCCGGGACCCATTCGACCGGAATCTGTGCCTGGCTCTGTGCGGCCGGGCAGGACGTGGAATCCACGTCGGTGTCGTTGGAGTCCAGTCTTAAACCGATCGAACAGACGGTCGCCGTTTCCATCAGTCCGATTCATATCTCCGTTTCTCTCCACTCCTTCTTCCGTGGGCCTCCGCTTCTCCTTGCATAACGCCTGCAGTCGGCAGGTGTTTTCTTAACAACCGTGTCTCGCGGCGGGTTTCGATGATCGGATTCCGTCGTGTCACAACACAGAAAGAGTTTGGGAATCATGGTACGGACGATCTGGTCCAGGGTCATTAGTGTCGGTGGTGTAGTTGGAATGTTGTTCTCGATGCTCAACCCATCCTGGGTCGAGGCATCGTGCGGGTCGGTCAGCTGTTTTGTCGTGATCGGGTCGCAACAACAAGTGCCGATGAAAGGACTGCTGACGGTCAACGCGATTTATAACTGGACTCCGATGGAGGCGCCTCCTGGCGAAGGAGGACGAATTCCGTTCGCCAATCAGGGGGACAGAACGCTCACCTTGGCTAACCTGAATGTGAACAGCATCAAGACTACGACACGCACTGCGACGCTCGACCTCAATTACGGATTAACCGACCGCCTCGGCATCCAGGTAGCGATTCCCTACAAACATGTCGAGTCCAATGCCCAAATCGGCGGGCTCGTCCCTGTCCCATACGGTGAGGGGGGACTTGGGGATATTCGGGCTTCGCTGAAGTACAACGTACTTCCCACCTTGCGTAGCATGATTGTGGTCGGAGTGGGAGTAGATTTTCCGACCGGCAGCTATGGCCAGTTTGCCCAGGGAACCACGTTGGCGGAGTCGACTCTCCAAATCGGTCGAGGCAATTTCGGTATCGTTCCAATGATCTATCAGACCTATGAACTGATTCCCCATCGGGTGAACCAATTTGCATCGGTCAGTTATCGGCACACGTTTAAGAACAGTGACGGATACAAGTTCGGCGACGAAGTGAGCGGGGCGTTGGGCCTCAATGTAGTCCCGCTGGAACAGACGCCGTGGTTAGTGCTGACGCAGCAGTTCAATTTCCGATGGATGCAGAACGACGCCATGGACGCGTCGCTGTTTCAGTTCAACCCAGGAGGGTCGCCCATCCTGCTCGATCCAGCGATCAAATTTCGGGCCGTCCCGACAACCGGATCAACCTACGTCGCCTATTCACCGGGGGTCATGCTCAATGTGATGAACTTCGCCTCGTTCTATTTCATTGCACAAATTCCCATTCACCGAGACTTCAACGGCAACTTGGAGCAGCAGATCAGCTACATCTTTGGGATGACCAAGTCGTTCCAATTGTTCGGCGGAGCTTCTTAGGGAATCAATGAGAACGATGGTATCGAGTCGGCCATGGTAAGGAAGATGCGAAAAGAGATTTCTCGGGTTTTGACCGGCTGCTGGGTTGTGCTCTGGCTGACCGGGTCTCTCTCTGTCGCACAGGGGAATCTGTTGCCACAATGGAACATGCCCCACTGCCCGAGTGGGCAGGCACAGCACAGCCAACAGAGCCATAACCATTGCGCGTGGCACTGCAGCGGTTTCGATATTCAGAGTAGTGGCGGACGAGGCGAGACTCCCGCAGATCTCCAGCTAGGTCTCGTCTGGAGTCTTGGCACCATTCCCTTTCAGCACGCCGATGTGGATGGCCAATATCCACCCCGTGGTCCGCCGCAGGCTATTTTGGAGATTGCATAGCACAAATTCGTTCAGGGCGCCGGCTGCGCTCCCATTAATAACGTTGAAATGATTATTCGCGAGGAAGGAACGTTCCATGGAAACGAGGAAGACAAGCAACTTTATTTCGAGTATTACAATCAGCGCATTAGGGCTTGCGCTGATTAGCCTTGCGGCGTGCAATTCAGGGGAAACCACCACGGCAACACCGGTCTCTGGCGGTAGCGCAGGTAAGGCCAGTGCATTGGTCTTCGTCAACAATACCGGAGACAAGACGCTGACCAGCGTGGCGTTGAAGGGCAATTCTGGCAACGCGGTGGTGAACACGATCGATGCGGCGGAGTTTGAGAACGTGGCTCTCGGAGACATGCAGTTCTCAGATAAAGATTGGGTCTTTTTAAATCTTGCTGCAGCGAACAAGGTCGCGACGATCGATCCACTCACAGCGGCGACCCCGGTTCATGAGGCAAATCTAGCGGCGGGCACGCGCCCGGTTCACCTCTATCGGGACAGGAATGATGGCCAGGTAATTTGGATCATGAACGACGGTGACAATGCCGCCGGAACTACGACTCCCGGCGACGATTTGATCAATTGCGCCTCGTCGGGTGGGGGGTCAGTCACAGTGATCCACAATTCGCACCTCGGCCCAGGAGGGACGCCGCCTACCGTACTCGGAACAACCTGCCTTTTGGCTGATGGACATAAGGTCGCAGCCTTTGCAGAGAATAAACGAGTCTTTGTCTCCAGTGAAACCGGCGGCGAAATTGCCGTTGTTGACGGGGATGAGACCTCCACGAACTATCGCAAGATGATTGCGCGCATCGATCTATGCAAATCGTCGAAAGAGACGACACCCTGCAATGATGAGTCTGCAACGCCGATCACGACGGCGTTTACGCCGAATGCCTCAGCTCCGCACGGTATCCGCTGGTCAACATTGACGAAGAAGGTCTACAGCATTCAAGAAGGATATGGAGAGATTGCGGAGATCGATCCAGCAACATTGGCCATTACCAAGACCTTTGATCTTGCCGGAACTCCTTACACATCGTATGGGATTTCTCCTGACGGCAAGTATTTGCTTTTGCGCGGAGAAACCACTGCCCCTCAGGCAACGAAGCTTGGTGTCATCGACTTAAGTGCGGCAGTTCCAGCTATTGCTGATTTGACGATTCCAGAACTGGATGGAACTTCGGCGGGGGCATACAAGTTTGCCCCGAATTCCGGACGGTTCTATATTCTAGCGGGGAATGGAGCAACGGCGACAAAGAAAGACCGATTGTTTGTCTTTGATTGGACCACTGTGGCGCCTCCAGCACTCACGCTGTTGAGGGAGATTCCGCTGGTGTCGACTGGTGGGCACGGCTTCGATATCTTGGCTGAAGGAGCCGGTGAAGCCAAGTATCTGGCAGTGTCGAATGCAGCGCCGGCGAATTCGCTGACGATCATCAATGCCACCGATAATCAGGAAAAGCAGACGGTACCCGTCGGAGCAAATCCGGGAGGGGTCATGGTATTCGATTCCGGGGCGGCCTTGGCGGGCAACCAAGCCTCCAATTAAAGGAAGAGTGGAGTGGAGACAGAGCGGTCCATCAGAGTGCAATGGAGACTCTGATGGGCCACCTGGCGACTCTTGGACAAGAGTGCGAGAGCTAGAGAATGTGGCCTGTCCGAGCCGGCTGCCTTCGGCTCGGATTCAGCGCGGGGTGGAGGCGCTCCTCCCTTGGCCTTCGCCCCGCACTTTTTTATTGGGCATGTTGGGCTTGCATAAGTGGTGTGGGAACAGCCATAAGTGATACATGGCATTGGTGGGTGAAAAACAGTTTGTGGTTCCTGCCTGGGCCATCTCATTGGTTCTGCATGGAGTGGTCGTTGGTCTATCCTTTGCATTTTCAGCACAGATCAAGCCTCTTGTGCAGAAAAATCTCTTCAGCTGGAATGTAGCCCTCGTGCAGCAAGCAACTGACGTTTCACAAGCAGAGCCGACAGAATCGATAACCGCATCGGTGAAGCCGGTAGTAAAAAAGGTTCTTCCCGCACTGCCTAGGCCTGTGCCGGAACCGTCTCAGCCCATTAGGCCGACGGAACAGAACATTGAAACGCCGCCGCCAACGATCGTGCAGCAGTCAGCGGTTCCTCAAGTACGTGAAGAGCCACCTGAACAACGGGTAGTTGAAGTGACTGAGGCCAAAACTCAGCCAATCTTGGAATCAAAGGAGTCCATGGCATCTACGACTCCGTCCGAACCAGGTGAGTCTCAGCTGTCTCAGCCGGAACCGGCTGTGAATCCAGCAGTTCCTGCCGTGACTTCCGAAGCTCCGATTTCTCAAGAGAATGCGGTTAGTGCTGTTGCGATGTCTGGTGCTGAAGCGAGGACAGACAACCGATGGTTGGCTGAATCATTGTGGCGTCGGGTCGCAGAGCTGAAGCGCTATCCAAGCGCTGCCCGTCTGAATGGGCAAGAAGGAAAAGTCATTCTGAAAGCCGTCATTCGATCGGATGGTCAGTTGGCTGATGTCGTTGTGCAGAAAAGCTCAGGACACAGCGTGCTCGATGAGGCAGCGATCGAAGCGGTCAAGCTCGCATGCCCGCTTTATATGAAACAGGCCATTGGAAAGCCGCAGATCGTCGTGAGTCTGCCCATCGTGTACAGTTTGGCAAACTAAGGATGTATGGGCTGCGTGCAGTGCAGCGCTGGATTGAAAACATCACATGATGAAAGTTTGTGGTGCAGTTATGAGTAACCGTAGCAGACAAGTTCTGAGCATTCATGTATAGTGCAACCCTGATAATAGGGACCGGAATGCACGTGAATCGCTTACGCCACTCATTGTCTCATCTTTCAATCGCCGGCTGTGCAGCGTTACTGTACGCTGTACTGCTTGTCCTGGGCAGTAGTTGCAATCTGGTTCATGGTGACCTCAATCAAAGTCATCACCACCATCATACTGACGAAGATTCATCCGCCGCGGACCAGTTCTGTGCCTGGGCTTGTCAGGCTACGGCGGACACGGTAGCGGTAGGTGGGCCACCACTGACTGTCAGGAATGTCGATAGTGAGCCGGTAGAATTCACTTCCACTGGACTTCTTTTCTCCACATATTCTTCCGCAATCCATTCGCGGGCACCTCCTTCGAGTTTTTTCGTCAGGTTTGCCTAATTCGTACCGAGCAGTCGTGCTCTCGTGTGCTGGTACGATTGAGCCTGCTTGCGCCCATTTCACAATCAAGCTGTCGGTGTGTGACTCGTCCGGGAAGGTGACCCTCCCCCCGGACCAAGCGCGGGGCGAAGGTTGGCTGCCTCCATCTTGGCCCCGCCCTTTATATCCGAGGGAGTGACTGTCGAAAGTTGTGAGTCAAGCGCGTGTGTCAGCAAGAAGCAGTGGCCTTGGAGCCCGGGGTACTACGCAGTGCAAGTGAGTGTGAGATAGATGGACTGTCCGAGCAGGTGGCCTCCCGGCTCGGACCAAGCGCGGGGCGAAGGTTGGCTGCCTCCACCTTGGCCCCGCCCTTTATCACAGAGTGAATCAGTGTAGGGGGATGACGATCAAGAATGCTTTCTAGGCCTACAACGCATGCAGAGGAGCGGAATACTCCTGTGCAGATCCAGTGTCGGCAATGGTGGAAGTGGGATGGATGGACTGTCCGAGCAGGTGACCCTCCGGCTCGGACCAAGCGCGGGGCGAAGGTTGGCTGCCTCCACCTTGGCCCCGCCCTTTATCACAGAGTGAATCAGTGTAGGGGGATGACGATCAAGAGTGCTTTCTAGGCCTACAACACATGCAGAGGAGCGGAATACTCCTGTGCAGATCCAGTGTCGGCAATGGTGGAAGTGGGATGGATGGACTGTCCGAGCAGGTGACCCTCCGGCTCGGACCAAGCGCGGGGCGAAGGTTGGCTGCCTCCACCTTGGCCCCGCCCTTTATATCCTAATAAGACCGCGCTCGATTATCGTTACGAGCGTTCTGGGGCATCTTTGTGAGGGGAGCCTAGCGCAGTGATGGCCGAAATTTATGGTGGTACCGGACGGCTCCATGCAGGACCAAGCTTATGTTGTCAAAAGTGTAGCATCCGTGAGCAATGGTGAGTATGCGTAGGTAGACAGCTATTAAGCGCTCATGTACAAGAGCACCTATTGTAGATAGAGTCGTAAGAGCCTAAGTGGAACAGCACGTTGGGGCTGAGAACGTGAAACGATTGAATCGGACCTTCTATAGTCTTTCCATTGTCGGCTGCACAGTGCTGATGTATGCCGCACTTGTCGTGCTGAGTGCAGGCTGTGCACTGGCTCATGCCGACCAGACCCAGGCGCATCACCATCATAGCGAGGAGAGTTCATCCTCTCAAAGTGCATTCTGCGCCTGGGCTTGCCAAGCGACATCGGATATCGCCTCCGTGGCTGAACCATCCATGGGGGTTGTCTGGTTGGTCACCGAGCCTCAAGTACTGCCTTCAGCTGTTTATCCTGTTTCTTCCGTTTCAACCCTACTTCATCCTCGAGCGCCTCCAGTCACTACCCTTCTCGCGCGTGGATAAGGATCACAAGGGGCGTACGCGTTCTCGCTAACGTCCTGGGATGATGCTTTCCACGATTTTTCAATTGTGACACATAACGGTTCGGTCTGAGTCAAGCAGCCGTTGGCTCGGACGAGTGCGGGGAGAAGGTGCTTCTTCCTCGGCCTTCGCCCCGCCATTTGAACAGGTGACGACGGTAACGAGTCATTTCCCGATTGTGGTACGGAAACATTCAGGAAAGTTATGGAGGGTTCATCATGGATGTCATCGGCATGTTGCAGAACAAACAGTTACTCCGCGTAGACGAAGCCGCAAAGATTCTTAATGTCAGCCGCTGGACGGTGTATCGATGGGTCGAGGCCGGTCGGCTGGGTGGCACACGCTTGGGCGCCGGCAGTTTGAGAATTTTCAGCCACACTGTGGCAGCCCTCATCGATCTCCATTGCGTCGGAGCGATCCAGGCAGAACACGTCGATGTACCGACCAAGCACAATTCACTCAAGCCCCGGGCGGTGAGCGCACGGTCTCTAGGTCGCGAAACGAGCCGGTTGCGACAGGCTGCCGCAGTCTGACTCGAGGTCTCAACGCCGATGCGCCGTGCAGCGTCATATCTGTTGCTTGCCCTGCTGAGTCTGTGGGGGGGGTACTCCTCTGCTGAGGCATCTTGTGGCTCAGTCAGCTGCTTTGTGGTGATCGGGTCACAGCAGGCAATCTCACCGGCAGGGGTCTTGACCGTGAATCTCAGCTTCACTCATACACCGAATGAGATTCCGGCAGGGGGGGTGAACACCATTCCCTTCGCCAACCAGCAAACCAAGCAATTGATTTTGGCTAATAGCCAAGTCAGTCAACTGAGTACGCTGGTTCAAACTGCGGTATTGGATCTCAATTACGGACTCACCGAGCGAATCGGCATCCAGGTGCAAGTGCCGTATCGCATGATCGATGCCGTCGGACAGATCGGCGCCGCCGCAGTCGCGAACACATTCGACCGAGGGTTCGGAGACGTGTTGGGAAAGGTGAAATATAATCTGCTGCCGAGCCTGCGCAGTATGGTCGTTTTGGAAATGGGCGTGTGGTTTCCAGTCGGTGACTACGGAAACATGCCTGTCGCCGGGCAGCTCGCTGAATCCACCCTGCAAGTCGGCCGCGGGGCATTTGGAGTGCAGCCGGGGTTCTATCAAACCTACGAGCTCATTCCTCATCGACTGAATCAGTTCCTGTCGGGCAACGTCCGATATACATTCCGTAATTCCGATGGCTATCGATTCGGAGAAGAGTTTTCTGTCAATGCGGGACTGAATTTGGTCACGTTTCCGTGGTTGACGCTCACGAACCAAATCAACTTTCGCTATAAAGGTAGAGACAATATCGAAGCTGCGCTGTCTGAGTTCCAGCCGGCTCCGGTGAACCGGCCCGTCTTGCTCGATGGAAATATTATCGGGAGGTCCGTGCCGACCACCGATCATACGTATGTAGCCTATTCAACTGGGGCCGTAATCAACGTTTTCGACTTTGCTCAGGTCTATTTCATCGCACAGATTCCGATCTATCGCGACTTCAACGGTAATTTGCAGCAAGAAATCAGCTTTGTGGGAGGTGTCACCAAGTACTTTACGACGCCGTCCCTGTTTAAACAGTGAGGAGCGACCACACAGGCGCTGTGAGGCAACATAATCATGGCACACACGATCTCTCTCAACGGACGCCAAGATCGGCTCAGGTGGTGGCGAAGATACACAATCTTTCCAGTCGCCATTCTCCTCAGCGCGTGCTCTGGCGCCGGTGACAGCGACCAAGCTCCAAACACACCCCTCACGACCCCGATGGCATTTGTTGCCAATCAAGACGACACCACGCTCACCACGGTTCGACTCGACGGGAAAGCGACACCCGTGATCAGCACACTCTCACTCGGTCCACCACAGGCTGACGCGATCGGTGGAGTCGCCTTTTCGCTCGGCGAGTGGATATTCGTCACGAATTCCACCACAAACACAGTCGCGACGATCGATCCGATCAGTGCAACGGCGCCGATTCTTGAGGAGTTTCTGGTCGAGAATCCACTGGATACCAGAGTCAAAATCGGGCAGCGGCCGACCCGTATCTATAGAGATCCGGTCGATAAGGAAGTGCTTTGGACCATGAACGACGGTGATCCGACTTCCGGTCTTGATACGGTCGCGAACTGTACGAAGGGAGGATCGGTCTCGGTCCTGCATAACTCGCATCTCGGCGTCGGTGGGGGGGATAAACCTCGCGTGACATCGATCGTCTGCTTGTCCGGGAAAGGCGAGCACCGCATCGCTTTCGTCGGACCGCCGGTTGTTCCGGAGGAAGTGGCGTTTGTGTCAAGCAGCGCGACCGGGCTTGTCAGTGTGCTGCTTCCTGTGGCAACGGCAGACGAGAGCATTGCCTGGAGCGAGTTCTCTCTAAAAATCGATCTGTGCGACAGTACCAAGGAGCTGTCGTTGGGCCATCCGGTGTGTGACACGGACGCGACGACCCCCAATCATTCATTGCCGTCTGGTTTATTCTGGTCGCGTGCGACGGGAAAGATCTACGCTCACCTAGCCGGGTATCAGTCGGTTGCCGAGATCGACCCAGGTTCTCTCTCAATTACGCGGCGAGTCGATGTAGCAGCGGATCTTCAACAGGCGGAAATCATGCCGGACGGCCGACATCTTTTTATGATGGGGGTCGATCTGACCAGTGATCCGAGTAAAATCATCGGAAAGTTGGAGCTCCTTGATCTGACCCAAGGAACGCTCACCCTAACCGGTGCACGGGTTGACCATGTATGGCCGGCACAATTTCGCCTCACACCGGATGGAACCCGGCTCTATCTGACACTGGTGAATAGGACCAGTGGTCTCACTCCACAGCAAGCTGCGGCGATGAAAAAGGATAAACTGATGGTATTCGATATGACGATCTTCCCCACCCCCTTTCGGGCAGTGGCAGAAGTCGACTTGCCGCCGGTCGGTGTGCTTGGTGCGCATGGCTTGGATGTGTGGGCGACGGGTTCGAGCGGAGCAGGGTCGGCGAAAGGTATTGTCGTGACGAATGCTCCGCATGGCGCCAACGGGTCCGTCTCGTTGATCGATGCATCGACCAATACGATCACGGGAACCATTCCTGTGGGACGAAATCCGAAGCAGGTCTCAGTGTACTATGCCGGACTTGTGGCCAGCGATAACCAGGCCACGCCGACCTGGTGAAATCCGTCTACATCATCCCGTTCTGATCACAATGGAGAGAGGGCCATATGATGTCGAATCGAGTCATACTGATGACCCCGAGCAGGTGTAAACGACGGATTCATCCCACCCTTCTTCTCGTCTGGCTGCTGGTGGGCCTTTTTACATCAATTCAAGCCGAGGCGGCACCGGCTGATCGATGGCAGCAGTTGACGGACGAGGGAACACTCGCGCGTGAACAGGCCAGGTACAGGCAAGCGGAACAGGTCTTTCTGGCGGCGGCTCAACAGGCAGAGCAATTTGGCGTGACCGATACACGCGTGGCAGCGACGTTCAACAATTTGGGATTGGTCTTTCATGAGCAAGGACAGTATGCAAGAGCGAAGTCTTACTATGAGCGGGCGTTAGCCGTCTGGGAGCAGGCGCTCGGCACTGAACATGCCGAGGTGGCGACCGCTCTACATAACCTAGCGGAAGTCTATCAGCAGGAAGGTGAGCTTGAGCGGGCCGAGGCGTACTATCTACGGGCACTCACGATAGGAGAACGAGTTCTAGAGCCAGGCCATACTCAGTTGGCAATCGCACACAACGGATTGGGAGTTCTCTACCGGAAAGAGGGGTATCTCGTTCAAGCAGAAACGAGATTTCATCTGGCGCTAGCCCAGCTGGAACGGCAGGATGGAACCGAATCAACCGACCTCGCGCCGATTCTGAACAATCTCGCATCGCTCTATAAAGAAAAAGAGTTGTACGTCTTTGCCGAGCCGCTCTATCAGCGCGCGCTGGCCATTCGCCGCGCGCATCTCGGAGACTCGCATCCCGCAGTTGCCATTTGCCTGAACAATTTGGCCAACCTCTACCATGCCGAAGGACTCCATGAACTTGCCGATCAGCGCTATCGCCAGGCGATTGCCAGCAATGAGGGTTCAAAGGAACCGTCTGAAGGACTGATGGCCAGTATTCTTGGCAACTGGGCGATGCTCGCGCACGATCGGGGGTTACTGGATGAGGCGCGGTTGAGGTATGAACGGGCGCTTGTCATTCAGGAACAGACGCTGGGAAGAAGTCATCCCATGGTGGCCATGCTACTGGATCGCTATGCTGTGCTGCTCCATGACTTCGGACAGTCATTGCAGGCCGGACTGATGGCAACCAGAGCGTCGGCCATTCGGACACAAGGAATCAAATAACGCAGTTCCCAGTGATCGGTCATGAGACGATCAGGTGAATGAGGCCACGATATGAGGGTATTCGATGAGCATGTCGCAACATCCATCTGCACGAGAGGCAGGTTCTCGCTGTGTGCTCTGGGGCTCATGGCGAGCATGTGGCTCGGGGGATGTGGGGCGGTGTTGACGGAAATTCCTGAATTGAATACCGCTGATGGGCGGGTGTTTGCTCAGCGGTGTGGGGCCTGTCACGGAAAGCCGTTTGGTAGCCATGGCATCACGCACGGCGTGCCGGATCCACGGTTCCGGACCATAATGGAATGGCAAGAAGAGTTGACCAGGATGGACAGCCTCATGCGTGAAAAGGGGATTCAGCCCCTGACAGGATCTGAGCGTGAAGCAATCGTCCGGTATTTACACCGTCATGCGAAGTCGTAGAGCTCAAGCGGACCGATCAGTTCGCGTCTTCGAAAAAGTGCGGCCGGTAAGATAAAAAACATAGGCTGGTACTAGAGGCAACACACAAGGCGAGAGGAAAGACAGCAGACCGGCTAGTGCGGCGATTAAAAAAGAAGGAGTGTCACTACCGAGAAAGCCTGCCTCGATATAGAAATTGTTCTCTTGTGCCCATCGGGCGATGACGGCGAGCTGTTTTGTCAGGAGTGCAAAGCCGATCAGAACGAGCAGCGTACCGTTGATCAGCTGAATGGTCCGGATATGGCGAGTGAGCGAGCGTAGGAGGCCGTTTGCACGGTCCAGCGCAAGAGCGAAGAGTACGAACGGAATTCCCAATCCCAACGAGTAGGCAGTAAGCAGTAAGGTGCTGTGACCGATGGTCGTGCTGTTGTAGCCCAGGGCCATGATCGCGCCCAAGGTCGGCCCGATGCAGGGCGTCCAACCAGCCGAGAAGAAGATACCCATGAGGAAGGACGGAAGATACCCGCTGCTGTTCCGACCGCTCAGTTCAATTCGTGTGTCGGTGTAGAAAAGGCGTCGAAAATAATCAATCCCGTCTTTTATCCACCGGACCAGCGGAAACCACCGGACCCCCATTCCCCCAGTAGCAGAATTCTCCAAGCGGCCAAACCAAGTCGACAGCGTGTCGAACAAACCCATCGTCGCCAGCCCAAAGACAATCACAATGGCCCCACCGATCCTGGCCAGCGAATCGCGAAGGTCAAAGACCAGTTGACCGATACCACTCACCGCCGTGCCTAGAGCCACAAAGATGATCGAGAACCCGAGCACAAAGAGAAACGCGTGGATCAATGGTTTCGGGCGCTTCATCTGGGCTCTTGCGACTTCGTCAGTCATCGAGGTGAGAGGGTGTATGTAGATGTGCCTCAATGCCATCGGCATCAGCGATGCACAGTATAAGTTATTTTATGCTCACCGGAAGCAATGAACGATGAAAAACCGACTGAACCCATAGTCGTCAGACGCTTCATCCACCAAATCTGTAGCAACAAGAGATCCGAGTAGCACGTATGAGTAGACGGTGAAGCACGCACTCGGTACAAGGAACCGGATCCTACGGAGAAGCGTACAGAAGGAGGTGCCGATGACACTCAAGAATTGGAGCCTGGCACTATGTGCCGTTGCGATATTGGGATTTGCCGAAGTCGGCTCAGCGGAGACTGGCTCTGCCCAGGTAAGGTTGAAAGATGGAGAGCCTGCGTTGCCGGTCGGGTATCGGAATGGACCGAAGTTCTTGACTGAGATTCAGCGACCGGACATCAAGCAAGTCCGCGAGCTATTCATCAATGCCGTAGGCGCCGCAACGAAGGCGGGGCAACCGTTTCCAAACGGGACGGTGCTGGTGATGGAGCTCTATAAAGTCAAGCTCGACGGAGAAACGCCTGTGATCGGTCCGGACGGCAAATTGATGAAGGGGGATCTCGCTAAAATCTTCGTCATGGAAAAAGGTGAGGGTTGGGGACAAGAGGTACCCGAGAATCTCAGGACCGGTCATTGGGTCTTTGCGGCTTATGGCCCTGACGGGAAAGCCTTGTCCGAAGACTTCAGCAAGTGCCGAGGCTGTCACGCCCCATTGACCATGAAAGACTTTGTCCCTCGCTACGATGAATACTTTGAAAAGCGGGTCGCCCGATAACGGTACATGCGAGTCAGACTTCTCGGACACAATGGTACTCAGAACGCTGAGGGTATCGATGAAAGTCGATACAGCTCAAGGCACAACTTGCCCATAAGGAGTCGACAATGCCTCTACTGATGGTGCTCATCTTGACGATGTTCTTGCTTCCTATGAGTCAGTCTCAGGCTGAGGATGCGCCGTTAGTGACGCTGTTACGTGCGCAGGCATTCAATAAGATGTTTGACGGCTTTGACTACTATCACGTCAGGATTGAACGTGACGTCACGGATGCCGATGGAGCGCATGAAGTAACGGCCGTGGCGAGCGGAAAATTTCTGGATCAAACCAGGCGAGTTACTGCCCGGTTTCGTGTCGTGGGTGAGACCGTGGTTGGAGGCCAGGTGCTGAATGAACAAGGGCTTCCACCCTGTCTCTTGTCGGTTCAGCCGCGTGAGGAATCGTTGTAATGGGGCATAACCTTGGAGGCGAACGAATGAGGAGAAGGTCTGGTGTGATCGGTATGGCAGTATCCGTGAGTATGTTCATGATGGGTGCGGCGGCCTGGGCATTACAAGCCGGAGGAGTGGAAGTGGGCGACCTTGAAAGCGGATCAGTGGTGGGCCAACGGTTCAAGGAATTGTCGGTTGATCTCGACATTCATGCCACGGAGATCGGTGGGCTCAAGGTGCTCTATCCTCCGGTGTCGGTACTGGATCTGAAGTCGCGTCCAGGAAACCCGGTTTTGCTGCGTGTGACTAATCGATCCACCAGCGAGCGGGGGTTTCTCATGACGACGGCGGCGAATCAAGCGGCCCCAACAGTATTGAATGTGCAGCTCGTGCTCAAACCGGGAGAGAGTAAGTATATCGGCATCCCCACCAGCGATTTGCTCTATGCCGCTGGAGCCACCTTCGTCTATCGAGATCATCTCAATCCCAAAGATCCAGGTGGCACACTGCTCCTGCTCAAGTAGCGACGGATCGTGTGACGTGAGGATGCGACGGATGACAAGCGGGCGCGATGCTGTCAGGCCGATGTGTGCGCGAGGCTCACCAAAAGGATGAACCGTTCATTCGATAGCTTAGCGATGATGAAGACAGAACAGGAAGAGAGTCACTCCGTTCGCGTGCTGTTGGTTGATGATTCCAACAGTGCGCTCCATGAGTTGGAAACAGCACTTTCAAAGCAGAATCGGATCATGGTGGTCGGCACGGCCTGCTCTGAGATCGATGCGCAAGCAGCGGTGCAGATATGTCAGCCGAACGTGGTCGTCCTGGAGATGCTCGTCGGACGAATGAGCGGGATCAACATATGTAGAACCCTTCGACAAAAACATCCGAACATCGCCGTCCTATTTTTCACCGCAAAGGATGATGCAAGCCTTCTGCGCTCGGCAATCAATGCCGGGGCGCAAGGCTATCTATTGAAGTCGGCATCATGCGAGGCGCTCCTAAAAACCATCGAAGCCGTCGCAATCGGGCGGGTGGTAATTGATCCCAGTTTGACCAGCCAGGTCTTTACCTGGATTCGGGAAAGGAAGCGAGTTACGCCACGATGGTCCATGGCGAATTCGTCGGTTGAGGATCTGAAGTTTCACGTGTACGTGCCATCCTGAAGCACGAACAGCGCGGTTTCGCCCCAACTCAATGTTAGGCAGAGTCTGACTGTAGCTCGTCTCTGCTGCCCGTACAATCGGTCGCGCCGAACACGGAGTGCTGAAGCAGTGGGAGGCTTTCCCCAATAGTAGCGCGGGTGATCATTCGTTTTCCGTACTCACTGAGCCTGTTGTTGGGCCGGTAAGTTCGGCTGAGCGGTGAGGCGCTGCTCGGCTTGTTGCAGCAGGGAGATCAATCGCTTCTGTCGATCGTGCATGAGATCATGTGCCCGTCGCCGTTGCGCAACGGGATCGCCCAATCGCCGATCCGAAGGGGCGATGGATGGAGAATCCGCTGACGGTATCGATGAACGTCCTTTCATCGGATTGTAGAGCGGATCGCCGAATAGGACCATCCTCCAGCTAATGGTTCGGCTTGTGAGATAGTAGACCTCGGCGAGAGAGTACTTTCCCGATAACAGCAGAGTGGTAAAGCGGGCCGGTTCCGGGAATGCGTCGAGGTAGGGTTCCCCGACTGAGCCGAGCGTGGCCGTAATCCCGTGTTCCAGCGCATTCTTGCACCAGCCTCGCTCGCCACGGTCATGCACCGTCAGGGATTCGGCAGAGGCCATGTGATAGCCGATGGCTCCCGGGCTGAACGAAAATACATCTTCGTACGCCCGTAGCTTGTACCAACCGATGTAGAGCGCCACGTTCGGGACGGCGGTCATCGTTGCTTCGGAAACGTCCAGCACGACGTTGTACGAAGATTTCTCCTTGACCAGCGCTGCAGCCTCTCGCAAGCTGTGATCGTAGTGGCCGTAGGTGTCGATCGCACCATCCGGTTGCAATCCCCGGGCATCAAAGTACACGCTGCCGTTCAATCCCGTGCGCTCTGCTTGTAGGGCTCGGTCGACGAGACCCTTCGCCAGTTCAGGGGTCGGAGCGTCCAGCCGACTGGCCATGAGAATAGGGAGTTGATCGCTGGAGGCGGCATGATCTTGAAAAAGAGGGTTGTCCCAGCGCCAGGCGACGGGATAAAGATTCCGGTCCCACCACAATAGACTTAATTCGCTGTCGAGACTAGCATCGGCATAGGTATAGGTGAGTCGATCGACCTCCGCGCTCGCGAGTTCCAGCACACCACGTACGCCGAAGAGCCGTTCCGCCCAGCGGTAGAGCAACGGACGGTGTGAGGTGATCGGGTAAAGCCCGAGTCCTGTCCACAGGGAGCTTGACCGATCCAGTAGTGCACGCCAAGCGGCTGCTTGAGGCGTTTCCGGAGGCGCTTCATGCGCTTCAGATCCCGTTCGTTTCGGGAGCATGATACCCCAGCCACCATATTGCTGAGTCAGCTGAATCAATTCCTGCGTAGGGCGCTCGGTCGATGGGATCCGCTGTTGCTGGAGCTGCGTAAGCGCGGTACGCCAGCTCCGGTCGACTTGTGAGACAAGCGCGGCTGTCCTGGCCGCTTCGAGAATATCTTGCGCCGGGAAAGGCGGTGTGCCCTGTGGTCTCGATGCTTCCGGCACAAGCTGTTCGAACTGCTGTTTCAACTGCTCCAATCTTGTCCGGCTGGTTTTGACCAGTTGTTGGGCGTCTGTGAGCCGGCGGTGTTCTTCTTCCGAGAGATGAGGCGCTTCCACCCGCAACGGGATTCCATAGGTGGTGACGAGGATGCGAACGGACGAATGGAGCGCGCGGTCTTCCAGTATACGTCGAAGCGGCATGACGACGAGATCCTCGTATTCTTGACGGGAAATCGTGTCGCGAAACGGGAGCGTGAGCGGAATGATGTGGTCTGATGGAATGTTACGCTGAGCGGCATAGTGCCGAGCCACAGCGAGGCTGTCGGGGTTCGTGGCGTTGGCTACGATGGCGACATGCTGCGGCCGAAGCTCGGCCTGTGCGAGCGAGAGCGGCGCGATCGTCGCCAGAAGAGAAGCACAAATGAGGGGACGAAAAGAGTGGATCATCGGGTATCACACTGTATCGTAGGTGCGATCAGGAAGAAAGACGGTCAATCAGGACAGTTGGAATGGAGGGTATGACCGACTGACAGAAGCTGTCTGGCTGAGAAGGCGGCTATCACTGCGGCGCATCATTGTTCCGATCGCGCACCGTGTGACGAGAGGGAAGAGGGGAGGGTTCTGAACAGACGATGAGCCGGCTTCTGGTTCTTGGTGCGACTGCGATTCCGGACGATTACCGGATCGATGATCTCGCCGCAGCTGATGCAGCGCCATCCACAGAGGTAATCGTCTTGAGCGTTGCTGGCCGTAACGAGGAGATCAACCGCGCACATGAGGCCACGGCACCGACGGCAATTCATGGAATGCGGGCTCCGGCTCTGATAGGGATATCGCAACGGCGTGACAAGTTCCCTTCTCCCGTTCAACCTCGATAGTCAGACGTGATGTTTACGGCACTCGTTCTTCTGTTCGTGTACCCTCGCAGGTCTTTCGGTACGTCATGGTCGACGGATGAGTTCTCCTTACCCAACGCGCTCACCGCATCGGCAATCCATGGGAGAAATGAGGAGACAATGGTTCTTTACCGACGAGCGAAGCCGAGTGGTTTCACGCCGCGACCGAACGGCCAGGCCACGGCGGCGAGGGAAACAGAAGACGCCGTGATGGTGTTGCCGCTGACCAGGAACGTCACGGCGCTGCGGCTTAGTGCCATGCGGGTATCCGTACCACGAGAGGCTGCCGATGGGCCGTTCTGCCGGCGAAGCAGCCGTGAAAATAGGACGCGGGTCGTCATCGATTGTCTCCTTGATGATACGTGGCGACCACGAAGTCCATGATAGGTCCCATTTCTAGCAAGACAATAACCAGGCGATCTACTCACCGATACCTACCGCTGCACTGGTTGACACAGAATCGGGTGTGCAGATGCTTGACCAATCGCTATCTGTGCGTGAAGAGAAGAGTCGCCGCCGGCACCAGTCGATGCGGTGTTGCGAAAACAGGAAACCACCCCGTTCGGTACGGCTGGAGTAAGCGAAAGAGCCGCGCACTTCAGGCCACGGCGTCACCGGCAATTCATCGGATGGCTCACCCCGTTCATTGCCCAGTGAGACAATTCAAGAGGCAATAGTCTTGTGCCGCCGCGCTACGCCCATCAATCCAATGACGGCACTCCCAAAGAGCCAGGCCGCTGCGGGAAGCGGCACGACGTTGATCGGGCCCAGGCTGGATAGTCGAAACCCGAGGCTGCTGCCTCCGATCAGAGGATTGTACTCGCTTGTGTAGGTCGACCTCAGCGTCGACTCATCGAGCCAGAGCGACCCGCCGCGCATGATGCGTCTCGACCCGCTCACCGCATCAATCCATTCCATCACGTTGCCGCCCTGATCGAACGTCCCGTAAGGACTCGCGCTCTCGATCCCGGCGCTGCCGACGGAGGTGACATGGCCGAGATTGATGGTGCCGTCCCAGTTGGCGCCGAAGTTGTAATTGGCCACATTAGGGCCGGGATTGGCAATCACGCCGGTCGCGGTCGCGGCGGCGACCACCGGGATGTCGTCGCTGCTTGTCGGATAGAGATAATAGTCGGCTGTCGCGCCGTCATTCTTGTGAAACGCCGCCTTATACCATTCATCCTGACTCGGAATGGCGACCCAGTTCATAGCGTTGTGTTGTGCCGATCCATGCGTTCCCTGGGTTGCTAGTGTGTTGGTATCGCTGAAGGTGTAAAAGCCATTCTCCGTATCTCCGGTCATCACCCAGTTGGCGAATCGCGCGGCATCGTAGAAACTCACGTAGTTGACCGGCTTGTCATCATAGTTGAGCTTGGGGCTATACATCGTGCCTGCTGTGGCCTGCGGGTCAAAATTAATCCCACCTTTGACGACGGCAAACCCGGTGGCATTGGTCATATCGGGGTTGTAGAGATCGTGCGGGTTGCTGCCGGTGGGGTCGACTGTATTTAGAAATGCGGCATACTGCGCATTGGTTACCTCGGTGTTGGTGATGTGGTAGCTGTACGCGACTGAGCCGAGTCCGGTCAGGGGGTCCGGGAGATTCCCGGCATTGCCGACAACCACGGTGTCGAGGGGCAACACTGCGGCGTGGACCAGTGAAATGGGATACGTGGCTGCGGCAAAGGCCGCAGCCACAAGGGTTCGGCAACGAAAACTCATCTGGCTACCCACAATGTGCCATCCGACGACGCGCGACTCCGGCCAATCCGATCACCCCGCTGCCGAACAGCCAGGCGGCGGCGGGCAGCGGGACGGGTGAGGCAAAGGTGAAGGTGCCGACGGTCTTGCCGAGATCGCTGGAGTGGAAGAAGGCATTGGTGACCTCCGGACTCCATTTGAGATTCCCGGACAGGTTCAACGAGAAGGGATTGCTGTCGACGGCGACATCGGTCAACTCTAGGCCAGGAACGGGAAATCCATAGTTGTTCAGCAGGTACCAACCTGAACCTCCGGCCGAGTTGCCGATTCGCGTGGCATCGTATTTCAAAGCGTAGTCGCCGGTCGCAAAGATCCCAGGAAAATTCCCCATGAATCGGAGTACGCCGCCCAGGCCGATCTGTCCGGCAGCCGTGCCGGTCACGTTGTTCGGATCGTAGGTGAAATTCGTCGCCTGAATGGCCCGACCTGCTGGATTGGAAACTGTGGACCCGGTGACGCCATAGACCAAGCCAGTGGCAGGAATCTCGCCGTTGCCTGGTACGAGATTCGTATTGACGACGTCATTGATTTGCGCGCCTGTCAGCGAAGGCGAGGTGAAGAATTCCTCAAGAAAAATCGTCGGCGGGGTGCCGCTTGGATTCAGAACGAGTTGGGCTAACGCATCACGGTCAAGACTCATCGTGAACTCGCCGCCGGTGACGGTGGCAGCCGGCGCCACAGCCGGCAAAATGAACAGCACGGTGGAAAGCACGAGGGAGGTGAGAGTCGAGGACTTCATGATGGTTCTCCTTGGTTGTGATAATTGAGGGATGTGATGTCTGGTATTCAATCTGGCATTCTTTGCAGGCGCCTGTGGGCTGCTCGACCAATCCAAGCAGTCCTCCCGCCGTGAGTTGGGATAAGGAAACGAGAATTACCCTTAAGAACACTATTATCAAGGGCGATTCGAGATTATCTACCGATCAGTGCCTGCAGCTGCACTGGATGCAACAGGAAATGAGGTTGGGTTGATAGAAGGAGGGAAAACGTTTGTGTGGAAGGCCCGGGCCGTCGTTTTCTGACCAACGACGGCCCGGATTGCTTAGTCTTGATACATCATCCTCACGTGCCTGGTTATGGCTCCAAGAATTTCTTTTGCGGTTGCCCGCCGAAGCGGCCGACTGCGGGAATTTCGAACAACGGATCGCCGGGCATGATCATCCGGGGTGCGCCCGGTCCGTTCGGGATGAACAGTTGCGGATGATCGAACGGAGCTTGCTGAAAACGCACCCGCTCGTCCGTGAGCGAGACCAGGAAGGCCAACATCGCAGCCTTTTCCTCAGGCGTGAGTCCCAGGATCGACATCAGCTCGACGTGTGTGCCGTCGAGTGTCACCATGCCGACGTGGGCATCACCGGCTCGATCGTAGAAGTCGATGACAGCCGGCAGATCGACATGCCCCCCGGTATGAAAGTAGGGAGCCGTCAGCTCGACATTGCGCAGGCCCGGCACCTTGAAGGCCCCGTCCGAGACGATCGGTTCCGGAGGCGGAGGGCTGAGCCGTTTGACCGTGGAGAGCCAATTCCCAAGGTTGTCCTTCGCCCCAAGACCCAAGTCCTCGATCGTGCCGAGCACGCCGGTGTTGTTGAAGCCACGGTCCGCAGCCTGCCCGTCTCGGATGCGCGTCGGGTCGGCACGAACTTGGCGGACTGAGGCGTTGGTGAGCTCCGCCCCCTCATGACAGGTGATGCATTGGCCGCGAGCCTGGCTGCGGAAGAGATCCACGCCCAAGACGGCCTGCTCGCTGATGGCGTTGGGGTTGCCGTCCATGAATTGATCGTAGGGAGAATTGTCGGCCACGAGGGTCGCTTCGTACAGCTGGATGGCCAGGCCGAAGAAGAGCGAGAAGTTGTACTGCATCACGGTGTATTCATTGACCGCAAGTGCCACAGAGGGCGGGTCGATCACGGTCGGCGTGCCGTCCGTCCCGACACGGATGAGCTTTGGTGAATCCCACCAGTGACGGTGAAACGCCGCCTGGATGAGTTCCGGGTAGTTGCTCACATTCAGGCCCTTTTGTGGCCAACGGCTTAGTGACCCGAGCACGCTGTCTTCAGGGTGCACCAGCTGAAGCGCCAGCGGCCGAAGGTTGGAGGCTGGCTGGCCGGGAATCTGGTAACGGGCGAATTTCTTTCCGACGTCCCGCATCGTCCGGCCACGGGCGGACATTTCGCTTTCATTCACCGGAGGACCGACCGCTTGCGAGGCGAGGCTGGAGTCTTCAAGCCTCACCTGGACGGCGACCGGACTCGTGGGGCTATCTGCACGGAACAGCCGGGCGTTCGGATCCCGGTCCCCCATTTCGTTCACACCATTAAAGACGTTGTCCGCACGACCGTCCCAAAACTGACGGTGATTGAACACAGCATTGATGACAGTCGGCGTATTGCGGGGTTCCACACGGCGCGTGTTCGTTGAGCCGACTCGAAATCCATCAGGATCTGGTTCGGAGCGAACCAGATCAGCAGGGCCGTTTCCAATGCCGAGGAAGACGGAGTTGCGAACGCCCTGGGAGGAGAGCACATCGTTACTCGCGGGGAAGAATGGAAAATCGGATCCAGTCACTTGTCCGACAGGTCCAAGATTTCTGTGGAAGGTCCGGTCCGGATTCGGCGCACCGGTTGAGGTGATACGCTTTAATCCCGGCGAGAGCTGATTCTTTGATCGGCTATCGGCCATGCCGGAATTAAAATGACAGCTTCCGCAGGCCTGTACCCCGTCGCTGCCGACCTGCATGTCCCAAAAGAGGGCCTTGCCGAGACGAATGGCGGCCTGGCGGTCGCTGACAAACTCGGCGAGATTTGTTGGTTCCGGCACAGGGATGGTCTTGAGCGACGGCGGACGAGGTGGATCGGTCGGGCTGTTGACCTGAGAGAAAGCGTCTGTGGCGACGGTGATGCCGAGCCCTAGCGCGGCAACGGCGAGAACATGAGTGATCCTGGTGCGCATAACGACTCCTTTCGATGTTCAGCCCGCATTGTTCATGACAGTTCGTCGCGAAATCGGCACGCCGCGTCGTGAGATCGGCGCACGAAGCTCAGAGGACCTGAGTCGTACTCGTGCAGTACGTCGAGGGTTCGAGGGGCGAGTCCGCCGACCGCAGGCTTGTCGGAACAGCGGATCGGCGATTGCAGCAGAAGTGTTCATGAATAATACGGGTTAGGGAAGGACCGGCTCACGGATCAGCCGATCCGCGAGTTCGTGCTTCCCGTTGAGTAACAGGTACTACTTGTGGGCAACCGCCTGTCCCTTCCGAAGTCTGGTTCTTGTCAGGGGTCCTAGACCGACGAGCCCGCTCCCGAAGAGCCACATGGCGGCTGGGACGGGGACAGGAGACACGTTGCCTGGTGCCACGGCCATCACGTTGCTGTAGGCCGGGCGTCCAGCCGCAGCATCGAACAGAGTTCGGTTGGCGATGGTTCCGGTAAGCATGTTGGCAAAGTTCACATTCGTGTCGCTGGTCAAGGTCGCGGTCCAGAAGAAGGGCGGCACGAAGGCAAACGGAGGAGCGGCCCCCACTCGACCGGTACCGAGTTGATTCAGTTGCGTGATGAGGTTTTGAGCTTCCGAGGTGGTCGGTAATCGCCAATCGGAGACAGACTGGTTTCCGTGTTGAGAAGTGAAGCCATCGGCCCAGGCGGATGCCGCCCACCAACTGCCCACCCAGCGACCCAGTGACGCCTCATAACTCAGATCATCGGCGGCAATGGTGTGGGATGGTCCCAATGAAGGCGTAACGACCGTTCCTAAGAGCGGTCCTGTGTAGGGGTTTGCGCTTGGGGTGGAGGTGGTACTTGCAACGTCATTGGTAAAGGTCAGTCCATTGGAAATCCAGGTCACATCGGAGACGCTGTCATAAATCGTTCCGTTTCCGTTATCGATCAAACTGGCGTGAGCACTGCCTGCCATGATGCCGGTGATAACCAGCAATGCGAGTATGGATGATACTGGTCTGTTGCGCATAGTGGCTCCTTTCAACCTGCTCGTGGATGAGAATGGTGGTGCTGATTATTCGTGAGATTGATTCATGGTTTTCCGTGACTCTTGGAATTGTCTGCGCGCGAGGCCCAGCATCCCGATCACCCCGCTCCCGAACAGCCAGGCAGCGGCGGGGAGGGGGACGGCGGTGAGTTGAAAGTTTCCGCCTAAGAACGCGGCGCCCTCCGTACCGGGATCTGTCTGGTCTGGAAAGGCGAAGCCGGTGCCTAGAGTGGAATAGCGAGCATCGATCACGGAGACGCGAGGATCGACGATCCCATTTCCGCCGAAGAGGGACGTAGCGTCGCTGTCCAGATGCGCCCCGACAATATATTCGATCCCAGGTGTGAGCGCGGTGCTGCTCACCGGCGCAAATCGGAAATATCCGTCTAGTGCAGCATCAGTTCCGGCTGCGATCGTGGTCTGGACGAGCGGCGCCCCGCCGGAGGCAAGCCATAGCCCGACCTGAGCAGGCCCAGCCAGACCGTCTTGGCCGGAATCGTAGACGCCCAACGCCTCAACAGAAGTTGGAGCGGTCACGGAGAATTTCCAGCCCAATGTCCACGTTGAGCCGTCGTATTCAAAGATGATCTCGGTGAGATCAATCGCGGCCGCTTGGGCCAAGGAGGACCAGACCGTGCAGACACACAACAGAATAAGTCCTGGGAAACCGATGAATCGATGGGAGCGCATACACAACTCCTTTGGTTCGTGGATAAGAAGACGTCAATGTAATCGAGAATCGGGTCGAACTGGTTTCTACGGAACTGCTCGACCCGATTCCTGTTCACACTGGGGAAGGAGGCCGGCCCCAGTATCACTGAAGCCGGCCGGTGGTCTTACCCTAAGAAGACCATTACTGGAACCTAGGCTGAGAACTTGCGCCGGGCGAGTCCTGCGAGGCCGATCAGGCCGCTACCGAACAGATATACGGCAGCCGGTACAGGGACAGGCTGGGTAGCCAAGGTGGCCGCAAATCCGTGGAGTCCCGTCTGCCCGAGGGCAGATGACGGATTGCCTCCATAGTTGAGCGTATAAAGGCCGGGTGCCAGCACCCAAGATCTGGACACGGCATCTTGTCCGGTCCCGCTGTCTGTGCCGTTCGGCCCTCCGGCATTGGCCAGATGATCGATGTAGGTCAGATTCGTGGCCCAACTGATGTTGCCCGTATTATTCCACGTGTGATTCGCCCCATCGGAGTTCACATCTTCGACTCCACTGTAGAGGCTAAAAGCGGGAAACAATTGACTGGGGCTGGGCGGATCGGCCCGGCCTAATTCCAAGGTCAAGAGTGTGGGTCCGCTCATGCCCGTGAGATCTAAAAGAGTCCAGTTAGACGTATGGGTCCAGCCTTTTGCGCCGACTGGATTGCCCGGTTCTGCCCAACTCTTGGCTCCAACGTCTCCGTGGTAATGGGCAAGGTCGAATTCTCCTCCCATGACGACTTCCCATTCGTAGGTCAGTCCGGATTGGTGACCGGCTGGATTTTGCGTGACGGTCGAAGCGAGAGCCGGAACAATTCCGGCCAACCACAGGCCCACCGCAGCGGCGATCATAAGTAGGGAGCGCTTTCGTTTAGCAACTGGTTTCATATAGACACTCCTTGGTTAGAAAAAAAGTAGACTTCATAAACAAATGAAACCACCACTCACTAGCGAGAACTTGTACCAGACCAACATTGCCGGATCTACCAATGGACCCTAGTCCGTGCTACAGATGTGACGGAAAATTGTGTGAGAGGACGGAAAAGAAGTTTGGAGCGGAGATTCCATTGTGGATTGGGATCTGATCGGATTCGGTTCGATCTGTCAGAACCGCTCTATTTCAAATCGAAGCCAGTTCGGATTACACGAGTTCTAACAACCGTACGCACAATTGGGGAATAGCATGAGACGGTAACGCATCGAGCTGGAGGCGAGTCAGAAATCCTGGGTCGAACAATCTGAAAACACGAAGGGGAGAGTGTTTAGGATGGGCCCGAACACTCTCCCCTTGCCTGGCGGGTGTAGTCAGTCGTCGGTAAAAAAGTACGACTACCCTTCTGTACCAGGCTTAAGCCGAGAACTTGCGTCTTGCGAGTCCGACAAGTCCGATCAACCCACTGCCGAACAAGTAGGCGGCGGCCGGAACTGGCACAGGAGCGGTCGTCAACGTCGCAGTAAAGGCATGTGTCCCTGTTTGGCCAAGGGAAAGGGCGGGATTACCCCCGAAGTTAATGGTGTACAGACCTGGCGCCAGCACCCAGTTATCAGAGACTGATGTGAGACCTGTGCCGTTGCCTGTCCCGATGGGTCCGCCGGCATTGGCAAGGTGGTAGGTATAGGCAAGATTCGGGGCCCAGCTGATGGCGCCGGTATTGTTGAACGTATGATTGGATGCATCGGAGTTTACATCCTCTACCCCGGCGTAGACGCTGAAGGCTGGAAACAGGGACCCGGTGGCCCCTCGGCCCAGCGTGACCGTCACAAGCTGGGTACCGCTTGCACCCGTGAGGTCCAGCACGGTCCAGTTCGAGGTATGGGTCCAACCTGGCGTAGGATCGGGGTTTCCAGGTTCCGCCCAGCTCTTGGCGCCGACCGCTCCGGAATAGGTGGCAGAATCATTGTCGCCCATGACCACTTCCCACTCGTAACTGATTCCGGATTGGTGACCAGCCGGATTTGCCGTGACTGTCGAGGCGTGAGACGGTGCGACCCCGGCCAGCCACAGTCCCACCGCAGCGGCGATCAAGCCAAGAGACCTCGTTCTTGTCGTAATAGGGTTCATACAGACACTCCTTGGTTAAAGATTGAGTGATACAACAGATGCTGAGGAACTGACCCTCATACTTACATCTGTAGTTGATCGCGTGGGTCAGATCTACCGATTGAATCTCACCCGTGCTACAGATGTGACGGAAAGTACTTGAATCCTACTGGATCGTAACGGGTCTGGTCTGGTTCAATGGGGGACGGGTACAAGGTTCGTCAAGAAGGGGAAGGGACAAGCTGTGGAATCGATCGGCAGCCGATGCAGAGAGCGGAGAGCCATCCAGACTGATCTGAACGACTCTCCGCTCCGTAAATTTAGGCTGAGAACTTGCGTCTGGCGAGTCCCGCGAGACCGATGAGGCCGCTACCGAACAGCCACACAGCTGCGGGAACCGGCACCGTTGAAAGCGTGGCCTGATAGGCAACTGCACTACCGGGAGTCCCGGCAGGAGGATTACCGCCGAAGACCAGGCTGTACAGCCCCGGTCCAAGTGAAAAGGTCCTGGTAATTGAGGAATCGGTGCCAGAAGCCGTAGCGTTGCCGATATAGTTCAGCGAGGAGGAGTCATATCCTGCGCCTTGTGTGCTCCAATCAAAATTTCCGGCATTATTGTACGTGTGGTACCCACCAGGAGTGCCATTGTCGGTTTGTTGGTGGCCACTCCAAAGCGTGAAGGCGGGCACCAAGGTGCTGCCGTTCGCCGCGAGGGTGATGGTGAGGTCGGCCGCTTCCGTCAATGTCAACGCGGTCCAGTTCGACGTGTGAGTCCAGCCCGTGCCGATGGGATCGCCCGCATTGATCGGATCGCTCCAACTCAGCGAGCCAACAGTGCCGGCATAGTTGGGGGTCGAGCCGGCGGTAGTGTCGTAGCCGCTCATATTGACGGTCCACTGATAACCGATACCGCCGGTGACGGAGTCCCCTGCGGTCACCGTTGCGGCGTAAGACGGAGCGACCCCGCCCAGCCACAGTCCCACTGCGGCAGCGATCAAGCCGAGCGACTGCTTGCTCGATACAAAGTGTTTCATACGGACACTCCTTGGTTAGGGAAGATTGAAGCAAATCGTGTGAGAGCCAGCCCTCACGCGGGCTAAAAATATCAAAGCAAGACTCGTTGAGCTACCAGTCGAAACCAACACCTGCTACAAATGTGACGAAAAAGTTGTCCAGAAACCACAAGTCCGACTCGCGAAGCAGGAGATAGATTGGTGCCGGGTTCATGACAAGGGATTGAGTCGTCCTGAATTCTTGTCGCATTCATCGGGGGTTCAGTGGAGATAGATCGTAGGTTTTGCCAAGAAGCGAGAAGAAACAAGTTCTGGGAGTGCTGCTTCCCGGGATGACTGTCAAGGCACGGAGCGGAGAGCCACTCAGACTGAAGCCCGAATGACTCTCCGCTGCGCGTTGCAAAAAACTAGTGCGAGAACTTGCGCCTCGCCAGCCCGATGAGTCCGACTAGTCCGCTGCCGAACAGATAGACTGCGGCCGGGACCGGCACTGGAGAGACCGTGATGGTGTTTCCGTCAAGCGCAAAATTCAGCGTGTCGGAGCGGAACGTGATGCGGTAGTCCGCATGGTCGGTAATCCCTCCGACGAATCCGGTGGGTGGGCTGAAGTTGTCGTTGGTGTTGATGCCGCCCGCTGCCTCAGCCGGATCCAATCGAAAGTCCGCCATCAGCAGGCGATAGTTGCCTGGCGCGGCGGTCACGCTGTAGGCCGGATCGCGTCGGAAGTGGATGGACCCGTCCGTCTCGCCTTCGGCTTGTGTCAGACTTGTCACCGTCACCGGGCTCGTCAACGCCGTGAGCCCGTTCTGGTAGACGGGTGTATTGTTGTTGATATCGTCCGCGCGCACCAAGGCGTCAGCCGCCACCAGGGGTGAACCGGTGTTCTGGTAGAAATAGGTGTCGGTATCCAGCCAAGTGAGCTCGCCGTCGCCGTTCAGATCTGACGAGAAATAGCCGGCTGTCGCGACGTTGCTCTGGGAGGCTTCGTAGGCGAGGACGTCGACCGTAAAATTTCCACCCGTTGGGATATCGATATTCCAGGTATCAAATGTGGTACCGAGCAGCGGTCCTGTCGTGAGCCGATTGAGGGTGCCCGTCACCTCAAGTGTATTCGCAGCACCAAGAGACGGGACGGAAAGGATCAGCGCCGTAAGCGCCAAGAAACACGAATGTGTTCGCATGAACACACCTCCTAGTTAGAGCTGACTATGGAAATACCTATGAAGACCAGAGTGCATGCCAGGGGGTTGTACCAGGGAGACCTTAGAGTATCTACTGATCCAATCCCATGCGTGCAACAGTTATGACAAAAAGATTTTCCCCGCGCCGTTGAGGCCAGTTCGTAGCCGTGGAGCGACTCCGCTCGCGCGATGACTCCTCCAATGTGGCCTAAGGTCGACCTTGATGAACCGCTGCCAGCGGCGGATCACCTCCTCTATGGTCGTAATCTCTCGATGTATTGACTGTGTAAACAGTCATAACCATGATACTTGTGAAAGATACATGGTTTCGAAAGGTAGGGCGCAACATGATAGAAACGGTATCAACGTTGGAGATCCGTCAACGGCTTGGAGATCTGCCGAATCGGATAGCACTATGGCACGATAAATTCGTGATCGAGTGCAAGGGAAAGCCGTTGGCGGCGAGGATTCCCCTCGAACAGCTCGAGCAAATGCAGGAAGCGGCGCGATTGTACTTGCTGTCGGTTCTTGATCGGAAACCGAAAACGATCGCTCAGGGGCTGGCCGATGAGCTGGCGAATGAAGCCAAACATCGAACTCGTAAGGCGCGCCGGAAGTGAAATGTGACACGATTCACTTCCGGCAGTGATCTGGATTAACCTTGTTTCAGCCAGCCATCTCGGTCAGTGTTCTTCAATGCGGCCCGAACACACCCTCAAGGAATCCCGGCAGCGGTGGCCCACCGGCTGCGCCGGTCATTGGGATTTCCAACAGGTCGTCCTTCGCAAATCCTGGCTTGCCTCGTTCGACCTGGCGGTGATCACCTGGATGTCCGTTTGGTACGAATAGTTGCGGGTGGTCGAACGGTGCCGCGGCAATGCGCACCCGCTCATCCGTGAGCGCTTCAAGCCAAGCCACGACGGCATCAGCCTCGTCGGACGTCATGTTGGCAACCCCCAACGGCTCGATCGGCGTGCCATCCCGTTGCGTGATCGGCGAGACATTCCCTCCACGGCTGTAGAGCAGCACGGCCTCGCGCAGCGATGGAGTGTCGCCGTTATGAAAATAGGGAGCAGTCAGCGCGACATTGCGTAGCGAGGGCACCTTGAACGCCCCTTCGAGACCGAATCCCTTTGTCACGACCGCGCCGTCGAAGCTGGCGGGAAGCGAGCCAGGGAACAGGCGCTTGCTGTGAGAGAGCGGGCCGAAGGCATCGTTCGCTCCCACCCCCAAATCGTCATCGGTAGGTCGAAGGCCGATGTTGTTGAAGCCTTTATCTATAACGTTGCCGTCGCGGTTGCGCACCGGGCCGTTGGCGGCTAAGCCGATGCGGCGAACCGAGGCATCCGTGAGTTCGGCGCTCTCATGACAATTGCTGCAGCGCAGATTATTGGCACCTCTGGTCCGGTCGTTGAACAGGTGAGCGCCAAAGAGGGCAAAGCGACTGATGTAAACCGGATTGGTATTTGTCCAGGGATTGAGTGCCGCATCGGAGGCACTCGGATGCTCTCGGCGGAAGCGGTCCCAGGGGGTATCATCGGAGACGAGTGTGGCTTCATAGAGCTGGACGGACAAACCGAAGAAAAGCGCAAAATTATATTCGAGGAGGGAAAACTCGTCGGTGTTCCGATTCCGATCGCGTTGATCGACGATCGATACCGTCCCGTCCTCGGCTACCTGGACGAATTTCTCACTCTGCCAGTACTTCTCCTGGAACGCTGTCCGGATCATTTGGTTGTAGGAGTTCATCCGAAGGCCACGTTGCGGATACCGGCTGAGCGGTCCCAAGACGCTGTCCGATGGGTCGACCAGTTGTTGCTGAAGTGGGCGAGAGCCGTGGATGCGTCTGCCGAGGTGTCGACTGCGCTTGCCTTTGCGCAGATCACGCGCGATATCCTGCGCGGTCCGCCCAGGCTCAGCCATTTCGATCTCGCTGACGATCGGACCGACCGCCTGCGACGCGAGACTTGAGTTCACCAGGGCCACCGGGACTTCAACGAGGGTGCCGCCTACCGACGCCATCACGCGAGCCTCCGGGTCCCGGGCACCCAGTGGATTTACACCGTTGAAGAGGTTCTCCGCGCGACCGTCCCAGAATTGGCGATGATAGAAGACGGCGTTGATGATCGAAGGCGTGTTTCTCGGTTCGACGCGACGAGTCTTGAGTCGGCCGACTTGGTATCCCAACGGATCCTGGCCTTGATTCAGAAACGGGATGCCTTGGGAACTGACGACATCATTACTATCGGAGCCTTGATCGAGCGCGCCGCGCTGTCCGGCTATCGCAAGGCGAGTGAGGGGAAACTCCGAACCGGTCAGTTGGTAGTTCGGTCCGCCCGTCTTGAACGTCAGGTCCTGCTGCGGCACATGCTTAAGGCCAGGCGAGAGTTGATTTTTCGAGCGCGGGTCCGCGCCTGCGCGAAAGTGGCAGCTGGCGCAGGCCTGCACCCCATCGCTGCCGATTTGCATGTCCCAGAAGAACGCCTTGCCCAAGGCGATCGCGGCCTGCTTATCCTTCACGTACTCCGCCAGGTCCTGATCGCTGGGGCCAGGCACCGGCACGCCTCGGAGGTCACCAGGCAGATTGGTTGAGTCACTGGTCGCTGGTGGATTGAGTACACGCGGAATCGTACCGTCACCGGTCAATGCGTAAAGAGTGGATGAACACAGAATTGACACGATGCCAAGACCGATTGATAGCCGTCTGCTTGTCATAAATCCTCCAGCGTTCTCGGCCTCCTAAAACCTGTTCCAAAGCGGTTGTCCTCATCGGGTTTTCTGTCTGACGAACACCGAATGAAGATTACTGTTTTACCCCGCTGGCCGTTCCCAAGGCGCCGAACGTATTCTCCCAACGGCCGACAAAAGATTTCTTGTCCCGGTGCAATTGGAGCTCGAACGTGGACTTGAACGGAAGCGGCGTGAAGTCCATGGTCAGTTCCGCCGAACAATCTTCCTTCACGGTCGCCTCTCCGGTAAATTTAAGGCCGGTCAAGGGATTCCCTTGATCGTTTTTCAAGGAAAAGTCGCAGGTGCCTTCGGTTCGTCCATTCTCGATTGAAAACTTGCACACCCCGGTGTGCGGATTCTTCAGAACTTCGTTTTGATAAGAGACCCAGTTTCCTCGCAGGTCACGTTTCTGGCATCGGCCTTCCTCTTCAAAGAACGCCTGGGCCTGGCTGCAGAGGATGAGCGACACGATGGTGGTAGAGAACAAGAGACGCTTCATACCAACACTCCTTTGACAATGTGCTTCAAGGATGATTCTTGAAAGGCGAGCAAATGGTAGCAGGGTCAAGAAATGGGACACCATACGCGACTGCTACAGATGCAACAGATGTGAAGGAAAATGACGCGCGTTGTTTGGTGTCGCCTATTAATAATACGTACAAAACAAGTTGGCAGAGGCTTTAAGGAGTAGAAGTAAAGGTATCCGCATGGATACTGCTTGGACAGGCTGGTGTTGCGGCGGGCTCATGGTCCATGGATGTCGTGAAACGTCGCACGTGAAGGGTGCTGCTGCCAAAGCCTGTGAAGCGTATCCTGTTCCAGACTGCAGATGTTCCAGCTTTCATCAGTTACGCTTCACGATTCACGAACGACGAGTGACGCAACTATCTCCATACCGGCCATTCCACATCGGGATCCTTGAACACGGGTTGGCGCGGCGTCGAATCTCGCCGACGGACTCGGTGGTGCCTCGGGCGAGCCCTGTTTTGCACAATTACCGGGTCGATCAGCTCGCCGCAGGTCACGCAACGCCAGGCGCGAATATCATCGAGTGATGCACCTTGGATGAGATCCAGCGGATCGAGTGGATCGATTGGATGCATGAGCCCATGACAGCGTCGACAGATTACGCGATCCATGTTGAGACCTCCTGATGGGCCGTGCGAGGCTGCAAACGGTTCTCGATGGCTCGACCGGTAGTAGGGCTCGGCTCCGTGCCTGGTGAAAATGGTGAACCTACCGCGGCATTAAGCTCCGACCGGAGCAATCGACCGATGTATGCGAACTCGAGTGGTTTGAGGGGAAGATGGAGATGACGAAGGAGACCGCTGTTTGGGATGTCCGTCTGATCTCCGTTGGTTTGGGGCCCCATCGTAATGACCGGCACATGAGGCGAAGCGGTCTTGATCGTGCGGAATAATCTCCGCAGGCTGAGTGTGGCAACCGGCTCCGAGAAACTGAGTCCGATGCAGACGACTTGGGGACGGAGCTCACGGCATTCATTGATCGCCGTCTCCAACGACCGGACGAGTATCGCCTGGTAGGCGTGCGCCGCAAGCCAATCGGCGAGTTTGATGCCATACTCCAAATCGTGGTCTACGATTAGGACACAGGCTCGTTTCTTGTTCGGCAGAGTCTCCATCATCGGTTCTCCTTATGATGCTCGCTGGCCGTATCAAGCCGATTTGCGGGTGATGCGGCATGGTAAGAGAAGTTGAGTCTATGACAGGACGTATCAAGCCACAGAGGGGGGATGTCGGACTACCGGCCGGCGCTGATCAGTGCACCAGATTTGGTGAAAAACTTCTCATGTCTGCCGGATGAAATCAGGCGGATTCCCTGTATGCCCAGATAGGAACTCGACTCTCGCGTCAGCCGAACCCACATCCTTCACGAAGTATGACTTCATGGGAGGTCAATTACGCGGTGCCTCGCCGCCGAGCCAAGCCGATCAATGTGACTACTCCACTCCCGAACAACCACACAGCGCCAGGGATCGGTACGGCAGCGACCTCCATGCGCCAGGCCAGCGTGTAGTCCTGCGAGAAGTTGCCGGTCTCGCCCGCTGTCACTCGCAATTCATACCGGCGTCCCGCCAAGAGTCTCGTGTAGAGATTCTGGCTGTTGTCCAGGTCACTGGTGGATTCGGTGAGCAAGCTGTTGGCCGTGAGATCGAACAGCGAAAGGTTCAACCGATGTCGCGAGGTGGTGAGGGCGCTGTTGTTTGAGACGCCCACGTTCCAGGCCAGTGAGGAAAATAATGTGACGTCGCTGCTCGTTGAGAATAGATACGAAGCTGTTCGAGCACTCCCGTTCAGCCCTCCGAAGGTCTCACCATAATCGAATCCGAAGCGGCCGATGTCGCCGCCGTCCTGCTGTAAGCTTGGTTGCTCGCCGCCGGCGAGGATATGGTAACTGTTCAAGATGTTCACCTGCCCGGCTCCGTAGCGATCGTCCAATCCGTTCGCCGTCTCATGCCCGGCGCTGCGATAGTCGGTGATATCGGCGGTGGTACCTTGGTTGGCGGTTTCTCGATCTGCACCCGCCATCAACAGTGCCTTGATGGTTTCGGACCGTTCGGCGTTGTAAATGGTTCCGACTCCGGAGATGGCCGTAGAGCCGTTGGAGAGGGATAGACCGGCTTCATGTCCGGTCTGCACTAAGAGGGCGGCCGCGGACGAGACCACGGGTGTTGCGTTGCTTGTTATCGATTCCGGCGCCACGAGGAGTGGAGCGGTGCGGACGGCTCCATAGAGACTGTCGCCGGAGACCGAGACGGTATTCCGTTGATGCCCGCCATCGGTGCGACCGACGGAGATCGCGTTGTAGGCGCTCCCTAGTAACGGGCTGTCGGCGGAACTGTTGGCTAGGCCGACCACTTGAATGGATTCGTTTACGTGGACCTGACGATCGACTAAGCGCAGAATCTGCCCGGTGGCCGTCGGCGTATCTCCTGTGCCGACCCAGCTGTGGTTGGTGATGCGGGTTGGACCGGTCGTGGCCGTGCCGGACGGATTTGATAGGCCAGTGAACCAGCTATTGGCGTCATATCCGGCAATCTGGCTGATGCCCGACGCGATGGAACTCGTAGTTCCATAGAACAATCGACCGACGACAGTCGCATGGCCTGAAAAACTGCCTGACGGATTACCGTTGATCGCGGTAATGGTTTTCCCTGAAAATTCAGCATCGCTCGGGTTCGGCATGAAGATAGGAGCCGCGCCGCCGCTCGTGTCATTGATGGGGGCCTCAACCTGCGAAGCGCTTACGCCGGCTCCGGTCGGTGTCCCGGCGCCCAGTTCGGCTTGGAGGGCGCTGTACCCCACGTCAGTGAAATCGGCGGCCAGGGTGATAGAGGCCGCATAAAGGCAGAACCCTGAGACAATGGCGAAGAGCGTCGCGCCTGTGAGCGAGTGCGTCTGCTCAACCTGAAATCTCGTTCCATGGGACCGCATGCCTCGACTCCATGAGCAGGGCACGAATGAACTCCGGTGCTTCACAAGCACGGCAACCTCCTCTGTGATGGCTGATGTCGGACAAGACCCGTCGATTCACGCCTGGAGACGAGTACTTATGCTGTCGGTCGACAAGAGACGTCCGTACTCTGTGGAGACGAACAGCTCAGGGGTGATGACCTGCACATGAGGTCAATCACGTAGCGTCAACGTAGTGGTTGATTGAGGCACTGTCCAGCAATGGATACCGATCTCTGCAACAGTTGTGACAGATATATATTACTATCAACAGGGTAGATACCTTTTAGGAACAGGGCCCGGCAACGGTTTCGGTCGATGCGGTGGAGCACTCAGACGGCTCACCTCCGAATGCGGCGTTGAAACCCGCAGCCGGAATAAGTTTCGTCGCATCTGTAGCATCTGGAGCGGACTGCTATAGCAAGCCGGAGAGATACAGGCGTAAGTTACAGCCATAGAAGAAGGTCCTCGTCGGTCGTGATGTTTCGTGTGGGAGACGATTTGGTCGTACATGCAGATCATTGAAGCGATTCGGTCCATCCTGTTGGCCCTTCTCTTCCTCAGTCTCGCGCCGATCGTCGGCATCGTGGCGGCGTTTACCCATGATGAGTGTTACGACGAGCTGCGCGACGATTGGTAGTCCGTGGCCATCGCGTTTACCAGACCCGGAGAGTGAACGGTCCTTGAACGTACTGTTTCAGGGCAAGCTCATAGCCTGATTGCCGGGAATCTCAAACCTGTTCCTCCAGCTCGGCTGAGTTTCTTCAGCCTTTCCACGCACATCGTCGACCGCGCAGTAAGGAGGGACAAGGCTCTTCGTGATGACGCTGTTTATGTGAGACGGCGGCTGTGACGAATTGCTCTATATTTGAGAGTTGGAATTTGGTTGTAAGCTAGCGTGGTTTGATCAGGTGACTGTCCACACGCACGAAACCCACTGGAACGGGTCTGGAGATCCAGTGGGTTTCGTTGGGGGAGCCGACTGAGTCGATCCTTCTCGCGGGGGACCGAATCAGGGCGCCACGATTTGTAGGATTTGGGAAACTGCTGGCCTGCTACGATACGACCTTGTGCGCCCGCCGAAGAAGCAACCCGGCTAGCCCTGAACCAAACAGGAGGGCTGCTCCCGGCAAGGGGACTGCTGCCAGTTGCGCCGTACCGTTGAGCGTGAACTGTACGGTCAGATTGCTCGGCAACCCTGGCACCCCACTCAGACCATGCGACCAGGTCAACCCGGTAAAGGCGTTCGTCAGGCTATTGAACGAGCCGACGGCATTGCCGCCGATATTCGTCGTTACCCCACCGACAGGAATAAGTCCTCCGGTCAGTTTAGCAAGCAGCGAAGTGAGATCGGCCGTGATGGTCGAGCCGCTCGTATTGCCGCTCGGGAAGGGGTTCGGGCCGCTGGTAAACAGAGAAAAAGTATGGGTTCCGAGTAGGGGCACATTGATCGAAATGGGAGCAATGATGTCCGGTAAAGGCTGGTATTGTTCCATGACGATTTGTCCGCTCGTCGTAAAATTCCTGGCAGCAATCGTCGCGCTCCCGTTTTTCAGTGCGATCGATCCACTTGTAAAATCGAGTTCGCTGACTGTGAGCGCATCCGCCGACGTGGGGCAGATCCACAGAGCCGACAGCAATGCGACCGTGGCGGTCATCATCCCCGAACATACTTGACGCAGGGCTTGGTGCTTCATATTTATAGCGACCTTTCCGGCCAAGAGACGCTCTGGTTCCGTCTCGACCTTCGTGAGGGTTGAGATGTCGTGCTGTATGATCATCGACAGTTATCCTGTGTTCGTACAATCTTTGTGAGAACGTGCCTCTCTGCAGAATTGTGTCACAAGGCACGCGTATCATGGTGGGTGAAGGTATCAGGATCATATGGACGGGGCTACCGGTGGATACCTACGGCTGCAACACATGTGATAGAAACTGCAGCGATAAGTTTGTTCTATTTGGCGTGTGCCCTATCGGCGTGGTGCGGTAAGCGCCGCACGCCCTACATCTTCATATAGACAACAAACCCAAATCACTTCTCCGAATCGAGTGCCCTCTGAATCATCACGACGACACCAGAAATTAGGGTGGGCAGTGAGGTTCTAGATCGCCCATCTTCCCCATGGTATTCACCTCGTTCACACCTGGGGGGCGCCTCAAGGATAGTTCGCTCCCGTCGACGATTCTGTCTCATCTGTTGCACTCGGTGCATAGGAAGGTAGAAGACCATCATAGCCTTTGATACACAAACGTATGGTGGAAACTAAAAACGTTCCTGTTCCAGTGAGGAAAATGGTTCAGGGTGATATCACTTCCAGAAATAATGTTGAGCGATCAAACGGACTCGTTCCGAGCAAGAGAAACAGAGGAGACATGATGAATACGACAATGAGAAAGCGCTCAGTTAAAACGTTGTTCGTTGTAGCCATGGCCGTCGGACTGTTGATGGGGGCCGGCACCGCTGGTGCCCACGTCGAATACCTTGATCTTGGGGGGGGTGGCTCAGCGACCGACTCCATGAAGCGGTATGGTTGGATCGATGGCACGGATACGGATCTGGGCGATAGTCATCAGGTCTCGTTCTTCAAGTTCAGCGTGAGTCAGGCGTCATTGGTCAATATCACGATGACCGGCGCAAATGAACTCGGATTGAACCCAGCCTTTACTCTCTATGCGGGGCTCATGGGCGACTTGGCGCATGACGACACGGCGTTTGATCCGAATAATCCGGTAGACGGAAGTTTTAATAAAATCGCATCGCCGGTGGATAACGGCGTGACGACGGATGCGCTTGGGCGCGTGTCTCCGTTCCGGGATACCGCCAACATTGATTTCGAAGGTCAGTTCAACGCTCTCGGGACCTGGAGTATGGCCAGCGACCCGTCTGACGGTGACGTCTGGCGCGTCATTGAATATCTCACGCACAAGAACGATACCGCCGGGAATGAGTCCTTGCTCGGCTATTTTCTCCCTGCAGGCGATTACACCATCGTCGCGTCAGGCGCTGCCTGTACCGATGCGGGTGCCGGTTGCACCGGTCCCTTTATCAATGGAACCGTGAATGTAAGTACCTCGCCTGTGCCGGTCCCGGCCGCGCTGTACTTGTTTGGGACGGGCTTGGCGGGGTTAGCCGGACTGGCTCGCCGGACGAAGACCGCCGTCTAAGGACAAGATTTGTCGGTCGTGAAGCGTGAAACGTATCTCGACTCATAATGCGGACGCTTCACGCATGACGCGAGCGGACTATGTCGATATTCTCGCGAACGCGAGCAGCCCTGAGGCTGATGAAGGAGTATAGAAGTCATGACACTCTCAATCTTTAGCAGCAGAAAGCTGAGCGAAGCCATGAACACCCATACTCGGAAGGTTCTTACGAGTTGGGTCTTGGGCGTGGGCGCCTTGTTGTCGGCCAATCTGCAGCCGGCCGTTGCCCATGTCTCGTTCGACAATGCCGGTACCTTCGACGGAACGGATGTTCTGACGTACTCCAACACCCGTACTGCGTACAAAGCTCATGGATGGGTGGACGGGACCGACGCTGACTTGGGTGACAGCCACCAGATTGGTGGGACATCGGCTCGCTGGTACCGCTTCACACTGAACCAGCCCGGACTGGTCGATCTCTCCGTAATCCAGAACACGGCTGGGCTTGATCCGGCCTTCACCCTATACAACGGGGCGTTTAATCTCAGCGCCCATGATGACACGGTGATCGATCCATTGAATCCGGTGGATCCGATTACGTTCCTCTCCATACAGAGCACCACCGATGCAGACCCGAGTGGGTTGTACCTGAAACATTCCGGCTATCGGGATACGGTTACCAATACGTACGAAGGCCAGTTCGATGCCTTCGGTAGTTGGAGTCTGGCGAACGATGCCACGCAACATGCAACGGTTCAGTATGTGACCGCCGTGTCCGGGACATCGGATTCCGATCCTAGCCGTGGATTAACGTGGGGCGGTAACGGCAATCACGACACCGCCGTGGGAACCGGCGAATCGCTGTTGCAGTACTATCTGCAGGCCGGGACCTATTCCGTCGCCATAGGGGGCGAGCGATGTAATGACGGCACCGCCGCCTGTCAAAGCCCTGGCTACTCCGCGACCTTCTCATTGAACGTACAGCCCATACCGCTGCCCGCCGCCTTCTGGTTGATGGGGAGTGCCCTGGGCAGCTTGGGACTGATGGCTCGGCGTTGGAAACGGGCGGACTGCTGATGAACAGACTCAGTTCGAGCTGACGTCTTAATGGCACTCGTCTCTGGTATCGGCAACAAGCGGAGAGCATCATGATAGACAGATATACTTCTCATGTTCGATTTTGGATCCTGTTCGCCTGTTTTCTCCTGGCTGCGGAAGCCCAGGCGATCAACGTCTCCAACCCCTTTGACCCGTTCAACCCTTTCCCCGATCCGATCGTGAAGGGCTCGCTGCATGTCGGGCTGACATCGATGGTGTCGTCCGGTAGTGGTTTGACCGCTCCGAATCTCCTGATCAGCGCTGGTGACGGGACCAATCGGCAATTCGTCACCGACCAGATCGGGAAAGTTCAACTGATTAAGAATGGAGTGTTGCAGAGCACACCCTTTCTCGATGTCAGTGCGCGGCTATCCACACTGAATTCTGCCTATGATGAGCGAGGCCTGCTGGGCCTCGCCTTTAGCCCCACCTTTTCCACGGCAGGCACGCCGGGCTTCGGCAAACTGTATACCTACACCAGTGAACCGGTCACCAGGCCGGCGGATTTCACCGTGTCGATGCCGTCAGGATCCGTCTTTAATCACCAGAACGTGGTGACCGAATGGTCTGTCGATCCCTCCAATCCTGATATCGTCAATCCGGCGTCCCGTCGTGAGATCATGCGGGTCGATTGGCCGCAGATGAACCACAACGGCGGCATGCTCGCGTTTGGTCTGGACAATCTGCTTTACATCGCCATGGGTGACGGCGGCCAGGGCAACGATGTGGGGCCGGGACATGGTACGACCGGAAATGCACGGGACCTGAGCAATCCGCTTGGCGATGTCCTGCGCGTCGATCCGCATGGGACCAACAGCGCCAACGGCCAGTACGGCATCCCGAACGACAATCCGTTCGTCGGCACCGCCGGTGCTCTCGGGGAGATTTATGCTTCCGGGCTGCGCAATCCCTGGCGTTTCAGTTTCGATAACCAGAACGGTACCCTGGTGCTCGGCGATGTCGGTCAGGGCTCGGTGGAGGAGATCAATATTATCACCAAGGGCGGCAACTATGGCTGGAACTTCAAGGAAGGCCAGTTCAAGTTCGACCCGATCACCGGGGAGATTTCCAATGACCTCACCGGCCTTCCATCGGGGCTGATCGATCCCGTCTTGCAGTATGATCATGATCAAGGCACCACGATAATCGGCGGCTTCGTCTATCGTGGCAACGGCATACCGGAGCTACAGGGAAAATATATTTTCGGCGATTGGGGAGCTTTTGCCGCTCCGGCCGCACGATTGTTCGCGGGCAATCTTGCAACGGGCGCCATCGAAGAGCTGAATATCGACAACATGACCCTGAATCGTTGGGTGCTCGGCTTCGGCCAAGACGCGCAGGGCGAGCTCTACGTGCTTGCCACGAGCCGCCTTGGACCAGGTGGCGTGACCGGTGAAGTCTTCAAGATCACAGCAGTGCCGCTACCCGCCGGGGTGTTGTTGTTTGGCACGGGTCTCGTCGGCCTTGCAGGACTGGCTCGCCGCAGAATGAAGACGGACGCGTAGGCGGCCTCAATCGTAAGAGAGCCCTCGGGAACCGTTCGTGTCGCGTACCGCTTCGCGTGATGTTGGCCTCGGGCAGTCGCTGATGATCTCTTCCGAGATGCAGCTCGGCGTTCAGCGGTCTATACGCTTCTATTGAGTGCGGAAGATCCTTTGCCGTAAATAGGTCCGTTATTGGAGTGTCATCACAGCGGGAGGCCTAAGAGAGACCCGCGTTCCCTGTTCGGTGGAAAATCACGATCAGCGTTTCAATCTCAGTTGCCCTTCAGTCAGCCAACCCTCGTGGCCGGTGTCACTGCGAACGAAGTAGACCCAGTTGCGTCCCTGTAGGTCTCCATCCAGAATGGTGAGGACGGTTCCGGGGGGAATGGTCAGTCCTGGTTTTGTGCCTTCAGCGTCTTGGCGAAGCAGGACGGCCCAACCAGGTGCGTTGAGATCTGGTCGTAGACTGACCCGTTGACCCTCACTAAACAGTGGGACGGGAGCCCCCCTCGCCCCTGGCGTTATATTCCGCGCATCCCTGATGGATTGAATTCTAGCGAGGAACGCCGCGTCCTGTTCAACCTTTTTCACGGGAACGGAAGCTGCGGCCTGTGGGGCTCTGGTCGGAGACGAGGGCGCTTCTATGTCATCTTGTGCGAGGAACGACCAGTCCTGTGCAGGCTGTTCCGACGGTGTGGCTGGTGGGGGTGTTTTGGCCGGAGCAGAGGCTGTTGCGGTTGAAGGAGCCTTTATGGGATCGGAGGTCGTCGGTATAGGTGCGGTAGCCGGTGACGATGGAGTTGTTGTTTGACCTGGCGCGAGAAACGACCAGTCCTGTTCAGGTTGTTTCGATGGTGCTGCCACTGGAGGCGTTGGATTTCGAGCCACAGGCGGTTGCGGTGCCGGGGTTTTATCGAGGCGCGGCTCAAGATACCTCGTAACCATCTCAGGCTCCGTCGCAACATACGCGCCGCCACTGATCAGCAAGAAGAACAGGACCCACAGAAGAGGACGATGGTGCGATTGGTTCGGTGGCTTTTGGGGCGACGGCGATCCAATCGTGGACGGCGGGTCAAGCCACGCTTCCGTAAATTCCAGATCGGGTTCTGGTTGACGTGTAAAAAGCAGGCTCCAGGCAAACGGATGGATGCTGAGCGACGAGGCGATAGCAAACATCGAGGCTCTTCCTTTACCGGGCATGATTCATCAGTCTTTTGCTGCAACCAGATTCGTCGCTCGCCCCTGGATCGCACTCAGGTCGTGGGGCTGTCGAACAGTGGAACATGAGACGTATCCCGTTCAAAGATATCAAGTTGGTCAAAGTACTTCCACTGTAACCGCCTGTCGGAGGACGGCACGTACGGGTAGGCTGAGACGCGGCAGCGACAACACTCGTTATCTGGGAACGTGACGCATCCGAATCCGAAATGAACTAGGCTGCATGAGAGACGCCGTCGGTGAGCTCTCGAGGAAGTTTTATGAATGATGCGGCTCAGCGCAGCAGGAGATCGAAGGCGATGCGTTCGAGAAACAGCTTCCGGTAGGCCTCGGACTTGCGGACCTGGCGGCTTTCCATCGGATTGTAGTCGTCCGTGATGAGAAAGCCGTCGCTGTCGGAGATTTGGTGTTCATGGTCGATGAGCCAGCGGACACGCCGGTCTTGGCTGGAGGCATCGAGGACGATCGGTTGGTCGGATGCTAGAAATACGAAATCTGTAAAGTCAGCTTTCTCCGTGATGAAGATCCGGAGGTGGGGGAAAAGACTTTTGAGCGTGCGATACACGGCTGCAACCGCATCGGAACCTTCGCCTGTCTGAAACCCGACATAGTTGAGTGCGAGGATTCCGTCTTCATGGAGGAGTCCGCGCAGTTCATTCAGCATTTCGCGTGTCAGCAGGTGGGTCGGTTCGGTTCCGCCGGTGAAGCAATCGTGGATAATGAGGTCATATCGACGGGTGAGGTGCTTGATCTCGTACCGTGCATCGCCGACGAGAAAACGGCCGGTCGGCTCAAAATGGAATAAGGTTTGCGCTGCATCGGCGACCGCCGGATCGATTTCGATCGTATCGGTCACGATCCCCTTCGATCTGAGATCGCGTGCGACGTGTCCTCCTCCAAGACCGATGAGCAGGGCCTGCTCGGTGTGCGGGCGAAACAGAGGCACCAGCCCCAACACCTGTTGGTAACCAAGGACGCTCCGATCCAGCTTCAGATCTACAGCGCTGATGACGGAGGCGTCGGAAAGCATCAATCGGTAGCCTCGCCGCTCGTCATCCACCACACGCACCCACCCATAGAGACTCTCCGCTTCAGATCGGACCGTAAATCCTTCCACCGGTTTTGGGGCAGCAGCTAGGCTTGACATGGTCAGCATGCCGAGCACTATCGCGGTCGTCACCACTATTTGGGTTTTTACCCGCGCAGCCTGTTCATGCCAGGCAACCAGCAGAGCAAGGGCGCCTAACAGCAGGCTGAGAGCGATGAGAATCGTTTTGGTCCCGAACAGCGGCAACAGATAAAACCCCAGGAGCAGCGTGCCGGCCACGCTCCCGACCGTGCTGACGGCATAGACCGAACCGGCCACCCTTCCTACACCACGAAGATCGTTTGTTGCGCGCTTAATCACATAGGGGCCTACCATCGCGAGGGCAGTCAGCGGAAAAGTAAACAGCACCAGTGCGCTGGCGAAGGCGCCGCCGCGGAGACCGAACGAATCCGTCAATCGCAAAACCGGGCTGGTGAGAAACGGGATGATTGCCGTTCCCACAGCGGCGGCCACAATGACATGGCTCAACCGTATGGCCGGCACCCGGTCTGCCAGATAACCGCCGACAAAATATCCGAGTGCCAGCGCGATCAAGGTGACGGCGATGAGCGAGGCCCATACGTAGAGGCTGACTCCATAAAACGGCCCGATGATGCGGGTGCCCAGCAATTCGAGGATCATCACCGCTGCGCCGGTCATGGTGACGGTCACATAGAGCGCCGACATGTGTGGTGTGCGTTCACTATCGGGGTTGGTCTGCATGATACAACTGCACGCTCCTTTCTATATCCACATCTACCATGAATCAGATCTGAAAAGATGTCGCATTTTGGGGAACGGATGTGAGCTGCAAGTAGTTTGTGTCGCATCTGTTGCACGTGTCGGTACGCGTCTGTAGAGAGCCAGGATACGATTTGATACATCGGTTGCGACAATCTGCTGGAGGAAGACGGGTGCAAGCCGGTTCAAGGAAGAGGAGGAATACGCAGGTCGTGGGGCCGATAATGGTTCGCGGCCGGAGGAGGATGGTCCGTCTCGTCGGCTTTTACTTCAAGAGCAATCCAGCAACGCTCTCAACCATAAACAGTAAGGAGATTGTGCATGCGTAATAAATCGCTCATAGTCGGGTCGCTCTCCGCCATGGCCCTCACATTGGCGGCCGGTGTCGCGTCCGCGCACGTCGGGTACGGTCTGTCGCTCTATGATCAGGCGACCAACACGGTCGGTGTTGCAGGATCCAATGGGTTCAATCCTACGGCCAGCAGCAATGTGGGCTGGATTTCTGGGATGAGCAACAACGGCGTTAATCGCACTGGAGCCATCGATACGTTGGCGGATACCCATAATAACCGGTTCCGCTTCTTTACCCTCGACCAAAACTCTACGGTCAGCATCACCGTGACCGGAACGGCGAATACCAACGGGGCCTCGGTCCTGAATCCCGGATTTTCCATTTTCAGCGGCCTGGTACCGGCAGCCTCCCACGACGGCGCGGGGGATACCAACGGACTAACTCCTGCCCAGATCGCCACAATGCAAACGCCCGCACATAACGGCTATTTGTCGACCCAACCGGCTTTCGCAACGTGGTCACCCTTCTTTGACGCCACGGATGAAATCACGGCTCAGGGTGGCGGAGCGGTCGATGGTGGTGGAGCCAATTGGGGCGTGTACCGTTCGGATAGCAACTTCACCATGGGCAACAACAATGGTGAGGTGAGTACGGCAACTTTCACGGGCAATGCCGTCGGCGATGGTCATAATGGCGACACTCAGGACAATTCTGTCACGTGGACCGGCAGCCTCGGACCAGGCACCTACTCACTGGTCATCGGTGGAGCCAACACAACTGACCTGCAATCACTCTTCAACCTCGTGACTCAAGGGACGGGAACTCCGGCCGCGGGTTTCACCGCCTGCGATCCCAACAATCCGGTGTCCTGCAGCGGGACGGCATATCCCACGGCCTATACCACGGAACGTGCTGCTCGGAACATGCAAATCAGCATGAACGTGAATGGGGTGGACTTGCAGCCAGTGCCTGTACCGGCGGCGGTCTATCTGTTCGGCAGCGGCCTCATCGGCTTGGCCGGCATGGCTCGTCGGAAGATGACGGCAAAGGGTTAGGTTTCGCTGTATCTGCTCGGCGGGATCGTCATGATCCCGCCGAGCATGATCCTGCCGGGGGGGGAGTCAGTGGGGCTCCTTATTCTCTCAGTGACGCACTACTTCTTCTCACCCATTCTAGCCTCGTCTCCGAGTTTGTGTTTCTTGCGCCCCGCTTCTTGAAAATCGTGGCTTCATGGTCAGCTTGTGGGGGCTCTCGCGTTTCCCACGTTCCCAGAGTAATGCAAGCCAACGGTTGGGCGTGGTGGGGTCCTGCGGCAACCTTCCGTCACCTATATTTCGTGAAGCGGCTCTCTCGAGAATGCTGAGACGAGCGGGAAACGGGCGACAGATCCGGGAAGTTGTCAAGACGAATCCCGTTTTTCGGGCAAGTCGTGTCGCTCGTGCATGGGCAAGATACTTTGCATGCAAATAGGCGGTTAGGGGATTTCAATGCTCGACGGGGTCTAACGCTCCGAGCAACATGAACAAGGAGCGCCGGTGAGTCATTCTCGTCGGCGCACCCTCACTGAGGGTGATAGGCGGCTGATCGTTAGTAGGCGTTACGACGGCGCATCAGAGCGGCGATACCGGCCAATCCGCTTCCGAACAGCCAGGCGGCGGCAGGAACGGGAACTGGTTGTACGTTGAAATCGAAACGGACCACACCACTCAAGAAGAAAGAGGCTTGCCCTTGTTGGCCGCTCTGGTCGAAGACGCGATCCCATGAAAGGGTGAACTCTTTGGACGTCGGATTGAAGAGCCCCGTCGCGACCGTGCCGATGTTCCACAGCTGATAGGCATTACCCTGATTCACGCTGAAGAACAGGGAGGAGAGGTCGACCTTGATGATGGAGTCGGTGATCACGGCGGACGGAGTCGGGGCTCCGCTGAAGCCGGAGGTGAACAGCGCATGGGTCTCGTTGGATCGGTTGATCGTCGGGACAAGTTCGCCGACTCCTTGAAACCGTCCCATCTGCATGACGCCGTCCTGCGCGAGCAGCCGATCGAGGGAGTCCTGATGCGGCCCATCGTAATTTACGGCGCCTCTGGTGATCTCCAGATGTGTCACGGTTGTCGCGTGGGCGGGCGAGTGAAGCAAGAGCCCAACACTGAGGAGTCCCCATGCCAGAATCGACCTGTTCCATTTCATGTTCCACACCCTTTCGTCACCGAACTCAATCTCTGTTCGAGACTGAGGTTGTTACAATCAGGACATGAGCATAATGGACACGAAGACAACCCGTCTAGGCGGAGTGCACCAGATGCAACAAATTAATGCACTAAGAGAATTTGGAGGTCTTGTCGCCTCTCTCAGGAATACACAACCGTGGATACGAAGATCTCACCGCAATTCAGCTCGTGCCGGTGCTACTGCGGTGAGAATTGGAAACGTGCTTCATTCAATTTCCGAATTGGAATCCTCCTGCCCAAGGGTGCCTTGGCCGTCGTAGCGGGTACCGTGTAGGTCAACAGCAGTTGCTTGCGGCTTTTTGACAATTTGTTAACAGAGATTTGAACCCCTCGTGGCCCATCGATGTCGTCTCCGGCAGTAGACTGCGTTCTCTGGTTGCTGTGGCGATCTTGATAAAGGACGTTGGAATGAAAACGACGATCTGTTGCCTGGAGCCGGTTCTTGCTCCCTACAGTATTCCGCGGTTCAAGGCGTTTCAATCACTCAGACCTGACTATTCGGTGAAGGTGATGGCGCTGAGTGCCAGGGAACGGCTTCGGGAGTGGGGAATTTACAAGCAAGATCTAGGGTTTGACTATGTGGAAGCGTTTTCTGACGAGAGTTTGGAGAATCTCAATTCGCAAGCGCAGGCAGCACGAGTGGTTGAATGGCTGACGAATGAAGATCCGGCCGTGGTTGTGATCACCGGCTACTTTCTTGCCGGTATGCGCGCAGCGGCCAGATGGACCAGACAACATAAGCGGCTCAGTATCTATATCGGCGACTCGCAGTGGGGAGACCGCCGACGAAATCCGGTCAAGGAGTGGATCAAGGGGTGGTGGGCGCGTCGTCATTACGATGCCGCGTTTGCCGCCGGAGAGCGTGCAGCGGCCTATCTCCAGATGATGGGGTTCCCACGAGAGAAGATTTGGACGGGGTATGACGTCGTCGACAACCAGGCCTTCTCAGCGGGGGCGGAGTTAGCCAAGCAGGATGCCACTGCGCTGCGCATTCGGCTCAACCTTCCCGAGAAGTTTTTCCTCTTTGTCGGGCGATTCGCCCCGGAAAAAAATCTGCTTCGATTGGTGGAGGCCTATGCCTCATACCGCCGAGCTGCTGGAACCGAGGCATGGGGTCTTGTTCTTGTGGGAGGAGGACCGCAGGAAGAACAGTTGCACCGGCAAACTCAGGGGATTCCGGGCGTCGTCTTTGCGGGCTCTCACCGATCTGATGAACTCGGGCTCTACTATGGATTGGCCTCCTGCTTGATCCTACCGAGCGTGAGCGAAACATGGGGACTCGTCGTGAATGAAGCGATGGCAGCAGGTCTTCCCGTCATCGTGTCGCATCGATGCGGCTGTGTGGCGGAGCTCGTGCGGCCTGGCTTCAACGGATACATGGTCGACCCGCTCGATGTCGACGGCATGGCTCGAACGATGGGGGTCATGTCCTCGACTCTTGTCGATTGTGTCTCCATGGGAGCAGCGTCTCGGCGGATTGTGGCTCTCTATACTCCGGAAACCTGGGCAAACAGTCTCGCTGACTGCATTGAACGAACGGCTTCAGGTTGCCGCGAGCCGGCATTGACTCATGCGAGCGGTATGACGAAATCCCTTCAGCCGGAAAACCAGCCAAGTTGAGCGGAGACCCAATGGCACTCTTCATGCGATCAGTAGTCCGGCCCGCGCGCCTACGCGGCGATATGGTGCGGAAAGCCATGCGGGAACTTGCCGGCTCCGCTCGCACACTGTCGGGGTATTCACTCCTCACCGGATTTGGGTTGCTCCTGGGACTTGCACGTGAGCTGGCGGTTGCTTCGGCATTCGGACTCAGCCCTCAATTGGATGTCTTTGTCGCGGTCCTGACCATCCAACTGTTTTTCGGTGCCCAGGTCGGTAACGCATTGGAGACCGCGTTCATCAGCCGTGTGGCCTCGGAGGGAAAGACGCTCATTGTCTATCGATCCTTGTGGCCGGCGATCTATGGATTGTTGTTGGTTCATATCGGCATTATCGGCTGCCTCGCGGTCACGGGATCGTTCCTGCTCGACACCATCTTTCCGAGTTTTGACCGTGATCAGCTCACGCTGGCGTCTCATACGCTACACGCTCTGTTTCTCCCGATCATCTTCGCCAGTACCGCCGGTCTGCTGCGGGGGGCACTTGCCGTGCTGGGCTCGTTCGCGCCCGGGTTCTTAGCCGGGTCGATTGTGTCGTGCTGTACGATCGTATCGGTTATGCTTTTTTCTTCCAGCCTCGGGATCGATGCGCTGACATTGGGCGTGTCGGTCGGAAATCTCGGCGTGCTCACTGTTTTCGCTGGACGGCTGGTTGTTCTTAAACGTGAGGTGGGGTCCGTCACTCCGCCGGCATTGGCGCCGTCGGCGAATGGTGGCTGGTTCGTGCTGTGGGGAGCCGCGACAACGGTGCTGATCGGTGAGCTCATCTATGCCGGGATGGCGCTCACTGAACGTAGCTTGGCGTCCCGGTTGCCTTCCGGTTCAATCGCGGCCTTCTTCTATGCCAGCACGATCGTGTCTGTTCCGCTCTCTTTGATTGTCCGTCCGGTCACGACCATGCTCTTTCCTCGCATGGTCCAAATATTCAAGAAAGATGTCCGAGCCGGTCTCAGCACCTTGGGTATGCCGATCGCGGCGCTCGTGACGGCGAGTGCCGGGGTGGTCCTGCTCGTATCGCTCTTGGCCGAGCCGATCGTCGAAACGGTATTTGTGCGAGGGCGGTTCTCGCTTGATCATGCCAAGCTGACTGCGGCTATTCTCTCGGTGACGATTTTTGCGTTGCCCTTCATGAGTGTGGGGCAGCTGATTCGGAATGCGTGTTATTCGCTTTCGGACTATCGATCTCCCATCGTGGGGCTGGCCGTCCAGTGGATGATGGTGATCGGTCTCGGAACTCTTCTGGTGCCGCGTTACGGTGCACGGGGATTAGCGGCTGCGCTCGTGAGCGGTGAAGCAGCGGTCCTGGGTGTGACGGGATTCCTCCTGATGCGACAGGTGTCACGATCATGACAGAGATGGACGACACGTTTTTCGACGAGACTCACCCTCGTTCTTGGGTCGGCCTTGTCCTGGGTGTGTGGCTGACGGGAGTATTCGCGGCCTCTCTGTTCGGGAGATTGGACGCAGGTCGAGAAGCCATCATGTCGATCGTATGGATCGGCACCGCCGTCATGTGGCCGCTTGTCTATTTCATGGTCTCACGTTGCCGATTCGTTCCTGACTCCCTGTCCTTCATTGGGACGGTCGCCGCGCTGCTGTTCGGCGCGTTTTCGGTTTTGTCGAGTTTCTTCAGTCCGGTGGCTCTTCTCTCAGCCGGGTATGTGGTGCTGACGTTATTGGGTCTCTGGCTGGCTCTTCAATTCAATACTAATCTCGATGCGGAACAGTATGAGCAGGGACTGAAGATCTTTGCCGTCATGACGACCGGACTTTTAGTCGGATTTGCCTGGTATGACTATGTGCCTGGAACCCGATTGGGGACGGGGAAGAACATCTTGAACCCCAACACCATCGCGTTGGTATCGACGTCGGTCTTCGTGGCTGCGATGGCTATTCGCACACTGGCACTTCGATTGGTGGTCATGGGGGTGGTCGCGACGGTGATGGTGTTGACCAGCTCGCGAGCCGCGGCCATTGCTGTCTTGATAGCATTGACGGTGACCGGATGGCTCCGTCTCCGAAGTCACGGGAGGCCGGTATTGTTATTCGTTGGAATCGGCTTACTGGTGGTTGCCGGTACGGTCGTGATGTACGGCGGGCAGGTGTATGAGACCTTGGATCGTCTGTATTCCCTCAGCACGGTGGATCGAGGCATCGGATCGGGAGCATCAGGGCGTCTGGAGGCTTGGAAGTGGACATGGGAGTTATTTCTCCATAATCCCTTCATTGGGGTAGGATTTCGCGCACATGAATTTCTGCTGCGTGTCGACTCCTCCTCCCACAACGGGTACCTCGCGACACTCGCCGAGCTTGGACTCATCGGGTTTCTGGCGATTGCCTGCCTGATCGCACGCGGCCTGCAGATCCTTTGGGTGAGAGCACAAGAGCCGGAAGGGGGATTCATTCCCAGTCTCCTCTTGGGGTTGAGTGTGGGCTATCTTTTTCTCGCCGTCTTCGAGCGATATCTGATCAATGTCGGGAATCCGACGTCCCTCCTGTTTCTGCTCGCGGTGATGCAACCACAATGGGACGCCGATCCGCTGCCGGAGGAAGATGAATTAGCCTTTCCTGTGATCGAGGATTCGACCGTTGGATGATCCACGTTCCATTCCGTGGCGCAAGAACGTGGAGAGACAAGACATCTCCCCCCGTGATTCGCCGGCGCTATGGCGGCTTGTCAAAGCGAAACTCAAGGGGCTTCGTACCTGGTTCCTGAGGATGATGTGGTATCCGGATGCTCGAACCGGCAAGGGATTTCATGTCGGTAGAGGCGTGTATATTGAGGCAGGGTTCGTTGCGGGAGACTACGTCTACATCGGTCCGTATAGTGTGCTGTCGCCGCAGGTTCACATCGGACATTACTCGTCCTTATCGGCTTATGTCGCGATCGTTGGACGCGATCACCACTGTGAAGAGCCGGGTATTCCGATCGTGTTTTCCGGTCGCCCTCCGTCTTGTGTGACCCGAATTGGTGCGGATGTCCTTGTGGGGCATGGGGCCATCCTCATACGAGGCGTGACGATCGGCAACGGGGCGATCGTCGGTGCCGGCGCCGTTGTGACCACGGATGTCCCTCCGTACGCGATCGTCGGCGGTGTTCCGGCCAGAGTTCTGCGCTATCGGTTCGATGAGCGGCAACAAGCGATTCATGAAGCCATGTTGGCGGAACCGACGAAGCAAGGGGCGTATCCAGGCCCGCCCAGATAATGGCTGTAGGCGCATGTACAAGAAGCGGTCCCATAATAATCTCATGTGCACGTGGTCTGGCGAAGCGGGAATCGAACCGAGTCCATTGTTCTTGGATCTCGAGACAGTGCTGCATACCGTAAATGCGCGGAGCGCTCTTAAGTCCCAGTGGGTTGTGTCGGGTGGCTTGCCCGCCTCCTGTCACAATTTAACGTTCTGATAACACAGATTTGAGACTGCCGTTTCGATAATCCGGCGCTCGACAGGGTACATTCCTCGAAAAGGTAATGGGGACGCTGGCATGTCACAACCATGCGCTATGGAAGGCGCGGATCTTTCGGAGTGTTCGATCCCGCACTCCCGCGCAAATCAAGCGCTGCGAATTCTGTGGCAAGCTGTGTGGCTACTGGCCTATCGGCCAAGCCCGACGATCTTTCATGCATGGAGACGATTTCTGCTCCGTCTGTTCGGCGCGAAGATTTCACGACGCGCCTATCCCTATCCCTCGGTGAGGGTGTGGGGGCCCTGGAATTTGGTCATGGATGACATGAGTTGCTTGGGGCCGGATGTGAATTGCTATTGCGTGGACAAAGTCGTGCTCTGTGCCGGAGCAACGGTGAGCCAGTACAGCTTTTTGTGTACGGCCAGTCATGACTACCGACTGCCCAACAGGCCGATGACGACGGCACCCATTACCATTGGGCATCGTGCCTGGGTGGCGGCGGATGCCTTTATCGGCCCCGGCGTGAGCATTGGGGAGGGAGCTATTGTGGGTGCGCGTGCCAGTGTGTTTCGTGATGTAGATCCCTGGACCGTTGTGGGTGGGAACCCAGCTCGAGTGATTCGAACATATCAGCCTGAGCCTGGGAAATAGGGTCGTGCAATTTGTACATCATGTGCGACTAGGGTGCATAGCAGCTAGGGAGAGCGTTCGGTGTCGAATCGGTTGACGAATGGAACGAACAAGGCCACTGCGGCTCTCGATCCGGATCGGAAATCGGTCGAAATCAGGCTCGTCAGTGAGCCAGTGGCTGGAATGGAACGTGTGGGCTTTGGTCTGTCGAAGCTGATGCGTCTCCCTTCTGGTGCGGAGCGGCAGCGACTCTTGGATACCGTCTATGATCAAGGAATCCGCCATTTCGACGTGGCTCGAATGTATGGGCTCGGTGCGAGTGAGAAAGAGCTTGGCAAGCTTCTACGATCAAAACGAACGCAGGTGACTGTCGCCACTAAATTCGGGATTGAACCCACGCTGGCGACTCGTTATCTGTCGTCTCTTCAGGCACCCGTCCGTTGGCTCTTCACAAAGCTCCCTGGTTTGAAAGCTTCCGCAACCGGGACGCATCAGCCGTTGTATCGTCCCAAGCGGTTCACCCCGGACTCCCTTCGAGCGAGTCTGGACATGAGCCTTCGACAACTTGGCACGGACTATGTCGATATCCTGTTTTTACATGAGCCGATGCCGGGTGACTACATTGCCGATGAACTGAGCGACAGTCTCAAAGATCTTCAGACGCAGGGAAAAATCCGCAGATTCGGGATGTCGTCGACGGCGAACAGCCTCATGTCTCTGATCCGACAACATCCTGCTCTGACTGCTGTGCTGCAATTTGATAACGATGCGACCGGTCGCCAAATCAATCGACTTCCTCTTCCGCCGCATTCACGTCTCTTCACCTTCGCGCCGTTTGCGACGGCCCTTCCTGTGGTCCAATCGAGATGTGAACAGGTACCTTCCGTGGTCGACAACGTCGCTGAGAGCACTGGTGTTGATCTTCGGTCGCATCAAGAGCAGGTTCGACTCCTGCTTAGCTACGCTTTCCATGCCAATCCACGAGGGACGGTGGTCTTTGCGTCCACGAATATTCATCACATCGCCGCAGTAGCGAAGCATGTTCGGAGTGAATTGATCGGAGAGGATAGGGTCCGGCTCATTCTTGAGGAACTCGGACTGCTGCACATCGACGCCGGCGTTCGGGTAGGCGGCTCATGATTACGGATCTTCTTCACGGAGGCGGTCGCCAGACACGCATGGCGGACGTCTGTGTGATCGGCGCTGGGACGGCCGGCCTGGCGCTTGTTCGTGAGTTGCTCAGCAGCGGTCATACGGTCGTGGTATTGGAATCCGGAGGGATCACCGTCGAAGAGGATACGCAGCAGCTCTATGACTGTACGGTTGTCGGCTTACCGCATCGCGGATACCTTCACGGCCGCTTTAGAACGCTTGGAGGGACTTCTACGCGCTGGGGGGGGCAACTGTTGCCGTTAACGGCACTCGATATCGACCATCGGGAATGGATTGGTGCGGTCGCATGGCCTGTCACGTATGCCGAGCTACAAGATTATTACCAGCGGGTTGAACAGTTGTTCGGCGTCGATGGGGATCCGTACGAGCCTGAAGCGCTGAATCGATGGCCGATCCATGGAACGGATTTTGATGCGAATCAATTCACCGCCCGTTATGCCAAATGGCCTCCATTTGTCAGGCGAAACCTGGCTCGTGTTGTCGGGAAGGACTGTGCGGAATCAACCTTGGTGGAGGTGGTCCTTCACGCGAACGTGACGGAGATTTCTCTCAGTGATGATGGTACCAAGGTGGTCCAAGTCCGAGCCCGTACGCTGGATGGGGCTGCGATCGACGTCAAGGCGAAACACTTTGTCGTGGCGACAGGGACCTTGGAGACGATACGACTCTTGTTGGCATCCAGAGGCGTGGTTCCAGGCGGCATTGGAAACCATTCCGGCCATCTTGGGAAGAACTTTCAGGATCATCTCTCTCTTCGTGGGGCGGAGCTCTTTCCTCGATCGATACGCAGCCTTGAGAACAAATTTGCTCCGTTCTTCATCGACGGGACGATGCGCACGGCACGGCTTGAACTGAGTGCGAACATGCAGCGGGATCGGAAGCTTCTGAGTTGTTTCGGCCAGGTGTTGTTCGAGACCCCTGATGATTCAGGGTTTGCCGAGCTTCGTGATGGATTGCGCCGTTTGCAGGCTCGGCGCAATCCTTGGCCGAGCGTCAAAGGATGGACCAATATCCTGAGGGATATCCCCAATATGTGCCGACTCGGGGCGGTCAGAGTGCTGAAACAACGAGTCGCCTACCCAGACAATGCACGGTTTCACCTTCAAGTGGATGTGGAGCAATGTCCCAACTCTGAGAGTACGGTGAGCTTGGGTCACGAATGCGATGCATTGGGGATGCCGATGCTGAGGCTTGATTGGCGAATCAAGCGTCTTGAGAAGCGGACCATGCAGGAATATGTCCGCCGGTTTCGCCTTGAATGGGAGCGACTGGATCTTGGCGATGCACGATGGAATGAGAAGCTGTTCGAAGAAGGCGATCGGTGGCTGGAAGATGTGATCGATGTCTACCATCAAACCGGCGGAACTTCGATGAGCGAACATCCGAGCGGCGGTGTGGCCGATCCGCAACTACGTGTTCACGGCATTGCCAACTTGTTTCTCGCGAGTTGCTCCGTTTTTCCCTCTGCCGGAAGTGCCAACCCCACGTTCACGCTGTTGGCATTAACGGTTCGCTTGGCTGATCATCTTCGGGCGGTACTGGCTGCCGACGCAAGCCCGTTGCATGTGAATACGTCACAGGATATCGAATGTCCGACTACTGCGTAAGCAAACTGTTGGGCATATTGTTACACCTTCAAGAGGTCATCTCATGAACACTCTGCTTATCCGTGCGCGATCGGTTGCTAGGAAGCTGGGCATCTTATCTCAGCTGAAGGCCGTCCATTCCGTGTTTCATCGTGGGTACGAAGAGTATTTCGATACCGCGCTTCTTACTCATATTCAGCCAGGTGATGTCGTGTGGGATATTGGGGCAAATCTTGGTCTGTACACCGAAAAGTTCTTGGAGAAGGTGGGAAGCGGAGGGGCCGTTGTCGCGTTTGAGCCAGTGTCGGATTGTTTCGATGTGCTCCGCTCCAAGTTCACTGGGAAGACCAACGTGACGCTGGAGCCTCTTGCGCTATCTTCAAGCAATGGGATAGGGACGATGAAGCTTGCCGCAGATCCGCTCGGTGCCACACACCAATTGGTCGACCAGGCGCATCCAAGTTCCGAGGAGGCCGCTCAGGTCACGATTGTGACGGCTGACAGCTATGCGGCGCGTAGCCGGACTGTCCCGGATGTCATCAAAATTGATGTCGAAGGCTTTGAGTACGAGGTGTTCAAAGGCATGAAGGCGTTGCTCACGGAGCCAAAATTGAGAGGGCTGTTCTGTGAGATGCATTTTGCATTACTCGAAAGCCGGGGCCAGATGTTCGCTCCTGTTGAGATTGAACGGCTGCTCACTCGTGCGGGGTTTGAGGTGACATATACGGATAGCTCCCATATTCAGGCGATTCGATCGACCTAGCCTGCTCTCATTACTCTCCCTCCAGTAAACTGGATAGCAGGATCCCTCGGTAGGCTTATCGGTACGCCGAGCGGACCATCAAGTGCTCATGAGGGACCTATCGGCCTTGCCCGATGGTTTCATCAGGTTGCGTGAACCGGATTTCCTGAGCGTTGTTCGACTACCGGGCCCGTTCTTCTTTTAATATTCCCGTAACAAGAACTTAAATCTGGCGTTGCTACAGCGCTTGACCTTCAGGCGTAGACTCTTCCGAGAGTATGAACCTGTCTATTCTCATCCTGACGCTGAACGAAGAATGCAACCTTGCCGATTGTATCCGGTCGGTGAGCGAGGCAGACGACATCGTCGTTCTGGATTCTTTCAGCAGCGACCGGACGGTCGCGATCGCAACGGAAATGGGCGTACGCGTGATTCAGCGACGGTTCGACAATTACGCGGCCCAAAGAAATGCCGGGTTGAATGAGACCTCGTACAAGCATCCGTGGGTTCTCATGGTCGATGCCGACGAACGGGTCACCCCCGAGCTCTGGGCGGAGATGCGAAGGGCTATAGCGACCGCTGAACCGACGGTCAGTATGTTCCATATGAGGCGAAAGGACTATTGGTTTAGGCAGTGGATTCGACGGAGCAGCGGCTATCCGACCTGGTTCGGTAGATTGGTTCGTGTCGGGCATGTGACGGTCGAGCGGGAGATCAATGAGCAGTACGTCGCGCATGGGGAGTCAAGATTTTTGAGCGAGCATCTAGTGCATTACCCGTTCAACAAGAAAGTCGCCTATTGGTTTGAACGTCATAACCGATACTCGTCGATGGAGGCCAACGCGCTTGCCGGAGAGCGACGGGAGAAGATTGCGATTCGGGGACTGTGGTCGACCACTCCGATCGTGCGCCGGAAAACCATGAAGCAGATTGCCTACCGACTGCCAGGGCGTCCGCTCTTGGTATTCCTGTACCTCTGCGTGGTGCGGGGAGGCTTTTTGGATGGTCTTGCGGGATTGCGGTATTGCATCCTCCGGGCGATCTACGAATACATGATCGATCTCAAGGTGAAGGAACAAGTGGAGGAGCGGAATGTCCAGGAATCTCGCGAGCAAAATCATCTTCATCAATCGATACTTCTACCCCGATCATTCCGCGACGAGTCAGCTCCTAAGCGACCTCGCGTTTGATCTTGCCTCTCGTGGTCAGGAAATTCATGTCATCACCGGCTGTCAGTTGTACGGCGACCCTCACGCGGCGCTTTGCGCTGAGGAGTTGATCCGTGGCGTGCATGTGCATCGCGTGCCCACGTCGCGGTTTGGGCGGGACAATCTCTGGGGGCGAGCAGCCGATTATCTGACGTTTTATCTTGGCGCGACCTGGCGGCTTCTTCGACTGATAGGCCAAGGAGACACCGTGGTGGCCAAGACCGATCCACCGATGATGTCGGTTCCCGCTTCGTGGGCGGTCAAGCTCAAGGGAGGGGTGCTGGTCAATTGGGTGCAAGATTTGTTTCCGGAAGTCGCCACCTCTCTGGATGTGCATGGGCTACGATTCGCGGCTCCGATGCTCAAGCGGCTGCGCAATCACTCCTTGCGATCGGGCCGAACCAATGTGGTCTTGGGTGAGGTGATGGCTGAGCGTCTCCGTGAAGAGGGTATTCCCTCCGATCAGATCACGATCATCGAAAATTGGGCGGATGGTGATGCCATCCAGCCTATCCGGCGACAGGACAATCCCCTTCTCCATGAGTGGGGTCTCGATGATAAGTTCGTACTCGGGTATTCCGGAAACATGGGCCGCGTTCATGAATTCAAGACCATGATCGACGCGGCGGAGCGGCTGAAGGTCGTGGATGAAATAGCCTTTGTGTTTATCGGCGACGGCATGGCCAGACGATGGCTCGAGTCGGAGGCGGCGGGGCGGGGTTTGACGAATGTGCAGTTTTATCCATACCAATCTGCCGATCGATTGCAGTGGAGTTTGAGCGTTCCTGACGTACATTTCGTGTCGCTGCGGCCGACCCTCGAGGGACTCATCGTGCCGAGCAAGTTCTACGGAATCGCGGCGGCGGGACGACCGATCATCCACATCGGCGATCCCGATGGAGAGATCGCCCGCATCCTTGACCGTGAACGCTGTGGGTGGAGTTTCTGTATCGGTGAGGTCGAGGCACTGGCTGCCTGCATTCTCAGGCTGTACCGCCACAAGATGGAGGTCATTGACGCAGGGCTCTGTGCGCGGCGGGCATTCGACCGGAAGTATTCACGTGGGCATGCGCTCGATAGTTGGCGTGTGCTGTTGAACTCGGCTCCGGGCCATCTTGCTTCCGTGAATGTCGAAGCGGTCATAGAGCAGCCGGTTGGTGGAAAAAGATCGTGACGCGGTCTCGACCATTCAGCTGGCCCCGATTGTTTCTGATCAGCCTCATTGTGGTCGGAGCGACGGGACATGATATGTCGGGAGCTGCGGAGGGCGAGACGCCTTCCACGATGCAACGACCGTTCATCGTGTTTGACGCGACGTTGTATAAAAACAAACCCTCCTTCTCGGATTATCCGGTCCTTCGTCCGATCACGGTGCTCTACGAATGGCCGTTGTTTCTTACCGGTCAGTCGTCAGCCGCATTGCCGTCGGAGCAAAGGGTGCGATCCGCCGTCAAGGACTTGAGTGAGGCGTCTGATCCGGTGGTTCTCGATATCGAGCGCTGGCCGCTCAAGGGTGATGCGCAGGCCGTGAAGACGAGCGTCGGGAAGTTGCTGATGGTTTTGTCGTGGATCAAGCAGGAAATGCCCAGTGCCAAGATCGGCACCTATGGAACCGTCCCGTTGCCGGACTATTGGCGGGCCATTCGTGGGCGGACGAACGCGGAGTTTCAAGCCTGGCAGCGGGATAACGACCGATTGGATGAGTTGCTGCCTAGTATGGATGCCTTGTATCCCTCCATTTATACGTTCTACTCCGATCGCCAAGGCTGGGTAACCTATGCGATTGCACAGATCGAGGAGGCTCGCCGAAAAGCCAATGGAAAGCCGGTCTATGCATTTCTGTGGCCACAGTATCATGAGTCGAATTATCTCATCGGTCTCAAACCAATCGAGCCGGATTATTGGGAGCTGCAATTAAACACCGTTTCTCAATATGCGGATGGAGTGGTGATCTGGGGGGGATGGGGCAAGCATGAGCCGGAGCCATGGAACGAAGATGCCCCTTGGTGGCAAGTGACCAAGCGATTTATGAGCCGAATCGACGGGGTTGTTCCTAGTGTCCCATCGGGATTGAAAGCGCACTAGTGTCGAGCTGATCGATGGGTGGTTTTCAATCATGGCTGATCGGTCTCTCAGCTATTGGTTTCCAATAAAAGAATCGACGACTGCCATCGGCATCGCGTCGTCGATGGCTCCTATGGAGGGGCAGTCGGGCGCTGTTTATTTGGCCTCCCTGGGGTTGCTGTAAAGGTGCTTCTCGCCGTCAGCCGACCACTACCGTATCCACAGTCCCGCCCGTTTTAACGATCAGTTAACACAAACTTGAGATTGACGTGGCCCACGGCCGATCGGCGAACGGTACACTTCAACGTCGTCATCACTGTGGAGCTGTCATGAATACTCAACCTACGGTTCTCGGGCAATCGCTGCCGTCCCCCTCCGAACCGCCTTTGATTCACTCGTCCATGCGGAACAACGCATCTTTGCCCTGGATGATTCTTGCCGTGATCGTGACGGTCCTCGGCTATCTCTATGCCGATAGTCTGCGATTCTTGGGAGAGTCATGGTTGGAAGACAACAACAGCCATGGGCCGTTCATTCCGTTGATCGTGCTGTACATGATTTGGCTGCGCTGGCCGACACTCCATGTCATTGAGCATCGGGGTTCGTGGTGGGGCCTCTCCATTGTAGGTATCGGGCTGTGCATATATGCGGTCGGTCAGTTTGCCGCCATGCACGCAGTCGTGCATCTCTCGCTCTGGCTGGTGATCGTCGGATTGCTGGGCTCTGCGATCGGTCTGGCCGGCCTTCGTCGGCTCACGTTTCCGTTGTTGTACTTGCTTGCAGCCGTTCCGCTTCCGGTCTTTCTGCAATATGAGCTATCGAGCAAACTTCAACTGTGGTCGTCGACCCTGGGCGTCGGGTTTCTTCATGCGATCGGGGTGACAGCCTATCGGGAAGGGAACGTGATCGATCTTGGGCCGACGCAACTTCAAGTCGTCGAGGCTTGCAGCGGTCTGCGGTATCTCTTTCCGCTCATGGCGCTGACGTTACTCATGGCCTATCTCTACCGCGAATCATTTTGGAAGCGGGCCGTGCTCGTCTTGTCCAGCATACCGATCTCGATTCTGCTGAACGGCTTTCGAATCGGTGTCATCGGTATCCTGGTGGGATTCTACGGGCAAGCGGCAGCCGAAGGGTTTACCCATTTTTTTGAAGGGTGGATTTTCTTTGTGGCGAGTCTCGTCTTGCTGTGTGGTGAAATGTGGATCTTTGCGAGAGTCGGTTCGGCCGGACCTCGCCGTTCGTTCGCCGATTTGATCGGTCTGCCGGCTGCCGGCGGTGCCATGCCACCCGCTCTCACTCAACCGGCTGCGGCCATTTCTTTTCCACCCCTGTTCGTCGCGAGCGGGTTGCTTGCTGTGGCGATCGTCGCCGCTCCCACCATCAATCCCGAGGAGTTTCCTCCTCCACCAAGTCGCCACCAGTTGGTCGATTTTCCATTGCGGCTTGGAGGGTGGACGGGAGTCAATGCTCCGATGGAGCGACAATATCTCGATGCGTTGGCGTTGGACGATTATGTGATGGCGGATTACACGGCCGCCGATCGCCGCCCGGTCAATGTGTACGTAGCGTACTATCTCTCTCCGAAGAAAGGTCGTTCTTCGCATTCACCGAAACAATGCATTCCGGGGGGCGGATGGGAAATCACGTCCTTCGAACCGACACGGATGGAGCATGTGTCGGAGATCAAACCGGGCCAAGAGATCAATCGCGTCGTCGTGCAGAAAGATGGGTATAAGCAGATCGTCTACTACTGGTTCAAGCAGCGCGATCGATGGATTACGAGCGAATATCTCGTGAAGTTTTTCCTCTTTTGGGATTCCTTGACCAGGCATCGCGCCGATGGAGCACTCGTGCGGTTGTCCTCGTCGGTACATCCCGGAGAAAACGAAGCCATCGTCGATGAACGGCTCCAGACGATGGTCGGTTTGGTCACACCGTTGTTGGGTCGATACGTTCCCGATTGAGGTGATTGAGGCATGGGTTCGGCATTGTTCCTAAGCTTTATCGGGTCTCTCGTCATCTGCATGGCGCTCATCCCGGTCTTATCCACGTCGGCAAGCCGTTTGAGCTTCATCGATTCGCCGCGAGAGCGGCATGTGCATGCTGAGCCCATGGCCAAGGTAGGAGGAATTGCTTTTGCTTTTGCGACGTTCATCGCGGTTCTGGTCTGGGCTCCGAAAGATTCGTTTCTCCTTTCCAGTCTCCTGGGCGGTGCCGTCATCCTGTTCTTCGGGATATGGGACGATCGGGCCGATCTGCATTATCGAATCAAGTTCGCGGGACAAGTACTGGCTGCCCTGGCCGCCATAGGCATCGCCGGTGTCCACTTGTCTTCGGTCCCATTCTTCGATGAGGTAATGCTTCCCGCCTGGGTGGCTCTCCCGCTGACCTTGCTCGTCATCGTTGCAGTGACGAATGCCGTCAATCTCTCCGATGGCCTGGATGGGTTGGCCGGAGGGTTGTCGCTTATCAGTTTCATCGGGTTGGCCTACCTCGCTTATCAGGTCAACGAGCCGCTGCTCATTCTCTTGATCGTGTCCATTCTCGGAGGCCTGCTGGGTTTTCTTCGATTCAACACGTACCCCGCGCGCGTCTTTATGGGCGACGCAGGCAGTCAATTTCTCGGCTACTACCTGGCCGTCGCCGCGCTCATGCTGATCGATGCCCACCGCGCGGCCTATAGTCCCTTGCTGGTTCTGTTCATTTGGGGAGTTCCGTTGCTCGATATGGTCGGTGTCATGGGGCAGCGGGTGCTGGAAGGGCGGTCCCCGTTTGTCGGCGATCGAAACCATATCCATCATCGACTTCTGTCTTTTGGCTTGAATCATGGTCAAGCTGTCACGACCATTTATCTCGTGCATGGTCTCATGGTGAGCTGCGCCTATTTCCTACGATGGCAGTCCGATGTGTTGCTCCTGACGATGTATCTTGCGTTTGCGGGTGCCGTCCTGTTCGTCTTTGCCCAGCCGCCTGGAGGGATAAGAGCGCACGGTGCATCGCCGGTGACCCAAGCGCCTCGAGTGATCATGAGCAACATGTCGAGGACTCGGATGAAACGCGAGTGGCCGCTCAATCTCCTCTACGTGACCGTACCATGTTATCTGGCCTGGGCGGTGACGGTCCCAAAGGAAATTCCGTCTGACGGAGGAGCGATTGCGGTTGGGTTAGCGGTCATCGTGATTGGCGCACTGCTGAGTCGTTCCGCGATTGCATGGGTGGTGCGTGCGGCGCTCTACATTGGGTCCATGTGCCTTCTGTATTACGGAGAGGCATTCCCACGTACGAGCGTCACGACGTGGCTGACACCTACGAATATGGTGATGGTGATCTTGGCCGTGCTGGTCTTCCTCGCGATTCGATGGGCGGGGGACGGCCAATTTCAAACCACTCCACTCGATCACTTGATCGGGTTCTTGGCCGTTGCGATGCCGTTTCTACCGGAGATGACCATCGGCGATGTGTCCGTCGGTCCGCTCATGGCAAAAGCCGTCGTGTTGTTTTTTGCGTTTGAGTTACTGCTGTATCTGCGGTCGTCTGCGGCCATACGACTGGGACTAGTTTCCCTGGTGATATTGACCGGAATCATGTGGCGAGCCTGGTGGTCATGACGGGAGAAGGGGGTAAGGTGATGAAGCGATATGCGGTGCTGTGGATGGTGGCACTTCTGGTGGGTGGCCTCGTCGCCTGTGGCGGGCCGGAAGAGCGCAAGGAGAAATACCGCCTTCGCGCGCAGGACTATTTTCAGCAGGGAGATTATGCGAAAGCGCGAGTTGAACTCAGAAATGTGCTGCAAATCGATCCCAAGGATGTCGATGCCTATTTGCTCTATGCCCAAGTGGAAGAGAAAGAGCGTAACTATCGAAATGCCGCGGGAGCCTATCAACAGGTGATCGAATTGAGTCCGGGGCATGACCGGGCGATGGTCAAGCTCGCGAAGTACTATCTTGAGTTTCGTGCGCTTGAACAGGCGGGAAAACTTGCAGACCAACTGCTCACCGGCCGACCGGAGCATGCCCAGGCTCGGGCCATCAAGATCGCGATCGTCGCCCTAGGGGGAAACCTGAACGGGGCCGTGACGCAGGCCGAACAGCTCGTCACCGACGCTCCGACGGAAATTGATGCGGTCCTCCTCATGGCTTCGCTCTACACCTCGACTCAACGTCCGGCGGAAGCGATGCCCCATCTACGCCGTGCGCTCGGGGCGAATCCGAGCAACCTCGAACTGCTGGATGCCGTGGCGACCACATCGATGAAGCTGGGGAAGCTCGCGGATGCCGAGTCGACGTTTGAGCAGATCGCCAAACTGGAACCGACGATCCTCAGTCACCGACTGCGACAAGTGGCGTTTTATGACCAACAGCAGCAGTACGACAAGGCCGAAGCGATTCTGCAGGAAGCCATTCGACTGAACCCGGAGGATGAACAGCGACGGATGGCACAGGTGGACTACATCGCCCGTCGTCGTGGCGTCGAACAGGCTGAAGCCGTGCTCCAACAAGCGAAGAAAGAGCTGCCACATGCCGGGAAGCTATGGTTCGCACTCGGACGTCTCTACGAATCGACCAAGCGGGGTGACAAGGCGCGTGAGGTGTATCGCGACATTCAGAAAGAGTTCGCCGGCAAACCGGAAGCATCGGAAGCTCAGGTGAAGTTGGCGGGGATGGATTGGGGGGCCGGAAAGACTGAAGACGCCGAGCGGCAGATCGAGGCGGTCTTGAAAGACAATCCTCGCTCCACGGATGCCCTGATGCTGCGTGGACAGATAGCCCTCAAGCGCGGCAAGGGCCAAGACGCCGTGCTCGACTTTCGCTCCATCCTGAAGGATCAGCCGGAATTAGTGGAGGGCCATGTGCTGCTGGCAAGAGCCTATCTGCTCACCGGTGAGCAATCGCTGGCCCGCGAGAGCCTGGATCGGGCGGTGGCCTTGAAGCCTTCGATGACAGAGGCGCACACCTTGTTGGTGGGGTTGGATGCCGCAGCGGGCCAGCTCAAAGAAGCCAAGCAGCGACTGGATCTGTTGATCACCCAGGACCCCAACAATGTGGCGTTGCTCGGGATGCAGTTTCAACTGCAGTTGCAAGAAAAGGATTGGGGTAAGAGTCATGATACGTTGAAGCAGTTGCGTCGGGCCGGAGCGAACGAAGCGCTTGCCAGCCTGGCCGAGGGACACGTTGCCCTCGGCCAGCAGCAGTGGGATGCCGCGGAGAGTGCCTATAACAAGGCGGCGCAGCAACATCCGACGGCACCGGAACCGCTGTTGGCGCTGGTGCAGTTGGATATGCGACGTGGGCGGCCGGTGCATGCACAGAAACGCTTGGAGGGCGTGTTGGCCAAATTCCCGGACCATCCGTACGCCGATGGCTTCCTCGGCGAACTGTTGCTGACAAAGGGAGATCCGGCGTCAGCGGTGGCGCATTTTGAGGCCGCGACCCGTCTCAATCCCAAGTGGACGACTCCGTGGGTCCACCTGGCGCGGGCTCGATTCGGTCAAAAGCAGGTGGGTGAAGGCGATGCGGCGCTGTTAAAAGGACTGGAAGCTAATCCCAAACATGAGCAGCTACGATTGATGTTGGCCTTAAGCCTCACGGCACAGCGTCGTCATGATGAAGCCATTACTCAATACGAGACCGTGCTGAAGCATGCTCCCGGATCACTCTTGGCGGCGAACAATCTTGCCGTCGCCCTGGTCGATCACAAGGGGGATGCGCAGAGCTTGGAACGTGCGTTGGCGTTGAGTCGTGGATTCGAGTCACAGAAGCCGAATCCTTACCTCCTCGACACGCTGGGATGGGCCTACTATAAGTCCGGAAACGGCGTGGATGCGGTTCGTATTCTCCAGAAGGCTACGACGCTGGTTCCTGAACATCCAATTCTGAATTATCACCTCGGTTCCGCCTATGCCAAAGCCGGCCAGCGTGCCGAAGCCGTCGCGCATCTCAAGAAAGCGCTGGCATCCAGCACGGTGTTTGATTGGACTGATACGGCGAAGACGTTGCTCGGAGAGGTCTCTTGATGAACACACCACGAGAAGAACAGTCCAACATTCGATGGAAGGGGCTGGCGGTGTTCATCGGATGTGTCTTTCTCTGGACCGTGAGTCCGATCACGGTCCGCGCAGCGGAGCCGATCAGTGGAGAGCCGATGAATGCAGAGCCGTCTTATCTCCTCGGCCCGGAAGATGTACTGAAGGTTGCAGTGTGGAAGGATGACCAATTGACGCAGGAGATGGTCGTGAGGCCGGATGGGATGATTTCCTTCCCGTTGATCGGGGAGGTCACGGCCGCAGGGCGAACAGCCGAAGACGTGCGTTTGGACGTTACGAAGCGGCTGATGAAATATCTTCCGACGCCGAACGTGACAGTGACGGTGCTCAAGGTACAGAGCTATCGCATCTATGTGTTGGGACGGGTGCTTAAACCGGGAGAGTATCAGGCAGGCCATCATACCGATGTGCTGCAGGCCTTGAGTATGGCCGGGGGACTCACGCCCTATGCCGCGGAGAACGACATCAAGATCATTCGTCGGCAGCAAGGCGGTGAGGAACTGGTGTTTCCCTTCCGCTATGGTGATGCCCGAAAGGGCAGAGAGTTACATCAGAACATCGTCTTGCAGCGCGGCGATGTGGTGATGGTGCCGTGACGGAATGGAAGGTTCCCTTGTGGTTCACAGGCAAGGTGGTGCTCGAGCTCAAACATGGGTTTGGGCCCTTGCCGGAATGTGGGGGCTGGTGTTGTTCACGATAGGAGCCGGGAATGGAGTGAGCAGCGCCGCCGAATGGTCGGCGGCTCCATCGTTGAGCGTGAAGGGTGTCTACAACAGTAATTTGCTGTTGAGTGCCGGGAACAACGAAGTGATCGGTCATTGGATTACCCCGGATCTCAAGTTTAAAGGAGCGACGGAAACCTTCGAGATCGAAGGAGAAACTAAAGCCGATTTTATTCACTACTATGGGAGCAATGAGCGGGAGCTCACCAATCTGTACTTTCCCCTGAGGACTTCGTATCGCTTAGACCGGCACAGCTTCGAATTTGATGGCGGCTTTACGCGTGACAACACCTTGGTTGGGGAGCTGCAACGAACCGGGTTGGTCTTGGGCTTTACACAGCGAAGTCTGTGGACGGCCATGCCGACATGGAAGGTCGGAATCACTGAGCGGTTGTCCTGGAAGACCGGGTACCACTTCATGGATGCGCAGTATCAGGACGGCAGCCGACTTGGCTTTGCGAATTATCAAGTTCACGGAGTGAATGCCGGACCGACCTATCACCTAACTGAGTTGGATGAGGTCAGTCTCACGGGCGAATACAACCTGGTTCGAATTCCTTCGGTCGGACTTGAATCGACCTATTACGGCGCCCAGGGTAGCTGGACGCATGATTTTGGCGATGGAGTAGTCGGTTCAATTTCAGGGGGAGGACGGTTGGTAGGCTCGACGCAGGATATTCCGAGAATCCCGGGCCTGCTTGGGTTTCTATTGGGAAGGACTCGGGACCGCTCGGTGACCAGCCATGAGGTCGTGTGGGTGTACCGAGGGTCGTTGCGGAAACAATTCGAGAGGACAGCGGTTCAGATCGACGGAAGCCGAGAGATTAACCCCAGTGGGTTCGGCCGACTATTGCAGACCGACCGCGTGGGCGGATCGCTTTCTCACAACCTCAGCGAGACGATCAATTTCTCGGTTTCCGGAGCGCTCTATTTTGTCTCAGGGATCAACACGACGGAAGGCAGTCGGCCGTTGCCCCGTACGACGTTTTTCTCCGTTACGCCCACGCTCTCCTGGCAGTTCGCCCAATGGTGGTCGGCCTCGGTGTCTTACACCTACGGAGAACGAGCTGTGGATGATCTCGATCAACGGTACAATTCAAATTCGACTTTCATCATGTTGACGTACGGAGGCGATAAATGGTCAGTGTCGCGATGAGTCAAGATCGGAGATTGCAGGGACGGGCCGCCGCGCGTGCGCGGACACTGCCGGACTATCTGGTTCTCTTGCGCCGGCGCCGAACCTTGATTCTGGCGGTCTGTGTGGCACTCATGGCCGCGAGTGCGGCGCTGGCATTGCTGCTCCCGGCCGTGTATCGCTCGACCGCCACGATTCTCATCGAGGAGCAGGAAATTCCACCCGATCTGGTTCGGTCGGCGATCGCGACCTATGCCGATCAGCGTATCGAGACGATCAAGCAACAAGTCCTCAGCCGGGCCACGCTCTGGCGCATCGTCGAACAGTATGGTCTCTATGAGAAGCTCCGGAAACGGAGCCCGACCGAGGAAGTGTTGGAGCGCTTTACCAAGGACATTCAGATCGATGTTCTGAACGTCAAGGTGGTTGATAAACGGACGCAGAACCCGACCCAAGCCACCATCGCGTTTACCTTGGCGTACGACGGCGAAACTCCGGCATCGGCACAAAAGGTCGCCAATGAACTGACGAGTCTTTTTCTGGCGGAAAACTTGAAAAGCCGCGAACGGCATGCGCAGGAAACCACGGCTTTTCTGAAGCGAGAGGCGGAGAATCTGGATAAGCATATCCAGGAACTGGAAGTCATGCTTGCCGCTGTGAAGCACAAAGCCGACGGGGCGTTGCCGGAGTTGATACAGCTCAATATGCAACTGTTGACTCAGGCGCAGCGCGAGCTGCTTGATGCTGACCGCGATATCCGAAGTCTACGCGAGAAGAAGACATATTTGGAAGGGGAGTTGGCGCAGCTGAAGCCCCAAACACCGATCATTACTGCTAGCGGCGACCGGCTCTTGGATACGGGGGAACGGCTGAAGGCGTTGCGCGCTCAGTATGCCAGTGTCTCCGCCTACATGCTGCCCGACCATCCTGATTTCATCAAACTCAAACAAGAGATCGATTCGCTTGAAAAAGAAACGGGGGGCATCGATGAACGCGATGAACTCTCGAAACAGATCCAGGCCGAGCGAGCGACACTGGCCGATCTTCGAGACCGGATGTATGACTCCCATCCCGATGTGATTCGTGCCCAAGAAGTTGTGGCGTCACTGGAGCGGGAACTGCAGGCCCGCTCGCTTCGCCCGACACTCCCTCCGCCCGTCAAGCCGGAAAACCCCGCCTACATCAACATTCAATCCCAGTTGGCATCGACTCAGGCCATGTTGGGATCGTTGGAGTCGGCTCGAGCCGATCTCAAACGTCGGATGACGGAGTACGCAAAGCGAGTCGAAATGACACCGACGATCGAACCCGACTATATGGACCTGCTCAGAGATCGAGAGAATTCCATGCGCAAGCATCAAGAGATCACGTCCAGACTGATGGAAGCGCAAGTGTCGGCGGAGTTGGAGGTGCAGCGAAAGGGGGAGCGGTTTTCGCTGATCAATCCTCCGGAGCTGCCGGAAAAGCCGGAGCGGCCCAATCGCTTGGCGATTCTCCTACTGGGATCCTTTCTTGCCGTGGGGGGAGGCATCGGAACCGGTGTGGTCATGGACAACGTCGATCGGACGATTCATACCCCTGAACAGTTCGCTCGAGTGTTGCAGGGGGTTCCACTGGCCGTGATTCCCTACCTCCCGTCTGAACGCGAACTCTCGTCTCTTGGACGTCGGCGGACGGTCGTCGGTGTTGCCGGACTTGGTGTCTTGGTGGTGAGTGCGGTGATTGTACATCTGGCATGGATGCCTCTGGATGTCTTGTGGTATGCCATTTGGCGAAAACTCGGATAAGACGAACGACTGAGAGGAGAGTCTCTCGATGGAATATCTCCAGCAAGCACAGGAACGACTCAAGCAACAATCCGACTCAGGAGGTTCCGGCGCACACCGCCCTGCCGACCAGTCGGTGACCCACGCGCCACCCCTGATTTATTCTTCGACCAGAGCGATTTCCCTTTCGGAACAGCTGATGCGGGACCAACGGTTGATTTCCGGACATGCTGAGGGGACCTTTGTCGATGCCTACAAGCGGTTGCGTGCTCAGGTCATGCAGCAGTTTCGCCAAAAAGAGTGGAATGTGCTCGGGATATCCAGCCCTACCGCGCACGAAGGCAAAACCTTGACGGCGGTGAATCTCTCCCTGGCTCTGGCCATGGACCTGGCGCATACGGTCCTGTTGGTTGATGCCGATATGCACCGACCGGCCGTGCACCGACTGTTTGGTATGGAACAAGCCCAGGGATTGACGGAATATCTGTTCGATCAGGTGCCGCTTACGCAGCTCCTGGTTCATCCCGGAGTCGGGCGGCTGGTGTTTCTACCGGGGGGACGCTCGATCAAGAATTCTGCGGAGGCGCTGGCCTCTCCCAGAATGGCCGCTCTTGCCCAGGAGCTCAAGCATCGCTATCCCTCACGATTCATCGTGCTGGACTTGCCGCCGATCTTGTCTCGAGCCGATGTGTTGGGATTCAGTTCCCACATCGATGCCCTGTTGCTCGTGATCGAAGAAGGGCGCACCTCATCGATTGAGGTCGAACAGGCCGTGTCGGCCATTGCGGGCACTGTGCCCATTCTTGGAGGTGTTCTCAATAAATCAGGGCGTACACAACTGACCAAGCGGCGAGCCATGGGTTTGCTGCACAGCCACTCTGCGTAGGAATCATGTACGAAACACACTATCACTTGAAGACGAAGCCCTTCACGTTGTTGCCGGATCCGGAATTCCTCTATTTAGGGGCCAAGCACAAGATGGCGCTCAGCCTTTTAGAATATGGGTTGACGAACGGGTCGGCCTTGATCGTCATCGCCGGAGATCCCGGTACGGGAAAAACCACATTGTTGAACCGGTTGCTGGATGAGACCCGCCATCCCTGGACCGTCGGTGTGTTGTCGAACACGCATGTCGGCATCGGTGGGCTGCTGCCGTGGATTGCCGCCTCCTTCGATCTGTCGATCGCCGGGAAGAGTGACGTGGAGGCGTTTCATGAGTTCGCCAAATTTCTCGAACGTGAACGAACTGCCGGACGGCGCGTGCTGTTGATGGTCGACGAAGCGCAAAACATCGGAACTACGATGTTGGAAGAGCTTCGGTTGCTCTCGAATCTCAATGACGGACGTCGTCGATCGCTACAGATTCTCTTGTCGGGACAATTGGGTTTGCGGGATCTGTTGAAGGGGCCGGGCATGGTCCAATTCGCCCAACGGATCGGTGTCGAGTACACGCTGGAGGCACTCTCGGAAGAGGAAACGCGTGGGTATATGAGGCATCGGTTGGATGTCGCCGGTAGACGCACGCCGCTGTTTACGACGTTGGCAAGCCGTTCGGTGTTTCGCTTGACCGGGGGTACTCCGCGTCTGATCAATCAGCTCTGTGATCATGCCCTGGTGTATGGCTTTGCCGCCCAGGTGGAGGTCATTACGTCTGGCATTGTGCTGGAGACTGCGGCAGCTCGTGACCGTCATGGTGTATTCCCGTTCAAGGTCTCGCCGGAATCCGTCGAATGGTCTCAACAAGCGATTGGAGAAGAACGGGAAGAAGTGAAGTGCTTTGTCACAGGGAATAGCCCATCAAACACGCCGGTCCAGCCGTCTGATCAGGACGGCGAACAAGATCTGCCGGTTCTGTATCGAGAAGCCATGGCACTCCAGGAAGCAGGCAATTTCAAACAAGCCATCGTACTGTTCAATCGCGTGACCGGTGACGAGTCCTGGGGGACGAAGGCCCTGATGAAAAAAGGATTGTGCTTGCGCGCAATGGGACAATTCGATGAGGCCCTCAGCACATTCCACGCTGCCATCGATCGCAAGGCAGCCTCATCAAAAGATCACCTCGCATTACAATACCTATTGGGACGCACATTCGAGGATGCCGGCAAATCGGCTGAGGCAGCCGAGCGTTATAGGCGAATCTATCAGGAAGTGGGATCGTATCGTGACATCGAGGTACGGTTGGACCGACTCAGCGGACTTCCCCTAAACGATCAACTCACAAATTCTGTTTCATCGTCCTGGTGGGGAGGCCTGTTCCGGCCATCTGACCGAGTACCTCGCGACGAAAGAACGCACAAATTCCCCACGTTCAAATAATTCGGCCTCGAGGTTTCTGTAAATTGATCAAACAAGAGTAAGTACCTGACCAGCACTCGTACAACTGGCTTCTCTGTCGAGAAGCTTCTCCCTAGCCACTTGGGCCAACTGTCTCGGTCATTTCAGTCCCTTGACCTGTATTTCTTGTCACATCTGTAGCATCTGTTGCCACAGTCGGTAGACCACGTTTGTCCTGGGACGGTATTGTCTGCCCTATGGTCACGATGCTCTGGGTATCTAACCATACGGAGGGTCATTTTACTTCACCTCTATCAAAGGAGTGTTCCATGAAACATACGTACAACCTCAAGACAGCGATGTCCGGCCTTTTTGTCGCCGGCGTCCTCTCGATGGCGGTGACGGCACAGGCCGTCACGCTTGATGCTGGTGTCTTTGCGGTGGGCAACGGCGATGCGGCGAATCCGGTCGTGATTAATGTCCCAGATCCAGGTTTGTCCGGAGGGAGCGGAATTTTCTTGGACACCATTAATTTTGATCTGGGTTCATTCACGCATTTCAATATGACGTCCGTAGCCAATAGCATCACTGCTTTTGGCTCCACCATTTTTGAGAACAATGGTGATTCTGAGCTTCCCGTAGTGCCTGGCGGGTATCAAGGTGCAGCTGACACGTTCAACGCACTAGCACTGGCCGACCTTGGGCTTTCGCGTGATTATCACCTGCATCCTGCAGGCCTTGCTCCTGCTGGAGCAGGCTACACGTTGACCTTGTGGGGCTCGAATGGTGGCCCGGCTGTTCCACTCCCTGCTGCAGCCTGGCTGTTCGGCAGCGGCGTGATCGGATTGGCGGGCTTGGCCCGTCGCAAGATGGCGGCGGCAGTCTGATCTCGAGACTGGTTCACGGAAGGACTCCACGCGGGTTCTTCTACGGCATCGGCGGCTACCTTGGCACATGCTGAGGTAGCCGTCAGATGGTGGGGCCGATCCGTTGAAATCGAATTGCTTGATGGAATTACCATGAAACACAGAATGAACACTCGGTCGCGATTGGTCTCACGGTCGTTCGTGGAATGTTTCAGTTTACTGGCCCTGCTGGTGTTCTGGTCAGTAGGGATGAGCCAGGAAGTGAGCGCTGCGGTACTGTACCCCATCGGTGATCGACCGATCGCTGTCTCGGCGCCGGTCAATGCCGATAGGTGGGACATCGACGACCAGGTCGACGCGGAAATGGTCGATCGGCAACCCGTGCTCTCATTGACGACCTCGCCGGCTGATTTGGTGCGCGCTTTGGCGATTTCCTATCATGAACTCACGGCGGTCGGTTGGCGCTCGATATTCGAGGTCGATCACGAGGCTTGGGGATTTACCTTCGCCTTGACGCTACAAGGACGACCGGGGCATGGGCCGCTTCTGCTGTCAATTGGTCCGGTCAAGCTGGCCAGCAGTTCGCCGATCATGCCTCTTGCATCTTCTCCCTCGTCTGTTCTGCTGTTTTTGCCCGGGTTAGTCGGCCTACTCGGAGTCCTGTTGCGTGAACAACATCGGCTGACAGCGTCCGGTTCCGAAACGGAATCGCTGAGAGAACCGCCGCCGTTTGGAAGTACTCCCGGCTTGCTCATCCTGTCGGCGGATCCCACATTCTCTCAGGGCATTCAAGCGCAGGTGAGCCAAGCGGGGTATCCGTCTCGAATCGCCGCTGACATCAATGACACCCTCACGATCAGTGAACATGTCGTGCCGGCGCTTCTCCTCGTTGATCGCCGCGTTCCAGATTGGGACATGCTTCGTACCAGTCCGGTGCTGAAGAGCGTCCCCATGATCAGCTTGGCACCGGCAGGAAGTTTGTGCACGGAGGAGCAATGGATGTCGGACTTGGAGCGTGGAGCAGACAGCATCTACGATTTTTGTGATGGAGGCCGCCTGTTTCTTGCCAAGCTGAGAGCCTCCCTTCGGCGAGCCGGGTGTGCGGTCACCAATCGCGCCGTGTACCAGGTGGGGGCTCTGCACTTGGATGCGGATCACCATGAGGTGACGATTGCCGGGCAGCAGCTTCCGCTTTCCTCAAAGCCGTTTGCCATTCTCAAAACGCTGATGGAGGCGCCCTCCAGAGTATTCAGTCGAAGTGAATTGGTCGATCGCGTGTGGGGGCCGCAATTTGCCATTGGGCAACACACGCTGGATGTGCATGTCCATGCGCTTCGCCGGCAACTGGATCTAGTCCCACAACGGCGTTGTCAGCTCATCACGATCAAGGGAGTTGGGTTCAAGCTCAAGGCGGAGAATGCGATGCCGGTCTCCTGTGCCGTGGAAGTCGAGTGTTCGATTCACCCGGGTGATCGCAACACATCTGAAGAATTAGCGGCAGCCTCCGGCTTACGAGCGAAACAAGCCAGCGTCGATCCGCTCTGTCAGTTTCCCTCACCTCACGTTCCCGCCCTTAAGCGGGTCACACGCCGGCGTCCTAACCGGATGCCACGAAGGCCAACAGCAGTGGGTCATTTTGGCCATGCGGCACTCGCTAGTTAGATTGTGTCCTCATGTGCTCCTTCGTGATGACTAGAATTGGGTAGAAGAGAAAAGAATGACTCCTTTCCGGGGTGGGCCGAGGTGCGGAAGGTCAATCGAACGCTCCTCATGTCCAGCCTGGACTGGGGGGGGCGGTGTGCCGCTCGGGGGATGGTGAGAAAAATAAGAGGGAATTCAATGGATAAGCTACGAATTGGGTTGGTGTGTATGGGGATCGGTATCGGCTGTGGTAGTTGGGCTCAGGCTATGACGGATCGAACGGTCATGCTGATGCTTGGGGGACAGTATTGCGATCTCTATCTCGGAAATGTCGAATCTGCTCTGAAACAAATTGCCGGTGTCAAAGCAGTCGATCTCAAGAGCATGAAAAGGCATGCGATTGTGACGCTGGAGGGTGATAAGTCGACGACGAAGCAGCTCGCCGACGCCGTGAATGGAGTGAAGGGAGAAGGCTGGCATTGTAGTGCTCAAGTCATGAAGTAAGCGAGCATTCTGAATTTGAACCATCTGCCCCGTGAACATTGCGTCCGACAGAGATCTAGACGATGGAACCGTTGTTGCTGCGTATCCAGGAAGCCGCCGAGGTGCTTCAAGTCAGTAAATGGACGATTTATCGGTGGATCGATGAAGGTCGTTTACGTGGTACTAAAATCGGCCAAGGCAGCCTGCGGGTGTTTCGCGCATCGGTCAGTGAACTGATCGAGAAGGAAAAGATCGACGGGGAAAAGACTCAGGTCAATGGCCGGATCAAATCCGTTGAGCCTCGCCCAGCGAAACGGAAAGGTCGATGACGCTCATAGGGGGTAGTAAGGGCGAGGAAGAACGCAGAACGGCACTCTGACTTGGTGAGACATCTGAACTGAGTGATCCACCGAGTTTGGTCTTGGTCGGTTCAATATTGCGCTGCGTAATTCACCAATCAATAGTCCGCACCATTGAGCTCAATGGCTCACTTCTAGTCTGTTGCTGCTTTAGCAGGTACAGGGCATTGAATTTCTGGTGCAAGCGGGGCATCGGTGGTGGACAGAGAGAATGAACCGGTATAGATACGACATCAGCATGGCTACCCTTCGATCAACCTGGTTCCCTCCCGCTGTCTCGTGCCTGATGCTTCTTGTGTATCTAGGGCTGGTTGTGCTCGCCGCCGGCTGCGCCGCGATGCCCATCGTGCCGTCGGAAGCCCATCATCATTCCCAAGATGCGACGCATTCTGCGCTTTGTGCCTGGTCTTGCCAGATGGTATCGCAAAGTGCGCTCGCCGCATCCGTGCCCACGGCAGTCGCCACTGTCGTCATGATTTCAGGGATGGTTCCTGTTCCTCAGTCCCGTCCTGAGTCTCCTTCTATTTCGCGCTCCTCTCGCGCTCCGCCTCTGTTCATCGTCGGATAATTCAGGGAAGACGCGCTCTGCAATCTTTGCGTAGACGACGGATTTCCACATCTCATCCGTCGAGCTCGTTTCGAACGCGTCCTATCTGATCCATCGCAATCGTCCTATTGACATGTCGGAACATGTGCAACGTCCCGGGAGCGGTGGCCCGCCACTCTCGGATAGATCGGAGCGGGGCTTCTCCTTCCATGGAGACCTCGCTCCAGTCACCTAATCTGACTTAGGAGGGTAGAGTTATTCAGAATTCCTGGTGGTTATGCTCAAACTCATGGAGCGATTCATGTCCGGGTCGAGCTGCCCCCTCACTCGGACCGACCCGGGGCGCGGGTGTCACCTCCGTCGACCTCCGCCCCGGCTCCTTTATCTGGAAAATGACAGGGTGAAGTAGCAAGTAGCAGGAATAAATCAGATAGGCAGTGCGAACTGTAGTAGGCGAGAGCGGGCAGATGACATGGAGCGAGAGGCGATGAACGAAACAGGTCTCGCAGTTGTGCATAGGTTCGAGAGACAAGGTGTCCATCCTCTCTACTCCTTTATTTCACCACTCCATTGCCTATCGACCAGTCTCAATACAACTGACTGGGTCGGAGGTGTATACTCAACGTCGATAGTACGAGCTGATTTCAATCAACTAGCCCTATGAGGAGGTCGCATGAACAGGATGAAAGCCGCCGTTGTCGCAGTTTCAGTATGTGGATTGCTCGCAGGGGGATTCGCAAGTGCAGCGCTGGCGGGCGAGGGCGGACATGTGAAGGAAGTGATCAAGCACGCCAAAGAGGGAATTGCGCACGAAAAGGAAGCGATCAAACATCTGGAAGAGGCCATTCAGGGAAGCGACAATCCCCACGCCAAGGAAGCGCTTGAGCATGCGAAGGAATCGATGAAACATGCCGAGGAATCTCTGGCACATGCCGAAGAGGCCCACCACCCGGCAAAAAAGAAGTAGGCCGGCGAACACGTCGCCTCACGGAGCATGAAGCCGTACTGAAAAGCGGTTTCATGCTCCGCGCGTAGATCCGAATCCGTCCCTTCTGCCGTGAACGGCTGCATCGTTTATCTCTTCTTGAGATACGAGCGAGCCAGCGCATCCTTGATCGTGTTTCGGATGTGATTCCGCCCCGCTTCGATGTTCTCCCGCATCGCCTCGCGTGCACCTGCCGCGTCCTTCGTCAGAATCCGATTCAGAATCTCCAGATGTTGACGGCATGTTCTTTCGGCGCGTTCCGGGTTTTCAAAGTCCAGCAACCGAAACAGCGTCAAGCGCTCATTGATGGTTCGAAGACTCCGAAGCAGGAACGTGTTCCCGAGGACGCGGGCGAGGGTGTCGTGAAAGAGGGTATCGAGGATCGCAAATTCTTCTGGTTTCTTCGACGGTTCCTTCAGGAGGTCAGCCCACGTGTGCTGAAGGTCATCAAGATCAGCCTGGTGTTGTGAGAGCATATCTTGAGCGGCCAAACGCTCGACGGTATAGAGTTCCAGTGCCTGGCGCACTTCGTAGAGTTCTTCAATTTCCTCGGTCGTGTACTGCTTAACGACATAGCTTCGGTTGGGCAGTTTTCTGATGAAGCCATATGAGGTCAAGACGCGTAGCGCCTCCCGAATCGGACTGCGGCTCATCCCAAACCGCTTGCACAATCCATCTTCAGTCAACCGATGTTCCGGCGGGTAGTGCCAGTGGACGATCTCTTCCTTCAGTGTCGCCACGACTGCCGAGCTGAGGTTTGATGAGGCAGGTTTCTCCTGTGTGTCCTTCCGGCGGACCATCTTCTTCATGTGTGTGTCTCCATTAGTAGACTAGCGTTGTATACCGTCATCTTTAGCCCGCTGAGTAGATGGCGTAAGGGGACTCCATCTCGACGATCCGATCGTCTTTTTCAGGTTTACCAATAATACGGCCAGGGGTGCCAATAAGGAGACCAGTAGGGGCCCCAAGAGGGGCCAGGGCCGAGAGGGCGACGGATGCGTGGAACCTCTTCCTCCTGTTCGCTCCACACACGCAAACTGGTCACATGCATGAGCGGATAGCTGTACTCCGTTTCATCGAGCGGTAGGGTGATGGAACCGGCCATTTCACCCGTTACGGTGATGAACGTACCAGCAGGGATGGTTGCAGGGTCAAGGAACTCCTTCCGCAATGCGACGAACCGGCCTTGGGAAGTGCTAAGGTCCGTGGTCGGTTGAAGGGAGCCAGCTAACGGCAACTGGAGGATTTCAATTCTGGTTCCTTCTTTAAGTCGGCGCGCTCCCAGCACTTTGCCGCCGAACGTCACGGGTTGTCCGTTGTAAGACTCAGGTGCTGCTTTCACTTGCCCAAAGGTCAACGGAGGCGCGTCGGACGAGAGCGTCTCTGTGTGATCGCCGGTGAAGGCACAGCCGGAGATCATGATGGCAGAAGAGAGGCTTGCAGCAAGAATTCGGCCCATGGAAGCAATTATAACAAAGCACACAGGGGCTCTCCATCCGTTATAATAGCCCTGCCCAGTTAATCTGAGAAAGGAGTCGGACATGAAGAATCAGTCGAGATCGAGGTGGACGGCAGTGGTTTGGACGATGGGGGTAGTGGGATTGCTGCTTGCTCCAGTCGTGGCACAGGCAACCAAGCCGGAGCTGAAGGGGAAATTCGAGATTCTCAAGGATGAGACGTCCACCCATCAACCGGGAAAAGTCAAAGTCATCGAGTTTGCGGATTTCTATTGTCCGCATTGCCACCACTTCGAAGAGACAGGGGTTCCTCTGCTGGTGAAAGAATTCGGGAATCGGGTTGAAATTACGATGGTCGGGTTTCCGGTCATCCATGGGAAGCTGCCGACTCCGTTTGATATGTACGAGCAAGCCAAGATGATGGGGAAAGGCGATCAGATGAAGGCCGTCTTGTTCCGTACCATTCACAAGGAAAAACTCGATGGGGTGTTGGATCGCTCGATTCGCTCATTGCTGATCAAGGAGGTCGGCTTAGATGTGGCGGCATTCGAGGCTGGGATGGAAAGTGGAAAACCGGCCAAGTTGTTCGAAGAGGGCCGTCGCTGGGGTGAACGGATCAAGGTGTCTTCCACTCCGTCGATTCTGATTGACGGGAACATTAAGGTCGATGGCGTCAACATGACGCCGGAGAACGTGCTCACCATCATCCGAAGTATTCTTGAAGCCGATACGAAAAAGTAATCGGTGACGATTGGTGATGGCGGAGGCTAAGGCACAGGGCATTATTCAACGCCTTCTGGAGGATGAATCGGCTCTGAGAAAGTTTGTTCGTCGTCGGGTCGGCGAAGAAGCCCTCGTGGACGATATTCTTCAGCAAAGCTTCGCCCGAGCAGTCGCCTCCGCTCACTCCTTGCACAATGAGGAAAGTGTACTTGCCTGGTTCTACCGCATCCTTCGTCATGCGATAGCCGATTATTATCGTGCACAGGGAGCTGAGGCTCGCCGCAATCAAGCATTCCTGGAGGAATCGACCATTTCCGGCATCCTCCAGGAACCATCTTTGGATGAGGTGCAGGCTACCGCATGTGCCTGCCTTCACGATCTCATTCCGAGCCTTCGAGGAAACTATGCGGACCTCATCAAGCGCATCGATCTTGGTGGCGAATCGCCGGAACAGGTTGCGAAAGAACTCAAGATATCTCGGAACAATCTCACGGTTCGCTTGCACCGAGCCCGTCAATCCTTGCGGGCTTCTCTCGAAGACGCCTGCGGGATCTGCAGTAAGCACGGATGCCTCAACTGTTCCTGTGGATAACAGGTTGCCACGTCTCTCCAACTCGCATCGGTCTCGGTGGTTGTCCCCGTATTTTTGCCCCCTAATCATGTGTGTCTCTTAGTCTTCTGTAATATTTGACGACCTGCTCCGTCTGTAATGCTGAAGGCGACAATAAGTCGCCGTACGGGATACAATGAAAGGAGTTGGACGCATGGTGAATGAATCATCGGGCGGATGTTGCGGGAGACTGCATGCAGGACATGATCATATGAGCAAAGATATTCAAGACACCCATGACGCTTCGCGTGCTCACACGAAGACGGAGATCGATCCCATTTGCGGGATGAGTGTCGATCCAACCGGCGCAGCGGGTCAGTATGATTATAAAGGTGCAACCTACTATTTCTGTGCGGTGTCGTGTTTGGAACGATTTCGCGCGGATCCCGAGCGTGCATTGAGCAAGAAGCCGGTCAATCTCGTCACCATGCCTTCTTCGAGAAAGCCGCTTCCCATGATGCAGCCGACCGAGCACGCTGAGATCGATCCGGTGTGCGGGATGACGGTTGATCCAGCCACGGCAGCGGGCCGATACGAGTATCAAGGGAAGACCTATTATTTCTGTGCGCTGTCCTGTCTGGCGCGATTCCGTGCACATCCAGAAGAGGTGCTCAGCAAAAAGAAGCCATTGCCGATGATGCAGCCGACCGAGCATGCCGAGATCGATCCGGTCTGTGGGATGACGGTGCAACCTACCACAGCTGCCGGGTCGTACGAATATCGAGGGGAACGGTATTATTTCTGTGCCACGCGGTGTCTCGAAAAATTTCGTGACGATCCCGAGTATTACCTGCTTCCGCCTGACCAGCGAGTCCCCAAACCTGTTGCGGTCCCTGCCGGTGGCGTCGTCGAGTATGTCTGTCCAATGGATCCGGAGGTGCTGGAGACGCAACCGGGTGCCTGCAGGATTTGTGGGATGGCGCTTGAGCCCAAAGTAGTTTCGGCTGAGGACGTCGGCAATCCTGAACTGGAGGACATGAGCCGGAGATTCCGGATCTGCTTGGGACCGGCGGTGTTGGTGATGTTCATCGCCATGTCCGACATGATTCCCGGCATGCCGCTCCACCATCGGTTCGGAGGGGAGGTGCTGAACTGGGTGCAGCTGCTGTTGGCCACGCCGGTGGTACTTTGGGGCGGAGCCCCGTTCTTTCAACGGGGATGGGCCTCCATCGTGAACCACGCGCCGAACATGTTCACGCTGATCGCCATCGGAACCGGGGCTGCCTTTGGGTACAGTATTCTGGCGACGCTGCTGCCGACGCTCCTGCCTGCATCCTTTCATCGACCCGATGGAACCGTGGCTGTCTATTTCGAAGCAGCCGCCATGATTACGGTGCTGGTATTGCTCGGACAGGTGTTGGAACTGCGGGCGAGGAGTCAGACGAGTTCCGCGATCAAGAGTCTCTTGCGACTGGCTCCGGCGACAGCCCGACTCGTCCGTCCGGATGGGAGCGAGGAAGATGTTCCCCTGGATCAGGTGCATGTGGGAGACCGGTTGCGCGTACGACCAGGGGAACGTGTGCCGGTCGATGGGCTGGTGGTGGAAGGGAGTACCTCGGTCGATGAGTCAATGATCACGGGGGAATCGATTCCCATCGCGAAGGAGATCGGAGTGTCCGTGACTGGTGGGACGATGAACGGCACCGGGAGCATGCTCATGCGGGCGCAACGGGTTGGTCGCGAGACGTTGCTGGCAAGGATCGTCCAGATGGTCAGCGATGCGCAGCGGAGCCGTGCTCCGATTCAACGCGTGGCCGATGTGGCAGCGGGATACTTTGTCCCGCTTGTCGTGTCGGTGGCAGTTCTGACCGCTCTTGCCTGGGCTCTCTGGGGGCCTGAGCCCAAGCTGGCCTATGCGCTTGTGAATGCCGTGGCGGTACTGATCATTGCCTGCCCCTGCGCCTTGGGCTTAGCGACGCCCATGTCCATCATGGTTGGGACAGGACGAGGGGCGACAGCAGGTGTGCTCGTGAAGAAGGCGGAAGCGCTTGAAGTCTTGGGCAAGGTGGATACGATCGTGTTCGACAAGACCGGAACATTAACCGAGGGGAAGCCGGCCTTGATGACCGTTCATCCGACTCCTGCCTGGAGCGAGTCGGACCTGCTCCGTTTGGCGGCGAGTCTTGAGCAGGGAAGTGAGCATCCGCTGGCGGGGGCCATCGTGGCCGGCGCGCGGAGCCGCAAGATCCCCACGGTTGCGTCCGGACAGTTCCAATCAACCACCGGCAAAGGAGTCTCCGGTCTTGTTGAGCAGAATTCTGTTGCCATCGGGACGGCGTCCTTCTTGAGGGAGACGATCGGTGTGACTGCTGGTGAGCTGGCCACACTTGAGGCAGAGGCAGATCGACTTAGGCAAGAAGGACAGACCGTCGTCTTTGTGGCAATCGATGGAAAGGCTGGAGGGTTGTTGGGTGTGGCGGATCCGATTAAGGCCTCGACCGGAGACGCAGTCCGCCTATTGCAAGCCGATGGCCTTCGGCTGGTGATGTTGACTGGGGACCATCAGCAGACGGCCAACGCTGTGGGCAGACAACTAGGCCTCGACGATGTCAGAGCCGGAGTGTTGCCCAACCAGAAAGGCGAGGTTGTCGCCCGATTGAAAGCAGAGGGTCGAATTGTGGCGATGGCAGGGGACGGAGTCAATGATGCGCCGGCTCTGGCCCTCGCCGATGTCGGCATTGCGATGGGAACCGGTGCCGACGTGGCGATTGAGAGTGCGGGGATGACGCTGGTCAAGGGTGATCTTCGGGCGCTGGTTCGGGCCAGACGGTTGAGCAAAGCGACGATGCAGAATATCCGGCAGAATCTCTTTTTTGCCTTCGTCTATAACCTCGTGGGTGTGCCGGTCGCGGCTGGAGTGTTGTATCCATTCTTTGGCTTGCTCCTGAGCCCGATGATCGCCAGTGCCGCGATGACGTTCAGCTCCGTCTCCGTGATCTCCAACGCACTTCGTTTACGTAGACTGGCGCTCTAATCACTCTTGGGCATACCGCTCAACGAAGATGAATGACCCGGTAATATCCAGACGTCTCTTGCTCAAGCGAGCAGCGGCGTTGGGATTGCTTGCCACAACACAGCGGTTTTTTTCTGCTTGCACGACAACGTCTCCGCTTCCGACCACTCAGACCGGCCTGCACGCTTCGACGCTTCGCGGCGAGGTCATTGACCTCCTCATTGGTGAAACAGCCTTTACGGTGGATGGGAAGACCGGCATTGCCGCAACGATCAATGGGACCATCCCTGGCCCGTTGATCCGTTTAAAGGAAGGTCAGGACATCACGATCCGTGTGACGAATCAGTTGATGGAGGATTCGTCGATTCACTGGCACGGAGTCCTCCTGCCCTCGCATATGGATGGAGTTCCTGGGGTGAGCTTCAGGGGCATTCAGCCGGGAGAGACCTATCACTACCGTTTCGTCGTCAAGCAGAGCGGGACCTACTGGTATCACAGCCACTCCGGCGGTCAGGAATTGCAAGGGATGTATGGGGCGATGATCATCGACCCTGTTGAACCGGACCCCTTTCAGTATGACCGGGAGTATGTCGTCATGCTTTCGGAGTGGAGCCATGAGTCCACGGAAGTCATGATGGACCACCTCAAGAAGTCCTCCGGCTATTATAACTTCCAGAAGCGGGATGCTCGGGAGTTTCTCGCCGACGCGAAACGTTGGGGATTGTGGCCGACGATGCGGAATTATGTGATGTGGGACGAGATGCGGATGGATCCCACCGACTTTGCCGATGTGACCGGTGCAACCTTCACGTTCTTGATGAATGGGCTGCCTGCTGCGGCCAATTGGACAGGTCTCTTTCAACCGGGGGAACGGGTGCGGCTGCGCTTTATTAATGCTGCCGCCATGACGTTTTATGACGTTCGCATCCCAGGGTTGACTATGACGGTGGTCCAGGCCGACGGCCAAAATGTGCAACCGGTTTCAGTTGAGGAGTTTCGTTTCGGTCCCGCAGAAACCTACGACGTACTGATTCAGCCAACCGAGGATCGTGCCTATACGATCTTTGCCGAAACCATGGATAGGAGCGGGTACGCTTGTGGAACCCTTGCCACTCGTCCTGGAATGCGAGGAGAAATCCCCAAGCGTCGTGCCCGTCCACTTCGGACCATGGAAGATATGGGAATGGTGGATCACGGTAACGGACATCACGCTCCTGCTCTGGAATCGTCGGTGCCGACTTCGACTCATGGCATGATGCAAGGGAAACCGTCCGCCAATGTGGGGGGTGAACAGCATGACGGACAGCACCATTCAGCAATCCCAGGGGCAACGCCAGTAAAGCATGGGGCCGATCACCACGGGACCGGTAACCAAACGGTGGCCGAGTACTCCCAAAGCCGGATGCATGAACCGGGCAGAGGACTTGAGCAGGCGGTCAGGTCTGTCCTGGTCTACACCGACTTGAAGAGTCTGGTGCCGTATTCAGACCAACGAGCACCGGAGCGAGAGATCGAGTTGCATCTCACCGGCCATATGCAGCGGTACATGTGGTCATTCGATGGAAAGACATACTCTGATGCACCGGAACCAATACGTTTTCGCTACGGTGAGCGAGTGCGACTGACCTTTGTCAACGACACGATGATGGAACATCCGCTTCACTTGCACGGAATGTGGATGCATCTCGAAAACGGTGCAGGCGCCTATCTTCCTCGAAAACATACGGTCATCGTCAAGCCAGCTGAACGGTTGTCCGTCGTTGTCAGCGCCGATGCCCCAGGGCCTTGGGCCTTTCACTGTCATCTCCTCCTGCATATGGAAGCGGGGATGTTCCGCGTTGTTCAGGTGGATCCATAACCAGCCGGAGATGGGATCAGTGGGTAGAACGATCCAACAATGTTGGGGGAGGTTCATCGCCTGTGCCCTGAGTATAGGCGTGGGCGTGGGAACTGTTGCCGCGGAATCTGAGCACAGACATGAGCATGGGGCTTCTGTTTCCGAGAGTACGATGACGGTCAAGCCGAGCCAGACACAGGACAAGTCTCAGGTGTATGGAGTTTCACAACCGGATTGGCCCAGTCCTGTGAACGACCAGGAACGCCGTCTGTTCACATTGGTGGATGTGCTGGAATATCGCCCCCGCACTGGGGGAGGGGGAAGCAATAGTGATTACCGGTGGGACCTCGAAGGCTGGTACGGCGGCGATCACCACCGACTCTGGTTCAAAAGCGAAGGGCAGCGGGATACCGCGTTCAAGGCCGACTATGATGTGGACTTCCAATTGCTCTATGGTCGATTTCTCTGGAAGCATTACGACATTCAAGCCGGTGCTCGAATGGAAACACAGTCGTTTCGTGGTGGGAATGTGACACGCGGTATGGGGGTGATCGGGCTACAGGGAATCGTGCCCTACAACTACGAGTTCGAATCGGCGCTGTTCATTGATCAGCGTGGTGCTGTTTCGGCGAGATTGGCTTATACGAAAGATTTCTTGCTCACGCAACGGCTGATCCTTCAAGGGCGATTCGAAACCAACCTGGCAATCCAGCGAGTGGAGGAGTTTACGACCGGCTCGGGCCTCAACAATCTTGAATTCGGCGGTCGCCTGCGCTACGAGATCCGCCGGGAGTTTGCTCCGTACGTCGGTCTGTCGCTGGACCGTAGCTACGGGGAAACGGCGACATTGGTGCGTCGGCAGGGCGGAGATCCGAGCCAGATTCGATTCGTGGTCGGTGTGAGGATGTGGTTCTGAACGGAAAGAGCACCACAATTGTTCGGGAGCGTTGATCAGCGATCGCTGACGGTGCGAATGGCTGCCGAACGCAGGACCACTCCGAATATCGCCAGCCCGGAGAAAATCGCACCGGCGTAGAATGTGACTGACGCGCCCAGCCCATCCCACAGTAGGCCTGCGAGGACACTGGCAACGAACATGGCGAGTCCGCTTGCCAGGTTGAATAATCCATAGGCGGTTCCGCGTAGATCAGCCGGAGCCGTGTCGGCCACCATCGTGGCCAGTAGACCTTGTGTGATGCCCATGTGCAGTCCCCACAGGCTCACACCCAGGAGCGCGACTTCCCAATGGCCGTGCATGGCCAACACCAGGTCAGCCCCGATCAAGATCATCAGCCCAATGACGAGCAATTTTGTGTGGCTCATGCGGTCCGAGAGTTTGCCGAAAGGGTAGGCTGAACCGGCATAGACGAGATTCATCGCAACCATCACGAGCGGGGTGAGCGCGAGGGGAACCCCTACCTGGTTGGCACGAAGTACGAGAAAGGCTTCACTGAATCGGGCAAGCGTGAAGATGGCCCCGATCCCAACCACCCACCAATAGGCAGGTCCCAAGCGGGAGAGATTTTCCCATCGGATCGGGTTCACGCGGCTGCGATCCTGTCGAGTTGACGGCTCCTGAACTCCAACAACTAATAGCGCCACCGACAGGATGCCGGGAATGACGGCGACCCAAAAGACCGCGCGGAAGTCATTGGCCCACAGTACCATCAACAAGGTTGCCAGTAGGGGGCCGAGGAAGGCGCCGACCGTATCCAGAGCCTGCCTCAGACCGAAGGCCGCACCGCGAAGGTGAAGGGGCGCAATATCGGCGACCAACGCGTCTCGTGGTGCACCACGGATCCCCTTACCGATTCGATCTAGGAGGCGAGCGGTTAGGACGACTCCGAGGCTGGAGGCCAGCGCAAACAGTGGTTTGGTCACTGTTCCCAAGGTATAGCCAAAAACAGCGAGTTCCTTTCTTTTTCCAAGATAGTCACTGAGCGTGCCGGAAAAAATCTTCACCATCAACGCAAGGGACTCGGCCAAGCCTTCGACGAAGCCTACGGCAGTGGCACTAGTTCCAAGCACTGTCACCATGAACAGCGGAAGGAGGCTGTGGATCATCTCCGATGAAACGTCCATCAAGAGGCTGACGAATCCGAGGACCCAGATACCGCCTGGGAGCTGTTGGTTGGGTCGGTCTGACGGCAAAGGAGGAGCCATACGATTTCTCATGAACGTCTTGCTGAGACCTTACCGCGAATGTGACGGACAAGTAAAAGCCCCTCAATTGATGGCCTTCGGCTACTGTGTTAATCTTAAGATGTAATGAATTTGACATGTACATCGCTCGGTTATTTCCGGATGGCTGTCCTGGTGTGGGCCTCCCTGTGGATGCTGGCCGTTCCCTTATTTCATGTGCATCCAGACGCGGACCATCTTCATGGACAAGCAGGTCATTTCCATGGTGGGACTATTCATACGGTCATGTCGCCTGACCTTGAGTGCGAGGGGGAGAGCCATCCGTCGTTTGCCCCCAATTCGCATGACAACGGGGCCACGGTCGCCGGAGGGGGACATCGGCATATCGAAATCGGTTTCTCACTTCTGACTGATTCAGATCGTAAGTTGTTCAATCCCCTTTTGAGCCAGGCCCATGCTCTCGTGTCTGTCGCGGCATGGAAACTGGAAGCCAGCGTTTCGCAAGAACCACAAGCCATCACGCTGTTTTCCCTTGCACGATTGATTCACGGTTTGCCCTTCCGTGGTCCACCCACTTTTCTCGCGTAGCGCTCTTGTCCGTTTATACTCTCTAAGACAGCCTCAACACGCACCTTGGGCGACCAGCCCCCGGGCGACTGGAGAATGGTCATGATCTATTCCTGGAAGTCTCTCGTGCCAGGATGTGCAGTACGGCTTATCGTCCTTCTTGTGGTCTTCCTCTCGTCTGTGTCGTGCCAACCGCCTCAGGACGAGGGACAGAAACGGCCGGCTCAAGCGACTGCGCCCGAGACTCAAGCCGGTGTGATTGAACTGCCGGAAGGGACTTCAATGCTCTCACAGATTCATACTGAGCGGGTGGGGCACCGTTCCATGCGAATGTCGCTGAAGGCGCAGGGGGGCAAGATTTTGCCCAATGAAAACCGGCTGGCCCATCTGGGCCCGCGAGTGCCGGGACGCATTGTGGCCGTCTATTCTAATCTTGGAGATCGGGTGGAATCCGGTCAGCGGCTGCTATTGCTCGATAGTCCGGCGTTTGGCGAGGCTCAGTTGGAATATCGCAAGCGGCGGACGGCAATGAGGGTGGCGGAGAAGGCTTTTGAACGGGCCAAAGCGCTCTCAGGCGAAGGCGCGATCGGAATCAGCGAATATCAGCGGCGTGAGGCTGAGCATGAAAACTCCAGGGCCGAGCTCTACGAAGCAGAAGAGAAACTTCACTTGCTGGGGATGGCGGAAAGGGAAATCCAGCGCCTGTCTGCCGAACAATTGCCCCATGCCGAGGTGGCCCAGGTGTTTCTGCGGGCTCCCTTCTCCGGTGAAATCATCGAACGGAATGCCACGGTCGGAGAGGTGGTCGATTCGAGTAAAACCCTCTTCACCGTAGCGGATCTTTCCACCGTATGGGTTCGAGCGGACTTCCCGGAACAGCAGATCGGGAAACTGAAAGCCGGCCTTGCTGTGGAAATTCGGGTCGCGGCCTACCCAGAGACGATATTTCAGGGCGACATTACCTATATCGGCGCCATGATCGATCCGGCCACGAGGACGGTGACGGCACGTTTGCAGATTCCTAACTCAGACCGGCGGTTACGTCCGGAAATGTTTGCCGAGGTAACGGTGCACACGCAGGAACAATCGGTCCTTGCCGTACCGCGTGTCGCGTTGCAGCAAGTCGGGACCCGGACCATGGTATTTGTCACAAGAGGCCCACGTCGGTTTGAATGGCTCGAAGTAACACTCGGTGAGTCGTCGGAGGAATACGTCGAGGTCAAGGCCGGACTGAAGGAAGGCGATGAGGTCGTGACGGAAGGCAGTTACGCGCTGAAGTCCGAAGCGCTTCGCGGGCAGATGTCCATGGGAGGTCCGCTGTGATCGAGCGGCTGATCCGTACCTCGCTGGAACAGCGGGTCATCGTGCTGTTGGCGGCGGTCGTCGTGAGTATCGGTGGAGTGGTTGCGTTCCGTCATCTGCCGATCGATGCGTTTCCTGATGTGACACCGGTCCAAGTCCAAGTCATTACCCGCGTCCCGTCTCTGGCGCCACCAGAAATCGAGCGCCTCGTGACGTTTCCACTTGAGATCGAATTGATTAACTTACCAGGGAAAACAGACCTCCGATCGGTTTCACGGTTCGGGATTTCTGTGATCACGGTGGTGTTTGAGGAGTCGGTCGATAGCTATTTTGCCAGGCAGTTGGTTTTGGAACGGCTGGTTCAGATCCGTGCACAGTTGCCGCCGGGGGCTGACCCCGTCCTCGGGCCTGTGAGTACCGGGCTCAGCGAAGTCTTCATGTACCTCGTGGAGGGGCCATCACAGAGCCTTCAGGAATTACGGACGCTTCATGACTGGGTGATTCGTCCGATGCTGCGGGCTGTGCCAGGGCTGGCGGATGTCGATACCCTGGGTGGACTATCGAAGCAGTACCACGTGCTCGTGGATCCTAATCGCTTGACCAGCTTGGGTCTGACATTGCGACAGGTTCAGGCAGCGGTGACCGAGAATAACCAAAATGCAGGCGGCAGTTACATCGAGCGAGGCGGCGATAAGTTGGTGGTCTATGGCCAGGGGCTGGCACGTTCGGCTGAAGATCTGGAACGCATTGTCGTGACGGCCCGGCAGGGAACGCCGATTTACCTACGGGATGTGGCGGAAATTCGTCAGGGACATGCGGTTCGTTTGGGAGGGGTCACACGAGACGGAACCGGCGAAGTGATGCAAGGTATCGCCGTCATGCTGCGCGGGGGAAATAGTCGACAAGTTGTTTCCGCCGTAAAGGAGAAGGTGGGAGTGATCAATCGGCTGTTGCCGGATGGTGTCACCATCAGGTCGTTCTATGACCGTATTGAACTCGTGACCCGGGCGCTTGAAACGGTCGAGCGGGCTTTGCTGGAGGGTGCCGTTGTTGTGGTTCTCGTGCTCTATCTGTTTCTGCGAAATCTGCGAGGTGCGCTGGTCGTCGCCCTGACCTTACCGCTTGCGACGCTGACCACGTTCTTGATTATGCAACGGATCGGGCTCTCGGCAAATCTGATGTCTTTGGGCGGGTTGGCCATTTCACTGGGGATGATCGTCGACGCCGCGATTGTGCAGGTGGAAAATATCGAACGGCATTTGAGCGAACGTTCCAACGAACACACCTCGTTCGCCACCGTATCGGAACGGCTTCCCCTGGTGCTTCGGGCCGTGCTGGAGGTGCGACGGCCGAGCCTGTTTGGAGAATTGATCATCGCGCTCACCTTCGTTCCCTTGCTCACGCTCCAAGGGATTGAAGGCAAGATGTTTATTCCGCTGGCTATGACGGTGGTCATCGTTCTTCTGAGTTCCCTCGCGCTCTCGATGACGGTCGTACCGGTGTTGGCGGTCGTATTCATGCGGCCGCGATCCGTGGGGGAGGCAGGGGCGGTCTTGGCAACAGGTCGGAAACTGTATCGGCAACTGTTGGAGATAGCCATTCGTCGAACGTCCGTGATTGTGACGGGAGCCGCCATGGTGCTGGTGGGAGGTGTCGCGCTCATACCCTATATCGGACGCGAGTTCGTGCCGATCATGGACGAAGGATCGATTGTGGTGAATTTGGTGCGGCTGCCGAGCATCGGTCTCACCGAATCACTGAAGATTTCTGGGCAGGTCGAGCGGTTGTTGCTGGAGCTTCAGGATGTGCGTTCGGTAGTGACCCGCACCGGCGCCAATGAATTAGGGACGGATCCGATGGGAATGGAGCTCAGCGACATGTATGTCTTGCTCAGGCCGGAATCCGAGTGGAAGGCCCGCAGCAAACATGAAATTGAACAACTGATACGTCAGCGACTGGGACAGGTGCCAGGCATTGCCTTCGGGTTGTCACAGCCGATCGCGATGCGTGTGGACGAACTGGTGTCCGGCGTTCGTTCGCAGGTGGCAGTCAAGCTCTTCGGAGATGACCTCGATATCTTGCGGGCGAAAGCGGATGAGATCGCTCGTGTGCTGCGCCAAGTGAAGGGCATCTCCGATCTTCGCGTCGAACAAGTCTCGGGACTTTACTATTTGAAGCTCGACGTCGATCGATCCAAGGTGGCGCGTCATGGAATCAATGTGGCCAATATCACGGAAGTGATCGAAGCCGTCGGTGCCGGGATCCGTGCCGGAGACGTCTATGAAGGGCAACGGCGATTTCCAATCCTGGTGCGATTTCCAGATGACCGACGAGGCGACATTGACTCAATTAAGGCCCTCTGGGTGACGGCACAGGACGGCGCTCGGATCCCTTTGCGGGAGTTGGCTGATATTCAAATCGTGGAAGGGCCGGCTCAAATCAGCCGTGAACAGGCCAGCCGACGAGTGGTGATCGAGGCAAACGTGGTCGGGAGAGACCTGGTCGGGGCTGTGGAGGAAGCTCAGGGAGCCGTGGCCGGTCGGGTGCAATTGCCGCCTGGTTACTATGTGACTTGGGGAGGACAATTTGAAAATCAGCAACGGGCGATGGCTCGTCTGGCAATTGTGGTTCCGGTGGTCATCGGTCTGATTGGGTTGCTCTTGTTTCTCACATTCGGAAATCTCAGGCAGGCAGCGCTTATTCTCCTGGCGATCCCCTTTTCGATGGTCGGTGGTCTGGTCGCGCTGCTCATCGGGGGACTCTATCTGTCGGTTCCAGCCTCCGTCGGTTTCATCGCGCTGTTCGGCGTCGCGGTGCTCAACGGAGTGGTGAAGATCGCTTACATCAACCAATTGCGACAACAGGGGCTGTCCCTCGATGAGGCGGTTGTGACCGGCATGGTCCTACGGCTTCGTCCGATCTTGATGACGGCACTGGTCGCGGCTTTGGGGCTGACACCGCTGTTGTTGGCAAGTGGGCCTGGCTCGGAAATTCAGCGGCCGCTGGCAACCGTGGTGATCGGCGGATTGATGTCATCGACCCTGTTGACGTTGATCGTGTTGCCGGTGTTGTATCGGTGGATTGAGGAACGTGTCGAGAAGAAAACCCGAGGCGTCGCGCTTTCATGATCTCCGATAGGGTTCGCTTGTGGGACACGAATATTGTCGGCGAAGGAGGTAGCGATGTCGCTTCCTAGCTCAATCGGGCTTTTTATCCTGGCCGGTTTGTGTGAAATCGGTGGCGGGTATTTGATATGGCTTGCGATCAGGGAAAACCAACATTGGTTGTATGCTGCAGCGGGCGCGTTGGTACTGAGTCTGTATGGAATTATTCCCACCCTGCAGCCGGCTCACTTCAGCCGTGTTTATGCGGCATATGGCGGCATGTTTATCGTGCTGTCCTTACTCTGGGGATGGGGCATCGACGGAGTTCGGCCGGATCGTTATGATGCGGTAGGGGCTCTGCTCTGTTTGGTCGGCATGATCGTCATGATGTACGCTCCTCGGACATGACGGAAGGGACAGCGGGTGGAACGGATGAGCGAGCCCGGGATCTCTAGTCGAACGGCAACGCAGTTGGCATAAACGAAAGACCGTAAGAACCCTTGCTCAGCGTTCAATCTGGAGCTTCAAATCATCAAAATAGGTCACGGCATCTGATTTGGTCCAGAGTCCGATCTGGCCGGTCGTAAAGGTCTGATCGCAGAGGTCAAATACCTGCTTCCCGTCAAAAAAGACTCGAATCTGACATCCATTCGTGATCACGCGAAGACGATGCCACTGGCGGACATCAATGATCTGATCGAAGTTCTTCAGCATATGCCGGACGCCCTTCACGACCCGATAGATGCGAATATTCTGCTCCAGCGGATTGGCTCTCGTCAGGTAGTAGTTGCGGTCGTCAGTGGCCCGCCAGATGAGGCCGCCTCCCATATCGGCTTTCCCGTCGATCGGCAAGAGTGAGACGTGAAGCTCGAGGTCGGATGCCGTGGTCCCATTCATGAGCACCGTTTTATACGCATGTTCGGCCCCCTTTCTCAGGAGCTGAGCCAGCACGTGCGGAGAGCTCTTGGCCTGATCGGTCTGAATCACTTTCCATTCTCCGGCAGGCCGCCCATCAAACAAGGTGCCCACCTGGAACTCAGCGGGAAGTGTATCCGTGGGATCATTGTCGAAGGTCCACACGTGGGTTGTATTCTCTCCGGAGGCCCCGCTCGCCGGCATGGCTATCACCAGCAGGCTAAACAGGAGAAGTTGTTGGAGTGAGAAGCTCATAGCTCAGAGCCAGGTGACTTCTTCCCAACAGAGGTGGACAAAGGTCTCAAAGGGGGGAAAGTTGTCGACGTTTTGTTCTTTCGACCGCACCCACAGATCGATTTCCATACCGGCCGGGTCGGTTTCGCCGCCTGGCAGGATGCGTTTAGTTGGGTAGCGGACCTCGTGGGTCTTGGGATCCCGTGAGCGCTCCATCACCATGAAGTGTGCGTCGTAGTCTTTGTAGAGCACTTGGTCATCCCGATACATCGTGGCGGTACCCCAGCCGCCCAAGTACAACCAGGTTTTCGGATAGAGGGGGTCACCGTTGTTGGAATCCCCATGCTCATAGATCCTGGTGGCAATGCCGCCGTCCTGGAACGGAGCTTTCCCAGCAAATCGATCAAATACGATTCGATATCGAGTAGAACCTTCAATGAATTTGGCTACCACTTGCCCAGTGTTGGTTAGTTCATTCACCTCGATGTCAATGGCCCCTTTTACAGACGTCAGATGTTTACCTCGGTAGTCGAGGTGGTCCCAGGGGGGACTATCGCTCATGCTGCCGATGAGAGTTGCCCGATCCCCCTTGAGGCGAAACTCGCCTGAATAGTAAGGATGTTCAGTGGCTTTAAAAGTCCTGGTGCCTTCATCTCCCTTGGGGGTTCCAAACTTGCCCTCTTCGGCTTGTCCTGAAGCGGTAAGAATTTCTGCACCAGTCATAAGCAGAATAAGTGCCAGAACGTTTGCGAGACGTGTCATCGTGCCTCCCCTTGACGATAGCCACATTCATCAGCTGAATCACAGAAGATGAAGCCTCGATTGATCATGGTAACACAGGGGTGCGACTGCCTTACAGTACGCTATGTTGGCGGCGCTCAGGCTCACACGGTATTTACAGGCCTTGTGACGGTGGGTACTATCGTAGTCATGAGTCGCGCAATGGGTCAGCAGAAGGTCTCATCGCAGGAATTCAATGACGTCATAGTGAATTGTGAATGCGTGTGCTCATTGTGCGTGATAAGCTGGCGCACGATATTGCGATGATTTCAGAATAGTAGGTTAGATAGAAGGCGTATCAGTGCAAAGAAGCCTAGGAAGTGTCGTGCAGGGTGTGGCCTGCGGAATCTTTGTTGGTCTGGTGGTTCCTGGTTTAGGACTGGCCGGGACGCAACAGATCCCTCCAGCAACCGGTCACGATTTGCAGGGGCAGGTCAAGGCGACCGCCAATAAAGTGATTCCGGCGGTGGTCAGCATTGCGTCCACGGTCATGGTGCGTGATCAGTCGTTCAGCGACGAAGCCTTGCCGTTCGGTCTGTTTAAGGAGCCACCCGCCCGCCGGCAGTACGGGCAAGGGTCCGGTGTGATCGTGACGCCGGATGGCTATATTGTGACCAACAATCATGTCGTGGCTGACGCCGTCGATGTTGAAGTGATTTTAGCGGATCGTCGCCAATACAAGGGGAAGGTGGTGGCGACGGACCCTAAGACCGATGTGGCGGTGGTGAAGATCCATGCGTCGAATCTTCCAACCGCGGCCTGGGGGGATTCGAGCCAACTGGCTGTCGGCGACTTTGTGCTCGCGATCGGGAACCCCTTGGGATTGAGCCGTACCGTCACGTTCGGCATTGTGAGTGCGGTCGGGCGGGCCGATGTTGGCGTGGCGGATTTTGAAGACTTCATCCAGACGGATGCGCCGATCAACCCGGGCAATTCCGGGGGAGCTCTGGTCAATACAAATGGTGAGTTGGTCGGCATCAATACGGCGATCGCCAGCCCCACCGGTGGCAGTGTGGGCGTCGGGTTTGCCATTCCCAGCAACATGGCCCGTGCCGCCATGCAGAGCCTCATCAAGACGGGCCGCGTGGTGCGCGGTTTTCTGGGCGCGTCGACGCAGGATGTCAGCTCCCCTTTAGGAAAGATCTTTCGCCTCCCGGACGTCAAGGGCGCAATCGTGACGGACGTGCATGCCAAGGGATCCGCTGAACGGGCCGGCTTGAAACGCGGCGATGTCGTGGTGCGTTTCGATGGGCGGGAGATTATGGACAGCGGCCAATTACGCAACCTGGTGGCGCAAGCGCCGATCGGGAGTAAACATCGTGTGGATCTCATTCGAGACGGCAAGCAATACCAGGCCGATCTGGTTATTCAGGAAGCGCCGCGTGAACGGCCGAAGAAAAGTCAGGCGGCCTCCTCAACCGCCTCGACCGTGCATCCGTTGGCGGGCGTGGTCTTCGACGATGTGACGCCTCCCTTGGCCCGGCAGATGGATTTGCCGGTGAGCAGCGGCGTGGTTGTGACAGATATTGAAGAAGGCAGTCTTGCCGAAGCCTCCGGTTTGCAACCGGGTGATGTCGTCCTGGAACTAAACCGACAGCACATCAACAGTTTTGCGATTCTCCAACGTCTTGCCGAACCCATCAAGCCAACCGATCTTGCTCTCTTGCTCGTGAATCGCCAGGGGAATGTCATGTACGTTCCGATTCAGGGAGAGTAGGGATCGAGACGGCTTCTGCCAGCAAGACAGAGGCCGCGAGATTTGAAGCCCCGACAGGGTCAGAGTCTATGGGTCACAATAGTTCCTCATCGTTTCAATCTTAATCAGTTACAGAGGAGGCAGAGAAAGATAAAGATAAAGATAAAGACCTGGTGATACCAGGCTGGACAGGATAGTTCTGCCACAGTTGAGCAGCACTACAATTAGGGGAGACGCACGCCGTTCCTCCTTAGGAATCGACGGAGGATCCTGTAACAATACGGTAAGAGTATTGAAAGACCGAGAAAAGATAAGATTCCATTACGAGTTTTGGTTATTTCTTCATAGCGCCTAATTTCGTCCCCTATCAAGAAAACTCCAGGTGGCCATAAATGATCTATAAGGCTGTCCGAAAATATGCTCGACACTACAAACGTGGTAGAGCCGATGAGAAGAAGTGTACTGAAAAGGTACGTGTCGTGGACAATGAAGCGGCTAAAAGTGAGTGGCTGGGTCGCGGGGTTTCTTTTGCTCCAAGAATTGCGGTACTGCCAATAAAGAAGAAGCCCAATAACTGTAACGGCAGTGCAAGCTGTAAAAAATGAAACAATTACCTGCCATGCCCAACGCGGTAATCCGTAGTTGATGAGCATGCTTTCCATATGCTTTGTAATGTCTGCCTGGGTGAGATAGACCCAGTCACGGCTATTGCCTGATATGGCATATGCAAGGCCTTCATCAAAAGCCCTTGTCGAAAATTCAAGCTCGATTCTTGGACCACCGTAATGCGGCGAGCATTCGATGGAATTCAATTTCATCGAAATATAGACAATGGTCTGCGGACCTCTGTTCATTTCGCTCAGAATTGGTTCAAGGTCCTCGGTTTCATAAGAGGTGTTATCTGAAAATTTTGCCTGATACAGAACCCTTTTATTCTGGCATGTTTCCGATCCTCTCTTTTCAATAAGTTCTCTGAGTTTCCTTATGCTCTTCTCATCTGCGAGAAACGGCTGCTTGATCCGGTTCGACACCGAAATTTGCAATGTGGAGGGCTTAGGCTCTTCGGCTAGAATTTCAGAATGGCTTAATCCCAGTATCAGTATTGGGATTAGCAGTCGTATGAATATGACTGAAGTCATTTGATGAGGGAGAATCATATACCAGATTTCTCCCGCAAGGAAACTCTGCACTCAGAAGGTAGAGTTGCAGATTCGCAGCTTCTGCTGGTCTGATGGAAATATCAATTGCTTTACCTTGCACGACAAGCATTTGGTTTTTCCCGATTGAACCTGCTGCAATGGCTGAGGATCGAGGGGGGTGTTAGGTGAATCACGCGAGTGCGGTTGCGACTACCGCCAGCCTGGCGAGACCCGATCGGTTGTTTAAGGAGCTGTGGCGGAATCTTACGCAGAAAGTATGTCTGAAGCTCACATAGCAAAGGATAGAGTTGTATGAGCGTGTCGACACAAGAGGTTGCCGTTATCGCCGGTGTGGGGCCTGGATTGGGTGCGTCTTTGGCGCGCAAGTTTGCCCGTGAAGGCTGCGCCATCGCGCTGTTGGCCCGTTCGGCTGATTTTTTGAACCGCCTGGCAGAGGAACTGCGTCAGTCTGGGGCGCGCGTGCTTCCAGTGTCGGCGGATCTGACGGATGCCGAAGCCGTGGCCAAGGCGTTTGCTCTGGTGCGTAGCAAGCTTGGGCCTGTCTCCATCCTGATCAATCATGTGGGCAGCGGAGTGTGGGGCGGGTTCAATGAGTTAACGGCGGAGGGGTTCAGGTCCACGTGGGAACGATGCGCTCTGGCAGCCTTTCTCTGTTGCAAACAGGTCGTGCCCGATATGATTGCTCGCAGCGGTGGAAGCATTCTGTTTACGGGAGCTACGTCATCCATCCGGGGGCGGAACGGTGCGCCTGCCTTTAGTAGCGCCAAGTTCGCCGTCCGCGGGTTGGCCGATTCCCTTGCGCGGGAGTTATGGCCGCAGGGTATCCATGTCGCACACATCCTTGTGGATGGGGTGATCGATACGGCTGCCGTGAGAGCCGAGCTGGCTGCTGGAACCAGCGAACCATTGCTGAATCCGGAGGACATGGCCGAGACCTATTGGGCGTTGACCAGGCAGAAGCCCGGCGCCTGGACCTTCGAGTTGGAATTGCGACCGCCAGGCGAGGCCTTTTTCGTGTAGACCGTTTCGGTTGTGACTGTTCATGCAGGATAGGATCAATGGAGGGTGCATTTAGCCTCACAGGGTTTCTCATGTGAGCGTCTGTCATATCGGGAATAGCTGAAGATCGAACACCCGTTCGGTGAACCAGACAAGTGCGATGGCAATCACAGCCAGTGAGCCGCCGGTGAGGACTAATCTTGGGTACGACCCAAAACGGACAGACGGTTATTGTGACGTAGGTCCTTAATCGGACTATTTTTTCTGGCCTCTATTGGTAAGCCCTGCCGAGCTAATATTAATTAGTGCAGTTAAATCATATAGTTATTTAAATTTAATACTGAAAGAAATAAATTAAATGACATATTAATACTGTGAGCGGTATATTTATGCATATATTGAGATTGTAAATAGTATAATTATTTCCATGAAACACAAATTCATAACTGTGCTTGATGACATCACGCTATCAGGGCTAACGGTGTGGTCATCTAGAAACAAAAGCAAACTCATCGTGGGGGACTGGATACGCTTGCTCCGAAATCGGCTACGAATGACACAGGCTGAACTCGCTCACCGCGCCCATATTACGCAGCCGAACCTCGCCGCGATTGAGTCTGGAAAAGTTGATCCTCAAGTAGGGACACTCCGCCGAATTTATGAAGGCTTAGGCTGTGAGCTCAACCTCGAACCTCTACTGCACAAGCCACTGGAAGAACTCGTCAGAGATCGTGCCCGAGCTGTGGCCCTCACACGACTGAAACAGACGATGGGAACCATGGCACTTGAAGACCAAGCTCCTGACAAAGACACATTCAGGCAGCTTCTTGAAAAACGTACCGACGATCTCCTCCGCAGTCCTCGTAAACGACTACCCACTCGATGACCATAGCGGACGAAATACAGCCCGAGGGGGAAACTTCGGGTGATGACATCTCAGGGCTCATTCTTGTTCAGCTCAAGACAAGAGCGGAACGAAATGTGGCCGAAGCACAGGCCATTAGTTTGGCCTATGACAAATACATCTTTGAAGCCCGCAGGAAGAAACAGGGCGCACGATGGCTCACCGATAAGTGCATCCGCGCAGTCCATCAAGACATGTTGGGAGCAATATGGGATTGGGCCGGGAACTACAGGACGGAAAACCTCAATATCGGTATGGACTGGCGCCACATACCGGAACAGGTTCGCTTGTTATGCGATGATTTTCTCCACTGGGACTCTGCAACGTCAACGATGCCGATTTTAGAAGTCGCCGCACGGCTTCAGAATCGGCTGACGAAGATTCATCCCTTCAGAAATGGGAATGGAAGACATGCACGATTGATCACCGATATCTTCTTTCATTCCCGTCGACATCCCTTGCCGGAATGGCCCCAAACCCACCTGATGTCTGAAGGCCATCAAATCCGAGCGCAGTACGTCGCCGCCATGCGGGACGCCGATCAAGGCGACTTCTCCTCGTTGGTGAAATTCTTTGAATATTGCCTGCCCAGCTGTTCCTGATAAGTGCGAATCGTCATTAATCCGCTACACAGGAAACAGCTGAAGATCAAATGCCCGTTCGGTGAACCACACGAGCGCAATGGCGATCACGGCTATCGATCCTCCAGTGAGGACCAATCGCGGGTATGACCATGAGCGGCGGATTACATAGGCGAGGGGTAAGAAGGCGGCGACGATGGCGAGCTGGCCGATTTCCACGCCGACGTTAAAACTGACCAGACTCAGTAACAGCGAATCGTGAGGCAGCCCGAGATCGGTGAGCACGGCGGCGAAGCCGAATCCATGAATCAGGCCGAATCCAAATGCTACGATCCAGCGGCGACTTGCCATCATTGGGTACAAATTACCAAGCCCGGCCAGCACGACCGAAGCTGCGATAGTCGATTCCACTAATCGCGACGGAAAGCGAACGACATTCAGCGTGGCCAGGCTCAATGTCAGCGAATGGGCCAGGGTAAAGGCCGTGACGATGCTGACAACATTGCCGCAGACTCCTTGAAACTCGCCGGCCGCTTGCCAACGACCTTCCGAACGAACCAATACTGCCGGCAATAACAGAGCGAGTAAGAACAGCACATGGTCGAATCCCAGCCAGATATGCCAGATGCCTTCGTGAATGAATTGGCGGCTTTCATCCCAGCGTGATCGTTCGGCGATCGAAAATGTTTGGAGCGGAGTTTCTCGGCTGAAGATGGCGGTGCTGGTTTGTCCGCCTTGTACCAGGCGTAAGAGCCCCTTGTGTTGCGCATCAATATCAAAGAGCAGTCGGTAATCCGCATGGAGCCGTTGGATTCTCTGGCCACAATCGGCATGAAAGCGCAGAACCGAATAGGCTCCATCCGTATGAGAGTCGATGAGTTGTTCCAGAATCTCAGTTGAGCACGTTCCGATATCAGTGGACAGCGTAAGGCGAGAGGTGGCGTACGCGCTGATTTCGTCATGCTTGCTTCGGACTTCTCTCCACGTAATCTGTCCATCTCCATCACTATCTAATCCAATCGCATTATCGAGATCACGTAGCGCGATGTCCCACTGGCCGACAATCTGCTCATGCTGAACAGACAGTGAGAGATAGCTGTCACTGGGCTTATGGGCCCAAACGGGGACCGTCAGGAGAAGCCATGCCAAAACAAGAAGGATGCGCATCAGAGTGGTACCTCCTGAATTTGTTTTGCGAGTTGTTGCAACCGAAAGTCTTCCACGTGGTTGGTCTTTAACCAATCAATTATAGGCTGGGCCGCTGATCGCCTTCTGTCGGCTAATGCACATTCGAGGAGGATCCTGGCGTCGGCTGGTTCGCGTTGCACATTCCAATTAGCTTGGGCCAGGGGCAGCGCCTTCTTAGCATCCTTGAGCAACGCTAACGTGAAGCGTGCTTCTTCTCGGACATGGACCGAAGTACCCCGCTCCCGACTGGCGGCAAAGCGGGCGGCAAGTTCAGAGACATGGCTCTTGGATGAGGATATATCCAGTGTCTGTTCTGCGAGCGTGAGGCGGAGCAGGAGTCCATCGGCTCTTGTCTCCGAGCGGAGCAGTGAGACGACATCTTGATGACGGCCTTGATCCAGCAAAAAATCCGCATAGGCACCCAATAAATACTGATCCTTGATGCCTGACTTGAAGGCCTCTGCGAAATACTGCTCGGCGGCTCGTATCGCTCCAATGCGTGCGCTTGTCTCTGCCAGGATTGTCGTAATCCAGATCCGCTCGCGGCCGATGAGTTTTTTGTCCGCAAGCATCGGTTGAAGCAGCTCGCGGGCTTTCATTGAGTGGCCTGTGACAGCTGCAATATCACTCAAACAACCAAGTAGCACATGAGCAGCAGCTAACCGCGCAAGGCGCTGGCAGGCTCGGTGTGCGTCGTCGTAGTGAGCCTGGACTTGAAGGATGGCCGCTTTGGTCAGCCAGGCCTGGGCATTGGTCGGTTCTACGGCCAGCACCTGATCGAGATCAGCCAAAGCTTGATCGAATTCATGGGCATTCTGCCTGATCGTCGCCCGTAACAGGAGTATCTCCGGTGGTGGAGTCGCCTCGTTCCACCAGGGACTGAGAACGGCCTGTGCTTGTCCAATGAACCGGGGATCGCCTTCTGATCGGGCTTGTTCGATGTAGCGAGCGGCCAGTTTTGCAGCAGACTCAAAGTTGCGAGGATTTTGCCGTACCTTCGTACGTAACGTGGCAAGCTCCCGCGAGACTGGATCAGATCCCTTGAAACTGAGTCGTTCGAGGACCTGTGCATCGTCCATGGGGAGATAGGGTTCAGGGTAAGCGGGGTGAATCCGAATCATCGTCACCCACCCGAATAGGATAAGCATCAGAAACAATGGGAGTCGAACCATAGGGCTACTCGCGTGAATAGGTGATGGGACTGCGCATGACAATCTGCGCGCGATCCAGGCTCCGAGCAAACTGCATCGGGAAGACTCGTGGCAGAAGCGAGACGGCGTTCTCATCGATGCGATCGAGGCCCGAACTCTTTGCCCCCGAGGAATTCAACGACGCTCCTTCTTCTGACACCCAGGATTCATAGCGTTGCGTGCTCCCGTCGCGGGTGCCGCAGAAGCTGCGGCACCCGATGGTGGTGATTAGAATGCTTCTTTGGGATCGATATGCCGACGGTCTCGTCCATCGAACGGCGTTGGGAGGAATGGAAACTCCATCGCGATCCCGTTGGCGGTCTTGTTGCTGCCGACTGTCCCGACATTGAAATTCACGCCGTCTCCCAGGTTCGGGACGGCTGGGTTGCTCAAGATCCCAGCCACAAGGCGGAGCGCCACATCCGTGACGTCGTCGTTCGGGCGTCGGCCGTTCGGCCAGCCGGCCTTATCCGGCGTTGCGTTGCCGCTTGCATCATGGGCCAGTGGGCCTAGTCGTCGCTGTCCCCCGGCTGGGGTCGGTGGGACATCCAGATCGACGCGTAAGAGGTCGGCAAGCACTTCGTTGGTCTTTCCTGAGCCGCACACGGATGGTCCTGGTGCATAACGAAGCAAGGCATTCACGAGATCTTCGCGGTTTGCCGTCGGGAAGCCCGTGCCGAATACCATATTAAGCGCTGTTGCCAACGCCGAGTTGCAGTAGAACGGAACAAAGTCGTTCTCATCTTCGGCGTCCGTAGCGTTCCACTTGTCCTTCATGTTGGTCGCGATGATCAACTCGTTGACGAGGGGGTTAGCCATGCGGGCCACTTGGACAAAGCGGGTGCTGTTGTCACGATCGCCGTTCTTTCTGAGGACGCTGACCTTCGGGCGGCTTGTGCTGGCATAGGCGCCGAGCACTTTATTGCCGTTTGGACCGAGGAGTTCGCTGATCGGAATCTCCAGTGCGATTGTGTTGACGTTGAAGCCGCTGAACGTATCGGCTGTGCCGGCGCCCGGAGCTCCCACGATGATTGTGTCATTGGCATCGTCGGCATTCGACAGAATCGGTGAGATGTGGAGGTTCAATGTGTCGAATGTCCCTCCCAGGTCGATGTAGAAGGTCTCATCCCGTTGACCTGCAAAGATTCTCCCGCCGTTTTTCAGAGGGTAGATCCCCTTCTCGGCGAGGTCTTCATATTTCGGCATGGTTCGTGGTCCGACATTCGATGGAACGGCATACATGACCCCGGTTCCAAGATCCTTCGGTCGGTGCCCATAGCGAACTTCCGTCACCGTGTAGCTTTGCCGCAAGAGCAGCCCTTCAGACCCGTTCCCACTGAGGGCCATGATCGGTGGTAAGGCAACATAGGATAGCGGGAAGACGTTGCCTGGCTGTCGGATCTCCGTCTTGAATCGCACTTGATAGACGATGTTCGCCGCGATGTTGTTTTTATTGTTGTCGATGTGAATCTCGTAGAGCACGTCGTCGGCAAAGTTGAAGTAATTGGGGCCGGACCCCGGCTCCTGGCTCGGAATGACGTTCATGACGAGCACGGCGTTGTCGGGGTTCTGCCAGCTCCGGAAGAAATAGAAGTCCGTGATATCAGCGGCAGGATCGTTGGTAATTAATGGGGCCTCGCGATGACTGGCTGCCAAGACCGGCGTCGCCAACAGCATGACCAGGGCTGTGCACAGAAGTGGTCGAAATTGAGCAAACATGGAATCCTCCTTATTGAACGCACGTAGGTTTCTTGGTTTGTATTACAGGTCCGGGAGTAAAGCCGGAACCGGTTCAGACTCTGCTTGGCCGACCAGCGAAGCCTCCTCAGCAGTCAGGGCATCTGATTGGGCCATGCGCTGCTCTTCTACGGCGGCAGTCGGTCCGCTGGGGGTGATGACCGGCACGTTGTCGTTCCCACTGCAGCCGGACAACAGTCCGACGGCACAGACGACGCCTAACGGCCATAACATGGGTCGTGTCATGTCTCTGCTCCCTCTCTACATGGTGAAATGCTACTGTCGCCTACATTTGTCCTAAGCACCTGCCGGCGGTCTGTTCATCACTACGAGAGGATTTCAAGATTGGATGTATGCGTCCGAGCCGGTTGGCTTGTGGGGGTATGGGGGCGGTGCTATAGTCCGCCTATCGTCACACGATAGATCCAGCTCGCAATCCAATTCTTCCCTGTTACTCGTAGAGCTTCATGGGGAAGACCGTATGTCGACCATGACCATAGAACCGACCAAACTGGATCAAGACCACGAGTGGGCCCAACTTATTGCGCACACCGCCCAGGGTGATCAGGCTGCGCTGGCCACGTTTTATGATCGTACAAGCCCACAGGTGTTTGGCTTTATCTGCAAAATCCTCAACAACCGAGAGGCTGCGGAAGAAGTCACCTTGGATGTCTACACGCAGGTGTGGCGACAGGCTCATACGTACGATCAAACCAGAGGCGCGCCCGGGGCATGGCTGATGACGGTGGCCCGAACAAGAGCCATCGACCGGCTGCGTGCCAGGGCTACCGAATATGGGCGCCTCGAATCATTGGACGCAGTCGAGTTATTCGCCAGTTCCGACGAGACGCCGGAAGAGAATGTGGAGGGCGAGGAACGCCGTCGATATGTCCAAGAGGCCTTGGCTGGGCTGACGGCTGAACAACGGCAAGTTATTGCCTTGGCCTATTTTTATGGATTAAGCCAGAGTGAGATTGCCGAGAAGCTGCAAGTGCCGCTCGGCACTGTAAAGACACGAATGCGATCCGGCCTGATCAAATTGCGGGAGGCTCTGGCACCATTCGAAGCGGGTTTACAGCTATGACCGAGACGAAGTTGCCGGAAGAACTGGAAGAACGGGCGATGCTGTATGCTCTTGGAGTCCTGGATCCAGAGGATCGTCGGGCGTTTGAGTTAAGACTCCAAGGTGAACCAGCTCTCCTGCGGCAAACGGCAGCAGCCTATCAAGCGACCGGTTATGTCCTCAGTACGCTTGTGGCTCCTGTGACACCGCCCTCCACCCTTCGTGAGCGGCTGGTTCGGCAGGTTGCGGAAGAAGCCGCCCGAGAAGTCGAACAGTTCGAGCTGGCCGCCAACACCGTGGCTTTAGGATCGACCCCGGTCAAGCCTCGGGACTCAGTACGGGAGCGGCTCCTTTCTCAAATCCAAACGCATTCGGCTGTCCGACTTGTTGTCAATGAGTCGGTACCCGTTTTGGGAGATATCGCGAGTCGGGCGAGCGATGAACGGGTGAGTGAAGAAAAGATAGACGTATCGCAGGATGCGGCCCCCTTGCCCACGTGGTTGTCCTCCGGCTGGACAGCCGTTTCAAACTTTGTGAGAACGCTTCTGATTCGTTCCATGATTCCTCGACCGTCTTCAGGTGGGCTCACTTTCGTCAAGGCGTCGGAGGGAGCCTGGCGAGAAATTGCCCAGGGGGTGACGGCCAAATTGCTCGCGTTTGACCCGGTTTCTCGTAGGACCACGACGCTCCTTCGCTTTCTTCCCGGTACCAGCTATGCCCCGCATCGTCATGCTGCGGTCGAAGAACTTTATGTGCTTGAAGGCGGGTGTTCCATTGCCAGTCGTGAGATGGCGGTCGGTGATTATCACCGAGCCGAAGCCGGGACCGTGCATCACGATACTTCGACCGAGGAAGGATGTCTCCTCCTCGTGATCTCCTCTCCCCAGAACGAGATGTTGAAATAGTTCGTGGCCGATGGGCCGGTCTTCGCTGAGTCCTCAATCCAATCGGAACGAATCTACGTACTATATGTAGAGGTGGAAAACGCCGGTTGATTCTATGACATGACGGTGCTATTAAATACAAATTCGTGCCACTGCCAGGAAGGAGGCGGCGGTGAAAAAACTGGTCCGATTCGGCGTCTCGCTCGATCATCATTTATTGGACGATTTCGATAAGCATATTGAACGGAGAAACTACACCAATCGTTCGGAAGCGTTGCGTGATCTCATTCGCGACAACCTCGTCGGTCAAGAATGGGATGAGAACAAAGAAACGGTCGGTACGATCACGTTTGTTTACGACCATCACGTACGAGACCTGACAAGCAAGTTGACGGACATTCAGCATGACTACCATGGTCAAATTCTCTCAGGGATGCATGTGCACCTCGATCATGACCATTGCCTTGAAGTGTTGGTTGTCAGAGGCAAAGGGTCGGACATTCGAAAAGTTGCCGACGCACTCGTGAGTGTGAAGGGTGTGAAGCATGGAAAGTTGACGATGACGACCACAGGAAAGGGTCTAGACTAAACCATGCGGGTCTGCGTGATTGATGGCCGAGGCGGGGGGCTGGGTTCCCGGTTAGTGGCGGGGTTACGGGCCACGCTGGGTGTCAATTGCCAAATCCTTGGGTTGGGAACCAACCTTGCGGCGGCAGAGGCAATGCGGGAGGCCGGAGCTGAACCAGTTGCATCCGGGGTTGACGCCATCTCTAAGACGGTGCCGACGGTGGATGTCATCGTGGCCTCGTTAAACATGATCTTGCCTGGTGCCATGTTGGGTGAAGTGACTTCTGAGGTCTCAAAAACGATTCTTGAGGCAAAGGCCAAGAAGGTGCTGTTGCCGCTGAATCGAGTCCAGATAGAAATCGTGGGGACCGAAGGCCGCACGATGGATGTGTTGATTGACGAGTGCCTCTCCCGAGTCCGTATCGCCGTACGGGCGACCGGCCAAGCATAACAACATTCCTATCCGTTCTGAGTTGCGAGACCACGAGGGTCTATGCCGGTCGATGAGCCGACTGTCGAGAAACCATCGTGGGCGTCTCATCCGTCCACGCCGTTTATGATGAGGAATGGTGGACATGACACGAACAGTAATATGTGTGCTTGCTCTTGTACTGGTTCTCAGTTCGTGGGGAAAAGCCAGGGGGCATGACCCAGATGAACCTGAACTGGAAATTCCTGAGATTACTGTCATTGGCGAAAAGCCGGTCGCGGCTTCTTCTCAGCAATTCATCCCTGATAAAGAGATTATCCTGCAGCCTCAAGGTCGCCCAGCCCAGGTCCTTCGCCTGATTCCTGGCTTCGTGGCCGTGGAACATTCCGGCGGCGCCGGAAAGGCTGATCAATACTTCCTCCGAGGCTTCGACGCGGATCACGGAACAGATGTCGGCTTCTTCCTTGATGGCATGCCGATCAATCTGCGCACGCATGCGCATGGGCAAGGCTACACGGACCTCAATTTCATTATCCCGGAGACGATCCAGGGAGTTGATGTGCACAAGGGGGCGTATCTACCGGAGTATGGTGATTTCGTGACGGCGGGAGCGGTGAACTTTCGGACCCGTGATGTGGTGAAGGAGGGCGTCATTCAAGGAGCCGGTGGGGAATATAGCACGCAGCGGTACTTACTGATGTTCTCTCCGACCAAAGACCGTGTGCGCACGCTATTCGCCGCCGAAGGGTTTTACACGAACGGTCCGTACCAGAACAATAATCAGTATCACCGAGCGAATTTGTTCGGTAAAGCCACCACCAGCTTGACTGGGCGGGATGAACTCAGCCTGCAGGGTACCTTTCTTCAGTCCCGATGGGACGGCTCCGGCGAGATTCCGTTTCGTGCCGTGAGCACGGGGCTCTTGAACCGGTTTGGCTCCATCAATCCGTATGAAGGGGGTAATACGCTCAGAACCACCGGCCAACTCAATTATCACTACGACACGACGACCGGGGGGCAATTTTTCGCGAATGCTTATGGCCAGTATTACCGACTCGATCTGTTCACGGACTTCACATTTTTCCTGAACGATCCGACGAATGGTGACGGCTTTGCGCAATACGATCGTCGGGTCATCTATGGCGGCGATATCGGGTACAAGCAGCGGGTCAACATTCTGGGCATGCCTGTGATCGGGACTGTGGGGTTTCAAACAAGAGTGGACGACGTGCATACAAAATTGGGAACTCAGACCCTGCGGGTTCCGACAGGTACCACGATCGACAGCGATGCGCGCAGCGTGTCCTATTCTCCATTCGTGAAGGGGGAAATCCAACCGTTCTCATGGCTGAGGTTTTCAGGAGGTGTGCGGGGCGAGTTCTTTACATTTGATGTCGGCAACCGGTGCGCCATTTGTGCCGAGCGACCAGATGGACGAAAAGGTTCCGGGATGGTCCTCCCCAAAATGAGCATGATTCTAGGGCCTTGGGCCAGAACGGAGTTCTTTGTCAACTATGGTGAGGGGTTTCACAGCAATGATGCGCGATCAGCAGTGTCGATTGGGGCCGCACCGCTTGCCCGATCTCAAAATTATGAGGTGGGGATCCGTTCGAAGCCCTGGGGGCCGGAAGGTCTCGAATTGAGTGCTACGGCATGGCGACTGGATCTTAAGTCGGAACTCGTGCTGATCGGCGATGAGGGGACAACGGAGATCCGTGGAGCGACGAGACGGCAGGGAGTCGAAGTTGCTGCCAGAGGCAAGGTATGGGGTCCGCTCTATGTTAACGGAAGCTTTACCTGGACGCATGCGGAGTTTCGCAATGGGGATGCGATCCCATTGGCACCGGAATACACCGCCTATGGTGCAGCGATTCTGCAATGGCCGGAAGGGTTGACCTCCCAACTGCAAGCTACCTATCTCGGAGTTCGTCCGCTGGTTGAAGATCGGAGTATCAAGTCGCCTTCATGGATTACGTTTGATCTCTCTGAGCGCTATCGGATTCCCGTGAAATTACCGCATGGGCGGCTTGAGGCGTTTCTCTTCGTTCAAAATCTGTTCAATACTAAGTGGGAACAGGCAATTTTTGCATTCGAGTCGCGTCTGCGAACTGAGCCGACCGGAGTGACGGACATTCACTTTGTGCCGGGCAATCCTCGGACGGTGATGGGGGGGCTGGCCTGGTACTTCTGAACGGCGAATGTGCCATAGTGAATGGTCGATGAGGAATTGAAAGTTTTGGCTCTGACATTTACCATTCTCCATTATTGCCATGCCAATGACTCTTGCTCGAGCCTTTTTCAATCGCCCCACGTTGACCGTCGCCCATTCGCTGGTCGGCAAGTACCTGGTTCGTGAGAATGGGACGAGAGCTATTGCTGGAAGAATCATCGAAGTGGAAGCGTATATCGGTACAGAAGACAAGGCTTGTCATGCATCGAAGGGGCGGACGCCAAGAACAGAAGTCCTGTTTGGTCCCCCGGGGATGTCGTACATCTATTTGATCTACGGTATGTACCACATGCTGAATGTCGTGACGGAGCGGGAAAAATTTCCTGCCGCCGTGTTGATCCGTGCCATTGAAGTGGATGGCGAATTGATAGATGGTCCGGGAAAGCTCTGCCGCGAGCTGGGTATCGATCGGTCATTGCATCGAGTTGATCTGACACAGGGACGAGCTATCTGGTTCGAAGATCGAGGTCAGAGAGTCCCTCGCAATCAGGTGGGCACCTTTCCGCGGATTGGAGTGGACTACGCAGGGCTGTGGGCAAAAAAACCCTGGCGGTTCCGGTTGATTCAGGAAGACGGCCGTACGAACAGTTCCCTTAGGAAACACAAAGCAAAGGGGAAGTCCCTCTAAAGGACTTCCCCTTTCTGTATCGCATCGGTCAAAACTGGTTAGTCGATTTTGCGGTCGCCGGTGATTTTGGTGGCAGAGGTCACAGGTGGAGCGATCGTGATCTGTGGCCCCTCCACATGTGGAAGTCTGCCGGCTCCCTGTCCTTCGGTGATGCGTGCATTGTCCGTCTTCATCAGTTTCTGCTCAGCGTTCTTGACCGAATCTGCCGACTTCAGCAGCGTGGAGGCTCCATGCGCATCCGGCTGGCCTGGATCGTTCGCGGTCGGCTGGCCTGTGACAGGGCTGCCCGAGTTCTTCATCGGATAGCCTTCATGCTTGGGCAGCAGTGCTGGGTTGGCTGAAGCCATGGAAAGACCGAACAGAACTGCGGAGGCTGTGGCAACTACAGCAGTGACAAGTTTCATACCCGTTCTCCCTTTGAGATAGAAGAGTGAATGAGGATCACACAATGACGGCGTAGCTTCGTTGCACAATGGTACCGATCGAATCATAGCGATCGGTAGCCGTTTCTGTCAAACAGGCAAAGCCTTCCGAGGGTGAGTCGAGATGAAGAGTCTCGGGTCAACCTGGACGGCGCGGAGGTCGCCGACCTCGTCCACGGTGGCGGAACGCTGGTCCTCGACTGACACCAGGGAGGCGGATGGTCACAGTAGTGCCTTCATCGGTCGCACTGCCGATCGCAATCGTCCCATGGTGTTCCTCGATGATTTTCTTGACGCTGGGCAGTCCTAGCCCGATGCCCGACCGCTTCGTCGTGAAAAACGGCTCGAAGACTTTATCCACGATTTCAGCCGGGATGGGCACCCCGTTGTTCTTGATCAGAATTTGCACCTCGAATCCGCGCCCAGCCCGATGTTGTGTGACGGCGATCGCGAGATGACCACCTGGAGACATGGCCTCGCAGGCGTTTCTGAAAATGCTCAAGAAGGCCTGCTGAAGCTTCGCTTCATCACCACGCACGGGAGCGATGATGTTGGCATAGTCTTTCGTGACTTGAATGCGGGTTGCCTCAAGATCGGTTCCGACTACCACCAACGCGCTCTCAAGCACTTCTGGAATTCGGCAGAGATGCCGGTTTAGCTCCAGCGGCTTGGCGAAATCGAGGATTTCGTTAAGGATCGCCTCGATCCGGATCAAGTCGCGCATGGCGTTTTCCACCCGTGTCTGAGGATCGAAATCAAGAATCCCCTCACCGGTCACTTCTTCCAATTGTGATCGTATAGAGGCCAAAGGTTCACGGATCTCCGTCGCCAAAAATGCACTGAACTCCCCGATTGCCGATTGGCGTTCTTGCTTTCTGATACTCGGCTCGGAAGGTGTCGAGGAAACGGACTGAGGACTTGGTGACCCAATCTCAGTGGGTGGAGCCGGGGCTGGGGCTTGAGGCGCCGGTGTTTGTAAGAGATCGGCAAGTTGAACGATCGTAGGTTCCAGCGTGCGGGCATCGGTCGTTTGATAGCGTTCCGGATCCTTTGCCCCCAGCGTGAGGGTGCCGCCGACTTGCCCTTTGACGAAAAATGGGATGACGAGGGATGACTGAAAGCGGTCCTTAAAAAGCTGTTTGTGATCGAGAAAGCGGCCCTGAGTGGAGGCCAGGTCATGATCCACGCGCGGCTTGCGGTGGCGCACGGCCCATCCGGCGGCAGAACTATCCAGCGTGAGACGTTGACCGGGCTTCAGGTCCTTCTTCGCGTCCCGTTGATCAGCCTTGACATCACCAACAACTCCCAAGACTTCCACATTTCCCGCCAGCGGATCGTAGTAACAGGCCCAGGCTCGGTCGTAGGCCACGGACTGGTTGGCTTCCGTGAGGACTGCCTCAACTTTCGCCTGCAGCTCCGGCGAGAAGTGCTTGATCATGGGCGGAAACAAGTCGCCTCCAGCTGGTTGGGGAGGCGCGGCTTCCTGCGTCACGTACGGACGGCTGAGCACCGCAGCGGTATTGAACAAGCCCTCGCGATCCAATGCTTTGGTCATCCCCTCACACATTTGGTCTAGCTGTGATCGGTCTTTCTTGGAAAAGGCCGCGCCTTCTTTCCTGCCGATCACCAGACAGCCGTATATACGAGTGAGATGGCGCAGTGGCACGACGAGCAAGGACTTGGCGCCGGGTGTAATCAACCGCAAATGGACGGTGCGCCCACTGTCGGAATCCGCTGTGTTTGGGCTCAGGGCTGCGGCGTTTTGTGTCGAAAGGGTACGAAGAATAGCTTGAACATCTCGAGGTGTAAACCCACGTGAGGCATGCTCAACGAGAGGGCCGTTTTCCTGATGGAAGATTGCCGCCAACACCGAATCCGTGCCGATCTCATTCAGCGCGGCATTCAACGTCCGTTGAAGAAGTGTTTCCGGAGCCGGTTTCGTTTGAGGAGTCGCCGTGGTCATACGTTTCACTACAAGAGAGCGCATTGTAGCCGGATCGGTGACGAATAGCTACTCTCTCTGAGTAATCATGACATTCTGCGATCCGTTCGAATCGCTTTCACGTGTGACAGGATAACAACGTCAGCGGGGTACTCTTTGGGACAACACTTGAGATTGATTGTTATGAAGGAACGAGGACCGTCAATCCCGCGGCATTTTGTCGGGATCGAGCTCAACCAACCGCAGGCGACCATTCCCGATATGATCCGTCTTATAAATGCGAGGGCCGATCTGGATGGTTCCAACCAGAAGATTGCCGGTGATCACGAATGTAAAATCCCCTTGTATGGGCGGTTTGAACGTTCCACGGATGACAGCGGTGTCGTTGATTCGAGAGACCGTGGAGGAGACGTCGAGTTCTGGGTTGGTATTGTCGAAGAGTTCAACGGTGATCATGGGAAGGGGTCTGGCTCCTGCATCCTTGAGAACTTTAAGGAGAGAAAGGTCCAACTCGATTTCTCGACTGCGGAGCATCCATGGTTTTTTCGGTGTTGGAGACTGGGTAATTGTCGGAGGATTCAGAACGGTGTGCCATAGGCTTTTTGGTCCGGATAACTCGTCGGCCCGCGCCATTGGGCCGGCGAGGCTACCTAACAGCAGGGTAAGGAGAAGAAGGTTGAATTGTCGAACGGCTGATTGTGGTTTTGAGTCACACATGGTGTTTCTTCATTTCGATCCCATCTCGTGATGTCTGTGGGAGTCAAGAGCAGGGAGAACCGAAACTCGATCCTCCCTGCATCCTATCAGTTAAGGAGTTGGCGCGGGAGACTTTCCGCGCGATGTTCCCGGAGCATCTTTTCGAGGCTTATTGGGAGCATTGTCATCCATGTCGTCATCCGAGTCATCGTCTGCATCATCGTCGAGGTCGTCTCGAGAGTCAGGACGGACGTCCCTCAATCTACTCGGTGCGGTGGCAGCAGAGGTCGTGGTGCTTGCGCGCCAGGCGGCAATGACATTTCGAACTTCGTTCATCGAACGGGCATTGTCCGCAGACTTGGAAGGATTGATTGCGTAATCGATTCCGGCTGGTCGGCCGTTGATCAGGATCTTCGGGTTGGAAAAATACTTGACCCGTGGGCATGACACGGTCGGGCAGGGGTAGGCCATAATCGTCCGAAATTTTCCAATTGGGTCCCGATAGCCATAGGAGTAGGGGTAGACGCCTGTGCCTCCGGACTCCCGATCGTGGGCATCCCCCATATTGTGTCCCAGTTCATGGGTCAGGGTATTGTTCGAGATACAGTCGCGGTCTGTCACGCTAAAGGCGTAAGAGGCAAAACTCGCGCGCGGGCCGTTTGCCATAACATAGGCAATTCCGCAATAGGCTCCGCCGTTGTCGACGATGAGTGTGACGAGATCGGCCTTGTATTGATCGCGTAAGGTATGCACCTGATCCATGAAGCCATCGCTCGTACTGCGGAGACGGACTAGATCGGTATTCATGTTGCCGGTTTCCGTATAGGCGACCTCGGCAGTCCGCACCAGACGGAGCCGCATGGCGATTTGGCTGTTTTGGTACGCTTGATTCGCCAGATCGACACTCATCGCAATCAACGCATTCATGGCGGACAGGCCACCCTGCTTTATCCGTGCCGTGGTGGTGTAGACGACCATCAGGTCGACGATGGTGTTCGTCGTTGTGGCGGCGGCTGTGGTGACGCTTTCGGTCGTGGCGGTTGTTTCGGAGTGCTTGAGTTTTGGTTCCGGTGCAGGAGGCTCTGCAGGGGTCCCATCGTCTGGTACGACGAGCGGATGGTGATCCGGACGCATGGCGTCGTCGTCAATTTCGACGAGACGATGACGGTTATCCTCGGTCGGCTCAATTTTGTAGAGCCGTTGACCTGAGACAATTGTCCCCGCCATCTTCTTGCCTCGTACAGACAAGGTAACATCGCTGTCCTGGTCACCTCGCACCCGCCCACGCCACACCTTCGCCTTATTGCGATGGATTTCTGGTTCATCGAGTTCGAGTGTGCGTGTGCCGGCATCGAAGAGGTTCAGGGAGATGTCCTGTTTCGACTCTTTGCGGGAGAGTTTCATGGCTTCCAACGCAGCGGGATTGAGCCCCATTGTATGGTGTCGGCGCACCCATTGCTTCGAGAGCTGAGCCGGCGGAAACGCCTGGTCGATCGCAGGAGGGATACCGCTGGGTGTTTCCACAAAGAGCGGGACCGGCGATCCTGTTGATGCGCAGAGTCCAATCGTCGGAATGCTGAGGGTTGCAGCGAAGAGACCGAGGAGTATCGCGCGTGGAACCCAAGACGAACGGCGACGTGTTCGATGGCCTCTCGATGAGTGTTGCAATGGCAACATTGGCTTCATGTAACCTCCCATGTGTGTGTAAGTGAGTCAATGAGAGCATTCCAAAGCAAGGCGCATGCCGTCTTGCGTGACGACTCATACTCAATGGCTCGAGCTCACACTTTATGCAGTATCAACTGTGTTCAACGTTGGTACACACAGTATTTGCTGGTGAACGGAGTAGAAAGCTTTTGCGCAACATGTAAAAAGTGAAGGTTGTGCCATACGTAGAAACGCAAGCGGGGGTTGGTCGCTCGTCCTTGGAAGGTAAGTAATTCACCAGATCAGGCCTCGGGGGATGCTCCGAGCCTTCCAGTCGTGTCCAGGAGAGGGCTTGTCATCGAGGAATCGTCAGCGATAGGGGGTGGTCTCAACCAGATCCATCTCGTGCGATTCTCACTTGGTGACAAAGGTCAGTGGCATGTTCCAGATCATCGGCATTCAGAAATTTTCATCACTTATGGACGGGTGAACAATGGTAACCGGCGAGAGGGTCGCGGGCATGGATGTTTCCGCATAAGCAGAAATAAGAAACGTGAGATCGTAGGCGCCTTCGATTCTAGATAGAGAAACAATTCTCATAACAAGACAGAAAAGAAGGGAACGCCATGTTTGAGGATATTGCGATGATACCAATCTTGGCCTCAATCAACATGCTCGCGCTGTTCATGTATGACATCGGTCGATCAGGACAGGAAGGAGACTACCGGAGGCATGTCGCGTATGAGCATCACGATGAATAACGTGCGAATCGGCAAGGGTGTGGACGCGTAATGGTCACTGGTTCTTTTTCAAAGGGCATGGCATGCCGATGACGTATTTCGGCGCGCCTTCATGATTTCCTGGAGGCTCCCGGTATCCCTTCTTTATCACTGCGCGGGCTCAATCAGGATTGATGATCTTGGGTGGCCGACGAGGTTCCTCCTGAAGATCAGGAGGGAGACGGCGGTCAACCGTCCAGCCGTTGAGGACTGTTGTGACCAAGCTGATGACCAGCGCACCACCGACGGAAGCCCAGAATCCTGAGACCGTGAACCCCTTCACGAAAAACGCGGTCAGTTCAAGCAGCAGCGCGTTCAGCACCACCAGAAAGAGTCCAAGTGTAACGACGATCAGCGGCAACGTGAGCAGAAACAGGATGGGGCGAAGGATCAGGTTTAAGAAGGTCAAGACCAGTACGGCGGCCATACCGGCACCGAAACTGTTGGCCTCCAATCCAGGAACAATGGCGATGGCCAGGAAGACGGCGATACCGGTGATGAACACCCGCATAAAGGCCTGGCGTAACCCACCGTGAAAGGGCGACTCATGGACGGCTCGTGCGAAGCGAAGGGTCGGCATGGCTTATCGTGGAGGTGGAGGAATGCTGCCCGGTGAATAGTGCACGACCGTCGCGGTGACTTTCTTGTTTTTCTCATCTCTTGACGCTTCGATGATGACGCGGTCGCCGACGGCAGGTGGGTCGAGTGATTTCGGGTTGTTTTTGTTCTTGTATTTGACCTGCTTGGTCAGCAGGACTGATACGACCTGTCCTTTCGCAGTTTTCACATCAATGTGCTTCTCATCGATGGATGTCACGATCCCCAGCACGTGCAGGAGTTCTGGTACGGGGGCTAACGCCAGCAGGCAGAACGATAAGGCGGTGAGGAGCAGGATACCGCCTGAGGGAGATCGACTGCGACCTGGTCCCACCGCATGATCGAACACAGTATGCCCGTGTCGGGAGTGGTCTCGATCAACGGGGTGTGAGTACATCTGTCTGGCCATTGCGATGATTCCCTTTGGCATGACACTCATCTGACTATACAAATTCTTTGGGCTGAATGTCACCCATGCTGTTTGGCATGGTGTATGGAGTGGCGGATAACAAGGCGAGTGGTCAAGATCATAAGGACCGGGAGATGCATCAGCAACCCGCTGATACCCATGAACGTTTCACCGATCCAAAATGTCATGCCGAGGTTAAAGGCTAGGACGCCGTAATATAACCCGATCCCGAGTAGGAGGCGCTGAGTCATCGATGGAGATATTGTGAGTGGAGCGAGTCGTTGATCCAATGGAGCATACAGCGCCAGCGAAATCAGTCCGACGACCGCCCATCCCACATAGTTCGCGAAGGGGACGCCGAAGTGCCACCCTGGATCAGGGTAGTCATAAATTTTCCCCAAGAACCAACGGTCACCACGCAGGGCTACGGGATCGATCACCATATCGATGAAGGCAAACAGCAAGGCAGTCAGGCCAGAGATCGCCAAACTTGTGCGGACAGTTAGATCGAAGCGTAGGGGCTTGAGAGGAGACCGGTCGTGCTTCAACGTAACATCAAACGGAAGTAGGAGCCCAAGTGCCACACAGTAGGCGGCAAAGAGGAGGAAGCTGAATGAGATGGAATCCATGAACGGCACGTCAAAAAAATAGAGCTCTTGTCCGATCGTCGAACCATTATAGAAGTACCACCCAAAGGGGATGCCGGTTCTGGTCGACGAAAATTCACAGACAAAGGCAGTCGCCCAACTAATAAGCCAGAACCGCCAGGTTCGTGGCCAGCCGATCAGCTTGATGGCGGAAAAGAGAAAGGCGGCAAGAAAAATAAAGACATAGGGTCGGAGGAGAATGGTCTTGAAAAAGAGGACGAGGTGTTCCATTCAATGGGAGTTTGAGGTGGCCGTTATGCGTACCCGTGGGATTTGAACCACCGGACGGCCTTGCCCAGGGCAACTTCGGGAGGATGCTGCGGCAGTCCAAGTTCTCGGATTGCCTTGCTGCAGTCATAGTGCATCTTGTATTTGGCCATCTTCACGCCTTCCAGCGGAATGCGCGGAGGGAGACCCGTCACATTGGCAAACCAGTGATTGAGGTAGGCGAGCGGAAGCACCGCACCCCGTGGGAGTTTTACGGATGGCGCTTTGAGCCCGGTCAATCGGCTGAGGATCTCAAACACTTCACGAAGCAAGAGATTCGTAGAGCCGAGAATATACCGTTCGCCCTGGCGGCCTTTCTCCATCGCGAGCAGATGGCCGGTCGCGACGTCATCCACATCGATGATGTTCATCCCGGTTTCAATGTAGGCCGGCATTCGCCCCTTCATGAAATCGACAATCACCTGGCCGGTGGGCGTCGGTTTGACGTCGCCCTCTCCGACCGGGGCGCTGGGATTGACGATGACCACCGGCAAGCCTTCCTTGGCCAGCTTGTGCACCTCTTGTTCAGCCAAGTATTTTGAACGCTTATAGTGACCGGCCATTTGTTCAAGAGAGACCGGTGTCTCTTCTGTTCCGAGCCCCCCACCAGGTGGTAAGCCGATGGCCCCGATGGTGCTGCAATAGACGGTCCGTTCCACGCCAACTTCGCGTGCAGCCTCCAGTAGATTTCTGGTGCCGACCACGTTGACGTCATAAAAGATGGAGGGGGCTTTGGCCCAGAGGGCGTAGTGTGCCGCGACGTGGTAGAGCTGGCGGCAGTTGCTGAGCGCGACTCGAAGTGATGCGGGGTCGCGCAAATCCCCTGCGGCTCGTTCTACCGGAAGACCCTGTAGGTTTGTGAGGTCGGCTTCAGGTCGCGCCAAGACACGAACCTCGACCCCGGCTCGTACAAGGGCCCTGGCAACCGCAGCTCCAACAAACCCGGTTGCGCCTGTGACGAGAGCTTTCATTGAGGAGAGCGAACGGCAGGTGGCGCATAACTGACAGCAAAAAACCCTAATCCTATGTTTGCGCCATAAGCCATATGCGATGAGCTCTTAGTTTTTGCGAGCCGTGATATATCGCGCGATCTCGCGCAGCGGGTCGGCAGAAGAGCCGAAGGACGATAAGCGGGTGATCGCACGAGTGACACAGTCGTCGGCCAGCTTCTTTGCTCCATCCACTCCGTAGAATGTGGGATAGGTTTTCTTCCCACGTTCCGCATCGGTATTAGGATTCTTCCCCAACTCTTCACGAGTGCCGGTGACGTTCAGCACGTCATCCGCGATTTGAAATGCCAGGCCGATGTCTTCGGCGTAGCCGGTCATATCATCGAGCTGGCGGTCGTTTGCCCCGGCGGCAATGGCGCCCATGCGGACCGCAGCGCGCATCAGCATGCCGGTTTTATGCTTGTGAATATTCTGAAGCATCGGGAGGTCGATGTCTTTATTTTCAGCCTGGATGTCGAACACTTGGCCACCCACCATGCCCATATTGCCGGACCCAAAGGCCAATTCCTGAATGATACGGACTTGCCGCAAGGGATCGCAGCCTTTCATAAGATCCGGTCGGCTGACCAAGTCGAAGGCCATCGTCAGGAGCGCGTCGCCAGAGAGGATGGCCATGGCTTCGCCATAGACTTTATGGTTCGTCGGTTTTCCACGACGAAAATCGTCGTTGTCCATTGCTGGCAGGTCATCGTGGATCAGCGAGTAGGTGTGGATGAGCTCCAAAGAACAGGCAACGGCCATCAGGCCGGGAGGTGTCTGGTCAAGGGCCTGCGCCGCCGCGATCGTCAAAATCGGTCGAACTCGTTTCCCGCCGGCCATCAGGCTGTAGCGCAGACTCTCATGCAGCGTCGTCGGCGGGGTGACGGACGGAGGCGCGATGAAGTCCAGAAATCGATCAACGTCGATCCGCTTTTGTTCAAGGTAGTCGGCGATGTTCATGACGTTCATCTTTCAAATGATCGGTCAATTCGCGCGGAGAGTAACAAACAAGGAAGGATGAGTCAAACAGGAGCGATGGGCAATTATCCATCGTGCTCGGTGAGTCTTGACGGAGAGTCTCGATCGATGGAAAATGCGCCCTCTCTCATCAATATGCCCGTTCAATATGAAGGTGATGGAAGAAAATAATAAATCTCCAAATCCGGCTGAATATCATTGGTCTGGCGGGGGAATGGTAGAAGTGCCTACAACAGGTGATTCGTTCCGGGTTGGTCTTCGATATCGATGCGGCTGCATTGTGTTAGCCAGTCGCTGGACTTCATGGAGTGCCTGGAGCACAACGACGAATATCTGAAGCGAACAAACGGGAGGAAGCCATGATGTTGAAAATTCGCGTGGACATGTTTGGAGGAGTAGCTGCAATGGGCTTGCTCGCCTGGGTTCTCTTAGCCTCTCCTCAGGTAGAGGCGGGTAAAGATGGACGAGGTGGTTCTCATGGTGACGTCAGATATGAATTATGGGCGAGTGACCAGTCCAATACCGTGGTAGGCAAAGGTGCACTCGGTATTGACGGCAGTCTCCTGTGGATTTGGGATAATAAGACAATTGAGAAACAGGTAGACGGTGGCCGCTCTGCTGCACCAATGCCTTGCGCTGGCACTGCTGCACCTTGCGACACCAATTTGGTGTTTCCTGCCGGGCTTCCCGAACACAACGAGTTCAACGCTCCCACCGGGAATGTGCGCCCGCCGGCGGGCCGTCTTCATTCTGCTTTTATTGATCCACAACAGAAATATGCGCTCCTGAGTTTCTTTGCGCCAGGTGGTGGGATGATCGGGGTGATGGATGCTGAGACGAAAGAAGCTGTCGCGTTGTTTCGTGCGACTCAGACTGGTACTGGACGGACGAACCACATGAGTTTTTGGCGGCACGACGGATTGGCGATTTTGGTTTGTAATCTGGATGGGCGGATCGTGGAACGAATTGATGTCACACGGGATGCCACTGGTCGTATTACAACCCTGAGCTACAACATGAAGGCTGGTTTGGGAGTTGGGAAAGGGCAAACCGTTGTGGAACCACCACGAGTCTATCTTGGTAGCAATGCGGTGGGGCATCCACTGATCGGCAGCATCCAAGTCGGGACTTCTGATTTCAGTGATCTGACGCCGAACGGATTCTGTAAAGAGAACGGTTGCACCACTGGCCCAAATGGGTCCTCCGGTGGGCGTCCCAATAATGCGATTCTCTGCCCGATCCCAGCCAATAACAACGCCTTGGTGTATGTGACATTAGCCGGTGGAGGCTTGCTCGTGATCGATTCGAGTACGACACCGATGGCGATCGTTGCTGAGTATGGCAACGAAGTAATCAATGGTGCCGGGTGTGCCGGTACCCAGGCCAACGGGCTCATTCATCTGGACGGAGGGGTTTCGGCTGGTGTGGCGGGACTTACTCAATCCACGTATGCGGTGTATGTGCTTCCTCACGCGGCCTTTCCCTTTGCGCCTGAACATAATTCCGAGAACCAGCCTCTCCCCGTTGTTGTGATCAAGGATCCGACAAACACACTGACGAATGGAAATCATGATCATAGCGGCGTGTCCTCTAACGACACAGGGCAAATCCCTGGCACGACCACGCGCCGTGATGCCCATGGTGTAGTTGCTACAGTGGATGAAAAGTACGTGCACACGGGAGATCGGATTCAGAATAAAGTCGAGGTGGTCAAAACGAGGGGACAGTCGAAACCGGCGGCGATCTACGATCTCACCTCAGAAAACGGTGAAGGGCGAGGTGTTGGCCCCTGCCTGGCAGCCAGCGTGACGGATGATCCCTCGATGCCATTGAATGATCCGGCACCCGATCTGATTTCGCGAAGCCCGAATGGAGATTATTTGTTTGTTGCATTGCGTGGACCTGCACCTGTGACGGCCAACCATGCTGCACAAGGGAGTTGCCCCGGTGTTGGAGTCATCAAGCTTGAGCAGGGGGGTAAGTCCGGCAGGTTGTACAGTGTCATCCGCACGACCAACACAGTTGATACGGCTCCCAGCTCACCTCCGGGCGGATATGCTTATACCGGCAGAGAGCGATCGGATATACATTTTGTGGATATTCGGATCGTTGGTGAATCGACAGACTGAAGCGTACACCCAGTCGGATATCACCTGATTGTTGGATATGGGCCACTGGTGAAGGGGCGAGGCAGGGGCTTGCTTGTTTTTCACGCGATTGCCCCGCTATACTGCCGCCCCATGAGTATTCGAAAAGCTGGTGGTGAGTGGGAGCCGATGACGCTTCCGGTTTTAGCGCGTCTCTGTCGGGTGTGCCAAGAGGATCTTTATCGGGACAAAACCATGCTTCGCGGAGGCTGGTCCCGATGTACGGTCTGTGACGAATTTGTCCATTACAGTTGTCTTGCCAGTGGGAAAGTCTCTTTTTTGAAAGCCAGACCGCGGGTGTGCAAGGCCTGCCGTGCCGTGCGGGAGGGAGGTTCTGTTCCTTCGGTGAACAACGATGGGTCCCCCGCGGCAGCCATGCCCTGAGTTCTGGTTCTCTTCTGCTCCTGTCCGATTTCCAGAAGGGGTCAGCTGAACAATTGGTGAAGGCTTATGGCCGACTCACCGTTGACTGAGGCGATCATGACACAGGTGATTCGCAGTGGGGCGTTTCTCCAGCAATGCTGGTCGGTTCATCCCCTCTGTGTGACGGTCAAGCGAGTAACCGAAGAAAACGCAGTGGTTCTCCTCTGCAGTTCCTGCAAGTCGGCCCATTATTTGAATATTGCAACTGTCACAGCGATCGCCTCGTCAGCGCAGCAGGCGGCTGTAGAAGTGGCTTCCCGAGACGAACCGCCTGGGGAAGACTATCTCAAGGCCTGCGTCACTGCCCATGCTGCCTCGCTCACGCTTCGGGAGATGGATGTGTTTCAGGATCTGGTGCGGCTCCGTTGTGCCGACTGCCGGCGTCTGTACGATGTGACGGTCTCGGTATTTGAAACGCGCCAAAAATAGAGGGGAGTTGTCAGCTAATAGCCAGAATTAGCGAGTTCTTTCCCATGTAATGCCATGCTCCAGTCACTTGCGTTTACCGATGATGAGACGACATTGCTGGCCGATACGCAGTTGTTTCGAAAAAAGGCTACCGTCACGGCGAAGATCCGACGCATGCTGGAAGGGACGCGCCAAGCACTACAGGCCGACCTTGACGCTGTTACGCTCGTCAGTCCTCCCGGTTTTGACTCAAAGGTCCATCAACTGGTGAAAGGGGAGCACCTGGAAGATTTCCCCTATCAGTACCTTGATTACCCCAAACACTTCCAGGGCGGGAATACGTTCACGTTTCGGACGTTGGTCTGGTGGGGGCATTACGTGGTGTGCGCCATGCTATTGGAAGGCGATGGACTTCGGCACTATAAGCAACAACTTCTTGGGCGATTTCACCAAGTGGCGGGAAGAGGGTTGGAATTGTCGCTGGCCCCGGCGCTTTGGGAGTGGAAACGCGGAGAGGGTTATACCTTTCCGATCACGCATGACCGAAAGGCCCAGATTGCCGCTATCGTAGCCGAGCGATCACTGATCAAGGTGCTGCGGTGTGTTTCTTTTGAGGATCTACGCATTCGGAATGGGGAACTCCCTCATATAGCCTGTGAGACATTTCGGACGATACTTCCCATCATTATTCACTAACCATGTAATCCTAATTGTCTCCGAGGCTCAACTTGGGTAGACTGTGCCCACTACTATGTCCCAACTTTGACAGGGAGGCGCCTGTGAAGCCATCGTCGTTGCGAGTTCTTGGCTGTGCCATCATGGGGGCGGCTATGTTGGCTGGTTGTCGGGGAACGGGAGAGGTACGGACTCTCGACTTGCGTGAAAAGCTGCCAATGGTACAGGTGACCGACATCGAGCCGGTCAAGATCGTCATTGAACCCTTTGAGGATCGACGGACGGACAAAAGCCGTGTCGGGACACGCACACATCTTTGGGGGGGAACGACGTATTTCAATGTGCCGGGCGATCGACTCGCCGAGATGCTCACGCAGCGGCTCGCCGACCGATTGAAAACCCGTGGGTGGAATGATCGTGTCTGGAACGTGCGTGTCGCTCCGGCCGGCGCGGTGCCCGATGCGGACATCGTTATCAGTGGACAGGTCCAAGATTTCTCGGCGAGCGCCAAGAGCCGGGTCTTTTCGACGGTGATTGAAACCAGCAGCCGCTTTCACGTACAGGCGCAAAATCAGTCGGATCACAGCACCACCATTCGAAGAGTGGAAGGGGCCCGGTCGCGAACCGTCTTTTGGTTCAACAATGACGACGTGCAGGAGCAACTCTCCGCCACCTTACGGGATGGAATCGAGCGGCTGCTGGGCGACACGATGATCGAGCGTAAGGCGTTGAGATCGGTACGGCAGAAATGAGCAGAGACGCCCATCGAATCTGATGTGGGCGCCAGTGTGCGCATCATGCGGTCTCTGATCTCGGGGCACGCTAAAGGAAGTAATCCGTGCGAGAGCGGCGGTGGGAAACGACGGCGCCATTGAGTTTTCAGCAAGCTCTCGCAGTCGGGGAACGGCTGGCGGCTCTGGGGTTGAAACCTGTCTCGCCGGCTCAGGATGTCATTTGTTACGTCGAGGAATGGACGGTCTCGTCTCTCGATGCCATCGATCAGCTTGATCCGTGGGCGACGGAAGATGTCACGCTGATCCATGTACGGGAGGGGTGGCGCGGGGATTTCTTTCTCCTATCCGGTGCCTATCATACGGTCTACCAGCGTCATCAAGACATCGGGACCTATTGCTCCATCAGCCATCCCTGGCGCATCCGAGAGCGCCTGCGATTTCACGAGCCGCGCGCCATGTGCTGGATCGGATTTCGCCATGCCCATTCGTTCATTCGAATCCGGCTTCAAACGAGCCAGGTCATCGCACCAGGGGAAACGCGGGGTGATACGGACCGGATGCGATGGCTGGACGAGCGGCGAGCGGCATTTCTGGAAGCGATTACCCTCTTAGATCTCCCAATCGAAACCTACGTCGAAAAGGAGGCCGTAGTCCTGCGACCCATCGACACGTCTTTTCCGTTCTTCTGCTCCTGGCCTGATGCGTTTGGCCCTTGCCAATTTGAGTACAATACGTCCGATGCGTTTGAGTTCCTCGTCCCATCCAGCAAGCTCGCAGAGACGTTCCATCCTGAACCGGCCGGGGTTCGAACCTATCTGACGGGGTTTTCCGAAGCGGCGTTGGCCGAGTTCCAAGCCATCGAGCCGAGTGCCCGGCTTATGTATCGATGCTCGGTCCACTGCCCGCTGGATGAACTCCCTGAGATATTAACGGCGATCGGGCCTGATGGGGTCCTCTACGCCACGCTCTGTGAGTTTCAAACACAGACGCTCTTACCCGACCGGGGCGATGCTTCTGCGATCATCGGTATTGTTGGAGGTCATCAACAGTTCAAGGTTGAAGTACGTCTCAACCAAGCGCCGCTCCCAGAGGACAATATGGCACCATGGTTGGAACGATTGATTGGGTATCCGGTCGTATATGCGCCGCTGCCCGCCTTTGTGTGACGGCACGCTGAAAAAGATTTCCAACGTGGTTCTCGCTTCGGAAAACCCATCACCGTATCCCAGAGGGTACCCTTTCGGTACTGTTCTCGTCTGCGCCTCGTTGAGGGACCTTGTCGAGTATCCAGAGAATCCGTCTCTGACATGGGGTAGGTTGCCGGGCGATTCAGTACGTGGATTGAATAATCGAACGGGATTTCGCACAGGAACGGCATGAGTCCTCTGGTCAAAGTTCAGTCGCTTCTCACAAAACCGTTCATGCCGGCTGTGTTTTTCCTCTCCGGCGTGACGTACGATACGCTGACGCTCACGCGGATAGACCGGCTTCAAGATAACCTCATCCTCCTGCTGTATCTTGCCATGCTTGGGGCCTTGATTGTGATGACAGGACGACTCGGGATCGAGTCTCCGCCGGATCCTGAACAGCTTGCGGCATCCTCACCCTTCATGCGCTGGGTGTTGGAGAGCCGTCCGTACTATCCTATGGCCAGTCAGTTTCTATTAGGCAGCCTCTTCAGTGCCTATACGATTTTTTATTCGCGAAGCGCCACCTTCTCCGGTACCGCAGTGTTCTTTGCCCTGCTGATCCTGCTCTTGGTGGCCAATGAGTTCTTGCGTGACCGACTCTCGAATCTTCGATTACTCATCAGCCTCTATGCGGTGGTCTGCTTTGCGTTCTTCACGTTCTTCTTGCCCGTGATCACCGGCTATATGAATGCGATAGTTTTCGCAATCGGGGCTCTGCTGAGCGTCGCGGTGATCTTACGCGTGGCTCAGTTGATCTATCGAAACAATCCAGACCGATCACGAGAGGAGGGCATCGGTGTCACTGTTCCCGCTGCGGCGTTGATCGGGATTCTGGTCGGGTTTTATTTTTTGAATTGGATTCCTCCCGTACCGCTCTCGCTGAAGTTCGGAGGGATCTATCATGACGTCAAGCGACCCGGAGCCCAATTCGAATTGGCGTTTGAAAGACAGTGGTATGAGTTCTGGAAACAATCAGATACCACGTTTCCCTCCAATACCCCGATCTATTGCTTCACGGCTGTGTTTGCTCCCGTCGATCTCAATACCACAATTCATCATCACTGGTACTATCGTGCTAATAGTAACCGGTCTTTTTCACATGCAGACAAAATTCCACTCAAAATATCCGGTGGTCGAGAGGGAGGCTACCGTGCATACAGTTTCAAGCAGGGCCTGGATGTTGGTGAGTGGCGTGTGGATGTCGAAGCCAAAGACGGACGCATTCTCGGGCGCGTATATGTGGATGTGGTTGACCAAGGCGATGCACAACCGACGCTGGCGACCATCTCCTATTGAGGTGGTGTCATGAAACGCCTCCGCGATTTGCAGCTACTCGAAGAACCGAGAAGCGGAGGGGCGAGAAGTTCAACGAGGAGACCACGTTGTCTCTATTCCCGAACCTTTCTGAACAAAGACGAAGAGGTGAGGATTCAGGAAAGGCAGATCAGGTCTCTGCCGATAGAAGTGCTCCGAGTCGTCGGCAATGCTATCCTGCTTGAGCACACAACTCGACTTGGTAGCCGCCAGGCGGTTGCTGGCGTGGAACGCATGCTGATAGGCATGAAAATCGCCAACTATCGGAAGGTTTCCCTCAGTCTCCCCTCGAGCCCATCGCGACAAAGACGTCCCTGGGTTTATTCCCGCTGATGCGGGGCTAGTGGTTGAAGTCTGGTTGCGGGCGATAGTGGGGGAGGGTAAAGTGATGACTGCTATGAGCAAACGGACCTTATCGGCATGTCCCTCGAGCCCCAACTGCGTCTCAACCCAAGCGACTGATGAGGAGCATGCGATCGCACCGTTCCGGTACGCAAAGGCTCGTGCCGAGGCAAAGGAATTCCTCAAGGTTATAATGGCGACGTTGCCGCGCACCAGGTTAGTCGATGAGGACGACTCGTATCTCCACTATGAGTTCACGACCCTCTTGCTCCGCTTCGTGGATGACGTCGAGTTTCTCTTCGACGAAACCACCAAGACTATTCACTTCCGTTCTGCTTCCCGCACCGGCTATAGCGATCTTGGTGTGAACCGGAAGCGGATGGAGCAGGTGCGGACATTGGTGTCGGGAAAACTCTAGTCTGCATTGTTCGTGAAGGATTCTCCTTCCCTCGCAGACGTGTTGTTCTTTAAGTCTTCGATTGGCCGCTTCACCCTTCGTCGACACCAGGTTTCATAGTTCTCCCGCCATTGAGTAATAGGGTTGTCTGGTCGTAACTAGGAGTTCAACATGAATCAAGCTTCGACCGGTTTGGGACGGCCTGGATCGGGTACGTGTGAGATACTGTCAACAGAGAGGTGAAGTACCTGGGGAACTCATGAGTGTATGGAGGTGACGATTCCGCCTACGCAGAACATGCAAAGGTCAGCTTCCAGAGAGTAAAATAGCAAGCACAGTCATAGGGTTATGGCTTGGATGTCACGCGACGGGTGTGCTGAAAAATGCACTTAGGGCAGGTGTAATGGATAAACTGTTTTCCCCCGACCAGTCGTTTGGTCATAAGCACTTTGCACCAGGTGCAAAGGCGATCCGGCAATTCAATTCGAGGTACGTCTGATGTAGAGACCATGCTGCCTATTCTTCCTGAGCGTCGAGACCTTGTCAACTAATCGATGAAGGCCTTCCTACCGGAGCCAAAATATTCTTTATCATCCCATACGATTAGAAGAAAACATGGTATAGTTCACGCATGACAGGTTCTGTCTTTTCAACCATCTTACAGAAAGGGACCCCCCCTCTATGAGTACCTCGGCTAGTTCCGAGTCCACCATCTTACCATCCACTGCCCCTGAGGCTGCTGCCCGTCCTATCCAGGATATGGTGGGAAGCGGCAAAGCCTGGGGACTCTGCACTGCTGTTGACCTCCACGACTGCAATCCTGAGCTTATTCGAGATGCTGAATATATCAAGCGCTATGTGATCGAGCTCTGCGAGCTCATCGAAATGAAACGCTTCGGCGAATGTCAGGTCGTCGATTTTGGTGATGGACCTGTGGCCGGGTATTCGATGGTGCAGCTGATTTCCACATCCTTGATCAGCGGCCATTTTGCGAACGCCACCAACCACGCCTACCTCGACATTTTCAGCTGCAAAGGGTATGATCCCACCGTTGTGGAATCGTTCTCAAAAGAGTTTTTCGGTGCCCGTCGTAGTGTTGCGACGGCCACGCTCCGCTACTAGACTCTCATCCGCATTGAGATCGCGTCGGGGGCGCAGAGTTGGCGCCCCCGACGTGTTTTATAAACCCTAATTATCATGGGTATGATTACAGCTATGAAAGTCACGACCATCAATGAGGTGCTTCACTCCCTACCCGACAAGCTCGACAAGTATGCTGCGGAGGGTCTCGATGCCGTCTATCAGTTCGATCTCCAGGGGCATCAAGGTGGGCAGTATCACCTGCTGGTGCAGAATGGGACCTGTGTCGTGAAAGACGGCGTTCATGCTGATCCCCACGTGACCTTGTCGATGACCGGTGAGGACTGCATCAGGGTTCTGAATGGACAATTAAGCGGAATGATGCTGGCCATGTCAGGTCGGTTGCAAGTCGCCGGGGATGTTGGACTGGCCATGCAGCTGAAATCCCTGTTCCCCAACATCACTGAGGATTGATGTCGCTACTCCGGCGTCGCCACGGCAGTTGGCGTCGCTGGTATGGAATGGTCCCGCTCTGCTTCCAGATTTCTCGGCACCCACTCTTCTAAAATCATATACAGCGTTGGGATGAGAAAGATGGTGAGTAAGGTGGAGACACTCAGGCCTCCCACCACTGCTCGTGCAAGGGGTGCGTTCGTTTCCCCGCCGGTTCCCAGCCCGATTGCCATGGGCAGGAGCCCAAAGATCGTTGCCAGTGAGGTCATGAGAATCGGTCGCAACCTCGTGCGGGCGGCGGCCACCACGGCGTTCTGTAGGAGCGCCCCTCGGCGTCGTAACACGTTGGTGTAATCGACCAGTAACACGCCGTTCGAGACAACAATCCCAAACATCATGATGATGCCCATCAGCGATGCGGTTGAAAGCGTCGTGTTGGTAAGGAACAGGATCAAGATGACGCCAGGGAAGCCCATGGGCACTGAAAACATGATGATGAACGGATCGATGAGCGATTTAAATTGAGCGGCCATCACCATGTAGACCAGTAGGAGTGCCAGTATGATTGCGAACTGCATCCCCTGAAAAGTTTCACGCTGTTGTTGAATTTGCCCGGCCAGCTTGATGCTGAATCCTGCCGGCAGCTGAAGTCCTGAAAAGGCTGACTCCAGATCGTCGGCAATCTCGCCGAGTGTGCGAGTAGTGGGATTGGCAGTCAGGTGAATCACACGCTGGAAATATTTGCGATCGATTTTGACCGGGCCCGCATTCAGTTTGAGCGATGCCACATTCTTCAGCAACACGGGGTCGCCGGTTTTGCTCGTGAGGAGGATGTTTTCCAGATCGGAGAGATTGGCGCGGTGCTCTTCGGCTAACCAGGCACTGATGAAATACTCGTTTCCGTTGTATGGGTCTGTGTAGATAATGGGGTCGGTTTGGCCATTCCCGTTCAAGGAAAAGAGTACGGTATTGGCCACATCCGCCTCACTGATACCGAGGAGTGCGGCTTTTTCTCGATCGACCGTGACATTGATTTCCGGGTAGTTTTCTTCCCGGCTGGGTTCGATATCGGCCAGACCGGGAGTCCGCTCCATGATCTCCTTGACCCGCGCGATGACCTCCCGTGCTTTGTCAAAATCATACCCATAAATTTCGACATCGACGGCTTTTTGTGACCCAAAGCTAGTGACGCGTTTGACGATCCCCCCAGGGTCGAAATACATCGAGACACCGGGAAACAGTTTCACGATCTTTGGGCGGACGTCATTCAAGATGTCGACTTGGCTCCTAGTCCGTTTTTCCGGTGAGACCAAATACACTTGAATCGATGAGGTATGAGGCCCGGTATTGGGGTTAAACAGTGACGAACGGCCCTGAGACAAGATGCCGGTACTGGAGACAATGGTTTCCAGTTCATTCGAAGGGATGACCGTACGAAGGACCCGCTCGACTTCCGTGACTTGCTGCTCGGTCCGTTCCACTCGTTGGCCGACCGGAGCCCGCAGGACGATGCGGAACTGACTCTCATCGGACACAGGCAGGAATTCCGTCCCGATCAGGGGAATCAAGGTGAGTGAGCCCAGAAAGATCAGCAGAACCGCGAGGATGAAGATACGGCGGTGCCCGAGTACCCACCGCAAGGAATCTTCGTAACTCCTATCGATCGAGTCATAGCGGTGGCGGCTCCATTCCATGAGTGCAACCAGCCAGCCTGGCATCGTTCGATGGGCTTCTTGTTCAGGACGGAGGAATTTGTAGCAGAGAGCAGGTGTGACGGTGCGGGAGACCAAGAATGATGTAAAGAGCGCGATCGCAATGGTGACCGTCAAGGGAATCAGCAATAGGCGTGCGATACCGACAACGAAAAACATGGGGAGAAAGACCACCACGGTCGTCACAGTCGATGCCAAAATCGGCATGGCCACTTCTCGGGCGGCATTGAGGATACTGTCCCACCGGCTGGGGTTGGTATTGAGGTGCCGTTGGATATTTTCCAGTTCCACGATGGAGTCATCGACGAGTCGACCGATGCCGAGAGCAAGTCCTCCAAGCGTGAAGACGTTCAAGGTTTGTCCTGTGAAATAGAGCACGATGAAGGTGACCAGCATGGAGAGAGGAATGGCGACGGAGACGATCAGGGTGCTCGTCAGGTTGCGCAGAAAGATGAAAATCACTGCTGCGGCCAATAATGAGCCGTGAAGGGCTTGTTCGACGAGATTGCGGATGGACTGGCGTATATAGAGCGATTGGTCAAACGAAATGGTGAGATTCACTCCCTCCGGGACTCCAAGTATCTTGGGTATGGCTGCACGTAGGGCATCCACAACTTCGACCGTATTGGCGATCGGTTGTTTGTTCACACGAAGGAACACGGATCTGGCCCCGTCTGCGTGGACGATATTGGTTTGAATATCAGACGAATCGGTCACGGTTCCCACATCACGCACCCGGACTGGGTTGCCTTGCGGATTCACCTTGATGATGACGTCTTGGATCGGCTCCACGGTGCGAAATTGATTGTTGGTAAAGACGTTGTAATCAAGATTGCCGGCTTTGACATCGCCGGAGGGGAGAATGACGTTTGAGGCTTTGACGGATTTCACGACATCGAGAATCGAAAGCCCGCGGGCACTCAGCAACGCAGGGTCGAGATTGATATTGATTTGGCGGATTCTCCCGCCTTCGACCGTGGCTGCAGCGACATTCGCGATCTGTTCGATTTGCGGGGCGATGGTGTTGTACGCCAGATCGTACAGGGCTCGTTCGTCCAGTTCGTCACTCGCCACCGACACGATGGAGACGGGGATATTGGACACGTCAAACTTGACGATAAAAGGCTGAAGAATGCCTGGCGGGAGACTATTTAAAATCTGGGTAATACGCTGCATGACCTCCATCTGCCCAACGTTGATATCGGTCCCCCAGTTGAACCAGATCTGCACAGCTCCAAGGCCCTGTTTGCTGAATGATTCGACATGCTCGACATTGGATGCAGAGCTCACCGCTTTCTCGATCGGGTACACGACACTTTGTTCGATATCGAGTGGAGGGGCTCCTTTATAGATGACGCCGACAAACGCAACGGGGACCTGAATTTGGGGGAAAAGATCCACCGGCAAGCGTTGAAGGGCCGTGAACCCCAGCACGACCATCGCGAGCGAGAGCATGAGGATGCCGATACGATTGCGCAATGCGAGAAGGGTCAACCACATATAGATTGATGAAAGGTGTAGGGATAGACGTCAGCGACCGAGTCATGAAGGGCAAATAGCAATCGTGTCACCCCGTTGCGTTTCACGTTTTACATCTCACTTTTCACTGCATCCAATGGTTGGGTTTGCACCGGTCTTCCGTCGTGTACCAAGTCTTTACCAGATACGATGACCGATTCATTGCCTGTCAACCCCTTGGTGATCTCAATGCGATTGCGGCTGCGTGCTCCGACCTCAACTTCGACGCGTCGGGCTTTCCCGTCTCGAACCACATAGACGTATTGGGTTTCTTCCAGCCGGCTCACGGCATCGATGGGGATCTGTAAGGCTTGGCGGTGGGTTCCCACCAGGACTTCGACTCGAGCAAACATGCCTCCTTTGAGCCGCCGGTCACCGTTCGGGAGATCGACCTCTACGGTCATGGTACGGGTTGCGCGATTCAAGGCTTGGACAATGCGCGTCACCGTTCCTTCGAAGACATGGTCTGGATAGGCTTCCGCGCGAAGCTCAGCCTTTTGTCCAACTTGCACGAGCGGGATATCTCGTTCAACGACCTCAATCAACACGCGGACGGTATTGATATCATGGAGACTCATGATGCCCCGCGACATCGTGGACGTGCTCGCGGTTGCGCTGCTGACATACGCACCGGTATCAAGATTCCGTTCCGCAACATAGCCCTCAAAGGGGGCTCGGATGTACGAGTAGGTCAAGTTTCTCTCCGACTGGGCCAGTGCAACCTCCATTTGATTGACTTGGGCTTGGAGTGAATCTTGTGCGGCCCTGGCGGCATCCAGGTTGACCTGAGCATTATCCAAATCCTGCTGAGACACGAATTGGTCTTTGATGAGAGTCTGCATACGATCGAACGTCAGCTTGGCGTTACGAAGGACGGCATCCTGTTGTGCGACTTTTGCCTTAGCGGCCGAAAGGTTGGCTTTGGCTTGGTTCACGGCATGGTGATAGTCCGTATGGTCAATTTCAACGAGTAACTGGTTGGTTTTAACAAAATCACCTTTATCGACATGCAGCATGGCGATATACCCGTCAACCCGGGAGAAAATGTTGACGACCTGATAGGGGGAGATATCCGCTGTATAGGCTAAGCGAATGTCGATGTCTGCCCGAATCGGTGGTGCAATCCCTACCGTGACCACACGCGCTCTCACTGTGTCAGTTTTGGCACCGGTGGTGAGGCGCAGGACCACCAGACCAATGACTGCCAGAACAACGATCATGCCTAGAGCGATCAACGGATGACGAGCAAGTCGGCGCATATCAGGATTGGATCATGATGGGTTGAGTCATTACCGAATGAGGCCGTTGAGGAACAGGGAGACATATTCCTCTACGGTCGCCTCATGAGTCAGATGCATGGGTAAACCCAGAATGTCATGGAGCAATCCATGATGGACCATGATACCGAAAAAAGCTCTCGCCGCAAGCACTGGATCCACTGGGCGGTAGGCACCCTCATTGATACGTTGTCGGATATAGCCCGCAAGGAGATCATGAAATACTCGATACTGTTGTTGAAAAAACATATCCGACATCGCATGACCTTCTAACGCACTGAACAGGAGTAGCCGAAATAATATCGGGTCTGCTCCCTTTCTGATTCGATAGCCGGCAAGCAACATGAAGAGTCGCCTATCGTCTCGCTTCGCGGCAGCCTCTTCAACCGATTCCTGTAGTCCGGTGTAATCGGTTTTCTCAGAAAGGATGGCCGAGTACAGTGCGTGCTTGGTAGGGAAGTGCTTAAAAAGCAGTGCCTCGCTGACACCTGCTGCCAGCGCGATTTGTTTTGTTGTGGTCCCGCTAAAACCGTTCGTCGCAAAGAGTGATGCTGCTGCGCTGATCAAGCTCGCCTGCCGTTGATGACCTGGCGTCCTCGCTGGTTGCCGGCGAGCCGGTTTGACAACGTTGTTCATGGCAGGTGAGTAAGCACTCACCAAGGTAGCACGTCGTTTGATTGAAAGGCAAGATTTCATCAGAACTTGGTATCACTGGTATTGAAAGGGCTGATCAGCTCGCGATGACCATCTCGCGAACGGGATGGTCATCGCAGAGGGGTTGAAGACCAATTGAAGGAAACGAATCGACTACGCTTGGCCGACTGAATGGGTGTGAAGAAATGACCGCAGTCTCTCGCCATCAGAGAGGCTGAGGTCATTGAATACGACACCAAATAAGGAGCCGCTACTCCAAACGACCGTCGACTCCAGAATGGATAAAGGCTCATCCCGATCGGAAAGATACAAGAACAATGTCAGCTCCATGCCCACCGGGACACGAATATCACCACGAAGACCGAGGCCACTTTCCGAGAGGTCCACTATGGTCCCGTCTCCAATGAGCACATCCTCACCAGACACTCCCGAGTACATGAGCCCAAAAGAGACGCTCTTTCTTGATGCTCTGCGGCGCTCAATTGAGTGGTGGGATTGATGTGGTTTAAATCGGGCCGTTCCCCTTGCCTGTCTCATGGATGTCCCTCCTGATTGATTCGATAACCGTAGCTCATTGCCGTGCTCCCTCCCGATTCTGTTCCTCCTTCCTTGAGTGTCTAAGACAAGTTTCCGCTTTCCGCCAGGTCATCCGTTTGCCTATTTGTTGCAGATCTCATCGGTTTTGGAAGGCTACTGTCAGGTTCAAGGCTAGCGTGGTAAGGCATCTTTGCCCTCCCTCTTATGTGGGGGGAAGAACCCATCCAGAGGTTGGGGCATCAGCGGTATGTGAAAGGTCGTGAGGTATCTCAACCCGTTACAGGAGTGAACTCAGTCAGGAACAGTCTTATTCCTGCTGAGCCGAGGGCTGACTAACGAAAATCTCAGATTTTCAGGTTAAAGGAACACGGCGTAAGGGATGGTTGGCCACTGTACCTGAGAGAGGTTAGATCAGCCGGAAGCGCGTCCGTTGGTCGCTCACCGTATTATGGGAAATACTTTTCCAAATAAAGTTCTGAATTCGTTTCCGGTGGTCTCGGCTCAAGTCCAGAAATCGGACTGAAAACTGACTACCTGAAACCCAGACAACCAGCGCTGATTCTAACGATAATGTCGGCAATCCATCTGGAAGTGCAATGGTAAGAGTCAGGAGGGTCCCGCGGGTGACATGCTGATCCGTGATGACGTGGCATCCGGACACCGAGATGTTTTTTGTGAGTCCCTCCCCTTGATGCGGTTGAGTGGGAACCTCGCCTGTATAGCGTACACGACAGGTAATGGCGACACGTTCGGCACATCGCTTATCGAGGGGGCTGTACTGCTTTCGTCCAATCATGATTGACTCGAGGATCATAACGTCAGTGGTGTGGTTTGCAAAATGAATTCAGGAATAGTGGAGCTTCACGACAAGCAACTCTCTGGGAATGTGGGTAAGAATAGTCTAGGTGAGGGGGGAGCGAGTAAAAGGGGCCAGCAATGGGCGGGAAAGTCTTTGATTGAGGGACGAACTGCTACGACGAGAACATAACTCAGGCCTTCCGATTCGTCTCTGCGACTCGATAATGATCAAAAAGCTGTGGTCGATGTCTCATCGGTCAATTTTTCAGGCAGGGTTCGACTTTCAAAAAATATAATGCCGCGTTCAAGCCCACCTTCAAAGCGCAACGTCACCTCCGTGTATAGTCCGTGCCAGGTGTAGACCTTGACCGAACCAGCAGCAATTTGGCCTGGTGTACGATCAAGGGGACCATATCGCGATTCCAGATAGCTCAGGATCTTGGCGTGGGTCGCGTGACCGGTATACCGCACAGTCACGCGACCAAACTTCTTCTCAAAGGTTGTAAACCGTAGAGAGTCTACAGGGACTGTCCCGAGCATGGGAGTCCGCTCGCTCAATTCGTAGGTCTCCAAACGGCCTGCCTCATCGATCTTTGAGTACGCTTTCATTTCTCCAAGAATCGATCCCCATGGAATCATCTCAAATCCATCAGGATCATTTGCAATCGGGGCTGCAGATGAGAAACGGTTCGCCTCTAAGAAGGTCAGAGGTGCCAATACCGTTACGAGGAGCGCTAATCGTCCCAAGGGATGCCTCGTCATAACTTACTCTGCAGAGTCAGTGATGTCGTCGTTGAACCGAGGAGCAAGGGTTCGACTATCAAAGAAAATGTAGCCTCGCTCTGTTCCGGCTTGGTAGGTCAGGTTGATCTCCGTGTCGGACCCACGCCAGGTATATTGCTGTGTGAGGCCTCGCGCCATTTGCCCTGGTACGCGATCCAATCGGCCGAAACGAGTTTCTAGAAAGTTGAGAACCTCTTTATGGACGTCACTGCCGCGGTAACGGATCGTCACCCGTGCGAATTGGTCATCGATCGAGAGGTAGAGAATGCTGGTCATCTGAGTGTCAGCAAACGAGAGCGGATCTGTCTTAGGTCGATATTCAATGATGTGGGCGCTGGAGCGAAACGGTTCCACGTCTTGACGGGAGGACAAGATCGCCCCCCAGGGGACATCTCGAAAACCCTTCGGGTCGTCCGTCATGGATACCGCCCATGCCGAGTCTATGCCAAGCATCGGGAGGAGCATGAGCGCAGCGATCCATGGATGATGTGCCGGATGGGGGAGAGGATTCATCGTTCGGGGTGGAGTCAGGTGTATAACGAACAATCTCACGCTACCATGTGCTTGATATGAACACAACTACGCAATCTTTCTTGAGAACCCGCAGAGGGCTATCTTATAATGCCCCGGCTTCCGCGAGTGTCTATTGGCTTGGTATGCAGGACATCTCTTGTGATTGACAGCGACGTGTTTGTTCAGGCCATGCAGGATTTGGGGGTAAATTTTTTCACCGGGGTTCCGGATTCCATCCTTGGTGGAATTATCGCGGAACTCATGATTCGAAGGGTCTATATCCCGGCCGTCCGAGAGGATGAAGCGGTCGGCATGGCAGCTGGCGCATACATGGCGGGGAGGGTCCCAGCCGTTCTTATGCAGAATTCTGGGCTCGGGACTTGTTTGAATACACTCATGTCGCTCAACTTGATCTATCGCCAGCCGTGTCTGCTGATTGTGTCATGGCGGGGCCAAGGTGAAAGCGATGCGCCCGAGCATCTTGTGATGGGCGAAGTCATGCCGCAACTGCTTGAGACAGTGAGGATTCCCCATCGCACATTGACCGAAAAAACAGCCGTCGAAGATTTGCGCTGGGGCATCGATACCTTGCGGAAGAGGCAGATCCCCGTCGCGCTTGTCCTGACAACGGGTGTGGTGAGGGGATTGCACCCATGAGACCTGAAGAGGGCACTCTGATCAGTCGGGCTCAGGCGATCGCGACCTTGTTGGAATTGTTGACCGATCAACCCGTCGTGATCTGTAATGGGTTCCCTTCGCGGGAGGCACACAAGATTGCCGATCGCCCCACACATTTTTATATGATTGGATCTATGGGGAATGCCGCTGCGATTGCACTCGGCGTCGCATTGGCGAAGCCGAACAAGCAGGTGGTGACGTTCGATGGGGACGGGAATGTGCTGATGGGAATGGGGACACTTGCGACGGTTGGTGCGTTGCGACCAAGGAATTTTATCCACGTGGTGTTCGACAATGAAGTGTATGGGACGACGGGGAATCAGCCTACGATTTCTAATGTGGTGCCGCTGGACAAGGTCGCCAAATCAGCCGGCTATGTGAATGTGGAGCGGGTACTTGATCGTGACGATCTTATCTACGAGTTTAAGGATATGCTGAAGAAAGATGGTCCCAGTTTGTTGCTGATCAAGGTCAATGAGTTTGTCGAAGATGCAGGCCGTGTCGTGCATGACCCCTTCGTCATTACCCAGCGGTTCATGAAAGCGATTGAGGGGTAGGGGCACGGCAAACGTCCCTTGTGCTCGCTGACCGCGCATGATCGCAATGTGCTCGGTCAATGCGCGCAGTGAAGGGAAGTTGGTTAGGCTCCTATGAAAGGGAGGAGAGAAGAATGGTTCTCCTGAATCCAGGTCCGGTCAATGTCTCAGAGCGTGTTCGTCAAGCGCTCGTGAAGCCCGACATCTGCCATCGAGAATCAGAGTTTTCCGAGCTGCTTCATCGTATCCAAACCAAACTGCTCACGGCTTTCGTTCCTGGGGCTGAATCGGAATACGTGGCTGTCCTTATGACGGGGTCAGGGACCGCAGCCGTCGAGGCCGCATTAATGTCGTCGCTTCCCCATGGTAAGCGCATGCTCATCCTCAACAACGGCGTCTACGGTGAGCGGATGTCTCAGATCATTGGACTCCATCGCTTGGGAGTAAGCGAGCTGAAGTATGAGTGGACGGTTCGTCCCGATCCCGAACGGCTGCTTCTTGCCCTCCGTCAGCATCCAGAAGTGCATGTCGTGGGCATGGTGCACCATGAGACGACGACCGGACTTCTCAATCCTGTCCACGAGATCGCTGAAATTGTCGACAATCAGAATCGCGTGTTTGTGCTTGATGCCGTCAGCGCATTGGCCGGAGAGACGCTCGATATCGGCAAGTCGCATATCTACATGGTCGTAGGCACGGCGGGGAAATGCATTCAGGGGTTTCCCGGCGTGTCCTTCGTGCTTGTCCGGAAGGGGTTCGTCGAAAAAATGCGCGCGTACCCAAAGCGCTCGTGGTATCTCCACCTGACTCATTACATCGACAACGAAGGGCGTGGGATGATTCCGTTCACGCCGGCTGTGCAAGTCTACTACGCATTCGACGAGGCGCTGGATGAGCTGCTTGAGGAAGGCGTATCGAATCGTATTCAACGCTATAAGAAGATGGCGACGGTGATCCGTGAACGAATGGCGAAGCTTGGAGTGAAAGCGCTTTTGCCGGTCGAACGACAATCAAATACCATTACGGCGTATCATCTGCCGGAAGGCGTGTCGTACCAAAACTTGCATGATCAGCTCAAGCAGCAGGGGTACGTGATTTATGCCGGGCAAGGCAACTTGGAGAACAAGATTTTCCGTGTCGCCAATATGGGAGCGCTGACCGAGGAGCAGTTTGGCGGATTTCTCGATGCTTTCGAACAGGCGTGTCGTCCAAGATGAAAGCGATTATTCTTGCAGCAGGAGTCGGCAAGCGGCTTTGGGAGGTCACGCAACATCGCCCCAAATGCTTGATTGAGATTGGGGGGCGATCACTCTTATACCGCTATTTGGAATCACTGGCTGCAGTCGGGATTCGGCGAGTGGACATGGTCGTTGGATATAAGCAGGAGATGATTCGTGCCGCAGTTGCACAGGACCCATGCGGTATCCGCGTCAACTTTCTTGTCAATGAACAATTCCAGCGTGGCAGCATCTCTTCTCTTTGGGAGGCAAGGATGCTGCTGGATGACGATGTGATCGTCATGGATGCAGATGTCCTATTTCATCGGGGGATCTTGCGTCGTCTCGCTCTGTCGCCGTTTGAGAATGCCCTGTTGATGGATGAGACCGTCAAGCAAACGGGTGAGGAGTGTATGGTGGTTGTGGCTGGGGACAGAGTGATTGCCCTCACGAAAAAGATGCCGGACCACTACGACTATGCCGGCGAGGGGGTGGGGTTTCTTCGGGTGAGGCATGCCGACACCCCTCGGGTCGTCTCCTCTCTCCGCGGATACATCGAGAAAAATATGTGGCACATGGAGTATGAGGACGCGCTGTTGGAATATTTCCACGATGTGCGGGTGGGGCATGAGAAGATCGGAGGATTGCCCTGGACCGAGATCGATTTTGTCAATGATATAAAGAAAGCTGAGTTGGAAGTTTTGCCAAGATTGTGAGAAAGTGACAGGTGTAAGCGAATATTGTCGTGCATCGTTAGCAGTAGAACCATGAGCAAAGGTATTCTTCAGAAGCGAGTCGAGATCCAAGGATTGGCGACGGCAATTTTGCTCCCGTCGGCTGGAGTGTTTGGAGGACCTGTCGGATCGGAGGTCGGCGAACTAGGTCCCCTCACCAACGTTGTTGGGATCGGCCTTTTTCAGCGAACCGTCCTCACATTGCAGCGAGCCGGGATTCGGCAATTGATCGTTCTCTCCGGGCCCGAGGAGGAGCAGCTGAAGCATTCCCTGGCGAAAGGACCGCGTGTCACCATTCCCGTCCGTTGGATGCCGATCCGAGAATTTCCCATTGATGATCCTCGGACATGGGAGGCCTTAGCAGCAGAGGTTCGAGGATTTGCGCTTATCGCCAGCATCAATGGCGTGTTCTCACGTGGGCTAATTGAACAATTACGCAAGGATGTGCGCGATGGGCATGCCATCGTGGTGGCCCAACCTAGGCCACAGCCGGACGAGTTACCGACGAGTAGTGGCGTACGCGTCAAGATTCCCTATCCCGGCCTGACGGCCATGGCATCCGATCGTCTCGACGAGTCAACCCTGTTGGTCGCTGAGCTTCTCGTTGTTCCAGCTAGCCTCATGAACGCGGCAAATGTGGGTACGTATCAAAAAGGGAGCACGCCGGTTCGTCAGTGGATCGAACAGGTTGCAGGGGATGGGCGACTGCATGTGGTGACGGCTGAGGAAAAGCGAGGGACATGGTATCAGCCGGTGCGGACATCGGAGGATGTGGGAAAAGCCGAACAGAAGTTGTTTAACTCGCTCAAGGGAGACTTTGAAGGATTCGTCGATCGGTATTTCAATCGGAAAGTCTCTCGTGGGTTCACACGGCTGTTCCTTGAGCTCGGCCTGTCTCCCAATTCCATCACGGTCTTAGCCGGACTTATCGGGCTGGTGGCTGCTGCGGGGTTTGGTCTGGGAACGTACAGCGCTGGTATTTTGGCAGCACTGTTGTTTCAGCTGGCAGCGGTGATTGATTGCTGCGACGGAGAAGTCGCTCGATTGACTTTTACAGAGTCGCCATTCGGGGCCTGGCTCGATATCGCCCTGGATAATCTCGTTCATATGGCAATATTCGCGGGGATTGCTATCGGGCTCTATACGGCACAAATCGGGCAAGAGGATGATTGGGTGCCACTTGCGCTTGGTGGAGCGGCCGTGCTGGGCAATGGTATCTCGTTCCTGCTCGTCGAAAAGGCGCAAAAGATCAAAAGCTCGGTCGGATGGAGGACTCCGGCTCATGCGGCTTGGGCTACCGTAATGCTCAAAAACGTCGCGAGCCGTGATTTTTCAGTTTCCTTGATCGGGTTTGCGCTGTTCGGCCAGCTCTTTTGGTTTCTTCTGTTTGCGGCGATCGGTTCTCTCCTATTTGCCTGTGCCATGGTCTGGGTGATCCGTCCGTCTGCAGTTGCGTTACCTCGGCTATAACTACCACGTTCCCCATCCGACTTACGTGTTGCGCTATATTTTACTTGCCGTTGGCCTCATCGTTCTCTGTCTGCTTGTTTGGAATGTAGGACCCAGCAATATCTACGAGGCTGCATCCAAACTTGGCCCCAGTACGTTGTTCCTGATCTTGATCCCATCTGTCGTGATGTATGTGATCGAGGCCTATGGATGGCACATTGTACTGGGGCAAGCGGCACAACGGGTTCCATTTTGGCGATTATTGGCGATCCGGACGGCCGGCGAAGTTGTCAATATGACCACGCCCGCGTACGTAGGTGGTGAACCGCTGAAGGCGTATCTACTCAAGCAATACAACGTCCCCATTACAGAGGGCGCAGCATCGGTCGTGATCGCCAAGACCACGATGACGATCGCTCAGGTGGTGTTTATTTTAGTGGGGATCGCCTTGGGGTTCTGGATTTTGGGCGCGGGTAGTTCGGCGGGACAGACCATCACTGCCGGCCTGGTGAGTGTGGGGGTGCTGGTTTGTTCCATCGTGGGATTTGTGTTGATTCAGCGGCGCGGACTCTTCGCGTCCATCCTCTCAATTGTCAACACATTGGGAGTGCGGATCCGTGCGCTCGACGCGCAGGAAGAACGTCTGCGCTCTATCGACCAGACGATTCGACATTTCTACAGCCACCACCAAGGAGTCTTTTGCGCGTCAACCGTGATCTACTTCTTCGGCTGGATGGCGGAAGCGCTGGAAGTTTTTGCGATTATCTATGTTCTGGACGGCCCGGCTACGTTGTTGTCGACCATCTCGATCGGTGCGCTTGCCGTGTTCATTAAGGGGGGAACGTTTTTCATTCCAGGTAGTTTGGGGACTCAAGAGGCCGGGAACCTCCTGCTCTTGAACGCCTTTGGTTATAGTGATGTAACGGGTATTACCTTCGCGCTATTGCGACGTTTCCGAGAACTCGTCTGGATCGGGATCGGGTTGCTCTGCCTCGCGATGGTCGGAAAGCGGGGATTGACCGAAGATCAACGGGTTGAGAATCCTTCCTGAACAATCATCCGAAATCGTTCGATCATTCGATCCCACACAAAGCCGTGGAGCCGAAAGTCTGCCGCGCGTTCAACCTTGTGGAATTGAACCCCCATGCGATTCCCCCGGACCCACCGAACTTCCGCCTCTTCCACCGCAAGCGACTGAGCCTGGTCTGGGAGGATTAATCGCACTCGCAGCGGGGTTCCCTGCTGCAGAGCATCCGTGCATTCAATGGTGCAGCCGAACACCGTCAGGTTCATGACTTTTCCCTCTGCAATGGTGTCGGTTGCGGAAAACATCACCGGGTATTGCACGGCAAGGGGGACACGATAGTGCTGGCGGGAATAGGTGCGTGTGAATTCCACGGTAGGGCAGTCTAGTCGAGCGTGTTTGCAAAAGGGAATCCCTCGTTGGTAGGACAAGGCGCGGATATTCAACGGAATCTTGAATGGTGCGGGCAGCTCGCTGTTGGCTCGCATCAGGCGGAATAGTGCTTGGTAAGATGCTCACGTTGCAGATGGAGAATCGTTCTAACCAAGAATTCGCGGTCTTGGGTGCTCATCCGGATGAAACGACCATGAAGACGAAAGGTGTGCGGCGTGTTGTGAATGGGCTCAACTCGCAACACTTCTATGTAGGCTCTGAAGGGTTTCTGGTCAGCCAGTAACAAGGTACAGAGGAGAATGTCATTCGCTTGAAAGGCTGTGTTAATCGTCACGCCGATTCCACCAGCACTAAGATTCACAGGTGCCTTTGAAAAAGAGCCTTCGGACGTATCGGTCTCATGTTGAAGGCAAATGGCAAGGATACTGGTGATACGGTAGAACTCGCGGCGGTCTCTCGGGGAAGATTGCGAGGGGGGTGCATCGGGTGCCATGGTAATCGGAAGTATATCCAAAACGGGGGCGCCAATCCATTGATCGGTTGTCGCCGACCGCGCCGAGTCGGCGGGCGGTGAGCCAGATGGCCTACAACGAACGATTGGCGGCACTGATCAAAGAATAAGTCACATGCCAAAAGGTGTGGAGGAGAAGCTTATGTTCTCTGGTATCAGTCTAGTTACTGCGAGGTGGGGTAATCGTATGGCTAACATGGATACGATCCGATTTGACTCGTTGGTTTTCGACTCCTCCCACTCGTGCCGCCGAGACGAGTCATTTGGGTAGTTGGATCTCTCATGAGGTGTCGATCGGTTCAGCTCTTTCCTTATCTGCAACAGTCCCGGTGTTATGCGCACGCTCTGTGGTTTGAACAGAAAGAGGAGGCTCGCGATTTACAAGCGGCTGGCAGATTGTTAGGATGCCGCGCATGAACGCTGCGGTGAATCTGCTCTGGGTGTTTCTATCCGGCCTCGCTGCGCTGGCGCTGGCTCATGTGGTCGGCGCGGTGAATCCCACTGAAAAAGTGAATGGACTTTGGCTGGTGGTGGCGGCGGCCTGTATCTATGTCCTGGCCTATCGGTTCTATGGCCGTTGGTTGGCCAGGCACGTCGTCGGACTCAATAATCAGCATGTGACGCCGGCGGTGCGGCTCAATGATGGCGTTAATTTCCACCCTACCAATAAAGTCGTTCTCTTCGGCCACCATTTTGCGGCGATTGCGGGAGCCGGGCCGTTGCTGGGGCCGGTGCTCGCCGCGCAGTTTGGGTTCATGCCAGGGTTTCTCTGGCTGGTGATTGGTGCGGTGCTGGCAGGGGCAGTGCAGGACTTCATCATTCTGGTGGCTTCGATGCGGCGCAATGGGCGTTCACTCCCTGAGATTGCTCACGATGAGCTCGGGTCCGTTACCGGAACGGCGACGGCTGTGGCGGTGCTCTTTATTGTGGTAGTGGCTTTGGCGGGATTGGGGTTTGCCGTCGTGAATGCGCTCTATCACAATGCCTGGGGGACCTTTACGATTGCAATGACGATTCCCATCGGTCTGCTCATGGGATTTTATCTGCAGAAATTTCGCCCCGGTGCAGTCGTGGAAGTATCGATACTCGGTGTCCTCCTTCTGATTGCCGCAGTGCTATTCGGTCGTGTGGTGGCGCAGTCGTCCTACGCTGGGCTTTTCGAGTTCGAGAAGCCCGCGCTGGTCTGGCTCTTGGCAGGCTATGGGTTTCTTGCCTCGGTATTGCCGGGCTGGATGTTGCTGGTGCCACGCGGTTATCTCTCGACCTTCATGAAGCTCGGTGTAGTCTTTTTGCTGGGGCTCGGGGTGATCCTCATGGCGCCGACGATTGAGATGCCGAGAGTCACGACGTTCGCCGGCGGTGGTGGACCGATCATTCCAGGCACGCTGTTCCCGTTTCTCTTTATCACCATTGCCTGTGGGGCGATTTCTGGCTTCCACTCACTCGTCTCATCAGGTACGACGCCGAAAATGATTGAGCTGGAGTCGCAAGCCGTAGTGGGTTATGCGGCAATGCTGTTGGAGAGTTTCGTGGGCGTGATGGCGCTGATCGCGGCTTCGGTGTTGATTCCCGGCGATTATCTAGCGATCAATACGACGTTAGGGGCCGATGCACTCGCGATGATGGGCTTTCCCCCTTCGAGAATTGCCGAGTTGTCACAGATGGTTGAGGTGGATGTGGCAGGGCGTCCAGGCGGCGCCGTGTCTCTTGCCGTTGGCATGGCATCGATCTTTTCCGCCTTGCCCGGAATGGCTGGTTTGATGGCCTATTGGTACCAATTTGCGCTGGTATTCGAGGCACTGTTCATCCTGACCACAATCGATACGGGCACACGTGTGGCACGGTATCTTATCCAAGAGATGGTTGGCCGGGTCTATGCGCCCTTTCGTCGGATGAACTGGGTACCAGGCGTGATGGTGAGTAGTGGCCTGGTTGTGGGAGCCTGGGCCTATTTGATCGGGACCGGAAGCATTTCGACGATTTGGCCGATGTTCGGTGCGGCAAACCAGCTCCTCGGTATGTTGGCCCTCTGCATCGGGACGACGGTGCTCATCAAGATGTGGAAATCGCCGTATCTCTGGGTCACGGTGGTGCCGATGTTATTTGTTGGAGTGATTACGTTGACTGGATCGTACGAGATGTTTTGGATGTTCTTGAAGAAGGCAGGAACGTTGGCGGCAGGCCAGGCATTTACTCTCTATCTCGATGCGGTCTTGGTCGCTCTGGTCGCTGTGCTTGGGATGATTGTCTTGAGCGATAGTATCAGGCAGTGGTACGGCTACGTGATCCTGAAGAAGCCCTTCACAACAAGCGAAGTTGTGGTGGTAGCGGGTGGCGGTTCGGCTGGGCGAATGCAAACCGCAATCTGTCATCACAATGAGGAGAAAGGTTTTAAGCTGCCGCATGGAACTGGGTGTTGCTAGCGGATCTTGAAAAAGGCTTCCAGCTGTGTTCTCGCATCGCTCAGAGGCTCGACATACGGAAGAGCGTGTCTCTCGCCTCTACGCTCGCTGCGGCCTTGATCAGTGAAATGCGCGTCTTGGCGCGCTGGGGTACGCGGGTGAGAACGAAGACCTTTTTGAACATCCGAAAGTCGGAAACGAACAGAAAGATGAGAGGATGAATCATGGCTGATCAGTTTTCATTCGATGTCGTCTCAGAAGTGAACATGCAGGAGTTGAAGAATGCGCTGGATCAGGCGACAAAGGAGATCAAGCAGCGGTTCGACTTCAAGGACTCGAAGACGGAGATTACTCTGAAAGAGAAAGAAAAGGAGCTGCTGGTGGTGTCAGACGATGACTACAAGCTCAATGCTGTTCAAGAGATCATTAAGGCCAAGTGCGTGAAACGGGGAGTATCATTGAAGGCATTCGACTACGGAACTATTGAACCAGCTTTGAGTGGGACGGTGCGGCAGGTGGCGAAGATACAAAGTGGTCTGGCGTCAGACAAAGCGAAAGAGATTACGAAGGCGATCAAGGATTCGAAGCTGAAAGTCCAAGGCCAGATTCAAGGCGAGCAGGTGCGTGTCTTGGGTAAGAGTAAGGACGAGCTGCAATCGGCGATTGCCTTCCTCAAGGGGAAAGATTTCGGCATCGATTTGCAGTTTGCAAATTATCGATAGGCAGGACGCTGAAACGGACCCCCAACCGTGTTCTTGGTCGATCGTCCACATCAACATGCAGAACAGAGCCTCCCTCGGCGTCCGATTCTCCCTGCGGCCTTATTGGATGGCCCGTTTGACTGTTCTGAAGCAATTGCAGACCTCTTTGATGGGACATCTGTTCACCTTCCTGGTGTTCGCTGTCGCTCTCGTTGGCTGCGATCGGAGTGATCCGATTGTCCTGATTCAGCTCCATCCCAAGAACCCTGACATCATCTACATTGCGACGAATGATTACATCTATAAGACCCGTGACGGGGGTCAGACTTGGGCGAATCTTTCGCGCGGAATGAGCCATTCCCGTGTGATCGCCATGGCTGTTGACCCCGCGTATCCCGCGACGGTTTATGCGGGAACGAAGGGCGATGCTGTTTACAAGAGCCACGATGGAGGACAGCGTTGGGTTTCGATGCGTTCAGGGCTTGATGATGCGACTATCAGCTCCGTCGTGAATCAGTTCCTCTTTGACCCTGCTGATGCGCAGCATATCTTCATCGCCACGACGATGGGTGTGTTTGAAACCAAGAATGGTGGAGAACAGTGGGTCAAGAAAATGGAGGGCATGAAAGAGGTCTTGATGGTCGTGACCCTTGGAATAGATCCCACTCGTCCGTCGATTCTCTACGCAGGAACGAGCGGGGGCGTCTATAGATCGACTGATCAGGTTGGCCATTGGGAAAAGGTAAACAACGGACTCGTTCCACCGAATATGGTGAAGACCTCAAGAGCCTTGAACGTGACAGCGATACTGGTCGACCCCTATGAATCTGATACCGTGTACGCGGCTACCTTGGCAGGGATGTACAAGACTACAGATGGTGCCAAATCCTGGAAGCGCATTGGGGAATCGCTTGCAGATCAAATGGTTATGGGGATGGTGCTTGATCGAGCGCGACGAGGCGTACTCTATATCACGGGGCGTGATGGGGTGCACCGAAGTGAGGATGGCGGGGCAACCTGGAAGGCAATCAACAATGGATTGATGACTACGAATGTCAGAGCCCTCGCTCAAAGCGAGGTCAATCCGAGGGTGCTCTATGCCGGTACCAACGGAAGCGGGCTCTATCGGAGCCAGGATGCAGGCGAGACGTGGGAGCCGATGCCGTTGGTAGGTGGGGGGTAGTGGGGCGGATTATCGGCGTTGGCTGTTTAAATCGGAATCCCCGATTGCGGCACCGACTCCCCGGCGAGGAACGGTGGAAGATCCGTCACGATTTTGCGAGTGATCAACGGCAAAGCCTGTGCTGCTGGACATACTGGTGTCTTGGATATCTGTGCCTGGTCGATGGGGGAGTTCACTGTCATGAATAGTCTCTCCTCGACGAGGTCGAAGTGACTCATTCACATTGCTGTAAGGAGAAACTGAGGCGCCGATATCCGCGCCAAAGTTGGCATTCAGTCTGGTGTCTTCAATGTCTCCACCGATTCGTGAGCGCAAGGTCGTGTCTTGAATATCCATTCCTGTTGGTGCGGAGGAGGGGGGCTTTTTCGTCTGGAACTCTCTCTTGATCGCTTCTTCCTCCTCGTGAATGTGCAATCTGGCGCGCCCACTGCTCTCATAGTCAACGTCTTTCAGGTTCTGCTGTGCGTCATCCAGTTTCTCCAGGCGGTCGTGGAGGCGAAGCAGGTCTTCGCGAGCACGTGCGACGGTTCCAACAATTTCACTGAGCGTGAACTGTCGCGCAAATGTCCCAAGTTTTGGGGCAACTCCTGGACCACCGCCTAGGCCCCCATTTCCCGTGCCGTTTCCTGGGCCTGCAGTGGTGGCTCCCTCTCCCTTCCCAAATCCTGCCGAATTATAGATGCCTTTTTGCTGGACCGCTTTGAGGATATGGTTCGCCTCGTCGATGAGGTCCACAATATCCGCGGATGCATCGCCGTCCGTGAGACAGCAGGACACAAACGTTCGATAGCGATCAGAAAACCGCGAAGCGGCATTTTGTAAGTCGACGACTTTGATCGGGTCACGCTCTGGGAGGTCAAATCCTCGATTTCGTACGGACTCTTGAAACAATTCAATGGCCTGCTGGTCATAGAGAGGCTTGCATCCGGAGCTTTTGCCGGTCGAAATCTGCTGATCAGGTGTCTTGTTCGGACACCAAAACACCTGAGCCGGTGGATTGAGTGGGTTGTCGGGATTGAAATCTTTCGCCATGGCTTGCCCTGGGGCAAGGAATAAGGCAGTGATAGAAAGGGAAATACCTGTAAGGAAATAAATTAGGGTAGTTTTCCACATAATTTCATTCTCTAACTCAAGGTTGTAGAAGTCAATGAAACTCAAAGAGTTGGATGGTCTGAGTGGATGGAGTTGAGCTGAAAGCGGTAAATGATATGGCCACTTAGATCTATAACGGCAGAAGAATTAGCCTCCATGACGAGTGCCATCTTGAACGTTATCTACAGGTACAACGAGCTGTAAGTCACTGAAATGCAGTTGACAACCAGAAATGCGAGAGTATACTCGCTCGAGTGGTGGGTGAAAGTGGTGGTTAGTGGGTGAAAAAGATTGCTAGTGAATCGCCGCACATATCCGTGTTTGGGAAGGAAGTATGCGAAAGGCTTGTTCTCCATCAGCCCGTTACTATTTTGGACTGCACGGTGGGGTATGGTGGGCATGCTGAGTTGCTCTTGGAGTCTGGTCAGCCGGGAACGAAGGTCATTGGCTTAGATCGCGATCCCGAAGCGATTGAGTTCAGTCGGCAGCGGTTGCGTCGATTTGGAGATCACATCGTGTTGCGTCACGGCAATCATCGAGACTTAAAGCAACATCTTGCAGAGGTCGGTGTTGAGACCGTGGGGGGAGTGCTCTTTGATTTTGGGATTTCTTCTCCACAGATAGACAATGCTGCAAGGGGATTCAGCTTTCAGCAAGATGGCCCCCTCGATATGCGTATGGACCGGTCGATAGGTCCCACTGCCACCGATGTAGTGAACACCAGCCCAGAGTCTATGCTTGCGGACATTATTTATCAGTTTGGAGAGGAGCGGTATGCACGGCGGATTGCCGGGGCCATTGTGCGGGAACGACATCGTTGTCGGATTGAGACGACAGGGGCGTTGGCTGCAGTCATCGCTCGCTCAGTGCCGTCATCGTATCGACACGGTCGAATTCATTGCGCAACGCGGACGTTTCAGGCCATTCGCATCGCTGTGAACCAAGAGCTTGAGAGTATTGAGCCGTCACTTCGAGATGCGACAGACGTTCTGTCGGAGGGGGGGAGAATCTGCGCGATTTCTTTTCACTCTCTTGAAGACCGCGTGGTCAAGCATACGTTCCGGTCTCTGGCGCAAGGGCCTCAGGCACAACTTTCCTTGTGCACGAAGAAGCCAGTCGTTCCATCCAGGGAAGAGTGTGAGAGAAACCCACGGTCGCGAAGCGCTAAATTGCGTGTTGCTGAACGTCAACCGAAGTAGGAGCTGTCATGAAAATCTTGGCTGTTCTTCTTGGGCTGTGTCTGGTGTTCGGGTTTGTGTGGGAGCGAGTCGATATGGTTCGAGTTGGCTATCAGATCGAACGGCTGAAGCACGATAAAACTGTGTTGGAGCGACAACGGGATGAATTAAAAGTGCAGTTCTCCACCTTGAGTGCATCCGGTCGAATCGCCCGGATGGCGACCAAAGAGCTGGGGATGAATTTGCCGCAGCAAGGGCAGGTCATATTAGTTCAGTTCAGGCCCGGGAGTATGCAGCCAATGGCCGTTGCCGATGTTGCACCCGTAGAAGTCCGAGTCGCGAAGAACGACCTTCTGGCTAGGAGGTACTAGTGGCGGGTTTTGTTCCTAGCGGTCGTCACTATATCCTGCTGTTGCTACTGCTGTGTGGCTTTGGGCTGGTTCTGTTCCGTCTGGTGACACTACAGGTCTGGCAAGCGGCTGAACTGTCGGTCAAGGCGGATCGACAACATAGGAAAACGGTATCTCTGGAAGGAGCGCGCGGCACGATTGTCGATAGGCACGGTAAGGTCTTGGCAATGAATGTTGAAGTGCCCTCCGCTTTTGGGGTTCCGACTACGTTGGATAGTCCCACAAAAACTGCACGGGTGCTTGCTCCTGTATTGCAAGTTCGGAGTGAAGAGTTAGAGCGTAAGCTTCGACAGACACGGAGTTTTGTGTGGCTGGCCAGAAAGTTAGACCCTGAGCAGGGACGTCGTCTGGAACGGTTATCTATCGATGGGGTTGGAGTCGTCATGGAGGGGCGCCGGTTTTACCCCAAGGGTCCATTTCTATCGCATGTATTGGGTTTTGCAGGGATGGATGGTGAGGGGCTGGAGGGGGTTGAGCATCGGTATGAATCGTACCTGCGTGGTGAAAAGCGGATGATGGTCCTCCAGCGTGACGCTCTGGGGCGTTCGGTGTTTCCAAAGGATATGACTGAACGAAGTCCCACACCTGGATATAACCTCGCACTCACGATTGATGAGGTGATTCAGTACATTACGGAAAGGGAACTTGAAGATGCCGTGACTCGCGCTCAGGCAAAGTCAGGCACGATGATCGTTTTGGATCCACGGACTGGAGCGGTACTGGCAATGGCGGTGAGTCCGAGATTTGATCCCAACGTCGTCTCGAACCTCAGTCCTGATCGATGGCGAAACAAGGCGCTTACTGATGCGTACGAGCCAGGGTCTACACTGAAGGCGGTAATGGCGGCCGCGGCCATTGAAGAGCGGGTCGTGAGGCCGAATACGATGGTGTTTGGAGAGCATGGTCGTATGGCGGTTGCCAATACAGTGATTCATGATCATGAGAAGCTAGGTTGGGTCTCCTTTGCGCAGGTCATACAGAAGTCCAGCAACATTGGAGCGGTGAAGACCGGCATGGCGTTGGGAGAGCAGCGGCTTTATCGATATCTTCACGCGTTTGGATTTGGGCAAAAAACGGAGATCGACCTTCCTGGAGAAGGAGCAGGATTGGTCAAGCATCCAAAGGACTGGGGGCGGCGTTCTGTCGCCTCGATTTCAATAGGACAGGAAATAGGCGTGACGCCGATTCAGATGGTTTCCGCAATAGCGGCCCTGGCAAACGAAGGTGTCTTGATGAGACCGTACGTGGTTTCAGAGATTCGAAGTTCCGAAGGGCAGCTTCTGAAGACAATGTCTCCTCAGGTGAGGCGACGGGCCGTTTCACCTGAAACCGCCCATACGATGACGAACATTTTGGAAGGCGTTGTCACAGATGGGACAGGGGCAAAGGCGGCTATCCCAGGCTTTCGGGTAGCCGGGAAGACCGGTACGGCCCAAAAGATTGATCCTCGAACGGGTAGCTACTCGGGTTCTCGGTTTGTGACATCGTTCGCGGGGTATGTCCCTGCGAACAGCCCACGACTGGCAATGATTGTTGTGATCGATGAACCTCAGGGCGATGCGTGGGGTGGGACGGTGGCCGCTCCCGTATTTAGCCGCGTCGGCGAGCAGGTGCTGAGCTACTTGGGTGTGGCATCGGAAGAACCCGTTACGCTCGCAATGGCACTGTAGTAATTCTGATAATACTAGGAAACGTCAATGACCTTTGCCACCATGCTACAAGCCCTTGAAGGGTGCGTACCTGTCCTTGAACATCGTGGTGACCTGAATATCGCCGTGAAAGGAATCACCGACGACTCCCGTGCGGTTTCAGCCGGAAGTGTCTTTGTGGCTGTGAAAGGTGAGCGGGTGGATGGGCACCAGTTTATTCCAATGGTGGTGGGCGCTGGCGTTGGAGGTGTGGTTGCACAGCAACCAATGGAGACAGGGACGGTTCCCTTTGTTTACGTTGAAGACTCCAGGAAGGCGCTCGGTCTTCTGGGGAGCCAGTTCTATGGAGATCCCTCGTCACGGTTGCGGATGGTTGGCGTGACCGGAACAAACGGGAAGACCACGACCACCTATGTATGCAAAGCGTTCTTGGAAGCTGTACGTGCTCGAGTGGGGATGATCGGCACGGTTGCTTATCAAATTGGAGACACGGTAATCCCTGCAGCACATACGACTCCTGGAGCGCTTGAGCTTCAGCAGTTGCTCGCAAAAATGGTCACTCACGGATGCACGACGGCTGTGATGGAAGTATCTTCACATGCCTTGGCTCAGGACCGTACGAGCGGGTGTGAATATGATGTGGCGGTTTTTTCCAATCTGACGCAGGACCATCTCGATTTTCATGGGACAATGGAAGCCTACTTTCAGGCAAAGTTGCGACTTTTTACCGGACTCGCCAATGGTCGGAAAGTCAATAAACGGGCAATCATCAACGTCGATGATTGCTATGGCCCGCGTATCGTTGAACAGTGTTCTGTGCCGGCGTGGACCTATGCGATCAAGGCCAAAGCGGACCTCCGTGCGGAAGATGTGAGACTGTCTCTTCAGGGGGTGGTGTTTACCGCTGTGACCCCACGGGGGAATTTTCGAGTCGAAAGCCACCTTGTGGGCGAACACAATGTCTACAATCTGCTAGCCGCCATTGGCGTGGCCCTTCATGAGGGGGCAACACCTGATCAGATAAATCACGCTGTCACTCAAGTCACGAATGTACCGGGACGGTTTGAGCGCGTGATGGCAGGCCAGCAGTTCACCGTCGTCGTCGACTATGCCCATACTGAAGATGCGTTGAATCGACTGTTGATGGCGGCAGAAACATTAAAGACCGGACGGATCATTACGGTATTTGGCTGTGGCGGGGATCGTGATCGAGGGAAACGGCCGAAGATGGGAGAAGCCGCTGTGCGTTCCAGTGATGTCGTGATCCTCACCTCGGATAATCCAAGAACGGAAGATCCTCATGTGATTCTTGAACAAGTGGAGCAGGGGGTTGTGAGGGCGTTAAGGCAACGGCCTCATGTGCAATATCATAAGATTCCTGACCGACGGGAAGCCATTGAAACGGCGGTACGAGAAGCACGGGAAGCGGATATGGTGCTGATCGCCGGGAAGGGGCACGAGGATTATCAGATCATCGGAACCACGAAATATCATTTCGACGATCGTGAAGTGGCGCGTCAGGCGATCGAACGACTCAAATTTCAGGCCTAACCCACAGCGGTAGGATTTGGTTGGTGCAGGGACGTACAGCCATGACACTCTTTTCCGTCGAAGAGTTGCGGGAAGTGATCGGCGGTCGGGTTTTAAGTGGAAATGAAGGTGCCTGGGGCAAGCAACCAGTCCAGCGCATCAGTCTCGATACGCGGTCACTTCGTCCTGGAGATCTCTTTATTGCAATACGAGGTGATCGATTCGACGGACATGACTTTATCAAGACGGCGCTAGGGCAGGGTGCCGTTGGAGCGATCGTGCTCGACTCGTACGATGTCTCCCTCTGTGCGGGGAAGTTTTTCTCCAAACGAGTTAGGCCGGTGATTCTCGGTGTTCCTGATCCACTGTATGCCTACCAACAGCTGGCCTCGTACTTTCGGGGTCGCTTCAAGATTCCGATCGTCGCCGTGACGGGTAGTAATGGGAAGACGACGACCAAGGAGATGGTGGCGAGTGTTATGGCGCATCGCTGGAAGATCCTCAAGACAGAGGGCAATCTCAATAACCGGTTGGGGGTTCCACAAACTATCTTCCGTCTCAATGCGCAGCACCAAGGGGCGGTCATCGAGATGGGGGTCGACAATATTGGTCAGACAACCAGGTTGTGCGAAATAGCCAAGCCGACGATCGGGATCATTACGAACATCGGGCCTGATCATCTGGAATTTTTTGGATCCATGGACGTCTCTGCGCAAGCAAAAGCCGAGTTGCTTGATCTGCTCCCAGGCGATGGAATTGCTGTCCTGAATGCCGATGATTTCTACTATGACTATCTCACCGCGCGAGCCAGATGTCGCGTGGTGTCTTTTGGCTTGTCCGCCAAAGCAGACGTCCGTGCCTTGGATGTCACCTTGGACGGTCGCAATGGAACGATGTTTCGCCTGCTGCTTCCTGGAGGCAGACGCCATACCAATATCCATATTCGTGTTCAGGGCGAGCACAATGTTGTCAATGCCCTAGCTGCGGCAGCGGTCGGTACGACCCTGGGGCTATCAGGGGTGGCGATTGCGCAGGGGCTTTCAAAGTTTAGGCCGGCGGCCATGAGATCGCAGGTCTCTGTTACTCAGGGGGTCAAGCTTATCATCGACTGTTACAATGCTAACCCGGGCTCGATGACGGCGGCGGTTCAGCTCCTAGGCCAGCTTAGGACGAAGGGAAAGAAGATAGCTGTCTTGGGGGATATGCTGGAGCTCGGTCCGAATTCCGCGCAGATGCATGAGGAGGTCGGCGGCTTCGTGGCACGGCAGGGGATCGATCAACTGGTGGCCTGTGGCCCCTTGGGGAAAAGTCTTGCCAAGGGTGCGAGGGAGGCTGGGCAAGATCCGGCCCATATCATGGAAGTATCGGATGCCAAAGCTGCAGCCGATGCGGTGAAGGCGATCGCTAAATCTGGGGACGTGGTGTTGATCAAAGCATCACGTGGAATGAAGTTAGAACGTGTGGTAGACGCACTCCAAGGAGTCAAGGGTGCGCGAAAGAAAGCCTTATAGGTCTCGCTGACAGATGCTGTATATTTGGCTCTACCCATTTCACGCGCAATTCTCCTTTCTGAACGTCTTCCGCTACCAGAGCTTCCGCATTATTTATGCGGCAGTCACGGCATTTCTGATCGCCTTTGTGCTGGCCCCATGGGTGATCAGAAAGCTCCAAGAAATCAAGCTGGGTCAACAAGTGAGAGATGACGGACCTAAGCGGCATCTTGCTAAAAGCGGAACACCGACGATGGGCGGCATCCTGATCATTTTTGCAGTGACCTTATCAACGTTATTATGGGCAGACATCTCACGCCCGCACATCTGGTTGGTGCTCGGTGCGACGCTTGGGTTCTGTGCGATTGGGTTTGTCGATGACTATCTCAAGTTTATCAAAGCTCGATCAAAGGGGCTCTCCGCGTCACAAAAGTTTACCGCGCAAATTGCCGTGGCGCTCATCGTCGCGGTGGTTCTCTATTGCATGCCTGAGTACAACACGAAGCTCAGCGTGCCGTTTTTTAAAAGTTTCACGCCGGACTTAGGCTGGTTCTACGTCGTATTTGCCATCATCGTCATCGTCGGCAGTTCCAATGCCGTGAACCTTACAGACGGTCTTGATGGATTGGCCATTGGGCCGATTATGATCACGGCATTAGCCTACACCGTCGTCGCTTATGTCACCGGGCATCGGTTGATGTCCGAATATTTGCTGATTCCCCATATTGAAGGGGCCGGAGAGTTGGCAGTGTTTACTGCCGCGATCTTGGGATCGAGCCTCGGCTTTCTTTGGTTCAATACCTATCCCGCGTCAGTATTTATGGGAGACGTCGGGTCTCTCCCGCTTGGGGCGGCACTGGGGACGGTAGCGGTGATCAGTAAGCATGAGTTGCTCCTGCTGATGGTCGGTGGGGTCTTTGTCATCGAGGCCGTGTCGGTTATTTTTCAAGTCGTCTCGTTCAAGTCTCGAGGCAAGCGGATCTTTCTCATGGCACCGATACACCACCACTTCGAGATGAAGGGCTGGGAAGAGCCAAAGGTGGTCGTCCGTCTGTGGATCATTGCAATTTTACTGGCACTATTAAGTCTGAGCACGCTCAAATTAAGGTAGTCCGATATGGTTGGACTGGACATGACACAGCTTGAAGGAAGGCGGGTGGCTGTCGTTGGACTGGCCAGGAGCGGAGTGGCTGCCGCGCATCTCTTGCAGGCAGTCGGTGCAGTTGTGACCGTCGCAGATCGGAAAGATCGCGCAGAATTACAAGGCGTCCTCAAGACCATTGAGGAGTCGGGGATCGACGTGGCGTTGGGAAGCGGTTATGAAACGGCTCTGACGACGGCCGAATTAGTGGTCATTAGTCCAGGGGTGCCCTATCGGATGGAGGCGTTGGAGCGCATCCGTCGTCGAGGTGTGAAGGTGATCAGCGAGCTTGACCTTGCATCGAGATTCATGCCCGTTCCCATCCTTGCGTTGACCGGCACCAATGGGAAAAGTACGACAGTCACGATGATAGGGAAAATGTTACAGGCTAGCGGGAAACAGGTATTTGTTGGCGGCAATCTCGGAACCGCTTTTAGCGAAGCGGCGCTCCAGTCGCTACGGGCAATGAAGGAGGGACGAGCTTGTCCGTACGATGCTGCCGTCGTGGAAGTTTCCAGTTTTCAACTCGAGACGGTCGAGCAGTTTCATCCCTGGATTGCGGCCATCCTTAATGTGACGGTGGATCATCAGGATCGGTATGAGTCCATCGCAGAGTATATTGCCGCAAAAAATAGGATTTTCGAGAATCAAACATCATCGGATGTTGCTTTGTTTAATCTCGATGATCCACGAGTCAGTGCACTACGACATAGTGTGAAGGCGCGAACGTTCGGATTTACGCGGCGGCCCCCGTTACCACCGGACCTGGCAGGAGGGACCTATCTCGAACATGGTCGCATCATGACGGCCATTGATGGTCAGGCACGGGAGGTCTGTCTCCGTAGCGAGCTCAAGACCATTGGCGATCACAACGTTGAGAATGCCATGGTGGCTGCCACCTATGCGTTGTTGAGTGGGTGCCATCTGGATGATGTACGTCGCGTACTTAGGGAGTTCCCAGGTCTGGAACATGCCTTGGAGGTTGTCCGTGACCGACGAGGGGTACGCTTTATCAACGACTCGAAGGGAACCAATGTCGACGCGACTTTGAAGGCGCTGCATAGTATTGATCAGCCGATTTGGCTGATTGCTGGTGGGCGCGATAAAGGTGGGGACTTCTCGCGGTTGGCTCCGGCGATTCGTCAGCGAGTGAAACGCCTCCTATTAATTGGAGAGGCGGCTCCGTTAATTGCTGATGCTGTGCAGGGGTATGGAGCCATCGACTGGCCGAAAAGCCTGCAGGAGGCAGTGGAATTGGCTTCCTTGGGAGCAAGCTCGGGCGATGTCGTTCTGATGTCACCGGCCTGTGCGAGTTTCGACATGTTTGCTGATTATCAAGATCGTGGGAGACAATTTAAGAGCGCGGTCCAATCCTTGTCGGCCTGATGGTCGGCAATGTAGAGGAGCATTGACACTGAACAATGTCAAAGAAAGCAGCTGGGACTTTGGCACTACCTTGGACCACGAACAGTTCGCGAGTTGGGATGGATCAGGTCTTATTATGCGTGACGGTGATGCTGACGGTCGTCGGCTTGGTCATGGTGTTCAGTGCGAGTGCGGTTCTGGCCGGAAATCGGCATCACGATTCCTGGTACTACCTCAAGCGGCAGGGTGTCTGGTTGGTAATGGGGTTGAGCCTTCTCCACGTGCTGTCTCGTGTCGACTATGTCTGGTGGAAACGGTTGTCCATTCCGTTGCTTGGAGGCATGGCAACACTCTTGGTCATGGTCCTGATTCCTTCCCTGGGAATGACAGCCAATGGGGCCAGACGGTGGCTCGGAGCGGGGCCGATATCGATTCAGCCTGCCGAGATGGTGAAGCTGGGGGTAGTGATCTATCTCGCTGCCTATCTGACAAGAAAGGAAGGTCGGATCCAAGACTTCCAGAGCGGGCTGCTCCCGGCGCTGCTTGTGATTGGCCTCCTCTGCGGATTGGTTCTGATGGAGCCGGATTTGGGAACAGTCGTGGTGTTGGGCGTAGTCACGGGCAGCCTTTTATTCGTGGGGGGCGCACGCCTGTCTCATCTGTCAACATTGGTACTCTGTGCGGTACCAATTGGATTGGCGCTTGTCTTGTCCACCGAGTATCGCCGACAACGACTCATGGCGTTTTTGCAGCCATGGAACGATGCGTCCGATACAGGATTTCAGATTACTCAATCATTTCTGGCATTCGGCAGCGGTGGCCTTTTTGGGGTAGGGTTGGGGGAGGGAAAGCAGAAGCTATTTTTTCTTCCCGAAGCACACACGGATTTTGTCTTGGCGCTCATCGGCGAGGAGCTGGGGTTCGTCGGTACCGGCGTCATCATCCTGTTATTTGTGTTGTTTATGATCAGAGGATTTCAGATTTCGACGCGCGCACGGGTCCCCTTTGGGCGGTACTTGGGGATCGGTATCACGACACTGATCGGAGTGCAGGCGTTAACCAACGCCTGTGTGGTGACTGGGCTTGTGCCGACAAAAGGACTCACGTTGCCGTTCGTCAGTTATGGAGGATCCTCTCTTGTCGTCAGCTTGGCTGGAGTGGGAATGTTGTTGAGCATCTCCAGAGATCGCCATGCCGGCCGAGAGGCGATAGAACATCGGAGTGGGCATGGGTGGGTACGTTAACGATGACGATCGTCATTGCCGCAGGAGGCACAGGGGGCCATCTCTATCCGGCCATTGCCCTGGCAAGAGAATTTCTGCGGCGGGACTCTTCAACGAAGATTCTCTTTGTGGGTACAAGCCGAGGTGTTGAGTCTCGAGTGCTCACACATGAGGGATTCGAGCTCGTTATGATTACGGCTAAGCCGGTGATGGGGAAAGGATTACTTGATGTTTTTCAGGCTCTGCTGTCGCTTCCAGTCGGAATTTGGCAATCATGGCAAGTTCTGAGACGGCGGAGTGCTGATCTCGTAATTGGCGTCGGTGGGTACACGAGCCCAACTGTGTTGGTGGCGGCAGCACTGAGGGGGATTCCTCGAGTGATTTTAGAGCCGAATGCATATCCTGGATTGGCCAACAAAGTGGTGGGTCCACTTGCCCAACGGATCTTTTTGGCGTTTGAGTCGGCCGCGACGTTCTTTGACCGACAGAACGCACAAGTTGTCGGAACACCCATCAGGCAGGAGTTCCTGGGGCATGAACCCGAGAGCCAGGCGGCGAATAAGCGGAATGGACGACACCTGCTGGTTTTCGGAGGCAGTCAGGGAGCGAAAGCGATCAATAGTGCGGTGCTCGAAGGATTGCCCGTACTCATGGCGCGCTTGCCTACACTGACGATCACACACCAAACAGGTGAGGGAGATTATGAGCGGGTCAGGGAAGGGTACAAGACGCTGGGGATCTCGGCTACCGTTGTCCCGTTTCTGTATGACATGCCGACGGTGTTACGGACGGCGGATGTCGTGGTGGCTCGTGCTGGGGCTATGACGATCGCTGAGCTGACGGCATGTGGGAAACCCGCGATCCTGATTCCATTGCCGACGGCCATTTATGATCATCAGATGAAGAACGCTCGAGCCATGGAAGCGGCAGGTGGAGCAGTGGTGCTGCCGCAGTCAGACCTGACAGGGGCGAGATTGAGCGAGATGGTGGATGCGATTGTATCGGACTCTCAGCGGTGGGAGCGCATGCATCATGGGAGTTTGGGGATGCGACGAATTGACGCTGGCGAACGTATCGTCAGCGAGTGTTACGCGATGATGGGAGTGAATCATGACATCAACCAATCTTTTAGAAAGGCCAGAGGGTAGGACGCTTGGAGGATCAACGCTTGGCGCACGAGCTGCTACTGGACGGCAACGGGTAAGTCGTATGGGAATGTTTCGCAAGGTCGAACAAATTCATCTTGTTGGAATCGGCGGTTCCGGTATGAGCGGCATCGCCGAAGTGTTGCTCACAATGGGGTATACCGTGACGGGGTCAGATCTGCACGCCTCGGAGACCACCAGGCGACTGGAAGAGTTAGGTGGGAGAATCTTCATCGGCCATCAGGAGTCAAATGTGGGCACGGCGCAAGTCGTGGTCATTTCGTCGGCTGTGGCCGGAAGTAATCCTGAGGTGCTGAAGGCGAAAGCGATGCAAATTCCCGTGATCCCACGGGCAGAAATGCTGGCAGAGCTCATGCGATTAAAGTTCGGAGTCGCCATTGCTGGAGCCCACGGTAAGACCACCACGACGTCAATGGTGGCCACTGTGCTTGCACAGGGTGATCTCGATCCAACGATGGTCATCGGCGGCAAAGTGAACGCATTGGGAAGCCATGCACGGCTTGGCAGAGGCGACCTCCTTGTGGCCGAGGCAGATGAGAGTGACGGGTCTTTTCTGCGTCTTCCCCCCACCATCGTCGCCGTGACGAATTTGGACCGTGAGCACCTGGATCATTATGGGTCGATGGAACGAATCAACGAAAGTTTTCTCGAGTTTATCAATAAGATTCCCTTCTATGGTGTGGCGGTATTGTGTGCAGACGATGACCGCCTCGCGTCGCTCTTTCCTCACGTCCTCAAGCGCTATTACACGTATGGACTCCGTGAACGGGACGGAGTGGCGCCAGATTTTCTCGCGACGGACATCGTGCTCAAGCAATGGGGAGCCGACTTCCGTGCGCATTTTCGAGGGAAGAACCTAGGTCCGTTTCGGTTGACGGTGCCTGGGATTCACAATGTTTCGAACGCACTCGTGGCCATTGCGATTGGGATGGAGCTGGATGTTCCGGTAGATCTGATTCGTAAAGGTTTGGCAGCGTTTACTGGGGTCGAACGCCGATTCCATTTGCGGGGCGAAGCGGGTGGGATCATGGTGGTTGATGACTATGGGCACCATCCTACGGAGGTCAAAGCGACGCTGGCTGCGGCTAAACAGGGCTGGGATCGTCGATTGGTCGTCCTTTTTCAACCTCATCGATATAGTCGGACGCGAGATTGTCTCGGAGAGTTCGCCCATGCATTTGATCAGGCCGATGTCCTGTTTATGACGGACATCTATGCGGCTGGAGAACAACCGCTACCGGGGGTGAGCGGGGCTGCGCTTGCAGAGACGGTAAGGGCGGCAGGCCATCCCGCTGTAACCTTCATCGAACGTAAGGAGACCCTTCCGGACCAGGTCTTGTCACATCTTCGGGCAGGGGATCTCGTATTGACCTTGGGAGCGGGGGACATTTGGAAAGCGGGTACCGGAATTCTTGCACGGCTCGAGTCTACGTGATGATTCATGAAACGTATATCTCACAGGTATGGGACAGCGGCGCAACGCACGAGGCTACAGCGAAAGGTTCAGTCTGCCGTGGCCGGTATTCGGGGAATGGTTCGCTTGAATGCGCCGTTGAGTGAATACACTTCCTTTCGGATCGGTGGTCCGGCCGATGTGCTGGTGGAACCTGCAGATGTGGAAGATGTCATTCGGTTGGTCAAACAAACGCATGAACAGAAGCTTCCAATCTTTGTGTTGGGAGGAACCAATCTCCTGGTTCGAGACAAGGGCATTCGGGGTGTGGTGGTCAGTTTGGCAAAACTCCGTGCGATCAAGGAAGAATCAGGAGCTGTTCTCTATGCCGAGGGCGGTGTCGGTATGCCGACGTTGATTGGCCATGCCATTCGTCGCTCGTTGGCGGGATTGGAATGGGCTGCTGGGATTCCTGGGACGGTAGCCGGGTGCGTCGTCATGAATGCTGGAACGAAACTCGGCGAGATGAAAGATTCCGTCAAAGCCGTTCGAGTTGTGCTCGCAAACGGTGAGGTTCTGGACTGTCCATCGGAATCGATCTCATTTGGGTATCGGCAGGCAGCATTGCCGGTGGGAATCGTGGTCGGAGTATGGCTCCAATTGAGGCAGGGAGTACGGGCTGACATTGAGAAGGTCGTAAAGGATTATTTGCGCTACCGGCGAGAGACTCAGCCACTGACGCTCCCGAGTGCTGGGTGTGTGTTCAAGAATCCGGCCAATGATTCAGCGGGACGGGTTGTTGAGGAGGCAGGGCTCAAGGGTGTCTCGGTCGGCGATGCCTGTGTCTCGACAAAGCATGCCAACTTTATCGTGAACCAGGGGCGGGCGAGAGCCACCGATGTGCTCGCTCTTATCAAAAAGGTTCGTGCCCAGGTCGCTCGGAAGACCGGGGTGAAGTTGGAGCTGGAACTGAAATTGGTGGGTCAAGCGTAACCTACGGACTCCTGGTATCTATGGGTAGAATGACGGATAGACGCATCGCGGTCCTAATGGGAGGTCGATCTTCCGAACGGGAGATTTCCCTGAAGACCGGCCAAGCGGTTTATCAGGCACTATTCCGTCGAGGATATGATGTCGTGGCCATCGACGTCGGTGATCGACTGTATCAAGACTTGAAAGAGCAGGATGTTGCCATCGCCTTTCTCTCGCTTCATGGGCTGGGGGGCGAAGACGGCTTAGTCCAGGGGTTTCTTGAGACCATCGGGATTCCATACACAGGGTCAGGCGTTCGGGCTAGTGCTGTGGGTATGCACAAAGTGATGACAAAGACATTGTTGGCCGCACATGGCATCCCGGTGCCTTCTGGAACGGTCATCCGTGCTGGAGAGAGGCCTTCGCTGGCGAAGGTTCTGAAGGCGTGCAAGCTTCAGTTACCGATTGTCGTCAAGCCGGTCTCGCAAGGCTCTACGATCGGCGTTACCATTGTGCGCCGCGCGGCTCAGTGGAAGGAGGCACTGGCACTGGCTCTTCGTTATGACTCTGAAGCGATGGTGGAGGGCTACATTCCTGGACATGAAGCGACCGTGTCGATTCTTGGCACAGCCATGGACAAGGCAGACATACTTCCGGCCATAGAAGTTGTGGCCCCGGAAGGGTTTTATGATTTTTCGGCCAAATACCAAAAGGGGAAGACTCAGTATCTCTGCCCTGCTCCGCTTCCGGCCAAAGTACTTCAGAAAATAGGGGAATTGGCCTACCGCAGCTACAAAGTCCTTGGCTGTGAGGGGGCTGCACGCGTGGACTTTCGCATCACGCCTCGAGGCCAGCCCTATGTATTGGAAATCAACACAGTTCCTGGCATGACCGCAACGAGTCTACTGCCCATGGCTGCCGCGCAGGCCGGCATCGGGTACGAGGACTTGGTCGAGCGGATCTTACGGTCTGCACTGGACCGTGCCGCTCGATGTGCTCAGTGCGCCCAATTAGGGCCTGTGTCATGAGAGTCTCATTTAGAAAACAACGAGCTGAGCCTGCCGTCCCGCGCCTGAATCGTTGGAAGGACCCATCAGGGGAAAAGGCGGTGATGCAAGGCGGGCGGATACGGACGGCCAAGCGAAAGGTTGCGGTGCGTCTCGGTGTGCTTGTGACGGGTCTGGCGATTCTGGGGTGGCTGATCACGACCGCCGTGACGTACTCCAGCCGCATAGTCCGTGACTTGCTTGAGATCCACACGATCACCGTTGAAGGTGTGCATCATCTTGACAAGCAGAAGGTGATCGAGCTGGCTCAGGTCAGACAAGGGATGTCGCTTTATCAGGTCATGCCCACCACCGTCGAAGAGCAGATCGAGGCACACCCCTGGATCAAGGAGGCTCAAGTTTCGCGAGTCCTACTCCATGAGTTGAAGATCGCGGTGATCGAGCGAAAGCCTGCCGCGATCGTCCGGTCGGCATCACAGAACTTTCTGAGTGATGAAGAGGGGCATATCCTGACCAAGCTGGGGCAGGCTGATGATGATACGTTTCCGTTGGTAACCGGAGTTGATCTTGACGGGTTGCTAAAGGGGACCGACGTAGTGCGACGCTCAATCATGTCTGGCATCGAACTGGCAAGAGTCATTGGGCACACCTTCGATGGGAGGTTGCGGGTACAGGCTGAAAACCAAACAAATCTTGTGGCGCTCATCCAGGGCGTTCGATTTCGATTTGGAGAGGAGTCGGTTGAGGAGCAATGGGAGCGGTTCCAACGCGTCAAACCAACGTTGAAATCACTAAATTTTGACGGCGTGGGGCGCGGGGTCAGTGAAGTGGATCTCCGGTACGATAATCGAATTATCGTACGGGAAGGCGGAGGGTGATTGCGGTGCCGAAGCGAGATCAAATTCTAGTCGGACTCGACATCGGGACAACAAAGATCTGCGCGATCGTTGCAGAGATGACCGATGCGGGAGGTCTCAGCATTATCGGCCTCGGCATGAGTCCCTCACGCGGCTTGCGTAAAGGAGTCGTTGTCGACATTGAAAGCACCGTTGAATCCATCAAGAAGGCCGTCGAAGAAGCAGAGCTGATGGCGGCTGTTCAGATCAACTCCGTGTACACCGGCATCGCCGGCAGTCACATCTCGGCCGAAAACTGCAAGGGTGTTGTGGCGCTGAAACGAGCGGAGGTGACTCGAGAAGATATCCACCGAGCCATTGAAAGCGCCCGCACGCTCGCGGTGATCCCGCAAGAGCGGAGGATCCTCCACGTGTTACCTCGAGAATTCATGGTGGATGGCCAGGAAGGGGTGCGGGAGCCGTTGGGCCTATCCGGAAATCGGCTGGAAGTCAACGTGCACGTCATCACCGGAGCGGTGACCTCAGCGCAGAATATCGTGAAGAGTGTCAATCGGGCTGGGCTTGACGTGGTCGACATCATCCTTCAGCCGCTGGCCTCCAGTGAAGCGGTGCTGAGCCAGGAGGAACGTGAACTCGGCGTGGTGATGGTGGATTTGGGGGGAGGGACGACGGACCTGGCCATTTTTTTGGATGGGAGCATCCGTCACTCGGCAGTTCTTCCGATTGGCGGACAGAATTTGACGAAGGATCTGGCCATTGGTCTCTTGACGTCGCAAACCGAGGCTGAAAGGATCAAAACTCAACATGGGATCGCGAGAACCGAATTGGTCATTGGTCATCAAGTCGTTCAGGTACCTTCGGTAGGAGACCGTCCACCTCGAACATTTTCTAGACGGGATATTGCGGAGATCTTGGAGCCTCGTGTCGACGAGATGTTCGAGCTTGTTCGGAGAGAAATCACGCGGGCCGGATACGAAGGCATGTTGGGGGCCGGGGTCGTGATCACCGGGGGTACATCGTTGTTGGAAGGGATGCCAGATGCTGCAGAGAAAGTCTTGAACTTGCCGGCGCGGCGGGGATTGCCATCGGGGGTGGGAGGGCTCCGAGATATCGTCGGTCATCCCAGCCATTCAACCGGGGTCGGTCTCTTGCTTCATGCCCGGCGACACGTCGATGAATTAGAGACTGCGGGGCTTCGAAACGGTGGGACTTGGGCAAAAAAAATGTTCAGCTGGACGAAACGGGTGTTGGAGGTCTTTTAACCTTATAAAACCCTTGCGGGCGTCAGACGCTCGGTGTGCGGGTGATACGAGGAGGTGCTCCGATGTTTGCATTTCAGGAAGATATGTTATCACCTGTGCGGATTAAAGTGATCGGAATCGGCGGAGCCGGGTGCAATGCGATCAACACGATGATCACCTCTGGACTCGCCCGTGTCGACTTTATCGCCAGCAACACCGATCTTCAGGCACTGGATCGCTCTCTGGCCCCGTACAAAATCCAGCTTGGGCCGGAGAGGACCCGTGGTTTAGGCGCTGGCGCGAAACCGGAAATCGGACGTGATGCCGCGCTTGAAAGTAAGGAGCATATCCGGGAATGCCTCGAGGGAGCGGATATGGTGTTCGTCACGGCCGGCATGGGAGGAGGCACCGGGACCGGAGCCGCACCCATTGTCGCCAGCATCGCTCGAGAAATGGGGATTTTGACGGTGGGCGTAGTGACGAAGCCGTTTCAATATGAGGGCCAACGGAGAAACAAACACGCCGAGGAGGGGATCCGCGACATGCGGCGGCATGTCGATACCTTGCTGATTATCCCCAATCAACGGCTCTTGGGCATCGTTGATAAATCAACCCCGCTCTTGGAGGCCTTTAAGGTGGCCGATGATGTCCTTCGGCAGGCCATTCAGGGTATTGCCGATGTAATTACGACGACGGGACATGTGAATGTCGATTTTGCCGATGTCCGCACGGTGATGTCACATACCGGTCGTGCCGTCATGGGAATGGGCGTATCACGTGGTCCCAACCGGGCGATTGAAGCCGCCCAGAAGGCGATGTGCAGCCCACTTCTTGAGGAAGGTAGCGTAGAAGGAGCCCGGGGAGTGCTTCTCAATATAACCGGTGGGGCTAGTTTATCGCTGCATGAGGTTGAAGAGGCGGCCAGCATTATCCAGCAGACGGCGGACTCTGAGGCCAACATTATCGTTGGGCAAGTGATTAATCCTGATATGGGTGAAGATCTCATTATCACGGTGATCGCAACTGGGTTTGAACGAGAAGAAGATCAGCCTGCGGCTCCTATGGCTGGTGACCGAGGAGTAAATCGGCCTGCAAAGCCGATCCAGCCGCTTTTGGCAGGGATGGTCGCATCTCTTGCGGCGGATCGGCCGATGAAAGATCTCGACCGTCCCACATTTTTACGGCGCATGACGGAGATGCGAGACCCAACGGATCGCGCGGCAATGACGGCTGAAGACGAATGGGATGTCCCAACATTTCTTCGTAAGCAGGCCGACTAATCCTGGGTCGCTCAGTACGTGAGATCGGGTGAACATTGAGATGGTAAGCGCATTCGTGATAACGGTCCCGGCATTTATGGATACGAAGAATCAGGCGCACCACTTTTTTGGAACCAGGCAGCACACGATGGAGCACGACCTGGAAGTTGGCAGACCTTTGCAGGGCGTCCAAGGGGCTGCGCCCTCAGCATGGACGTTGTCTGTTAAACAGGTTCATGGGACCGAGGCTCTGGTGGTGGATCGTGCGCTGTCAGCAGCCGACCGCTTTGTGGGAGGCTGGGACGCCTTGGTGACTGATCAGCCAGGGGTTATGGTAGCAGTGAGGACGGCCGATTGTGTGCCAATTCTCATGCATGACCCTGTCCGTGGAGTTGTCGCGGCAATCCATGCCGGATGGCGAGGAGCCGTAGAGGCGATCGTCCCCAAGACACTGGCGCTATTTGAGTCACGTTTTGGCTCAAATCCTAAACAGGTACGGATGAGTATTGGTCCATCAGCTGGCGCCTGTTGTTACGAAGTGGATGCCCCAGTTCTTGAACGTCTTCGCCAAGGGGTTCCTAGTTGGGAGAAGGTCGTTCAATTTCAGGGCGAGGGGAAGGCCAAACTGGACTTGAAGGGCCTTATTAAGGAGCAGGCATTAGCCCATGGAGCCACTCCACAGGCCATCACGACTGTGAACCTTTGTACGATTTGTCATGAGGATCTGTTTTTTTCCTATCGGCGAGAAGGAAAAGTCAATGGGACTATGATTAGTGCCATTGGCTTGCCACCCAGCGACGATAAACCAGTCTCTGCCAATTCTTAGTCTAATCCGATAGAATATGGGCGGCGTGCCGTAGGGGTGCGCTGGAATTTCTGAGTGGGCATATGGAATCGCTCGTCCAAGACACCATCAAAATACGGGTGCAATCAGTCCTAGCAAAGATTCGAGCGGCGGCAGAGAAGGCCGGCCGTTCATCCAGCGAGGTTCGCCTTGTGGCTGCGACCAAGACGGTCGGTATCCCGCAGATCGCAGAAGGAGTGCAGGCGGGCTTGTTCCTCTTGGGAGAAAATCGAGTCCAAGAGGCCCTTACCAAAATTCCTGCCTTCACCCATGGTTCCGTCCAGTGGCATTTTATCGGGCAATTACAGCGGAGGAAGGCGCGATCCGTGATCGGTGTGTTTGATCTGATTCACTCGGTCGACACCCTGGAATTGGCGCAAGAAATCGACCGCCGCGCTGGAGATGCCGGTCATCAGCAAGATGTGCTACTGGAGGTCAATATCGGCAACGAGCCGACAAAAGCAGGGTTTCGCCCAGACGATGTACCACAGGCTGTGTCAGAGATGGCGCACCTCTCCCATATCCGTATCAAAGGATTAATGGCGATTCCGCCTCCAACGAGTGATCCTGGTTCAGCCAGGCCCTATTTTAGAAAGCTTGCTGAATTAGCCAAGACGATTGATGCTCAACAGCTCCCGTCGGTGAAGATGGACGAGCTGTCCATGGGCATGTCGAATGACTACGAAGTCGCGATAGAGGAAGGGGCAACGCTTGTTCGGGTCGGCAGCGCCCTTTTTGGAGCACGACATGTCTAACGCAGTCGTTATGCACACCATTGGGTTTATCGGAGGTGGGCGCATGGCAGAAGCGTTGATCAGTGGGGTGCTCACTGCCCGGTTGTTTGAGCCGGGAAAGATTCGTGTGGCCGATCCAGATGCTACGAGGCAGGATCACTTGAAGAGACATTACGGTGTTCACGTGGGTCTCACGCATGATGAGGTGGTACGTGCAAGTGATGTCGTCATGCTCGCCGTTAAGCCGCAGGTCATTGCCGACGTACTCAGGGGACTGGGAAAGGGTGTCAGTAATCGGCTTATCGTGTCGGTGGCTGCCGGAGTTCCCATCAATCGAATTCAGGAACTTCTCGGCCCTCAAGCGTCAATTATACGTGCCATGCCGAATACGCCGGCGATGGTCGGGGCAGGGATGACGGCATTAACGGTTGGTCCAGGAGTTGGATCAGAGGCGGTCGCCCGCGTGCAGCAGATATTTGAATCGGTCGGGAAAGTTGTTCTGCTTGAGGAGCGCCTGATGGATGCTGTAACTGGTTTGAGCGGAAGCGGCCCCGCGTATATTTTCCTGGCTATCGAGGCAATGGCGGATGGTGGAGTAAAAATGGGTTTGCCTCGAGAGACGGCGAGTGTGTTGGCTGCGCAGACGGTTTTGGGTGCGGCTAAGATGGTAGTAGAGTCCGGTCAGCATCCTGCGCGTCTTAAGGACCAAGTCGCGTCTCCAGGGGGAACGACGATCGCGGGATTGCATCGGTTGGAACAGGGTGGCCTGCGAGCTGTATTGATGGACGCAGTTGAGGCTGCAACAAAACGATCTCAGGAGCTTGGAAACTAATGTTTGTGGTTGGAAATACCTTGTTAGGGCTGGCAACGGTGCTAGACTATGCCTTGTCTTTCTATAGTTGGATTATTATTGCACGGGCGCTTATTTCGTGGGTCAATCCGGATCCGTGGAATCCAATTGTCCAATTTCTCACTCGTGCAACGGAACCGATACTGGCTCCAATTCGTCGGCGGATTGGATTGGGGATGGGCATGGACCTTTCTCCATTGATCGTCATCGCGGCGATTTGGTTTATGCAAATTGCGGTTGTCCAGTCGGTAAAGGACATCGCAGTACGGATGAATTGACTCAACCAACGGGGGATGGCATGAAGATCACGCCGATTGATATTCAACAGATGGTGTTTCAGGTCAAGCTCCGTGGTTATGATCGCGAAGAGGTGAACCGATTTCTGGAAGAGATCGCACAGACGGTTGAATACCTGAATCGGGACAATGCCGCATTACGTGAAAAAATCTACTCACTTGAGCAACAGGTGACGGAGTTGAAGCGGACCGAGACGACGTTGTCCAACACCCTGGTTTCGGCACAGTCGTTGGCCGAGGACGTGAAGCGTAGCGCCCAACGAGATGCCGAGCTGATTGTGAAAGAAGCGGAATTGAAGGCTGGTGAACTCTTTCGGCAAGCACGGGTTGAGCTTGGGAATACCCAGCGGGATCTGTCCGTCCTGAAGAAGCAGCGTCTGCTGATGGTGGAGCGTATGCGAGCCACACTCAGCACATTCGAACGAATGCTGGATGTTGAAGCAAGTGAGGTCTATCAAGAGCATCACAGTCTGCCGGAGGAAAAACTGGAGGGAGAATCCAGCCCGATGCGATGATTCGTCGCATCTCATCGTCTCATCGATGGCCCAGTTGTAACGCTTCTTCCGGTTGTTGTACATCAAGCTTCTCCACATGTTCGAACCTTCAGCCATTCAGGTTGCACTCGACCGAGCCGTCGAGAATGGAGTTTTCCCTGGAACGGTATTGGCAGTGCGTCAGGGAGATGGCCCGATCGCTCGATTTTGTGCCGGTCGGTTATCAGTAGATCCACCAGGAGCCTCTGTTCTTACCTCAACTATCTATGATCTGGCTTCCTTAACGAAACCTCTGGCCACCGTGACCGCTCTTGTGCTGCTGATTCAGAACGGCCGGTGTCGGCTTGATGCGCATCTTGCTGAGTACCTTGAGGAATGCGGTGAGAGTCCGATCGGGTCTGCGACTCTCCGAGACTTATTGACTCATCAATCTGGATTGCCTGGATGGCGAGGGTATTATGAGCGGCTTAGTCCGGATGGAACCATTCCATCATCGAGAGAGGAGAGGAGCCTGGCGAAACAAAAGCTATTGAGCTGCATCCGATCGGAAGTTTCAGTCTATGCGCGCGGTGCTCGCAGCCTTTATAGCGATCTGGGGTTCATGTTATTGGGCCTGGTCGTTGAACGGACCAGCGGGCAACCATTGAATCAGTTTTTTTCTGATCGCATCCTGTATCGGCTGGGGAGCCCATGTATTCAATTTGTCCTGCCTGAAGAGCGAGACACATTTCTTGAGCGAGTGCGTGAAACACATGACGGGGTCGCTCCGACGGAGTTCGATCCCTGGCGAGGCCGGGTATTGTGTGGAGAAGTGCACGACCAGAATGCCGGGGCAATGGGAGGCGAGGCGGGTCACGCGGGGTTATTTGGAAATGTTGACGCAGTTATGGCTATCACAGGCGAGTGGCTAAGGGCGTACCATGGACAGCCGTCAATCCTCGATGGAGATCTTGTCAGGGAGTTTACCAAGCGGCAGGCGAAAGAAGGGGCATCTAGTTGGGCTCTGGGATGGGATACTCCCTCAAAGCCGTCATCGGCCGGATCGCACTTCTCAGCTCAGTCCTTCGGTCATCTCGGCTATACCGGAACTTCAATTTGGATTGATCCCGTAGCGCGTTTGGAGGTTGTGTTGATGTCCAATCGTGTTCATCCCTCAAGTCGGAATGAGGCGATTCGGGAGTTCCGTCCGGTGATCCACGACCTTGTCAGTCAAGAATTTCATACCTGACCTCAAAAGCGGTCTGGAAAATCGATCCAGGTTTCCTTCTCGGCGAGATACCTGGTGCCCTTAAAATTAGTTCGCGTTCGCAGACGTGTAAACCCAAAGTCTTGGAGTTTTTCAACCAATTCCTTTACGGCCGCGATAATGGTTGAGTGCGATCGGCTCTCCACGATCAATGCTTCGTACATCACTTTTGTCGAATAACCTGCAGAAGTTCGATTCACGAGGATGGCTCGGTTAAAGTAGCGGTCACTCGGATCCACCCCTTCCACTTGATGTTTTTCGACCAATCCTTCCTTCTTGAACAGAAGCGGTAACGTGCTCATACTTCCGTATCCCTTCGCCATCGGTTGAGATAGTAGACCACCTCTTTGATTATAGGAGGTGTCCCTCCCTCCCTGCAACTCGTTGACAAGCGCACCATCGGTTACTATGATGCCTCGCCTCGTCAAGTCGGAGGCATGTCCAAACGCCACTCCATGAATATTCCGAATAGTCTGACCATCCTTCGTATCCTCTTGGTTCCCGTCATTATTGGCTTCATGACCTATGGTTCCTATGGATTCGCCCTGCTGACACTGCTGCTCGCTGGCCTTACGGATGCAGTTGACGGCTACCTTGCACGTAAGCTTAATCAGCGAACACGATTGGGAACGTTGCTCGATCCGCTCGCGGACAAGCTGCTGCTGACATCAAGCTTTATTTCGCTCGCCGTGCTCCATCTTGTGCCGTCCTGGCTCGTCATCTTGGTTGTGAGCCGCGACCTGATGCTCCTGCTCGGGACGGTGGTCGCCCATGTGACGAGTACGCCGATTACTGTCACTCCAACGTTCTTAGGGAAGGGAACGACGCTGTTTCAATTGAGCTATGTTCTGCTTACCATTCTGCTGACATGGCGTGGGATCGATCGCTCGACGATTACCCCGCTGGTTGTCTTAATGGTTGGGTTTACCCTTGCCTCAGGATTCCACTACCTGTATCGAGGGTACCGAGATGCAAATGCAGCCCCTCCCCTGAGCTAATCCCCCTTGTTCAGTTTCACGACTCGACCCTGAGCCCAGGTAAATAATGTAATTGTTTTTGACAGGGTTTGGAGTCACCAGTAGACTCGCGTTGTAGTCTTCCTCTTATTTCGATAACCGGCATTGGAGCCGTAACAGGTTGAGAGCCTATGGCCACATTTGCGTATATTGGGCGCAGTAAATCCGGAGTCGTGAAAAAGGGTGAGCTGGTCGCCAAGTCGAGAGATGAGGCCGCGGAGCAGTTACGCAAGCAGAACCTCGTCGTCACGAGCCTCGAAGAGAAGGCGGCCAAAGAGGGATTCAGTTTTCAACTGGGAAGCGGGGTGAAGGAAAAGGACCTGGTCGTATTCACCAGACAATTCGGGACGATGATCAATGCCGGGTTGCCGTTGATTCAATGCCTCGAAATCCTATCGACACAGTCCGAGAATGCCGTATTGAGAAAGTCGGTGGGTGAGATTAAGGCACGGGTCGAAGGCGGATCAACGTTTTCAGACGCCCTCAGCAAACATCCCAAAATCTTCGATGATCTGTACGTCAATATGGTCCATGCCGGCGAGGTGGGAGGATTACTGGACACGATTCTCGGACGATTGTCGAAACATATCGAAAAGGCCATGAAGTTAAAAGGACAGATTAAGAGCGCCATGGTCTATCCCGCCGCCATTCTGGGCATCGCCGCCATCGTAATTACGGTCTTAATGATTTGGGTCATCCCGGTGTTCGAGAAAATGTTCAAGGAAATGTCCGGCGGAAAAATGGGACTTCCGGCACCGACCCAGCTCGTCATTGACATGAGTAATTTTGCGCAAGGGAATTGGTATATCATGCTGGGTGTGATCATCGGAGCCGTGGTGGGGCTCAAAAAATACTATGCAACTAAACAGGGGAGGTTGGCCATCGACAAGTTCCTGCTGAAATTGCCGGTGTTCGGGGACTTGATTCGAAAAGCATCGGTGGCCAAGTTCACCAGGACATTAGGGACATTGCTGGCGAGCGGGGTGCCATTGCTCGAGGCCTTGACGATTTGCGCCAAGACGTCCGGCAATAAGGTTGTCGAAGGAGCGCTTCTTGATGCGAAGGTCAGTATCAGCGGCGGGAAGACGATTTCGGAGCCGCTTGCAAAAAGCGGTACCTTCCCGAAGATGGTCACACACATGATCTCGGTCGGAGAGTCAACAGGCGCGTTGGATACCATGCTTGGGAAGATCGCGGATTTCTATGAAGACGAAGTGGACGAGGCTGTTGGAAATCTCACGGCACTCTTGGAACCAATGATGATGGTCTTTCTGGGAGTCACGGTCGGCTTCATCGTGGTGGCGATGTATTTACCAATCTTCACGATGGCCTCTGCGATTGGGTAACACATGCGCTGAGGTGGGTGCGTCTTCTTCTCACCTCGGGGACCAAGCTGATCGGACGGCTGTCCATCCATGTTTCGGCAACGCTAGAAGTATTCTTCCCGCCCGTAGATCTTTCAACTCCTAGGTTCGCTCCAGTCAGCCAGCTCTCCTGAATGAAGGACAATGGCCTGACAATAAGGTGGTCGCTGCGTGGACGAAATCAAGACCAGAATTTATTGGCTGATGGGCTGGCGGGTTGTGCTTGTTACGTTGCTCTTGGGGTTGTCCCTTGCCTTCCAGGTGACGAAGGGTGAGCGCGTCGAAACGTTCTATGCCTTGATCGTGTTCACCTATGCGGCCACGATCCTCTACGCCCTCACCCTGCAACATCTTGTTCGTCCAGAAGTACTTGTGCGGTTTGCATGGGGGCAGATCGCCATAGATTTTGTCGTTGAGTCTGTGCTGATCGCACGAACAGGCGGGATAGAAAGTCCCTTTGCTGTGCTCTACGTCATCAGCGTGACTGTGGCGAGCTTGGTTCCACGACGCCGAGTCGGCCTGTTGACGGCAAGCCTCTGCATCATCCTGTTTGGACTTCTTACTAATTTGCAGCTGTATGGTCTCACGGAGATCTGGGGCTGGCTTCCTCATACTCGCCTGAGTGCCGCGGAAACGCTTCAGGCGTTCGGCGTGTATGCGCTGGCCTTTCTGGTCGTCGGGTTCCTGAGTGGGGCACTTGCGGATCAATTGCGGACGGCGGATCAATCGCTCCGAGAAAAAGAGCAGGGGCTCCATCGTCTGCGCGCGTTCCATGAGAACATCGTGAACAGCATCAGTAGCGGGGTGTTTACAACCGATGCGCATGGCCTGATCACGTCATTTAATCCTGCAGCTGAAGAAGCAACCGGCTATTGCAGCAAGGAAGTCCAAGGACGCCCTTGGCGCGAAGTATTCAACTGGCAGCCAGAGGGATTGAAGAATGAAGGGACTGAGCGCGTTTCACATAATCTGCGATTTGAGGTCGAGTGTAAACGGGCCGATGGGAATCGGTTGATTCTTGGCATGACACTCGGCCCCTTACACGAGCAGGGGGAGACGACGGGTCTGGTGGGTGTGTGTAAGGATCTCACGCAGATCCGGGATTTAGAAGAGGAAATGCGGCGTAAGGAGTGGCTTGCCAGTCTTGGGGAAATGTCGGCGGGGATGGCACATGAAATTCGCAATCCGCTCGGTGCCCTCGCCGGTGCCATGCAAATGCTTCGGAAAGATGTCCAGGCCGACGAGACGAGTCAACGGTTGGTGGAGATCGCAGTTCGGGAAGCGACTCGATTGAATGCAATCATTACCGAGTTCTTACAGTATGCCAGGCCTCCAGCTCTCAATTTGGCCGAGTGTGATTTGAACAAAGTCCTTGCTGAGACGTTTGATCTGGTACAACATGAAGCACGAACGAGAACGAACATCACTGTTGTGACCGCTCCATGTTCCGACACACTGCCTGCGCAAGTGGATCAGGATCAGATGAAGCAAGTGTTTTGGAATTTTGCGGTGAACGCGTTTGATGCCATGCCGAAGGGCGGCCAGCTGACGGTATCAACTGGATGCCGAAAGGTAGATGTGGCGGGTCGGAAGGCTGATGTGATTGAAGTGTCGTTTCAGGATACGGGAGAAGGTATTCCGAAGAAGAACCTCGACAAGATCTTTCTCCCCTTCTTTACCACCAAGAAGAGCGGGTCCGGATTAGGATTGGCGGCGGTCCATCGCATCGTGGATCTTCATGGCGGGTGGATTAAAGTAGAGAGTGAGGAAGGGCTGGGAACGCGATTCGGGGTCTGTTTGCCTCGCACCGCAGATTCTGGAATCAGACTCTGGCATGAGGGAAGAGAACCGTGGAAAAGATCTTAGTCGTCGATGATGAACAAAGCTTGCGTGAGGTATTGAGCATCATGCTCAAACGGGCCGGGTATGCCGTAACCATCGCGATGGATGGTGAGGATGCCGTTGAATTACTGCAGAAGGAGATCTTCGACCTGGTCATCACCGATCTACGCATGCCCAAAGTTGATGGGATGGAGGTCCTCAAAGCGGTCAAATCAGCCTCTCCTGAAACGGTGGTCTTGATCATCACCGCCTTTGCGAGTGCGGATTCAGCCGTCGAAGCGATGAAGCAGGGAGCCTATGACTATCTGACGAAACCCTTTCAAGTCGATGAAGTGCAGTTGATCATCCGGAATGCGCTGGAAAAGCGACGCTTGACGACCGAGAATATGCTGCTCAAGCGAGAAATGGCGAGTCAGTCGTCATTCGCGCAGTTGGTCGGTCAGAGTGAAGCGATACAGCGAGTGTTTGAGGTCGTGCGAAAGGTTGCCGACTCAAAAAGCAACGTGCTGATTTGCGGGGAAAGTGGTACGGGGAAAGAACTAGTGGCTCGCGCGATTCACTACAACAGCGCGCGAAGCGCCTTGCCGTTTGTAGCCGTGAACTGCAGTGCGGTCCCGGAAACCTTGTTGGAGAGCGAGCTCTTTGGCCATATGAAGGGATCATTCACTGGGGCGATCGCGAATAAAGCAGGGTTGTTCGAGATCGCAAACGGCGGAACGATCTTTCTTGACGAAATCGGAGACACGACGCCGACCATTCAGGTGAAACTGCTTCGAGTAATTCAGGAGCGAGAATTTCGTCGAGTGGGGGGCAGTCAAGACATTAAAGTCGATGTGCGTATAGTGGCGGCCACTAATAAGGACCTCGAAAAAGCCGTGGCGGACGGGTCATTTCGGGAGGATCTCTACTATCGCTTGGATGTGATCCCCATACGGCTACCCCCGTTACGAATGCGGACGGGTGATATCCCACTACTCGTCAATCACTTTCTGGAGCGATTTGCGAAGGAAAGTGGGAAGCCAAAACCGGTGTTCAGCTCCGACGCGATGCATGTCCTGTTGGAACATGAGTGGCGCGGCAACGTTCGTGAGCTGGAGAATCTGATCGAGCGGGTCGTGGCGTTCTCTGTGGATGGACCGGTAACGGAGGCCGATGTGCGCGGATGGCTTCATCGCCCCACGGCGCCGCCGCCAGTACAGGGGATGCCGCTGGACTTGACCGACGAAGGCGTGGATCTTGAGGGGCTGATCAACGGAATCGAAAAAGATCTGTTACTCAAGGCACTGGAGCGGTCCAAATGGGTGAAGAAGAAAGCGGCGCGAATGCTCCGGTTGAACACCAGATCATTTCGGTATCGGTTAGAGAAGTATGCTATAAAAGGAGGTCGTGACTAACCTTTCTTCCGCATCGACCTCTACGCCTCTCTCCATTCGCGTTGTCGCACCTGCCAAGATCAATCTCGTGTTGCGCATTCTTGATCGTCGCACCGACGGCTATCACAATCTTTGGTCGCTCATGCAGACGGTCCAGGTAGAGGACGAGATCACTATTGCGCAGACTGATACCCACCCAGGAGTCACATTGCGTTGTGACGATCCATCCTTGAAAGCGGATGGTTCCAATTTGGTTTATCGCGCGGCAATGGCGGTCATGGAACAGAGCGGATGGGTAGGGGGATTGGACATCACTCTCGCGAAGCGGATTCCAATGGGAGCTGGGTTGGGAGGCGGGAGTAGCGACGCGGCTGCGACGATTCTCGGCTTGAACCAGTTGTTCAATCTGGGATGGTCGGCGGAAAAAATGGCACACATCGGTCAAACGCTCGGGAGCGATGTGCCGTTCTTTTTCTTCGCGCCCTCCGCGACTGTGGCAGGGCGCGGTGAGCAGGTTGCTCCAGTTCGAATCAAAGGAACGCGATGGGTCGTTTTGGTCAACCCGGGTTTCCCTGTGGAAACGAAGTGGGCGTATCAGCAACTGTCTGCCAATCGAGCCGGCGTGGCTCCACTATCCCGGTCCCATGCCATGCTGGAGCAAGTATCTGAGTTGGGATGGGAGCAGGTGCTGGAGGCAGCAGAAAATGACTTCGAAGGACCGGTGTTTAAGACCTATTCCATGCTGCAGGAGATCAAGCAGCGACTGCTAGCTCACGGGGCTGAGGCGGCGCTTCTCTCGGGGAGCGGGGCGACCGTTTTTGGCGTGTTTCGTGAGGAGGCGAAGGCTCGTCAGGCACAAGCCCTATTTATGAATGAGCCACAGTTTAAGGTGTTTGTCGCACAGACCTCACACCCATCGTCTTGACCGCTCCAACATTCTTCCTGTCGTTTGTTGACAGAGACTGGAGATTTCTTATACAGTTTCACCCCTTGATTGGTTTCCCCAGTCGTGTGTGCTGCCACGTGTGTTGTCAGGCTGATACCGATCAGCATTGTGTGCCGCACAAGAACCACTAGAGAATCCAGCACGTTAGATTAAAGACGAGACGGTCAGTTAGGAACGTTCGATGAACAGAGAATTGAAAATTTTCTCTGGCAACGCCAATCTTGCGCTTGCACATGAGATTTGCGCATACCTTGGGCAAAAGCTGGGTGAGGCGACGGTCTCTTCGTTCAGCGATGGTGAGATCCGTGTCAAGATCGACGAGAATGTTCGGGGTGCCGATGTCTTCGTCGTGCAGTCCTGCTGTCAGCCGGTCAACGACTCTTTAATGGAGTTGTTGATCATCATCGACGCGTTGAAACGTTCCTCCGCGAATCGCATCACGGCGGTGATCCCGTATTTTGGATATGCCCGTCAGGATCGGAAGGATCAACCCCGTGTTCCCATTACCGCCAAGTTGGTCGCGGACTTGATGACCACGGCCGGGGCGGATCGTGTACTTTCGATGGATCTTCATGCCGGGCAAATTCAGGGGTTCTTTAACGTGCCGGTCGATCACTTGTACGCACTTCCGGTCTTACTGGACTATATCATCAAAAAACAAATAGCCGACCTCGTCGTCGTTTCTCCAGATGCCGGTGGGGTGGAGCGAGCTCGGGCATTCGCCAAACGGATCCAGGCTAATCTGGCGATCATTGATAAACGCCGAGAAGGTCCCAATCAAGCTCAAATCATGAATATCATCGGAGATGTGCAGGGGAAGCGAGTCCTTCTCCTTGATGACATGATCGATACAGCGGGTACGATTGTTCAGGGAGCTCAGGCTTGTCTCGATCATGGCGCGCGAGAGGTGATGACCGCCTGCACCCATGCGGTCTTATCCGGGCCGGCGCTGGAACGATTACAGTCGTCGTGTCTTTCCCAAGTGGTGGTTACCAATTCCATTCCCTTGAGGGGGAAAGAGCTGATCTGTCCGAAGTTGCATCAATTGTCGGTGGCGCCCCTCTTAGGCGAGGCGATCAGGCGCATCCATGAAGATGAGTCGGTGAGTTCATTATTTGCCTAGCCCGGTCTGGGCGGGGCGTTGTGCTGGAAGCTGGGGAGACGGAGGAGAATCATGAAATTCGATTTGACAGTAGCGGTGAGAGAACAAGCGGGTAAGGGAGCGGCACGGTCGATGCGACGGGCAGGGAAAATTCCGGCGGTGTTGTACGGCCAGGGTGAATGTCTCTCGCTGATCGCCAACCCCGACGACTTGGTCAAGATTCTAAAGTCCCACGCGGGCAGCACCGCGCTGATTTCACTGACCGTCAACGGGGCCAAGTCCAAGCCGAGCCGTACCGCCCTTTTGCGAGACTATCAAGTGGATCCGATAACGGGAGCGGTGTTGCATGCTGATCTCTTTGAAATTTCGATGAGCAAACCGATTCGGGTCAAAGTGCCGGTCAAGGTCACCGGCAGTATTCCCGCTGGGGTGAAGGAAGGCGGTGTGTTGCACCACAACATGCGCGATATATACGTTGAATGTTTGCCCGCGGCATTGCCTGATCATATTGAAGTGGATGCGTCGGCCTTGACCATTGGGAGCGGTGTCCATGTCAAAGAAATTGGCGCGCGCGAGGGGATCCGTTTCCTCGATGAGCCTGAACAGATGGTAGTGAGTGTTGCGGCACCAATGTCGGATGCGAAGCTGGAGGCCTTGCTGACGGCTGGGGCTGGCCAAGCAGGAGAACCGGAAGTGGCGGCGAAAGGTAAGGAGGCTGGGGCTGAAGGTGCGGCAGGTGCCGCAGCGCCGGCCAAAGCCGGAGCAGCAGCGGCACCTGCTGGTGACGCGAAGGGTGGAGACAAGAAAGAGGCTGCCGCGCCCAAGGGTGAGAAGAAAGAAGCTGAAAAGAAGAAGTAACGTTGCGTCTGCTTGTTGGACTGGGCAATCCGGGAAAGGCCTATGCCCAGACCCGTCACAATGTCGGAATGTGGGCCATCGAGCGGGCTGCCGCTCGATGGTCGATCCGACTCTCACCGCGCGGTACGGCACAACGAGGTTCCGGGCGACTTGGACGAGAATTAATCGAGTTGGCCAGCCTCCTCGATTGGATGAACTGTTCCGGTCCTCCCGTGAAGGGTCTTCTAAGAGAGTATTCCCTCACTCCCAACGAGCTTATCGTCGTCCATGATGATCTCGATTTAGAGCCGGGTCGGCTGCGGATCAAACTTTCCGGAGGCTATGGGGGGCATAACGGGATCAAGTCCCTCATCGAAGCGCTGGGCACTCCACAATTTATCAGACTCAAGATCGGAGTCGGTCGGCCTGCCCCAGGCCAAGATTCGGCGGACTATGTGTTGGAACCGGTCACGAAAGACGAACTGGCTATCTTTGAGCCTTGTCTGGAGCAAGCCGTTGATGCGCTGGAATGTTTGATCCATCGTGGACCAGAGGTCGCGATGAATCAGTTCAATGTGAGAGAGCGAGTGGAGAAAGGGGAGCAGCCGGACTGACCTGTGCTCGCCCACCACGCACACAAGAATTGATCGAATGATGAAACTAAGAACGGTGCATCGGTGGATGCGCACAGTGAGGTCAACCCGGCTGCTCCCCTTGGTAATAGAGTCTGTAAAAAGATAAGGAAAGAACAATGGGTCTTTGTTGCGGCATGATCGGGCTTCCCAACGTCGGTAAGACGACGGTCTTCAACGCACTCACCGGTGGTGGGGCACTTGCGGCGAACTATCCGTTCGCCACGGTGGAGCCCAATACCGGGGTGGCGCTGGTGCCGGATCCTCGGCTCGTCAAATTGACGGAGATCTTTGCCTCGAAGAAAACCACCTACAGCACGCTGGAAGTGCGAGACATCGCCGGGTTGGTCGAAGGGGCCAGTAAAGGTGAAGGACTCGGGAATCAATTCCTGGGCCACATTCGCGAAGTGGACGCCTTACTGCATGTGGTTCGTTGCTTTCAGGGGACCGATGTGGTGCATGTCAGCGGTGGTGTTAATCCGCTTCGTGATATTGAGGTGATCGAGACCGAACTGATGCTCTCCGATCTGGAAACGCTCGATCGGCGAAAGCAGAAGACCGAAAAGAAGGTCCGGGCGGGCGATAAGAAGGCTGCTTTTGAAGTGGAGTTTCTCACTAAGCTCATCGGCATGCTCGACAAAGGGGAGTGGCTGGGTAATCGAGAATACCCAGCGGAGGAACGGGTGATCCTCATGGAATGTCAGCTTCTTTCTGCCAAGCCAGTGCTGTTTGTCGCCAACGTTTCGGAAGGAAAGAATGCCGACGAAGCCATGGTCCAGACGGTGAGAGACTTTGCCGCCAAGCGAGGGGCTAGAGTTGTCACGATCTGCGGGCAACTGGAAGCTGAGCTCTCATCATTACCTGAAAGCGAACGGACGGACTTCCTGAGTGAAATGGGACTGACGGAATCCGGGCTTGTCCGGCTGACGCGTGAAGCCTATAGCTTGCTGGATCTGGTGACGTTTTTCACCGCCGGCGATACCGAATCCCGCGCCTGGCCGATTCCTAGAAACACCAAAGCTCCGCAAGCGGCCGGCAAGATCCACTCCGACATGGAGCGTGGCTTCATTCGTGCCGAGGTCTATCATTACGACGATTTGCTGGCCTGTGGATCAGAGGCCAAGGTGAAGGAGAAGGGGCTGTTTCGTCTTGAAGGCAAAGACTACGTCATTAAAGAAGCGGATATCGTCTACTTTAGGTTTAACGTATAATCCAGAATTGGAGTTTCTCTTTTCTCCTCAAAAGCCGCCACACCTGTGTGATATCTCTGTCTGAATTGAAGCCTAGCCACTTGCTAACCTTGCAGTTTTTCTAACTTCCAGACATGTTCCGTCGCCGGACACTTCCCCTTGAGCCCGCCAGGGACGTCGATACGGGCCAATGGTGTGAGGGCATAGCTATCACCATAATGGCGATGGAGCTCATCGGGAGTCACGGAAAACGGCGGCCCTGGCACGATGGTTTGGTCGTACTCATAACCGATGACGAGTTGAGATGCCAAGGCTGTGAGAGATTTGAGATACGCGGTGTATTGGACTCGCATGGTGTCTGGTAGTGCGACTAATGCAGCCCGGTCATAGACCGCATCGACGGGTCCGAGAGTTTCGCGGGACAGATCGAAGAGGTCACCCACGAAAATATCGATCTTCTCCCCGTGAAAGAGCTTGTGCTTCCCAACTTCTGAGATGGCCGGTTCCATTCTCAGCTCGGTAAAGAGCTGGGTCACAGCTAGTTCACTCAGTTCCGCCCCGGCCACTGCATAGCCCTGGGATAAGAGCCAACCGAGGTCGAGTGACTTCCCGCAGAGCGGCACGAACACACGGCCAGCATGCGGTATGTGCAGGGAAGGAAAATGTGTGGTTAGCAGCGGGTTAACGGCGCGCTCATGCCACCCGGTCTGGTTCGTCTGCCAGCGATTGTGCCAAAAAATTGCATCCATGAAATAATTCCGTGTGGGATAATCTGCCAGTTGCGAGCGCCATCCTAAAGGGCGGAGGTAAGGAGAGGCAAGACGAGAAGAAAACACGATTTCTGCTAGGACATTCCCTCAGGCTGAGGCCAAGGCTTCAATGGAATCTTTACTCAAGTTCCTCGGACGCACGGGGGGTGTCATCAGTATCGTGGGCCTCCCGCATGTAATCTCCTGGCTTCAGCACGGGAATGCCTCGAAAGGGATTGAGCATCAGCAGATCCTGGTCGCCGCTCAGAATCAGCGCCGCATCGCCGTTGACCGCGACCTCTAAAATCCGGTTGTCTGATTCGTCCCGGCATTCATGCACCGCCGTCACGATCGGCACCATCTCGGCCACCCGCAGCACGAGCTGCACGAATTCTTCCCGGTCTTCTAGGCAGAGATAGCGATCGAATTTCTTACGCGACAACACATCCGCCAGTTCATACAAGCTGTCCTCGGACAGTAAGATGAGGTCTTCGGTAATCGCCTTTCGCACCACTTGTCCTGGCACGGAGTCGCTCAGCAGGACGCCGCTGATCAGGGTGTTGGTATCCAGCACCAACCGCCGCCTAGCCTTCATCGGCCAGAATCTCGTGGAGCTTTTCCTCCGTCAGTCCCTGCGCCTTGGTTTTCTTGCTCACCCGATCTGAAAACCTCAGAAACTCTTTCCGGTTCATGGCACACACCCGCTCATACTCCTGAGCCGAGAGCAGGACGGCTACATTGCGCTTCTGGCGGCGGATCATCACGGGTTCACGCTGAGCGGCATCCAGGATCGCCGCCAGTCTCTGCTTCGCATCGCTTGCTGAGACATATCGCATGGTTATTACCTCATGCAGCAATTATATCCAGTTTAGACAATCTGGACAATAGTTGTGAATTACATATATACATCAATGGCTTTTATATTTTGAAGACTGTCGCTTATGGCAAAGAAAGAGATCAAAGTCGGTAGGAAGTCTTCCCACCCTGGAGCCCTCATCAGGGTGGATATCGTCGACGAGTTAGGATTGAGCGTGAGGTGAGAAGAGGTAAGACGAGCTGGAGAGGAGTCTAAGGAGATCGCCAGACGGAAAGAAATTCATCATGCGGTGGCTTTTGGCGCCTCAAGGGATGGTAGGTTACCAGACCTGCCTTGCTGTTGGGCCAGCCTCAGCCCGTGCAAAGTCAAGAATCGCCCCCGCTCTTTGATGCCAGAAAAGAGCGGAGGCACAGCCAGCTCACTGAGTTCTGCACCAGCGACCGCATAGCCTTGAGACAAGAGCTAACCCAGGTCGAGCGACTTGCAGCAGAGTGGAACGAACACACGGCCAGCATGCGGTATGTGCAGGGAGGGAAAATGTGTGGTCAGCAGCGGGTTGACGGCACGCTCGTGCCATCCTGTCTGGTTCGTCTACCAGCGATTGTGTCAAAAGCTTGACTCCATTTGTGTTCCTCAGGGGACCAATAGGTGGTCTTAGAGTCGTCCTAAGGGAAGAGGTGAAGGGAGGCAAGGCAAGATGAGGGGGGAGTCTGCAAGAGAATGGTTCTGGACGCCTTCTTGTAGTGCTCCCCTGAAATCAAGCCACCTGGGTTGATTCTTGGGCCCGGTATTGGATTGGGCTTCGATACCCCAGCGCCTGATGCGGTCGGTCCTCGTTTTACCACTGCATCCAAGCCCGAATGACCCGCCGCGCCTTCTCAAATGTCTGGAACGTGTGCTGCCAGGCACACTCCTCCTTGAGACTGCGAAAGAACCGTTCGATGATCCCATTCTGCTCCGGTGTGTTCGGTGTAATGAATTCTTGTTGTAGTCGATAGTCCCGACAGGCTTGCCGGAACCGACGACTCTGAAAGATGAAGCCATTGTCGCTGCGAAGGACTGGGGCCCCCACGGGACGAAGCGTCCCGAACCGCGCGAGGCAGGCGGCTTCGATCGCCCGCTCCGCCTCCTTCGCTCGACTGCGGATCGCAAACTCGTACCCGATCACTTCCCGATCATGACAGTCGATCACCGCCGCAAAATGCGCCCAGCCATCCTGTCCACACGGAATATGCGTCACATCCATCGCCCATCGTTCGTTGCTGCGATCTGCCCGACTCGTCCAGCCTTGCACGCGAGGGCATGGGGTACAGACGCGTTGATGTACGAACCACCCGTTCTGGTTCAGGACCCGGTAGACTGCCTTCCTATTGACCATGATGCCATCTCGGAATCGCAACTGCACCCACAACCGGCGATAGCCAAACGTCGGATGCTGCTGTATCCAATATCGCAGCCGCTCCAGCCAGGGAGGCTCTGCGGGGCTTCGGCGTCGCCCCGCTCCCGTGGCTCGGTGCAAGCCAGCTCGGTTGACACCGAGCACCTGAACATATCGTTATCGAGGACCAGATCCCCAAATCTTCTGCTTCAACTTCTTGATCTGCTCGTCCTTGACCGCGTCTTCGTCCTTTAGTCGAGTGCGGAGTGCATTCTCGGCGCCCAGCAGAAACTTCTCCCGCCAAGCCTCCACCTCCGCTACAGTCAAGCCATATTTCCGAGCTGCCTCGGCCACGGAGGTCTCCCCCTTCAGGAGACTGACGACCAATGCCACCCGTCGTGTGGCTGTCCATCGTTCAATTGGATCTGCCGCTTCTGATGCCATTGCCACCTCACGGTCCACTCAGGACCATGTCGTAGGGGTGGTCTCAATTTCAAGGGGAGCAGTATAGAAGCTCGTATGAAGTCGGCAATCAGATCGTGGAAGCACGTCTTTGCTCTCAGTCGAGGGTCCCATCGATGGAGGAGATGGGCTCTGCGATTCATTGACAGTGTAAGAACCCCTATGGTACCGTCCTCCGTTCATTGTGCCAGATAGGCACCCTACACCTCGCTCCCGACTGGTTCGGGGGCCATTGTCCAGGAGGATTACTGCATGGAGCTCTACGAGTCTCTGTTTATTATTCGTCCGTCCCTTTCCGATGAGGACACCAAAACACTCATCGACAAGATGAAAGCGGTTGCCGACAAAACCGGCGCGCAATTCATCAAAGCCGAAAACTTAGGGAAGAAAAAACTCGCCTACGAAGTGCGTCGGGAGCGAAAGGGGACCTACGGCTATTTTTACTTTAAGGCACCGAATAATACCGTCGGTGAGCTGGAACGGGCCTATCGCTTGGAAGACGATATCATCAAGTTTCTGACGGTTCATCATGAGAAGCCATTAGTGGAGCGGCGTCCAGTGGAAGCTGCATCGCAGGAGTCAGACGGTGGCCGGATTTAACAAAGTCATCTTACTCGGAAACCTCACTCGGAATCCCGAGCTTCGGTATACGCCGAGCGGGACGCCGGTGGCCAGTTTTGGCTTGGCGGTCAGTCGCCGCTTTAAACAAGGCGACGATTTGAAGGAAGAAGTGTGTTTTGTCGATATTGTGGTCTTTGGTAAACAAGCCGAACATTGCGGGCAGTATCTCAGCAAGGGGAACGGCGTGATTGTCGAGGGTCGGTTGCAACAGCGCCGATGGGAAACCGAAGATGGGCAAAAGCGCAGCAAGCATGAAGTGGTGGCCCAGACCGTGACGTTTATGCCCAAGCGTCAAGATGGTGGCGCCGGCGCCGAACCTCCGATGCATGATGAACCCGGCTATGAGACAGGCGACGAAGGTTAATGACAGGCATATGAGGAGGCAGTGATGGATCGAGGTGAAAATGAACGTGGGGGTGGTGGGGGTGGACGGCTGTTCCAACGGAGACGTCCCTGCCGGTTTTGTCTGGAGAAAGCACCGATCGACTTTAAGGATGCCGGACTACTTCGGAATTTCTTGACGGAGCGAGGACGCATTGTTCCACGTCGGATTTCCGGCAATTGCATGCGGCATCAACGTGAGCTAACGGTGGCCGTCAAGCGGGCTCGGCATATCGCCATCATCAGCTTTGCTGAGGAGCGATAACGAACGTGATCGGTGAGATCGATGCCCTGGGATGGAGCGGTGGTATATCGTCGAGGGGACTCATGGGCGTCTTAACGCCGAAAATCGCGGACATCACGGATGAGGGCTTTTCGCTGTCCGGAGACCTGACGGGGGACGAGTTGGGTCTGACGGACGCGGATGTATCCATTCGCGGAACGATGTCGGTCGGATTGGAGCTTCGTCCAATCGAACGGAGCATCTATGTGACCGGCGTGGTGGAAGGGACCGCAGGTCGGCAATGTGTCCGCTGCCTGAAAGAGTTTGATGAGCCGGTGGCCTTTTCCTTACGCGTCGTCTATGAGCGAGAGGTGAAATCCACGGGGGCTACCGGGAAACGGGACGGAGCGCGAAAGAAAAAAGCAGTGGTATCGCCTACGGCCGAGGAGGAAGAGCCGAACGACGATCTCTATTACTTTACGGGTGATCATTTGGATTTGGCGCCGATGTTACGAGAACAGATAATCTTGGCGTCCCCAATGCACTCGTTGTGTACGAACGACTGTCTTGGTCTCTGTACCCGCTGTGGGCACGATTTGAATGGAGGGCCCTGTCGTTGCGGTGACGTACCGGTAGGAGGCCCATTTGATGTGTTGCGTACGATGAAAGAGAAGCTGAGGGACGTCGGACAGCGCTGAGTCGCAGTCCGAATCGAGGGGGAAGAAGGAGTTACCATGCCGAATCCGAAACATAAACACTCACGGGCCAGACGCGATAAGCGTCGTACCCAAAAACTGCGAATGACCCCACCGGGGATGGCTGTGTGCCCACAGTGCCATGAGTTAAAGCTTCCGCATTACACCTGTTTGAATTGCGGGACCTATAAGGGCAAAGCCGTCATTCAAGTCGAAGAAGCCTAAGCCGACTGTCAATCGATGGTTGACGCCCCACAGCGGCAGGTGTTCAGGGGTCTCTTCGTATCTGATGGAATGGCCATTCGGGCTGTGCCAGCCTGGTATACGTGGAGGCCGGTAACATGTTCAAGCTGGTCTGTGGCAAGAAGGGTTCAGCGCGTCAGATCTGATCCCAGGGGGCGACACGTGGGTAGCCTGTCTTTCCGACACCATCCGTGAATACCACAAGCCGCATGAAGATCGCGCTCGACGCGGTGGGGGGAGATCATGGCCCGGCACCTTGTGTCGAGGGTGCGCTCCAGGCTGTGAAAGAGTGCGACGTCGAGGTTATTCTTGTCGGCGACGAAGCCATCCTGAAACAAGAGTGCGAGCGTCAATCCGTTCATGACCCTCGCCTGTCCATCAAGCACGCCTCTCAGGTCGTTGAGATGCACGAGTCGCCTGCCGCAGTGGCTCGAAAGAAACGGGATTCGTCGATTTGGGTTGCGACGGAGTTAGTCAAGAGCGGCGAAGCCGGGGCTGTGGTAAGCCCTGGGAATACGGGGGCAAGCATGGTGGCCTCGTTCTTTGTCTTAGGGCTGATCAAGGGGGTTGAACGACCGGCGATCGCCACAAGTCTTCCGACGTTGACAGGAGAGGCCATCATGCTCGATGTCGGAGCGAATGTAGACTGCTCCGCCAACCATCTCGAACAATTCGCCTTGATGGGGAACGAATACGGCAAGCATCTGCTCAGCAAACCGAATCCTCGTGTGGGATTACTCAGCATCGGCGAAGAAGATAGTAAGGGGAATGAGGTCACGAAGGAAACGTTTAAGTTGCTCAAGTCGAGCTCGATGAATTTCGTGGGGAATGTCGAGGGGCGCGATGTCTATAGCGGGATCGCGGATGTTGTCGTCTGCGATGGGTTTATCGGAAATGTCGCGTTGAAGATTTCCGAAGGCGTTGCCGAGATGATCAAGCGGCTGCTCCTGAAGGAAATTTCAGGACACTTCTTCGGTCGACTCGCGTATCCCCTCATTGCGGGCCCACTGGCAAATCTCAAGCGGAAAATAGACTATGCTGAATTCGGTGGGGCCCCGCTGCTGGGTGTGAATGGGGTGACGATGATCTGTCATGGTCGGTCGTCGGCGAAGGCCATCAAAAATGCGATCCGACGGGCCAAGGGGATGGCCGAGGGCGGCGTGCGAGAGCTCATTCAGCGAGACATTGAGGAAAGTCATTCCCGTCCGGCCATGGAATCAGGGCGATGAAGGCTTGTATTTCTGGCACCGGCTCGTATACGCCTGCCAAGATTCTGACGAATGCGGATCTTGAACAGATGGTGGCCACGTCCGACGAATGGATTCGCGAGCGAACCGGCATCCGCGAGCGGCGTCTTGCAGCGACAGGAGAGGCCTGCTCGGACCTTGCAGTTCAGGCCGGGAAGCGGGCCTTGGCGTCGGCAGGTCTGACGGCTGCCGATCTCGACATGATTTTGGTAGCCACATGTACGGGGGATTACCCGCTTCCAGCTACAGCCTGTCTTGTTCAGCATCAACTTGGGGCGATGAAGGCCGCGGCGTGCGATCTTTCGGCTGCGTGCTGTGGGTTTGTCTATGCGCTTTCTGTCGCGGATGCCTATGTGAAGAGTGGGATGCGGCACGTGCTGGTGATCGGAGCTGAAGTCATGTCCGCGATCACGGACTGGACCGACCGGAACACCTGCGTGTTGTTTGGGGATGGAGCTGGAGCGGTTGTGGTCAGTGCGAGTGATGGGGAGCGAGGAATCCTCTCCACACATCTTCGTTCTGACGGAACACTGTGCGACCTGATCATGGTGCCGGGTGGTGGCTCCCGTATGCCCGCTTCTGAAAAGATGGTTGAAGAGCGCCTCCAGTACATCAAGATGAAGGGCAATGAAACGTTCAAGGTTGCGGTCCGAACGCTGGAAGAAATTGCTCGGACGACGTTGTCTGCCAATAATCTTCGAGTGGAGGATATCGATCTCTATGTGCCGCACCAGGCGAATATACGAATTCTCAAGGCGGTGATTGAACGGTTGGGCCTTCCGATCGAGAAGGTGCTCCTGAACGTGGATCGGTATGGAAACACATCGGCGGCCTCCATCCCCATCGCGCTTGATGAAGCGGTTCGTGAGGGGCGTGTGAAGGCTGGTTCCTTGGTGATGCTGGGTGCCTTTGGAGCGGGCCTCACGTGGGCGTCAGCCGTCATTAGGTGGTAGGTGTGGATCTGTCCGGAGTCAAGAGAAGTATTGAGTTGACTCCTCCTGGATACGGACGAGCGGCTTGTAAAAACTTTTCCCGTTGACTTTGCACGGGATTTCTAAGATATCTAACGCCCCATGACGCAAAAAATCGGTCTCGTGTTCCCTGGACAGGGGTCTCAATCAGTCGGGATGGGAAAGGCACTCTATGATGCCCACCCCTCCTTGAAAGCAGTGTACGATGAGGCTTCCTCGGTTCTAGGATATGACGTGGCGGAGTTGTGCTTTACTGGACCGGCAGAACGGCTTAATCTGACCGAATTCACTCAGCCAGCCTTGCTTGTCAGTAGCATCGCTGCCTGGAAACTCTTTGAGCCGGTTGGGATCAAGCCCATTGCAGCCGCGGGGCATAGTTTGGGCGAATACTCCGCGTTGGTTGCGGTCGGTGGGGTTACCTTTCCTGATGCCGTTGGTTTGGTTCAGAAACGTGGCCGGTACATGTCCGAGGCCGTTGCTCCTGGAACCGGCCTTGTCGCGGCACTCTTAGGATTAACCGCTGAAGTTGTTAAAGAGGTCTGTCATGCTGCCTCATCAGTCGGCGTGGTAGCGGCCGCAAATTTCAACTCACCTGGGCAGATCGTGATTGCCGGTGAGAAGGCGGCGGTGGAGCGAGCGATCGCGTTGGCGAAGGAGCAAGGCTGTAAAAAGGCTATTCCGTTGCCTGTCAGTGTGCCGGTGCATACGCCCTTGATGCAACAAGCTGCTGATCGGTTAGCCAAGGACCTCGGTGCGGTGCGATGGTCGGATCTCCGTGCACCACTCGTGAATAACGCAGAGGCGAAGGCGATCAGTCGTGCAGGGGAGATTCAGGCATCATTGATTCGCCAGCTGCCTTCTTCTGTCTTGTGGGAAGATACGGTGCAGGCCATGGGCAACATGGGAGTGACGACCTTTGTTGAAGTTGGCCCTGGCACAGTGTTGACCGGTTTGATCAAGCGAATTTTGCCTGGCGTGACTTTATTGAACGTCAACGATCCGAAATCCTTAGATGCGACACTCAAGGCGCTGAGCTGAGAGGAGATTGTCCCGAGGGAAAACTAAGTCACGAACCGCTTTGTCGTCTGTTAACGCGTTATTGGAAAGGTCTGCGATGTCACTACAAGGGAGAACCGCTATTGTAACCGGTGCCGCTCAGGGTATCGGTCGTGCGATTGCCGAAGCGTTGGCTCAAGCGGGGGCGGACATAGCCGTCGCCGATCTCGACCCCAGCCGTTCCGCGGAAACTGTGGCTGCGGTAGAGAAAATTGGGAGAAAGGCGTTGAACCTCAAAGTCAACGTGGCTGATACCGGTGAAACCAAGTCGATGGTCGAGCAAGTCCTCAAAGCTTGGGGAAAGGTCGACATCCTGGTCAACAATGCCGGGATTACTCGGGACGGTTTATTGTTGCGGATGAAAGAAGAGGATTGGAACCTGGTCCTTCAGATTAATTTGAACGGCACCTTTAACTGTACAAAGGCAGTCTTGCAGCCGATGACGAAGCAGCGGTATGGTCGTATCGTCAACATTGCCTCGATTGTTGGGGTGATTGGGAATGCAGGGCAGGCAAACTATTCGGCGTCGAAGGCAGCCGTCATCGGCTTTACGAAGACAGTGGGGCGGGAATATGCCAGCCGCAATGTGACGGTGAATGCGGTGGCGCCGGGTTTCATCGATACGGCGATGACCCATGGGCTTTCCACTGATGTCAAGGACACCTTACTCAAGCAGATTCCACTGGGTCGCTTGGGGACGCCAGCTGACATTGCCGCAGCTGTGCGTTTCTTGGTCTCCGAGGAGGCCGCCTACATCACGGGTCATGTGTTGCACGTAAACGGCGGTATGTTGATGGTATAAAGACAGCGAGTCTCATGAGCGAATGGCCGTCACAGATCCCCGTGTGGCGGTGCAGGTGAGCGTATACCGGGGAAGGAGGTAGTCAGATCGATGGCCACTGTAGAAGAACGAGTGAAGAAAATTATTGCCGAGCAGCTGGGCGTAGAGGAAGCCGAGGTTACACCGGAGGCCTCTTTCGTTGAAGACTTGGGAGCGGATTCGCTCGATACGGTCGAGCTGGTGATGGCACTTGAAGAAGAATTTTCGATCGAAATCCCCGATGAGGATGCCGAGAAAATTCTGACGGTCGGAAAAGCGCTGGACTACATTAAAGAAAAGTCTTGAACATGGGCGCAGGCGAATCAGATCGGCCAACTCGGCGTGTCGTTGTCACCGGTCTTGGTCTGGTGACTCCGTTGGGTACTGGGGTCGAAAAGACGTGGAATGCCATTTGTGCTGGCGAGTCGGGTATCGCCAGGATCACGCGATTTGATCCGACCGGCTATGATGCCCAAATTGCAGGCGAGGTGAAGGACTTCGATCCGGCTCGGTTCATCGAAAAAAAAGAGATCAAGAAGATGGATACGTTCATCCACTACGCTGTCGGTGCAGCGCAGTTGGCCGTGGACGATGCAGGATTAAAGGTCTCGCCGGAAGAGGCCACACGAGTCGGGGTGTATATCGGTTCCGGGATCGGCGGTCTCGGGTCGATCGAACATTATCATGATGTGCTCATGGCCAAAGGGCCTGGCCGGGTCTCACCATTTTTTATCCCGATGACGATTATCAACCTCGCCTCCGGGCAAGTGGCGATTCGGATCGGAGCCAAAGGACCCAATTCCTGTGCCGTGACGGCTTGCGCCACGGGCAATCATTGCATTGGAGATGCCTACCGCTTGATACAACGAGGTGAGGCCGATGTCATGGTGGCCGGTGGTGCCGAAGCGGCGGTCACTCCGTTGGGTGTTGCAGGATTCGCAGCCGCAAAGGCATTGTCCTTCAGGAATGATGAACCGACCAAGGCGAGCCGTCCCTTCGACAAGGATCGTGATGGATTCGTATTGGGCGAAGGAGCAGGGGTTGTCGTAATCGAAGAATCTGAGCATGCCATCCGGCGTGGGGTGAGAATATACGGGGAGATCATTGGGTACGGGATGAATAGCGATGCGTACCACATTACGGCTCCACCAGAAGAGGGCGAAGGGGCTGTGCGGTGTATGGAACTTGCCCTAAAGGATGCAGGAATATCCCGCGATCAGATCGGCTATATCAATGCGCACGGGACATCGACGATGGCCGATGCGATTGAGACTCGCGCCATCAAACAAGTATTCGGTGAGCAGGCCTATCGTATTCCCGTTAGCTCAACCAAGTCCATGACGGGGCATTTGCTCGGTGCGGCCGGTGGAATCGAAGCGGTCTTCAGCATCCTGGCGTTGTTCCATGGGATGCTCCCGCCCACGATTAATCTGAATGCTCCTGATCCAGCCTGTGACTTAGACTATATTCCCAACAAGGCTCGGTCAGCTGCGATTCAGGTGGCCTTGTCTAATTCGTTCGGATTTGGAGGAGTGAACGCCTGTTTGATTTTCAAGCGACTGGACACGTAATACGCATGTCTCAATGATGCCTGCCTCTTCTGCCGACTCCTCACGTGCCTTCTTGAAATATCGATTCACGGATGACAATCTTTTGGAAGAGGCGCTCACGCATAAGTCGTATGTGAATGAGCGTCGGGAGCCTGGTCGCACACACAATGAACGCCTTGAGTTTTTGGGAGATGCTGTTTTATCGCTGATTGTCAGTGATTATCTGGCGAGACGATATCCCGAATTGAGCGAAGGAGCGCTCTCCAAACTCAAAGCACAGCTGGTGAGCGAGATGCCCTTGGCGAATGCCGCTCGACGGCTGGATCTTGGGCGTTATCTGAGGCTTGGTCGAGGAGAGGAACGGTCCAAAGGAAGAGATAAAACGTCATTATTGGCTGACGCGCTGGAGGCCGTTATTGCCGCGGTTTATCTGGATGGAGGATTTGAGATCAGCCGTGATTTTACGGTCGATATTCTCGCCGATGAGCTGCACCAACTTGATGCCGTCCATGAACAACCCGGCGGTGATGATTACAAAACGCGCTTTCAGGAATGGTGTCAAAAGCGATATGAGGTGTTGCCGCAGTACCTGGTGGTGCGCGAAACTGGACCGGACCATCAGAAGACCTTTGAGGTGGAAGTGCAAGTGAATCAGAAAGTGGTAGGGGTTGGACGGGGAAATAGTAAGAAAGAAGCGGAACAGGAGGCCGCGCAGCACGCGCTGGGGAAGAGGGAGCATTGAGATAGCATTTCGTTGGAAATCGGAACTGCTACAATGTCGGGCCATGGTGATTGGAAGAGTATGGGAGGACGGTGATGTTGAAGCAAACTAGATGGCGGATACTGGCGGGGGGACTGATCGGTCTGATGTTGTTGGTCTCAGGAATCGGGTTGCTGCCTGCAGCGGACAACACGCCCAATTCAAAGACGGATGCTCCGAAGAGTGCACGGGCCATTATTAAGACAAAATTCGGCGACCTCGAAATCAAGTTCTATCCGGATGTGGCGCCCAAGCATGTGGAGAATTTTATCCAGTTGGCCAAAGCGGGTTTCTACAATGGGACAATTTTTCATCGCGTGATTCCAGGATTCATGATCCAAGGCGGAGATCCGAATACAAAGGATTCTCTCAAAAAAGACACCTATGGCCAGGGTGGTCCCGGTCATACGGTGAAAGCCGAGTTCAGTGACATCCCGCATAAGCGTGGCATCCTCTCGATGGCTCGGGCCGCGGATCCGGACTCTGCGGGGTCTCAGTTTTTCATCGTGGTAGAGGATTCTCGATTTCTTGATCGTAAATACTCGGTGTTTGGAGAAGTGACGAAAGGTATTGGTGTGGCTGATAAGATCGTGAATATGCCACGTGACGAACGTGATAATCCACGGGAACGTGTAGAAATGACCGTGACCATTGTGGAGTAGTATTACGGCTGCTCGTGAGTCTCATCGCGGGTGTTCTGGCCCTTGTGCGTGACGGTGCAGCCTTTTAGGGCTTCCGTATACGTAAGCCTGTCACGTGTGCCTGCCTGAGGTTTCCACCTTCCGAGGGGGGAGCTTTTGTAGGATTCCCCCCAACCTAGTTCGAACGTATCCTCAACCCTGGTTGTTCGAATCATCAAACGAGGGGGAGGATGTCATCCATCGTGACGCGCCGGATGTATCGTCGGCTTGAGGCTGAGTACCCCTGCTGTTATCTGATGCCCCATTGTGTGAGACTCGCTGCTATGCGGGATATTTCACTCAATGGGTTTCGGGTGCGGTGTCTTTCTGCCCCTCTTGCACAAACAATCATACGGGTTCAACTCTGGTTGCCTGACCAAAAAGATGGTCTCGAGATTGATCAAGCGGTCGTGCGATGGACAGAACCGTACGAATTTGGGGTTCAGATCGTCTCGCTCTCGAACGATGCGGATCGTCGGTTGGCAGGGCACATCGAACAACTCTTGCACCGGCAAGCCTCGGGTGGCTCCGCTGAAGATGCGCGAGGACAGGCGAGCGCGTTGCTGAAGCACAGGGCCTAACCCCGAACGGTTGCTATCCCATCTCTAACGTAATGTACTGCATCCGACACAACCTGATGTTCCCAATCCCTCCACAGGGTACAGTGAAGAAGGGGGATTCTTTGGTTCGGTGCATTGTCGGCGAACCTGGCGCACTGCCGAACAGATTGTCCAAGACATTCCTAGCCGGCATTATTCATGATGCTTCGTGACGAAACCGCCAAGACGCCACGTGAGGTGGGCACGCGGAGCACTGAGAGACCAAGGCATATTTGAATAGTATGTCGAGGCCGGGACGGGCGAGCCTGCCAGCCTGGCCACAGGAAACTCGCGGTCAGGCTAGTCGGCGCAGTATATCGGCGGTGACAGTAGATGCGCTCATGACTACTGCAGGCTAGTGTTGATGGTGGCAGCCGGGACCGTGGGTGTGTTCGTCAGGGCGTGGAGCAGGCATGAACGATTGTCCCGGAAGAAAGATGTGTCCAGGTTCGTGCTTCTTCTTCAGGTGTTCCGCAATCTCAGGGTGGTGTGTTTTCACGTAGCCAACTAGCCCTCCAAGAAATCGGCTGGACTGAAAGTCCTTACCCGAAAACGTCGAGACGAACCTGTCGATTCGATCCAAGACTGCTGGCGCGTCTGATACATCGGCGATCTGTTCAGGGTTCTTCTTTTTGAAGCTTTCGTATTCCTTTCGGAGGTGTTCTGCAAATACCGGCATGGGAGCAGATGGTATATGGAGGGGGCTGAGTGTGCGCCGGAGGGCCTGAAGCGCCGTGATCACTTCGGCATCTTGTCCGTCACGCCGTCCTTCAAAATAACTAAACGTAATGACTTCAATCAAATTAAAGAGGGCAACGGCCTTCTGACCCCCTGATTCGTCGAGTTCTCGATAGAACTCTCGGCGGACCGGTAAGAACTGCTCACTGAGCCGTTTCTGTTGGTAATCGCTTCCGGTATCGAGATAGCTGCAATCAGCGGGGCAGGAGATTCGAGCGATACGATGTTCGCCGCAGCAGAGGCTGCAGATCGAACTGCTTAGCGCGGGACATGGGCGCTTCCCTTTGCGGTCATGACAATACGCACAGGCATTCATTTCGTTGGCCCTTCTGGGGTTGTCTTTGGAGGGGGAGGAATGAACCCATAGTCGGCGAGGGTACGCTTCTCACCTTTGGATTTAGCTGATGACGGAGTTTCCAGCCCATTCATTTCAGCCGCGTGGACATAGTAATAGGGAACCAAGATGAGATTGTTCGTACGATCGATACCGATGTCGGCTGGAGCAAGGAGATACTCTGCGATGACTTGGAATCGGTGGTCTCTGGTCATTCGCCAAATCTTCCCTTTGGTGAGATCTGACACGTACATATTGCCCCACTGATCAAAATCAACGCCGCTCAGGTTTTGGAACCGACTGGTGAAAAATCCGTTCGCCTCCAGTTCGGTCAACTGTCCGTCAGGGGTGATTTCCAGAATTTTCCCTTTGTCCCAGCTCACGGCAATGAGGTGGTGGGTTGTGGGGTGGACGGCGAGCCCTGCAGGGCCTGCGAGTCGGTCGTCGTGGATCAAGAGGTCGACCCGATAATTGTCCGATGGAGTGATGCGGTAGATGGAGTTGGCGTTCTGATCGGATACGTAGAGCAGACCGGTAGGTGAAGACGTCACATCGGTCAAGGAGACCGGTGATCGGGACGGCGGCGAACAGGAGACAGTGATCAGGAGCTTGCCGGTGGTCTTGTCGAAACCCTTCAGTTGATCCAGATCGGCAACGTAGAGGATGGATCCGACTAGGGCCATGCCCTTGGGGGCGTGCAGAGCGATGTCGGCCACACCGCCTTGAATAAACTTGAGGCTGATAATCTTCCCTTCGGTATTCAGTTTTGTAATGAAACCGTTATTATCACGAGCCTCAGGTTCTCCATTGATATTTGAGATAAAATATTCTTTCCCTGAGGGATCTCCGATAAAGCTATTGGGGGTCTCCAACCCGGTGATTTGCGCTGCCTCACTGGGGAGGGAAAGCCCTACCAGCAGTGCTGCAACGAGGATGGGTTGTTGAGAGGAAGATAAGGGCAACGGAGGGGTATCCCAGGATTAGACTTGTGGTCATCGTAACGAAGGGGTAACGAGGCTGTCAAGAAACGACAATGAGGGATATCGTGGATGGAACGTGCTCCTGCCCGCCCACGCATCATCGTCCGGCGTTGACTTGCATAAAATTCCCCTGCTAAGTTGCCAGAAAATTTACTGACTTACCTGCGAGAGGGAGGAAGATCGTGGCCGCACAATTGATTGATGGCAAAGCGTTGGCGCAACAGGTCCGTGATCGGTTGGCACAAGAATCGGCAGAGCTGTTGGCGAAAAAGAGTGTCGTGCCTGGTCTTGCCACCATCTTGGTGGGCGATGATCCTGCGTCACATGTCTACGTGAAGAACAAACAAAAGGCCTGTGAAATGGCCGGCATCTATGTTGACGACCACAAGCTCCCAGCCTCTACGAGTCAGGCCGACTTGTTGGCGCTTATCGAAAAAAAGAATACGGATCCCAAGATTCATGGCATCCTGGTTCAGCTACCCTTGCCCAAACATATCGACAGCAAAGTGGTTCTCGAAGCTGTTTCTCCGTTGAAGGATGCAGATGGGTTTCATCCCTACAACTTCGGTCGACTGGTAGAGGGACATCCCGTGTTTGAAGCTTGTACACCCAAGGGTGTGATTAAGATGATTGAGTCTGCAGGGGTGACCATTGAGGGAAAACGGGCGGTTGTCGTCGGACGGAGCAACATTGTGGGGAAGCCGCTGGCGCTGATGTTGCTGCAGCGGAACGCGACCGTCACTATTTGTCATTCAAAAACGAAGGATCTCCCAGCGGTCTGCCGCGAAGCCGACTTGTTGCTCGTCGCGATCGGGAAAGCGAAGTTTGTGACGGCGGACATGGTGCGCGAAGGAGCAGTGGTCATCGATGTGGGCACGAACAAGACGCCGGAGGGAAAGCTGTGCGGCGATGTGGATTTTGAGCCAGTGAAGCAAAAGGCTGGCTGGATCAGTCCCGTACCTGGGGGTGTGGGTCCCATGACAATTGCCATGTTGTTGGAGAATACGGTCGAGTCCGCGAAACGATCCGCAGGACTGAAATGAGAGGGCGAGCATGAGCCGAGAGCCGCAGCGTTTGATCGATGTCCTGAATCGCGGGACCTTCGCCGTCACCGTTGAGTATAACCCTCCCAAAGGGACGAATATCTCCGCAGTCCTCGAGAATGCCAAACAGCTGGTGGGGCGTGTCCACGGCGTGAATATTACCGACAACACCGCCGCAGTCGTTCGAGCCGGCTCGCTTCCAGTCTGTCGCTTACTGTATGAGTTGGGACATGATCCTGTGATGCAACTGACCTGTCGTGACCGCAATCGGATTGCCATGCAATCGGATCTGATGGGCGCCCACATGCTGGGGATCAGAAACATTTTGTGCCTCACGGGCGATTATCCCACGGTGGGAGACCACAAAGAAGCCAAGCCGGTCTATGACCTTGATTCGGTCCAAGTCATGCAGCTGGTGCAAGGCCTGAATAATGGTAAAGATATGATGGGTAACAAGCTGGACGGGTCCACGGCGTTCACCATCGGGGCAGCCGTCACACCGGAGGCCGATCTCGTCGGGCCGGTATTGGCAAAATTTGAAGTGAAAGTGAAAGCCGGTGCCCAGTTTTTCCAGACCCAAGCGGTCTATAACCCTGATGTCTTTGCCAGCTTTATGAAACAGGTTCAGCCATTCAAGGTGAAGGTGCTGGCGGGAATTCTCGTCTTGCGGAATCACAAGATGGCCGAATTCATGAATGCCAATATCCCAGGCATGTCCGTGCCGCAAGAGATGATTGATGAACTCAAGGCCGCCGGTGATCGGTCTGAAGATGTCGGGGTCGATATTGCGGTGCGATCAATCAAGGCGGTTCGCCCCCATTGTGATGGAGTCCACCTCATGGCGATCAAGGCCACGCATCGATTGGCTGAGATCATCACCAAGGCAGAACTGGGCTGATGACGATCCTCGAAGTCCAGCAGTATAAACGAGAACGTAAGAAGCTCGTCGTCGTCACGGCCTACGATGCGTTGTTTGCAGGCATCGTCGAGCAAGCGGGTATCCGGGTCATCTTAGTTGGAGATTCCCTCGGTGTGGTCGTGCAGGGAAAGGCCAATACGCTTTCTGTGACGATGGAGGACATGCTCTACCACACCAAACTAGTGGCGGGCGCTGCGCCACGCGCTCTGGTCATCGGTGATATGCCGTTTATGTCCTATCAAGTCAGCACCGAAGAAGCGGTGCGTAACGCAGGCCGATTGCTCCAAGCCGGCGCCGCCGCGGTCAAGCTCGAAGGCGGCGCCGTCATGGCTGATCGGGTCAAAGCGATAACCAGTCTGGGGATTCCCGTCGTGGGCCATCTGGGCATGACGCCCCAATCCGTTCATTCGCTCGGTGGGTATAAAGTCCAAGGGAAGGTGGAGGATCAAGCCGCCAAGTTGCTGGACGATGCAAGAGCGCTTGAAGCGGCTGGAGCATTTGCTCTTGTGTTGGAGGCGATCCCGGCTGAGCTTGCCAGAAGGGTCACTCAGGCGCTGTCGATCTCCACCATCGGGATTGGGGCTGGGCCGCATTGTGACGGCCAAGTTCTTGTGCTCTACGATCTCCTCGGTCTCTTCGATACCTTCGTCCCAAAATTCGTGAAGACCTACGCGCATCTGAAAACGGACGCGCTCCAAGCCTTGAGCCGGTACAAAGAAGAAGTCGAGCAGGGGAGATTTCCGAGCGACTCGGAGAGCTATCATTGACCGGTAGTTAGTCTCGGCCGGTTACCGCAGTGCATGGCACCTGGAAAAAGCTCTGGTCTTCCAGGCATACGGCAGTGAGCTCCCTTCCCCACACGCAACCACTATCGATCGAGAGAAGATGGTCTTCGCGGTGAAGCCCTAAGGCAGCCCAGTGACCGCAGACAATCGTTGTGTCGAGATGCTTCCGGTTCTCGATCGTAAACCAAGGAAAGTATCCAGAGGGGATATGGTCTGGAGATCCGTTATATGCCGACTCCATACGACCATCAGGTGAACAGGCTCGGAGTCGTGTCAAGACCTTGATGATGGTCGCGAGGCGGGTCAGGCCAGTCAAGCCTGACGACCATTGAAGGTGTTTGCTGGGATACAAGGCTTTGAGAATATCTCGGTAGAAAGGGCCCTGTAAGCCGGTCTCAACCTCACGCGCCAGTTTCTCCGCGTCATCGACTGTCCATTGCGGGAGCAAACCCGCATGGACCATCGTAAAAGAGCCTTCGCGATAGAGCAGGTGCTGGTGCCGTAGCCATGTGAGGAGCTCGTCGCGATCGGGTGCGTCAAGGATGGGTTGCAGGGTGTCCTCGGGGCGAAGCCTGACAATATTCTCGGCCACAGACAAAAGGAATAGGTCATGGTTGCCCAAGACGGCAACCGCTCTCTCTCCAAGTTGTTTGATCAAGCGGAGGACACTCAGTGAATCGGGGCCACGGTTGACCAGATCGCCGACAAACCAGAGGCGATCCCTGGAAGAATCAAATCGAATGTGCTGGAGGAGACGTTGCAAGGGCTCGTAACAACCCTGCACATCACCGATCGCGTAGGTGGCCATGAGTCGTCCTGAGGGTACCGCGGCGTGTCTGACGGTGCAAGCACTTTGCTGCGGAATTCTGGTCGTTTTCAGTCGTGAAGCTTCACGGTATGCCGCGCGTGTCAAGCCGCGTTTTCCAACCAGGGCGCCAATGCGTGATGCAGCTGATCGAAGGTAAAAGGTTTGGCCAGGTATCCATCCATCCCGGCCGCCAGGCACTGTTCTCGATCGCCTTCCATCGCATTGGCTGTGAGCGCGACAATGGGGAGATGGCGGCGATGGGGGCGGCGGCTTTCTCGTTCGCGAATCAACCGCGAAGCGTTCAAGCCATCAAGGTTCGGCATCTGGCAATCCATGAGAATCAAATCGTAGGGTCGGGCGTTGACTGCATCGAGCACTTCCTGTCCGTCTTCAGCAATATCCACCGTACATCCCAACAACTCCAGCATCGCCACGGCGATTTCACGGTTCACGACATTGTCTTCTGCGAGCAAGACTGTTCCGTGGAGAGTGGCTGGAGCCTGTTGAAGCGCTGCTAGGACGGATGACATTTTCTTCTCCGGACCAACCTCCAGCGGAACGGTAAACCCGAACGTCGAGCCGAGACCGGGTGTGCTTTCGAGATCAACGGTTCCTCCCATCAGGTGAACAAGCTGTTTGACGATTGTGAGACCGAGACCCGTTCCTCCAAACTTGCGGGTCGTCGATCCGTCTGCTTGGGCAAATGCGTCGAAAACGTGGGCCTGGGATTCACATGGGATGCCGATACCGGTATCACGAACCGTGACACGAAGCAGGATCTGTTCCGGATCACGCTTGAGGCAGTCTGCGATCACGGCGATTGATCCGGTGGCGGTAAATTTAATGGAGTTTCCGATCAGATTCAGTAGGATTTGCCTGAGTCGTGTCGGATCTCCCCGGAGCACCGTGGGAATGGTCGGCGTTACTGTGGCGGATAGGGAAAGCCCCTTTTGGCGAGCGGCTTCTGAAAAAAGCTTGACTGCATCATCAAGGAGGTGAGAGAGGTCGATATCGGTGTGCTCAAGCTGGAGCTTCCCGGCCTCGATCTTTGAGTAATCCAGAATGTCATTGATGATTGTGAGTAATGAGGCAGCAGATTGTTGCACGGTATGAGCCATATGGCGTTGTTTCTCAGTGAGAGGAGTCGCCAGGAGCAGTTCGGTCATGCCGAGAACTCCGTTCATGGGGGTACGGATTTCATGGCTCATATTGGCCAGGAATTGAGACTTTGCGACACTGGCCGCTTCGGCGGCATCTTTCGCAAGCGTCAATTCTTGTTGAACAACCTTGAGCGTCGTAATGTCCGAGGCGACACCCAGGAAACTCGTGATCGTCCCTTCCGGATTGCGTAGCGCGGTAATCGTCAGGAGGACGGTAAGTCGACTGCCGTCCTTTCTGATGTAGGTCCACTCGTGGGTATTGGGAAGGTCTCGACGACATTTTTCGACGAAGACGTTAAAGCCGGGCTCCAAGTCGATACCAAGCTCTGCGGAAAAGGCCTGGGCACGTGCCACCACTTCCTGGGGATCGTGGAAAACTGCAGGTGTCAATTTCCCAACCAATTCGTCGGCCGAATAGCCTAAGAGCTGTTCGGCGGCAGGATTGAACACACGGATGATTCCATCTGGGGTCGCTGATATGATGGCGTGCCCGGCATTGTCTAGGATTGCCTTCTGAAACTCCGACAAGTCGCGAAGCGCTTGTTCGGCACGTTTTTGTTCGCTGATGTCTCGTACGGTTGCCTGTAAGCCTGTCTTTCCCTGGAGGGTAATCCGTGTCAGGAGCACGGTGGCAGGAAACGCTGGGCCGTTGATACGCCGGTGCATCCATTCAAAATAGTGGGACCCCTCTTGCATAGCTCTCTGGATTACCGTGGGCGCTTTGCTGGTAGAGAGTTCGCCGTCTGCTTGAACAGGCGGGGAGACATCCCAGGGGCCTAGTGAGGTGAAGTGCTCGGCACTATCTGCGCCAAAGAGATCAACGGTTGCGGGATTACAGGCTGTGAATTTCCACTCCGGTGGAAATAAGAGCATGATGGCATCCCGTGATGATTCAAAAATCCCACGATATTTCGTTTCATTCTCCCGGAGAGTCAATTCTGCCTGAGCTCGTTCTGCAGTTTCCCGCTTTAGATCGTCGACGGTATCGTTTAGTTGCGACGTCTGACTTGTGACGGCATTCCCGAGCCAAGACGTGAATGTCTGTATCAAGTCAGTCTGCCTGGTCAAAAGCCCAAGGGTATGGTTGATGAGTGCGACCGTTCGCTCGATTTCTCCGCATTGAGATGGAAGGGTGAACGTGGGATCCGTTCCAGGGGCTTCGATCGAAGGTTTCAAGTCAGGAAATTGCTGGGTGAGCGAGGTCAATGTCGTTTGCAATCGGGTAGCTGTATCGCGAAAGAGGGCGGAGATGCGATGCATGCTGAATAGAGCGAGGAGTACAGTCGATCCGATCAAGAAGACCCCGGTCAGAATTGATCCCTGTGTTGCAAGAGTCACTTGCCGCTGCATCTTGGCGAGGGGAAACTCGATGCGAACCCATCCCGTAATCAGCTGTCCATTTCGAAGCGGCTCGACGGCCACGAGGAAGTGGGATTCATGGGATAAGGTATCGTATCCAATAATTTCGCTTCCCTGTTCCCGTGCCTGAGTCGTGTGGGAATCGGTCACGGTGTGTCCGACCCGTCCCGGTTCAGTGGAGGCAATGATCATCCGGTCGACATCCAACAGATCCACGCGGGCAATGTCTGGATCATCGTGATAGCTATCCAAGACCGATTGAAGCAGGTGCAGGTTCTCGTTAGGGGCGACGGCTCTCAATATCGTGAACGTACGTCCGATGGTGTGGGCATGGGATCGTGTGGCTTCTTCGAGCGAGGTCCTGATCTCGTCCAATCGCCATGCGGTGGCGACGAGTAAAATGATTCCCAAGAGTAATGAGAGTGTAACTATGGTGCGCAGACGAATGTCTTGCCGCCAGAGGGCACGAAGGTGACTGAACAACGACATGGCTGATCGCTAGATGAGAGGTCTAGTCAACGCTCCACACGTTCGGACCCGGGGTGTCCTTTCCCGCACGAACGTCGCGTGTGCCGTACTCATATAAGATGAGACACCATCTCCTAAAGAAATGCGAGCATTTTCCAATATGCCAAGCGGGTCAACGGCATCCGATGGTGTGTCTCTGCAATGCACACTGCATTGCTTTGGGATGTGGGCCTGCACCAGTCCGCTCTCCAGCGACCGATATGTTCTGCTAACCAGAGCCAGGGAAGACGATATGGGGATGTGGACGGGAAGGTTCCCGCCAGGCCAGCAATGCTCCGAAGGCGACCAGCCATGAGCAGAGGGGAGTCCTTGGGGAAGCTAGGCTTTCCGAGTCTGCGGATATCGGGCTTCAATTTTGCTGGAAAGCCCGCCTCGTGCCGTGAAAGTACCAGTCACTGTTGCCCACACAGGTCGACAGGATTTGACGATATCCTGGAGGATGCGGTTCACGGCGTTCTCATAGAAAATCCCGAGATTCCGGTACGCGTGGATGTACATTTTGAGTGCCTTGAGTTCAAGGCACTCTTTATCCGGCATGTAGTGCAGCGTGATCGTGCCGAAATCCGGCAAATTTGTTTTAGGGCAGATCGCCGTATACTCTGGAATTTCGATGGTAATTTCATACCCCTCATACTGATTGGGGAAGGTTTCAATCTCGGGCAAGGGGGCGGTGATGCCGCTTTTGGCATGCCGCTCATTGTAGCCGAGCTTGGTGGCCTTAGGTTTTCTTGCGACTGTTTCACGTTTCACGTTTCACGCCTCACTACACTTGTTTCATCCATTCAGTCTGACCGATCTTTTCCAGTTCGAGGTACAGGGAGACCCATGGACACTTCATCTCAGGGTAGACCTCGCACAGTCCACCTTTTCGGACTCCTCCGCAGGGACCATGTGCCATGAATTTAGGGCACTCGGCCTTAAGTGTGTTATCAGGAATCGGGGGGCGCTTATGCACTCCACCAACATGAGTCCCAGCCTCGTCTTCGCCGGGGATTAGTACTCGCAGTGCCATACACCGCAGTGTAAACAGATTGTGGTAGATCGGCAATCTCTAAACAGGAATTGCCATGCATAAGCCAAGCAATCTCTCAGCAACCAGTTCCATCACTTGGGGCAAATGGCCTACGTCCGACCGTCGGGCCTAGGTCTTCTTTTGAAAACCTTGGGCCCTCTTTGAAGTTGCGTTGATTTTCGTGACGTTATACTATCCTTGGGGATTTGTGGCAGCCTGCAGGCCGGTGGAGTAACCGGCTGTGCAGAGAAAAGGCCGTACAAACATTGACAGTCTTTTTTCAGCTTTGCTAGGATGCCCAAGGGTTGGTGGTTCGGTTAGGGCGTGCCGAATAGTTCAAACCCTCAAGTCCTCAAGCTTTCTTTCGTGAGTCATGGTGTCGGTAGCGTGGCGAAAATATGCGCAACGGTATGCCGTTGCCAACGATATAAGGGAGGTGCCTAATGAGCCTTGATTATGTCAAGTTCTCCAACGGATTTGAAAAGTTTATGCCGAAGGAATATCGAGATTTGGTAGAGCATGGACCGTTTGGAAAGAAGGTCTCGGTTTCACAGGTGGGTAGTTTCAAGGAAGTCCTCGAAGAGCATCCCATGTGTGCGGGTTGCGCGATGACTCTCTTCATTCGCCTGGCCATGGTGGCGTTCCCCAATCCGGAAGACACGATTACCGTCGGGACCGCCGGTTGTGGTCGTCTCGCTATTTCACAAGCTGCGATCCCCTTTGTCTATGGTAACTACGGAGATCAAAACGGAGTGGCGAGCGGCCTTTCACGTGGCCTCCGCCTTCGCTTCGGCGACAAGCCTAAAGATGTGGTCGTGATGGCCGGCGACGGAGGAACAGCCGACATCGGATTCCAGCAGGTGCTCCATTCGTGGTTCCGCAAGGAACGATTTACGACCATCATGTTGGACAATGAAGTCTATGGAAATACCGGTGGCCAAGAGAGCGGTATGACCAACCGCGGTGCGGTGTTGAAGATGGCCCCTCTCGGGAAGAAGTTTGAGAAGATGGATATGCTGCAGATGGCGAAGGTCGCGGGTTGTGCCTATGTGGCCACTGTGGTGCCGAATAATCCACGTCGTGTGGAAAGCGTCATCAAGAAAGCCGTGCTGATCGCACGCGAAGTGGGATCGACCTATATTCAAGCATACACATCGTGCAACATTGAGTATGCCATTCCAACCGACAAGGTCATGGAAGATGCGAAAACGGTTGAAAATGATCGATATCAGTTCACGGAGTATGTCAGTGAAGAAGCGAAGCAGTACCTCACTGAGCGCTATGGCTACAAGGAATTTCTTGCCAAGCCGGCTGCTGCAATTCCTAACAAGGCCTAAGCGAACGAAGGAGAGTCCACGATGGCAAAGCGCTTCAATATTCGAATGGCAGGTGTCGGCGGACAGGGCGTCGTGACCGGATCGCATATTCTGAGCACGGCCGTCATCAATGCCGGTGGTGAAAGCACAATCGTGCCGTTCTATGGGTCGGAAAAGCGAATGGCGCCGGTCGAAAGCTATGTGCGAGTTTCAGATGAACCGATCTATGAGATCGGCGAAATCACCTTCCCGCACATCATCATCATCTTTCACCCTCAAGTCATTACCCACGGCAAGTCATACACGATGCCGTTCTACTTCGGCTTGAAAGAAGATGGGATTGCCCTGATCAATAATGATGGGCCGATGAATCTCCATCGAGATCAAGCGGCTGAGCTGAAAGAGCGGCGTGCAAAACTGTATTACTTCCCAGCCACGAAGATCTCGTTGGAAGTGGCTGGAATGGACCTCGCGACCAATATGGCGCTGATGGGCTGTATCGGGGCGATTACAGGGTTGACGACCATGGCGGGACTGGATCAGGCCGTGAAGGATCGGTTCCTAGGGAAAGGCTTCGTCGTGTCCGGTGGTACGGCCGCCCTCGACAGTGTCGTCGAACGGAAGTTCAAGAAGAAGCAAGAGCTGATCGAGAAAAACGTTGCCGTCATGCGAGCCGGATGGAACTACGCTGTTGATCATGGTTGGGCTGCGGCCGATGTCAAACGGGTGGACGAGCCTGTTGCAGCAGCCACCGCGTAACCGGTTATAAAGGAGTTTCCATGTACCTCGTAGCCGATATCAGTGTTGAAATTTGTGCCGCGAAGAGTTGTAAGCTCTGTACGCAGTACTGTCCGGAAGCCAACACCATCCTCTACAGCGACGAGATGGGTAAAGATCAAGGGTTCAAGTATGGATCCGCGTATGTCGCGGTCGACCGGTGTAAAGGATGTGCGCAATGTGTGTGGGTCTGCGACACTATGGCCAAAAATAATGCCATCAAGATGATCATGATCGACCAACTGCCGAAGGCGGCATTAACGGACAATGTTACGTATGGAGAAAAGAGCACCACGGCGGTGTTAGCAAGTCCGGTTGTCGGGTAAGGAAAGGGAATCAGGCGTGGCAATCACACAAGATACGAGAGAGCGAATCATCGTGCCGGGTCCGGCTGGATTCCATCCACCGTCTGCGGCTCAGTTAGGTGTCGACCTGCCAGATCCAGGGCAGGGGTTGTACTATGGCCTTCTGGAGCCAAACGAGGAAGTTGTCATTGAAGAAATGGCTCGCAAGATGCTGACGAGCCCGAATGCGACAATTTTCCCTGGTCCCCTGCTCTTGTGGGCCTGGAATGATCACGCGGTAGAAAAAGCAAAGGCAACATTGGAAATCGCCGCGCAGATCCCTGAAGTTATGATTATTCCGATGCCGGACTATCGTCCGAAGTATCCAAAGATCGATCCGGAAGAAGTCATCAATCCGAATCACCCCAATCTCACGATTTGGGGCAACAAGATCGAGGCCTGTATCTTCATCGGCGTGCATTGCCATTATGCCAATCTCACGCTCAAGATGATCCGGGCTGGCACCAATTGCTGCACTATGGCAATCTGCGCCGAACAAGGCCATGAGGATGCCATGCTCACGATTCGGGACTCCGATACTCTGAAGATCAAGCGTGTTGCACAGATTTTCAAGCGTGTCCGCGAGCAGATGGGTATTAAGTTGCCGGAGAGCGGAGAGAATGTCCGTTTTACCGGTACGCAATCCAAGGTTCATGGCGGTAAGACCCATACCAATCCAATGGCGTTTGCTCCGACTCCTGGTGGAGCGGGCAGCGCAGCGATGTTCGGCCATTCTGCGGACCAGATGAAGCGAGAAGGATAGGCTGAGCGAGTAGCTCACCGTCCATATAGAGAGGTGCGAATATGAGCGAAACCGAAGTGAAGAGCAATCCCCAGGGCGATCCGATCACCAGCGTGGCGGCTCCGACGAGCGCTAAAAAACAAGATCCGCATGGTGAAGCAAAACGACAGAAAGTGGTGACTCCCGAATACATGTTTCTTGAGGCACCGCGCACGAAGGAATTTATCACGGGCAGCGAAGCGGCCAAGGAGGCTATTCGCCGGTCAAACGTGGATTTAGCCATTGCTTATCCGATCACACCTCAGAGTGAAACCATGCAGCTGGTCGGAGTGCTCTACGGCGAAGGGTATGTGAAAGAGTATTATCGTGGTGAAGAAGAAGTCGGTGTCATGGCGGCCATCGCCGGCGGCTCTCGCGCCGGGGTTCGATGCTATACGGCTACTGCGGGACCCGGTACGTTGCGGGGATTGGAAGGTATTGCGTCATGGCCAGGCCACCGGCTACCGGTAGTTGCCATGTTCACCTGTCGCGTCGTCAATGCGCCGCTTGCAATTCAGCCGGACAATATCGAAGTCGCCTATCTCCTGAATTGTGGAATGATCGTGTTCCATGCCGAGAATCAACAGGACATGTTCGACTTCACGCTGGCAGGCTTCACGATCAGTGAGAAAAACGATGTGACCTTGCCGGTGGGGGTGTGCTGCGATGGGTTCTTTGTAACACACGCACGTGGCTACGTGCGCATGCAAGATCGTGGTATCAAGTTACCGCCACGTGAGGCCTGGCGCGGTGCCGTGCCGGTGCTCGATGCGGAGAATCCTCCCGCTCGTCTGTCCCGTGACGCCCCAGTTCAGAAGTCGAACTTCATGGCTTACAACATTCATGCGGTCTGGCAGCAAGAGGTGTGGGCGGCTGTCGAACGGTCACGTAAGTATATCAATCAGTACATGGGCGGCTTACTGACTGCGGAAAACGTCGATGATGCCGAAGTGATCATCATTGCGTCCGGCAGCGCAGCAGCGCAATCGCGTGAGGCCGTGCGGCTCTGTAAGGATAAGGGGATGAAGGTGGGATTAATCAAGGTCCGCTCACTCCGCCCGTTTCCGACGAAGGAGCTCCGCCAGTTGTGCGCGAAGGCCAAGCTGATTGTGGTTCCAGAATTCAACTACGTCGGTTGGCTGGCTAAGGAAGTGGCGACTGCCATTTATGGTTTCTCTAACGCGAAAATCATCGGCGGCCCTCGTGTTTACGGTGGGCAATCGATGCCGGTCGAGTTGATCGTGGATGAAGTCGAGTCTGGTATGACTGGTAAGAAGTCCACGAACGTCGCGATGTCGCAGGTCATGGGTGGTGCCGTCAATCCAGACGAAGTTGCCCAGTTTATGCGCAGCATCTAGGCAGCGCGTTATTATGAAATGAAAAGAGCCTGTCCGGGAAACCGGGCAGGCTCTTTTGTTGTGATGTGGCGAGTTTTTCGTGATCCGTAAGACGTGAACTGTCGGCGAACCACGATTTACGAGATATAACGCACAACCTATCCCTGTATCTCGTCTTCCACCATTTCCTCGCTGGCAGGCATCCCGTAGGCGACATATTTGGCGTAGGACAGATAGATCCCAGCACTGTCCGTCATAGCTTTGGACCCGGCCGTCAGCCGAACGACCTTGTCGGAGCCTGGGGGCTCAATATTTTGGAGCATGGCGACGTGGTCGTGTAGGAGTCGGATATAGCGTTCCACTGCCGATTCGACGTCTTTATAGGCCTTCAGAATATCGTCTGTCATGGTTGTCCTCCCTAATGCCTTGAGCATACACTACAGCTATGCAACGCCTCAACGTTCCGGTCTCACAAAGGCTTCTTGATGCCATCCAGGCCTCCGTTGAGGGAGCGAGCGGTTCGACTGTGCAGTTGGTTCAGGCGGTAAGCGAGCTGTCGAGAATCTTCACCAAAGAACGGGATCGTCTCCGTGTCTCGTATCTTGATAATAGCCAGTTAGGTAGGGCCTATCTCCAGTATTTCCTGCCGGTCAATCTTGCCAAGATACAGTTGTTACTGAATGAGATGCCTACGCGTGAAGAGGGCGAGAGTTTTTCAGTATTGGACCTTGGTTCAGGCCCTGGTACCGGAGCCTTGGCAGCCCTTGATTGGTGGCAACAGCAGGCATTGCCGTATGCCCTGTCCGTGACTGCTGTCGATGGTTCCAATGCAGCTCTTAGCCAAGCCCGACAGTTGTGGGATCGATACTGTCAGGCAGCTGGTGTTGGAACTGCACGGTTGCAAGCCTATGAAGGGGATCTTGAGGGAGGAGCCTGGCTCGAACGGGTTAAACAGCTGGGACACTTTGACCTTATTATTATCGCCAATTGTTTGAACGAGATATATGCAGATGCAAAAGACCCAATCGAGATGCGTTCTGGCCTGGTCACCGAATGCGTATCATTACTCAGCCCGCACGGTACCGTCATGATCGTCGAGCCGGCTCTACGCGAAACGTCCAGAGGGTTACTTCACGTGCGTGACCGATTGCTCCAAGAGAAGCGCTGCAACGTTTATAGCCCTTGCCTGCATGAAAACGACTGCCCGGCCCTGATTAATCCACATGATTGGTGCCATGAAGAACGGATATGGGACCCACCGGCTGTCATTCAGGAAATCGACGAACAAGTCGGCTTCATTAAGGATGCGTTGAAGTTTTCGTATCTATTGCTACGCAAAGACGGCAAGACCATTGTCGAGCGGGGGCCGGACGTCTATCGGGTGGTGAGCGAGTTGCGAGAAATGAAGGGTGAAAAAAGGGCTTGGCTGTGCAATGAACAAGGGCGACAAGAAGTCGGTCGTCAGGATCGTCTTGCCTCTAATCAAAACCAAGCATTCGACCAATGGCATCGGGGAGCCCTCGTGCAGATTGAAAAGGTTGTTCACAAAGAACGAGGTGGAAAGGTGTCCACGCTGGGACGAATTGAACAGGATGTGGCGGTGCGGATCATTCGTCCTGCCTAGCATCTGATCAAGACAGCAAAGTGTTTGCTTGGATGAATTCTAATTTGAAGTGCAACGCAGGTCGCGACGAAGAGATTTGGGTGGTGCGGTTCGATAGAGTGGGGCAGACATTTCACCTCCAGCAACGAGGAGTCTGCCATGCCCTATCAGCACCTCACCTTGGAAGAACGGTCAATGATGGCCCCGATGCGAATGCTTGGCTGGTCTATTCGGTCCATTGCAGCCCAGCTCGGGCGAGCGCCGAGTACCATCAGCCGGGAACTGCGACGGAACGGTGATGGAAGTGGAGCCTATGCTGGGTACTGGGCCCATTGCGATGCGCAGCGCCGTCGCCGTAACATTCGGCGGTCACATCTGACGAGTGGTATGCTGGCAACTTATGTCCAAGAGAAGCTGCAGTGCCGCTGGTCGCCCGAACAGATTGCTCACCGTGTGCGGGTTGACTATCCCCACGCCACTCAGATGCGGATCAGCCATCAAACGATCTATACATGGTTGGCAGCTGATCACCGCACGGGAGGATCTTGGTCGCGGTACCTCCGCCACCATTGTCGGCGTCGGAAACGCTACGGGAGTGGGCCGCGTGTCTCTCGCCGAGCGACCGGCCATTGCACAACGCCGAGGACGCCTGGGAGATTGGGAAGGGGATCTCGTGGTCGGTCGAGGCCAGCGCGGCTTCGTGGCTACGCACGTGGACCGGCGCAGTCGCTTTCTTCTGGCGGCCAAGGTGTCACGCCGGACTGCTACAGAGGTCACGGTGGCCACGCGGAAACTTCTGCACCCGCTTCCAGCGCATGTACGGCGGACCCTCACCGTGGATAACGGGAGTGAATGGGCGTCGTTTCGCTGTCTTCAACGGACCCTGGGGCTCCAGGTGTACTTTGCCGCTCCCTATGCGGCATGGGAACGTGGGACGAATGAGAACACCAACGGCTTATTACGCGATTATTTCCCGAAACACGC